>CBIHRS010000014.1:0-122342 GCA_966212505.1 uncultured bacterium
CCGTTCGCCGCATCGCGGCCAGCTCGGGACGGGGAAGTCCCTTTCATTCGTTAGGCCTCATCGAACCCCATGACTCTGGTTCAAGCGCGGCAGATCTGGGTTGCACTCTTGACGGCGAATGCGCCGTGTGCAAGTCGAGATTGGCAACGTTGGGCGGATCGCCAATTCCTAATCGACGTGGGTGCCCATGGCGAGTGGTTGTTCCGCCTTTCTATGGCGAAATCGAGAAAGGAAGCTCTGGCGGTCTCTTCCGCGATCCACGGCTTTGATTGGTGGAATACTGATCCTCAGGAACTGCAGGTTTTGACCGTAGGGTTTGTGGCGAGCCGCTACTTCGACGGCGAGATCTCGTTTCATGAGATGCTGAAATTTCTTCTTCCGTTAGCATGCGACGACCCGGATCCCAATCAGCTCGAAGGCAGTTGGTGCTTTTGGCCTTCAGTGGCGCGATCAACCATGCCGTACCTGACGGACCGACTCGGTCCGATTGCGGCCTACGCATGTGCGATGGCGGGCTTGCTACTCCAATCAGAAGAATGAGCCGAACGCGAGTCATGGCGGATTTTCACCGCACGAGCCTAACCCCTCCATCGAGCGGACAGCTGTTGGCAAGCCGCAAGCTGCCGCTCATGTCGAACGTTAGACAACAATGATGATGAAGTCGCTCAATCGATCCTCGCTTGTCTTGCGACCGCGAGAGCCGTACCGTCGTTTCTGTGGCACGGCATCTTCAGTCGAAGATCAATACGTCGTTCTGGTTCCTAACCTTCAAAACCGAGACGAATGCCTCGCCTATATCCGAGAAAACGGAAGATTCGCTAGAGTCTTTGAGTTTCTGCTTCAAGACTGCTTCCGGTCGCTAGCAGAGCGACCCAATCACGCATCGTTCGAAGTCTTTCTTGAGTGGTTCGACGTTGAGTATCACGGAGTGGTCATTGATCTGGCAGATGATTTCCTCCCCGTTGGGCCGGCAAAGCATGATGTCTACTTCCGAGTGGGGTCGCCAAGTTGGTGGATTGGATCAAGCGGCCTGCTCAGCGACGCTGAATGGAGCGAGCTACGAGCGCTTGAAAAATTTTCAGGCTTCCAGCCGGGCTATAGCAACCAGCCGGAGAAGGAATGAAGTCCGTCCTCTTTGCGCCGCTGTTGCCTAACCCCTCCGTCAAGGGGACGGGGAGCTTGCTTGAGTATCGTTGACACTTCCACCTAACAAAGGAAGTGTTCAGTGGGAACCCCAGGGAATACGTTCAGGCCTTTTGGCACACTGCACGCAACATGGAGTTCCGCAAAGCCCTTTTGCACGACTATCCGGCGTTGGAGCAGATGCTGGAGCTGTATCAATACGAGCTTTCAGACATCTGGCTTCAAGAGGTGGATAGCCAAGGCCGGTATGGGTACGATCTTTCGCGTCACAAAGCGGGCATCGGTTTCCACGCCTATGTCGGCATTGAAGGTGCGTGCTATGCAGGCTTCGCCTTGGTCGCGCCCGCGCGCATCACGCAGACCGAAGGTTGTTGGATGGAACAGTTCTTTGTTCTCAAGCGTTACCGGAGGGCTGGTTTTGGGCGGGCGCTGGCGCGCTACGTACTGAGCGCGCATCCGGGTGCCTGGGAAGTCGGTCAAATGCCCGAGAACCTTGCCGCCCAGGCCTTCTGGCGTTGTGTGATCGAAGAGCTTACCGCGGGCCGGTTCGACGAGCTCCAGGTCACAGAGGGTTGGTGGCGGGGCGTCGTGCAGCGCTTCCATGTCCGCCCTGCGGGCTGACCTCGCCATCAGGTCCCAACGTGCCCGAAAGTGGGGGTGTCCTTTCAAGCGGCGCTGTCTGCATTGGCGGAATCGACAAGGCACGTCTGCTCGAGGCGCTGTCGGCCAACGGAATCCAGCTCAATCCTCTGGCGCTCGAGCTGTTCGACGATCCGCGATTCACGGTCGGGTCGGCCAGTATTCAGATTCAAATCGTGGGCGCCACCGTGGCCGGGCTCGGCCTTGCTGATGGCGGCACGTACGATGAAATTGTCCGGGCCGCGTCGCAGCGAGGTTTGGCCGAGTGTCCCATCGAACTGGGGCCGCATCTTCGTCTGGTTTATATGGATCAGCCTGAAGGCTCTGCCGGCCAACCTGCCACGCAAAACAAGGCGCCGCCCGGCTCCGTCACCATTGCGTCTCCTCCGCTCGACGCGGAGGAATCCACGCCGAAGGGCTTTTACCTTCGGAGAATCAACGGCACGCTTTGGTTGCGGGGCTACAGGTCGTGGCCGGGGCACGTGTGGAGCCCTGGCGACGTGTTCGTGTTCCAGCGCGCTCCCTCTCGCGAAACGCCTTCCCCGTGACTGACGGGGAGGCGATATTTGTGCGGTTGATCGGCTTGTGGTGCGGCTGGTCATCACCGTCGTGCAGTTCGTCGCAGGCAGCTGGCGGCCGCAGCGGTTCGTGAGGACAGTGCGGGCCTTCGCCACTCTCTGTCTACACGGATCCGATGAAAAACCCGACGCTGCACTGCGCCGCGGCCATCGCCGCGCTCCTGCTCACCAACCTCGCATCGGCCCAGACCGACCCTTCCGCGGTGGCGGATGCTGTGATCGAGCAGATGAACAGCCGCTACGTGTACCCCGAGGTCGCCAGGAAGGTGGAGGCGCACCTGCGCGCCAGGCTGAAGGCCCATGCGTTCGACGCTGCCACTACCGGCCAGGCGCTGGCCGAGCAGCTGACCGGCGAACTCGTCAAGGTCACGCACGACAAGCACATCCACGTCGAATACAGCGAAGAGCCCTTGCCGCCGCGCACCGACGCCGAGCCGAGTGCCGAAGAGAAGGCTGCGATGCGCGACATGGAGCGGCAGCACAACTTCGGTGTCGAACGCGTCGAGCGGTTGCCGTTCAACATCGGCTACATCGAGCTGCAGGGATTTGCGGATCTGCCCGATGCCGGCGAGACCATCACCGCGGCCATGACGCTGCTGGCCCACACCGATGCGCTGATCGTCGACCTGCGCCAGAACCATGGTGGCGATCCGTCGACCGTCGCGTTCACGCTGAGCTATCTCTTCGACCAGCGCACGCACCTCAACGATCTGCACTGGCGCGAAGGGAACCGGGTCGAACAGTACTGGACCCATGAGTGGGTGCCGGGCCGACGCTTCGGCCAGAAGAAGCCGGTCTATGTGCTGGTCTCGGGCCAGACCTTCTCCGGCGGCGAGGAGTTCGCCTACGACGTGAAGAACCTGAAGCGCGCCACGCTGGTCGGCGAAGTCACCGGCGGTGGCGCCAACCCGGGCGATCGGTACCGGCTGACGCCGCACTTCGAGATGTTCGTGCCGACGGGCCGTGCGGTAAGCCCGATCACGCACACCAGCTGGGAGGGCACCGGCGTGCAGCCCGATGTCCAGGTCGAGCCCGCGCGAGCGCTGGACAAGGCCCAGTCGCTGCTGCTGAGGCAGATGCTGGAGCGCGAACAGGATCCGCGCCGCAAGGCATCGCTGCAGCGCCGGATCGACAGCCTCGACGGCAAGAGCGCGCGCTAGCCGCCCGCGCCGCTCAGCTGGGCGATCAGCTCGCGCAGCTGCCTCAGGTGGTCGAGCACCGTGGGCAGCTGGGCAGCCGCGTAGCGCTGCAGCTCAGCGTCCTGGCCTTGGTCGATCTCCCACTCGAGCAGCGTCGCGCTCTTCTGGTGGTCGACGATCTGGGCCTGCAGCCAGGCGAGGTCGAAGGCGCTGCCGTTCAGGCTTTCGAGGCGGGCGCGAGTGGCCTTGTGCTCCGCATCGGGCATGGCTTGCGGTGCCAAGCCATCCTGCTTTGCCAGCGCGAGCAGCCGATCGTTGGCGGGGGCATGGTCCTGGTGCAGGCGCTTGGCCAGCGCCTGCACGCCGGCATGCCGCGAGCGGGCTTCGGCCAGCTGGGCCGATTCGACTTCCGCCACGCCGCCGGCACTCATCAGCTCGGTGAACAGGCGGTCTTGCACGTTGGTGGTGTGCGGCGCAGGCTGGCCGGGCGCGGCGAGTGGCGATGCCGGCATCATGCCGGCGGGGTTGCCGAGCTGCGCCATCGCCGGCGTGCACGCCGCGGCAGCGAGCATCAGGGCCATGCAGTGCTTGATCATTGCGGCCTCCGTCGTCACAAGGTGAACAGGTAGGCCGTCAGGGCCTGTTTGTCGGCCTCGGTGAGCTTGAGGCCGAGCACGAGGTTGAAGTACTCCACCGTGTCGGCCAGCGTCGGCAGGCGGCCGTCGTGCAGGTAGGGCGGCGAATCCTTGATGCCGCGCAGCGTGAAGGTCTTGATCGGGCCGTCGGGCAGCTGCACGAAGTCGTTGACCGTGGAGCCGATGCGATAGAAGCGCTCGAGCTTCAGGTCGTGCATCTGCTGGTCCATGAAGGCGGTCTGCGGCACATGGCATTCGATGCAGCGGCCCTTGCCCATGAAGATGCGCTCACCGGCCAGCTCCTGCTGCGTGGCCTTGGCGGGGTCGAGGCGGCCGGTCACGTCGAGCTTGGGGGCCGGGGGAAAGTCGATGATGTTCTGCATCTGCGCCATCATCGCCACCTGGTTCGTGCGGTCGGGCAGGTTGGGGCCCTTGCGGGTGGCGCTCACGTGGTCGCCGTTGAAGTAGGCGGTGCGCTGCTCGAATTCGGAGAAGTCTTCCACCGAGCGCAGTGATCGCTTCGAGCCGTGGATCTGCTGGTTGAACAGGCCGCGCAGGCTGGTGGTGTCGAGGCGGAAGCGGGCGGCCTGCGGGCGGATGTCCGGCGTCAGGTGGAAGGCCGCGTTGGTGTGGAAGTTGGCGTGGCAGTCCATGCAGGCCACGCCCTGGCTCGGCAGCGCGACCTTGCGGTCTTCGGTGAGGTTGAACTCTTCCTGCGGAAACGGCGTGAGCAGCAGCCGCATGCCTTCCATCTGCACCGGTGTGACGATGCCGGTGAGGATCTCGTAGAAGTTGCGCAGCGAGAGCAGCTGCCCGCGCGACACGTCGCCGAGCTCGGGGTGCGTGGTCAGGAAGATCGGCGGCGGAAACTCCGGCGTCAGGTGGTCGGGCAGGTCGAAGTCGACGTCGAAGCGTCGCAGGTCGCGCTGCTCGAGCCGGGCGATCTCGTCGATCTGCACCTGCGGAAACACCTGGCCGCCGGTGGCCTGCTTCACATGCGGCAGCGGCTTGAAGCCTTCGGGCAGCAGGTTGCGCTCGCGGATCTCGTCGGGGTTCAAGCGCGAGAGCATCTCCCACGTGACCCCCGCCGGCAGCTTCACGCGCACGCCGCCTTGCACCGGTTTGCGCCCGCCCGACATCATCAGCCCCGGCACCGGCCGGTTGGCCAGGTCGTAGCGCTGCGCCAGCGTGGCCTGCTGGCGCTGCATCACCTTGGGTTTCTGCGCCTCGTCGTTGGCCTTCACGGCCGAGAAGGGCAGCGTGGGCAGCGGGCGGTAGGTGGTGTCGGGCGGCAGCGGATCGGCGGTGACGACGAAGGCGGCGCCCACGACGGCGAGCGCAAGCGTGCCGTAGGTGGCGAAGCGGAGCGAGGGCGACATGCACATCTCCTCCCGCGTGTGGATGGCGGCGGGCTTGCCGCAGCGGCAAGCGTCATACCTTGCGGCATGCCACGGGAGCGGGGCCGTTCGGCAGGTGCCGACGCGGCAAGAGTTGCAGGCCGCTCGGAAGAACTTGCTTCAGGGGCGGCGCGCGCGCCTGGCAGGGGCTGACGCCCTGACGCGGGCGAAGGCCTTCTGCTCCTGCGCGCTGCGCTCGAACTGGCGGGCGATGCTGCCGCAGACCAGGTCGCACAGCGCATAGACCGAGTCGTCGGCGATGCGGTAGTACACCGCGGTGCCTCGGCTCTCGCGGGCGACCAGGCCGTGCTGCATCAGCAGCGAGAGGTGGCGCGAGATGTTGGCCGAGGTGTAGCCGCAGGCCTGGGCGAGTTCGCCCACGTTGCGCTCGCCGCTGCGCAGCAGGTTGAGGATCTGCAGCCGCGTGGGCTCCGACAGGGCCTGGAAATATGCGGCGACTTGCGACAGTGCCTCAGGAGGCAAGCCTTCCATGGGGAGACAGGAGTTGGGTGCTGGATCCGGATGATGCCTCATCGGCCATGTTCCTCGAAAGCCCGTGGCCAAGCATCTACTTGACTATTTAGCTATTCAGTTAAATACTAAACGATATTGAACCTGAAGGAAACCGCGGGAGGCCCCGAGACATGAACTGCAAGCCGATGCGCCTGGTGCTGCTGGCTGCCGCCTTCGCTGGGGTGGTCTGGGCATCTGCTGCGTCAGCGACCCCGCCCGCACTCGCGAGCGCAACCGTGGCCGCAGGCCCGGCCGACGCTGCCGCCGGATACGACGGCGTGGTCGAGGCGGTGCGGCAGACGGTGGTGTCTGCCCAGGTGCCCGGCGCGGTGGTGGCGCTGCCGGTGAAGGCGGGCGACCGCGTGAAGGCCGGGCAGGTGCTGCTGCGGCTCGATGCCCGTGCCGCCGAGCAGCAGGCCGGTGCGGCCGCGGCTCAGGTGCAGGCCGCGCGCGCGGCCCAGGAGGCGGCCACCCGGGAGTTCGATCGGCAGAAGCAGCTGTTCCAGAAGGGCTACATCAGCCAGGCCGCGCTCGACCGCGCCGAGGCGCAGCACAAGTCGGCCCAGGCGCAGGCCGCTGCACAGCTGGCTTCGGCTGGCGCCGCGCGCACCGAATCGGGCTTCTACACCGTGAAGGCGCCTTACGACGGCATCGTTTCCGACGTGCAGGTGGTGCTGGGCGACATGGCGATGCCCGGGCGTCCGCTGCTGACGATGTACGACCCGGCGGGGCTGCGCGTCACCGCCGCGGTGCCGCAGACGGCCGCGCCGCGCGCCGGCAGCGCGCCGCAGGCCGAGCTGCCGGGCATGGCGCCGGGCCGCATCGCGCCGCTGCATTGGCAGGTGCTGCCCGCCGTCGATCCCGCCACCCACACCGTGCAACTGCGGCTCGACCTGCCGCCGGGCACGGCGGCCGTGCCCGGCATGTTCGCCCGCGCCTGGCTGCCCGCAGGCAGTGGCCTCGGCGACAGGCCCCGGCTGTCGGTGCCCGCGCAGGCCGTGGTGCGGCGCGCCGAGCTCACCGGCGTGTACGTGATCGGCGCCGATGGCAGGCCGCTGCTGCGGCAGGTGCGCCTCGGGCCGCAGAGCGGCGACCGGGTGGAAGTGCTCAGCGGACTGGCCGCCGGTGAGCGCGTGGCGCTCGATCCGCAGGCCGCGGCGAGGGTGCGGTGATGGGTGTCTCCGGCCGCATCGCCCGTTTCTTCCAGAGCGCGCAGATCACACCGCTGCTGGCGCTGGTGGCGCTGCTGCTGGGCCTGTTCGCGGTGGCGGTCACGCCGCGCGAGGAAGAGCCGCAGATCAACGTGACCATGGCCAACGTGCTGATCCCGTTTGCCGGCGCCTCGGTGAAGGATGTGGAGCAGATGGTGGCTGTGCCGGCCGAGCAGGTGCTGTCGCAGATCGCGGGCACCGAGCATGTGATGAGCGTGTCGCGCCCGGGGCTGGCGATCATCACCGTGCAGTTCAAGGTGGGCGTGCCGCGCACCGAGGCGCTGGTGCGGCTGTACGACACGGTGAACGCCAATGCCGACTGGCTCCCCCGTGGTCTCGGCGTCGGCGAGCCGCTGATCAAGCCCAAGGGCATCGACGACGTGCCCATCGTCACGCTCACGCTGCATTCGAAGAATCCCGACACCGGCGCCTTCGATCTTGAGCGCGTGGCGCACACGCTGGAGGCCGAGCTGAAGCGCGTGCCCGGCACGCGCGAGGTGACCACCATCGGCGGCCCGGGCCGCGCGGTGCGGGTCGAGATCGACCCCGCGCGCATGGCCGGCGCCGGCATCACCGTGGCCGAGTTGCGCCAGGCGCTGCAGTCGGCCAACCTGGGCGCGCCGGTGGGCGAGTTGCTTGGCGGCGACCGCGCCGTGGCGCTCGAGGCCGGGCCCTACCTGCGCGATGCACGCGAGGTGGGCGAGCTGGTGGTGAGCGTGCGCGGCGGCAAGCCGGTGTTCCTGCAGGACGTGGCGCGCGTGGTCGACGGCCCGCTGCCGCCGCAGCGCTATGTGTGGCACGGCACCAAGGACGGCGACTCGCCGGCGGTGACCCTCGCCATCACCAAGAAGCCTGGCGAGAACGCGATCACCGTGGCCGATGCGGTGATGCAGCGCGTGCAGGCCGTGCGCAACACGCTGATCCCGCAGGGCGTGGAGGTGGCCGAGACGCGCAACTACGGCGCCACCGCGAACGACAAGGCGATGAAGCTGATCCAGAAGCTGCTGTTCGCCACCGCGTCGGTGGTGGCGCTGGTGTTCATCGCGCTGGGCCGGCGCGAGGCCGCCATCGTCGGCAGCGCGGTGATCCTCACGCTCACCGTCACGCTCTTCGCCTCCTGGGCCTGGGGCTTCACGCTCAACCGGGTGTCGCTGTTCGCGCTGATCTTCTCGATCGGCATCCTGGTGGACGATGCGATCGTGGTGGTCGAGAACATCCACCGCCACATGGCACTGCATCCCGAGAAGTCGCTCGCCGAGCTGATCCCGGGCGCGGTCGACGAGGTGGGCGGGCCGACGATCCTCGCCACGCTGACCGTGATCGCGGCGTTGCTGCCGATGGCTTTCGTGTCCGGGCTGATGGGCCCGTACATGGGCCCCATCCCGATCAACGCGAGCATGGGCATGCTGCTGTCGCTGGCGATCGCGTTCATCGTCACGCCGTGGCTGTCGCGCCTGTGGCTGAAACACACGGGCCATGAAGGCCATCACCAGCCCCAGGGCCTGGGCGCGAAGCTCGGCCCCTTCTTCGAGCGCGTGTTCCGTCCGTTGCTTGACGACAGGCGCGGCAAGCGCAGCCGTGGGCTGCTGGGCCTGGGCGTGGCGGGCCTGATCGTGCTGTCGCTCGCACTGCCGGTGCTCGGCCTCGTGGTGCTGAAGATGCTGCCCTTCGACAACAAGTCGGAGTTCCAGGTGGTGGTCGACCTGCCGGCCGGCACGCCGGTGGAGCGCACGGCCGCGGTGCTGCGCGAGCTGGGCGCCTACCTGTCACGCCAGCCCGAGGTGACCGACTACCAGGCCTATGCCGGCACCGCCGCGCCGATCAACTTCAACGGGCTGGTGCGGCAGTACTACCTGCGCTCGGGCGGCGAGGTGGGCGACCTGCAGGTGAACCTGGTCGACAAGCACCACCGCAGCGCGCAGAGCCATGCCATCGCCACGCGGCTGCGCCCCGCGCTGCAGCAGATCGGCCGCCGCCACGGCGCGAACGTCAAGGTGGTGGAGGTGCCGCCGGGCCCGCCGGTGCTGTCGCCCATCGTCGCCGAGGTCTACGGGCCCGAGGCCGAAGGCCGCCGCACGGTGGCGCAGGCGGTGCGCAAGGTGTTCGAGCAGACGCCCGGCGTGGTCGACGTCGACGACTCGGGCATTGCCGATGCGCCGCGCAGGCTGCTGCTGGTCGACCGCCGCAAGGCCGCGCTGCTGGGCGTGCCGCAGTCGGCCATCGTGAGCACGCTGCGTGCAGGCCTTGCCGGCGAGGCCACGGCCTACCTGCACGACCAGAGCAAGTACCCCGCGGCCGCCACGATCCAGCTGCCCGCCGAAAGCCAGGGCGACCTGGATGCGCTGCTGCAGCTGGGCGTGCGCGGCGCGGCGGGGCAGGTGGTGCCGATCCGCGAGCTGGTGAGCTTCAGCGACACGGTGCGCGAGCAGCCGCTGCACCACAAGGACGGCCTGCCGGTGCACTACGTGGTGGGCGACATGGCCGGCGCGGTCGACAGCCCGTTGTACGGCATGTTCAAGATGCGCGGCGCACTGGCCGCGATCCAGACGCCGGGCGGTGGCACCTTGGGCGAAACCTTCATCCGGCAACCCGCCGATGCGTGGCGCGACTACGCGATCAAGTGGGACGGCGAGTGGCAGATCACCTACGAGACCTTCCGCGACATGGGCGCGGCCTATGCGGTGGGGCTGGTGCTGATCTACCTGCTGGTGGTGGCGCAATTTGGAAGCTATCTCACGCCGCTGATCATCATGGCGCCGATCCCGCTCACCATCGTCGGCGTGATGCCCGGCCATGCGCTGCTGGGTGCGCCGTTCACCGCCACCAGCATGATCGGCATGATCGCGCTGGCCGGGATCATTGTGCGCAACTCCATCCTGCTGGTGGACTTCATCCGCCTGCAGGTGGCGCAGGGCCTGCCGCTGAAGCAGGCCGTGGTGCGCTCGGCCGCCACGCGCGCGCAGCCCATCCTGCTGACCGGCCTGGCCGCGATGCTGGGCGCCTTCTTCATCCTCGACGACCCGATCTTCAACGGGCTCGCGATCTCGCTGATCTTCGGCATCTTCGTCAGCACGGTGCTGACGCTGGTGGTGATCCCGCTGCTGTATTTCGTGGCCAACCCTGAAGGAGCACAGGCATGACCTCGTGGCAACTCGTCCGCATGTTCGCGGGCCTCTTCATCCTGCTGTCGCTGGCGCTGGGCCTGCCCGGCAGCCCGCTGTACGTGAGCTCATGGTGGCTGGCGTTCACCGCCTTCGTCGGTGTCAACCTGCTGCAGAGCGCATTCACACGCTGGTGCCTGTTGGAGAGCATCCTGCGCAAGCTGGGTGTGAAGCCGGGCTGCTGAGATGGCCGGCGCCCACATCGTCGTGCTCGGCGCTGGCATCGGCGGCATGCCGGCCGCCTACGAGCTGAAGGCCGCGCTTGGACGCGAGCACCGCATCACCGTGATCAACGCGGTGGACTACTTCCAGTTCGTGCCCTCCAACCCCTGGCTGGCGGTGGGCTGGCGCGAGCGCGGGGCGATCACGCTACCGATCGGGCCGGTGCTCGAGAAGAAGGGCATCGCATTCATCGCGCAGCCGGTGGTGCGCATCGATGCCGAAGGCAATGCAGTGGAGCTCGAAGACGGCCGTCGCGTGGCCTACGATTACCTGGTGATCACCACCGGCCCGCGCCAAGCCTTCGAAGAGGTGCCGGGCTCGGGGCCGCACGGCGGGCACACGCAGTCGATCTGTACGGTGGACCATGCCGGGCAGGCGCTGGCCGAGTACCAGCGCTTCATCGAGCAGCCGGGCCCCGCGGTCATTGGCGCGATGCCGGGCGCCTCGTGCTTCGGCCCGGCCTACGAGTTCGCGTTCATCTTCAGCCGCGACCTGCAGAAGCGGAAGCTGCGCCACAAGGTGCCCATCACCTTCGTGACCTCCGAGCCCTACATCGGCCACCTGGGCCTGGGCGGCGTGGGCGACTCCAAGGGCATGCTCGAGAGCGAGCTGCGCAACCACGACATCAAGTGGATCTGCAACGCCAAGGTGACAAAGGTCGAGGCCGGCAAGATGCATGTGACCGAGCTCGATGACCAGGGCCAGGTGAAGAAGGCGCATGAGCTGCTCTTCAGCTACAGCATGATGCTGCCGGCCTTCAAGGGCGTGGAGGCAGTGGCGGCGGCGGAGGGCCTGTGCAACCCGCGCGGCTTCGTACTGATCGACGAGCACCAGCGCAGCCGCAAGTACCGCAACATCTTCTCGGCCGGCGTGTGCGTGGCGATTCCGCCGGTGGAAGCCACGCCGGTGCCCACCGGCGCGCCCAAGACCGGCTACATGATCGAATCGATGGTCAGCGCGATCGTGCACAACATCGCGGCCGATCTGAAGGGCCAGCCGGCCACCGCCACCGCCACCTGGAACGCGATCTGCCTGGCCGACATGGGCGACACCGGCGCCGCCTTCGTGGCCTTGCCGCAGATCCCGCCACGCAACGTGAGCTGGTTCAGGAAGGGCCGGTGGGTGCACCTGGCCAAGGTCGCGTTCGAAAAGTACTTTCTCTACAAGATGAAGACCGGCAGCCCGGAGCCGGTGTTCGAGAAGTACGTGCTCAAGGCGATGGGGATCACGCGGCTGACGGGGAGTGCGAAGTGATCCGCATCGACAGCTCGACGTCGCTGCCGAACGGGACGGACAGGTAGCCGCTGTCCGGACTGCGCACCTTGGCCAGGTAGTCCGGGCTGTGGTCCGCGTTGTCGGCAACGACGAGCGCGCCGGGCCGCAGGTGAGGCTCCACCAGGGCCAAGACCTCGGGATAGAGCGCCTTCGCGCCGTCGAGCAGCAGCAGGTCGATGGTGTCCGGCAGGCCGGCGGCCAGCGTCTGCAACGCATCGCCTTCGCGGATCTCCACCAAGTCTCGCAGGCCGCCAGCCTGCAGGTGCTCTCGTGCCTTGGCCACCTTGGAGGGCTCGAATTCGGTGGTGATCAGGCGCCCGCCGCCGTTGTCGCGCAGCGCCGCGGCGAGGTGCAGCGTTGAGATGCCGAACGAGGTGCCGAACTCGACGATCGTGCGCGCGCCGCTGCTGCGCGCCAGCATATACAGCAGTGCGCCGGTCTCGCGCGAGACCGGCAGCGGCAGGTCCTTCAGCCGGGCATAGAGCGCGAGGTACTCGGTCTTGCTGCGCATCAGCCTCGTGCGCTCGGCCTCCGAGAGGTCGGCGATCGCGCTGCTGGTTCGGGGCAGGCTGGCCTCGGCTTCGTCGAACAAGCGGTCGAGCAGGGAGGCCAGCGGTGGGGTGGTGAGCGTGGTCATGAAGCTTCCTTCGGGAGTGAGGGCTTCATAATATGAAGGAAGCTTCAGATTTCCTATTCGCGTTGCGCGCCTCGACCATGCCCTCTCGCCGAAGCACACCCATCGCCTCTAGAAGGCAGCCTCAGCAGGCCCGCTCCAACGAGCTGGTGGCCGCGATCCTCGAGGCGGCTGTTCAGGTTTTGACGAAGGAGGGCGCGCGCCGTTTCACGACGACGCGCGTGGCCGAACGGGCCGGCGTCAGCGTCGGGTCGGTGTACCAGTACTTTCCGAACAAGGCCGCCATCCTTTTCCGCCTGCAGGCCGACGAATGGCGGCAGACGGGCGAGATGCTCGGCGGCATCCTGCAGGACCCGCGCCGGCCGCCGCTCGAGCGCCTGCGCAGGCTGGTCCATGCCTTCATCCGGTCTGAGCGCGAGGAGGCCGCGGTGCGCACCGCGCTGCACGACGCGGCGCCGCTGTACCGCGATGCGCCCGAGGCGCAGGAGGCCCGGGCAGGCGGTGACCGCATCGTCTCGGCCTTCATGAAGGAGGCGCTGCCTCGCGCCCCGGCGCGCGTGCGCAATCAGGCGGCCCGTCTCGTGACGTCGACCCTCACCGCGGTGGGCAAGGAGTTCTCCGAGAGCCCGCGCACGCCGGCGCAGATCAAGGCCTATGCAGGGGCCATGGCCGACATGTTCTGCGCCTACCTCGAAAGCCTGGCGCGCGGCTGATGCGGGTTCAGCGCCGCGCCTGGATCATCTTCCAGCCATTGCCCGACGGATCGCGGAAGCCCGCGTCCACCGTGCCGTAGCGGTCGACCGGCTCCTGCGTGAACTCCACGCCGCGGCTGGCCATGCGGTCGTAGGCGGCGCGGCAGTCGTCCACCGTGAGCACCAGCGGCGGCATCGCGCCCTTGGCGACGATGGCGCGCACCGCCTGCGCGGTGGCCTCGTCGATCACCGGCGGGCCGGGCTTGAACAGGCCGAGCTGGAACGAGGGCTGGTCGGGATGCTGCACGGTGAGCCAGCGATAGTCGCCGTTGCGCACGTCGGTGTGCACCTTGAAGCCGAGCTTGCCGACGTAGAACTCGAGCGCCTCGTCCTGGTCGCGCACATAGATGCCGACGACATCGATACCTTGGGTCATGGAGCCTCCTGTGTTGGAGGCGTTTTTATATCGCCGGCCTCCTGGCGCCGCTTCTCCGAAACTGCGATCGTGAGGTCGGGCCGGTGCGCGGCGCTGACGATGCAGCCGGGCACGCGCTCGAGCGCCTGCGCCGCCGCCCGGGCGCGCGAGCGCACCGCACCCGGGCTCTCGCCGGTGATGTCGCGGAAGGTGCGGCCGAAGGTGCCCAGGCTCTCCCAGCCGGTCTGGAACGCGATCTCGGTGATGGGCTGGTCGGTGTCGCGCAGCAGCGCGGTGGCGCGCTCGATGCGGCGGGTGAGCAGGTAGCGGTGCGGCGGCACGCCGAAGGCCTGCTTGAACGAGCGCGCGAAATGCGCCTCCGACACACCGCTCACCTGCGCCAGCCGCTGCACCGGCCACGCCTCGTGCGAGGCGGCATCCATGCGGTCTTTCGCGCGCAGCAGTCGGCGCAGCAGTTCGGGGTCCTGGGGAGCGGGAATGTCGCCGGGCGGCGGGGCTTTCGTCGGCATGCCCGGTTTTTACCGCGATCCGGTGGCGTAGCCCGGCCGGATGCGTGCCTTGGCCACCCGGCCGGCGGGGTCGAACAGCAGCACCAGTTCGGTGGCGGCGCGCGGCGTGCGGTCGGCGCCGGGCCAGCGGTAGGCCCACACTTCGTAGCCGCTGTCGAACGGGATCACGATGGCCGGGCCGAGCGCGGCGACCACGTCGGCCTTGGTGCTGGTGCCGATGGCCAGGGTGTCCATCGCGGCCTGGGGCGACAGGGTGCCGCCGGTGGGCGTGTGCACCGTTCCCCGACCGTCCGCCGAGGGTCCGGACGGGCCGAAGACGGCGCAGCCTGACAGTACGAGGCTGGCTGCGAGCGTGGCGATGCGGTTCATGGCCGGCCGTCCATGTACTCGAACTCCACCCGCGTGTCGTCGGGCCAGCCGTGGTCGCCCAGCGGCAGGAAATAGGTGCGGTCGACCAGCACCTCGCAGTCGCAGTAGGGCAGGTCGTCCTTCAGGCCGGGGTCGTCGCTGGCCATCGCATACAGCCGGTCGAGCGGCAGCACCTCGCGCCGGCTGCCGGCCACCAGCGTCACGCTGAACAGCGGCCGCTCGGCGAAGAACAGGTACATCGTGTCCGGCTTGTCGCAATAGCTCCTGCTGCTGGTGAACAGCCCGGCGATCTGGCCGAGCGGGTTGCTGTTGGACACCAGGTCGGCCTCCAGGCCCACCTCGCATTCCAGCCGCAGGTCGCCCAGCCGGCGCGTGCCGGGCGGCAGCCCCGGCGTGCGGATCTCGGCGCGCCAGGTCATGCTCAGCTGCCGGCGGTTGGCCGACACCACCGCGTCTTCCTGCAGCGCCTTCGGGTCGCGGTCGAGCACGAAGGTGTGGTCGGGCGCCACCGGCAGCTCGCGGCTGAAGCTCGAGCCGATGACCTCGAGCACGATGTGGTCCATGTCGGTGCCCCGCTTGCGCGGCAGCAGCTTGAAGCGCAGCGAGGCCTGCGGTGCCATCGCGGCCCGCTTCTGCTCGAAGTAGTCCATGCCGTGGACCATCTTGCGGTACGACTTCTCGACCGCCTTGCGCAGTGCGGCGGTGATGGTGATCTGCTGGGCCGGCGGGTCCACCCGCTGCTGCGCCGGCAGCGAAATGCAGGCCGTCGCCAAGGCGATCAGCATCGATTGGCGCAGGGCGTGCGGAAGAAGGCGTGGGCTCGGCATGCGGGCTCGTCGGGTGGCTGCCTGGCCACCAGCAAGCGCAATGCCGGGCCGGCCGGTCAGGCCAGCAGCACCTGCAGCAGCCTTGCCACCATCACCACCGACACCGCCAGCAGCCCGAAGTAGCCGATCAGCGCATGCCGCTCGGAGGCCAGCAGCGGCTCGTGCGATCGCGGCACCCGCACTATCGCGCGGGCCAGTTGGTTCAGGTTGGGCTGGTTGAAGCTCGTGGCCACGAAGAGGTAGAGGTCGGTGCGCAGGAAGACCAGGAACTGCCAGAAGATGCCGGCGGCATACGACAGGCAGAACAGCGCCGCGATGTCGTGGCCCGCGTGCGGCAGCAGCAGCCAGTACATCGCGCAATCGACACACATCGGCAGCAGGATCGGCAGCCAGCGCTGGTGCCGCGGCAGGCTGTACAGCGTGGGGAAGGTCACGGTGGCCACCAGGAACAGCCAGCCGCGCAGCCCGATGCCGGGCCGGCCCTTGACGCCCATGGCCCAGGCCGCGAGCTGGTGCACGGATTCATGCAGCAATATCGGCCCGAAGAGCCAGAAGCCGGCCCAGGGATGGGCGGCCTGCGTGGCCTTGAAGCCGGGTGCGCTGTGGTCGAGCGTGAGCAGCGCCACCAGGGCCGTGAGGCCGATGAACGCGAGGCAGGCGTTGCGCAGCGCGAGCCAGGGCGTGGTGCCCTCGGCGTGCCGGAAGTCCTTGATGCTCAGGCTGTTGGCGCAGTGTTGCGGCGTCAGCCGGGCCAGGCCTTCCTCGGCGAGGAATTCGATCAGGTGTTGGTAACGGGCGAGCAGGCCCGTGTCGAGCGAGCGCAGGCTCAGCAGGTGCGCCAGCATCTCGCCATCGGTGCGGTCGAGCTGGTAGGTCTTCTGGTCGCACAGCAGGTTGACGCAGTCCGTCTCGTGGACGATCAGCGCCGGCAGGTGCTGCAGGTACAGCGTGTTGGACACCGTGAGCCTTTCGACCGCGGGGCGGCGAACCGCCCCGCAGTGCTTTCCAAGCGGTGCTTAGAAAATGATCCACCAGCTCGCCAGGGGGGCGGCCAGCTTCTCGTAGCGGCGGATTTTCAGCTTCATGTTTCTCTCCTTGAGTGAGATCGTGATGAGCCACAAACACCTGTGGCGGGGTATCGCCCCGGATGGGAGCAATTCGGGTCAGAGCGTGCCTTCGGCCGCGCGCTTGTCGCGCAGGTACTTGAAGACCGTCCAGTCGTCGTGGCGGCCGTTGCCGCACACGGGGCAGAGCCGGGGGTGGCGCGGCCATTGCGTGAGCGTCTGCGTCTCGTTGGTCTCGAAGCAGAGCTCGATCTGCTTGCCGATGCCCATGGGCGGCAGGTAGCCGGTGAGCACGCGCACCGCCTCGGAGGCGATCATTCCGCACAGCCGGGCCACGTCGGGCGCGAACGACAGCGTCGGGTTCTTGAAGTTCAGCTCCTGGAAGGCGATGAACTGGTCGACGAACTGCGGATCGTTCTGCGTGTAGTGCACCACCAGGCAGCCCATGCAGCCGCTCTCGTGCGGCAGCACTGTGAAGAAGCGGCCGCTGGTGATCTGCGACATGCCGTAGATGCACGGGATCTTCTTCTCGATCGCCACCGTGTTGACGATGATCTGCGCCTGGAACGGCGGCTCGTCGATCGCACAGATCACCAGGTCCATGCCGTCCATCAAATCACGCAGGTCGGCCTCGTTGACGATCTTGCGCGAGACCACCTCGATGTCGATGTGCGAGTTGTAGGCCTTGATGCGCTGCAGGCTCGCGGTGGTCTTGAGCGCGCCGATGTCGGCCTCGGAGTAGAGGATCTGCCGGTTGAGATTGGTGAGCTCGACCTTGTCGTAGTCGACCGCGCGGATCTTGCCGATGCCGATGGAGGCCAGCTGCGACAGGATGTGCGAGCCGCCGGCGCCCAGGCCCAGCAGCAGCACCTTGGCATCGAGCAGCTGGTCCTGGATGTCGCCGCGCTGCGACTCCGAATCGGCGTACACCGAAAAGTAGTTCACGTTCGACAGGTACCGGTGCTTGGGATGCGCCGGATCGTCGTAGTCGCTGCGCGCCGCGCTCTCGATCAGGCGCTCCTGGTCGAGGCCTTCGATCACCTCGAGCAGTTCGTCCTCGTCCAGGCCCTTGAAGCGGGCCAGCATCGTCCTGACGACCTCGCCGACGCTGCGGCTGCCGTCGAGCAGGCGGCACAGCGTGATGAACTTCTGGTCATCGTCGTCTTCGATCTCCACCGTGAGATCGGCCTGCGCGCCGACGCGCATTCGTCCCGGGCCTGCCGCGTAGATCGGATGGATGGGCTTGACGCGCAGAGTGTCGTGGATCGAGATCATGGTGTTCGCCTTGTGTCCCTGGCCTTGTTGCGTTGGCGCTATTGGACGGGCAAGGCGATGCGGCGAGCATCCGCAAGACGAGGGAAGTTCGCGCGGGTGATTTCGACAATCTGGGGATGGCGCGTCGGCCTACTCTCGTGCCTTCTTCAGCTCACGCGCCTTGGCCGCGACGACGATCGCCGCGATCACGAGCACGATCAGCAGCAGGTTGCCCGGGGGTCTGCGCTTGCGCTCGTCGTCGGCCATCATCCGCCTGACCGCCTGCTCCATCGGGCTCGGGTTGCCGGTGATCAGGAAGTCGATCGTGTTGGGATTGCGCGGCGTGCTTTTGTCGGCGTCCTCGTACCGGTGCCCGGGGCGGAACGCGAGCGACTGCTCGAGCGGTGCGAGCGCCTCCTGCAATCGCGCGACGGCGTATTCGGGCGTGAACCTTTCCTTGGTATAGCCTTCGGGCAGCCCGTCGATCTGCGCCACCACCTCGGCTGCGCGCAGCCGGTCGCTCGAGACCAGCACCTGCTGCGAGGCGCCGAACTTGATGAACGCGTAGTCGATGCCGATGGGTTGCCGCTGCATGCCGTTGGTGATCGCCCAGCGGGCAGTGGCCCGGCTTTCATCCTGCTGCGGCGGGACCACCCAGCGCACCGCGGCTTCCGAATAGGCGCCGTTGTTGTCGAACTTCAGGTGGCTGATCGGGTTGAGCCGGGACCGCACGTGGTTCAGCAAGATGCCGGACCGCGCCCGCAGGCTCGCATCCATGTCCATATGGCCGCGGTTGACGACCGCGATCGATGCGTTCCACGACCGGTCTGCCGCACGCAGGCAGGCCATGCCGGGCGGCGTGGCATCGGGAGGCTCGGGCGCGGGCTTGCCGGTCAATGCAGCCTTCGCGGCCCGGCGGATCTCGCTGCGCTTGCTCGCCAGTGCAGCGCATTGCGATGGGGCCAGGTACCACACGCCCTCGGGGAGGGTGAACTCGGCCAGGTTCGCGTCAAGAGTGGCCAGGGACGGCCCCTTGACCCAGGGCATGTCGTCGATCGCCGCCTGCTCGTCGCGCATCGCGCGCCACACGATCAGCGACTTGCGCAGGTCGTCGGGCGGCTGGTACAGCCCGGCGGACTCGGCACGGTCCATCAGGCTCATCGTCTTGTTCCATTCCGCATGCAGCGCAGGCACTTCGAGCTCGTACAGCGGGGCACCGACACCGATCAGCGTCTGCGTGTGCAGGGTCAGGACCTTGGCTGCGTCGCCCTCGAGCGGTTTCTTCTGGGCGACCAGCTTCTCGACCGGCTTCAACGGCCACGCCACCGTGAGGATTCGGGTCGACACGATCGCGTGCTGCACGTTCAACCGGTACATGGTCTGCTCGTGCCGCGCCATGAATTCACCCGGGGCTTCTTCGGGCGCCGAGGCTGCGGTCTGGGCGTGGAGCGGCGGCAGTGCGAATGCCATCGAGGCCAGGCCGAGGCTTGCCCATGTTCGGTTTCTCCGCAAGTTGTCCTCCCGTCGTCTTGTCGGCGTGCCAGCCGCAAGGCGGCATGGTAGCCGCGGGAGTGCGCGGCCTCAGTGCGCCTCGTCCACCAGCAGCGGGCAGCCGGCCAGCGCCTCGTACTTGCGGATTACCTCGATGATGCGCCGTGCGCTGTAGGGCTTGACCACATAGCCGCCGGCGCCGAGCGACAGCGCTTCCTTCACGTTGCCGAACGAGCTGGTCGCGCTGACGATCACGACGAAGGTGCCGGGCTGCCGCTGGCGGATCTCGCGCAGCACGGCGAGGCCGTCGACCTCGGGCATGTCGATGTCGAGAAAGCACAGGCCCGGCCCATGGGCGCCGAAGGCATCGAGCGCCTGTGCGCCGTTGCGCGCCTCGATCACCTGGGCCCGCGTGAAGCGCTGCAGCAGGCGCACGAGCAGCTGCCGGCTGTCGCTGGTGTCGTCGGCGACAAGGATGCGCGGGATGTCGGCCTGCGGCTTATTCATGTCCGCCCTGGTTCAGCGTCGCCTCGGCGGCGGCAATCATCGTTGTGGCCCGCTCGAGCGCTCCCCCATGGTCGCCTCGGTCGATCTGCTCCTCGATCGCAGCGCATTCGCGGGTGATCTCGGGCCAACCGAAGGCAGCGGCGCTGCCCCTGAGGCTGTGGGCCTGCCTGCGCAGCGCGGGGATGTCTGCGGTCGACACCGCGGCCTGCAGCGAGGCCAGGGCCGCAGGCAGGCCGGCCCGGAAGTCGCGCTCGAAATCGCCCAGGTCCAGCGTCGATGCGGCCGTGTCGAGGAACGGATCATCGCGAGCCTGCACGATCCGTGCGATCGATCGCTGCAGGGCCGGCGCCTCGATCGGTGGCCGCAGCACCTCGTCGAACAGGGCCGGATCGCTCATCGCACAGTCGTCATCGACGAAGGCGATCAGTCCGCCCGCATAGCCGGCGCGGCGCAGGATGTCGGCCGCCGCCGCGGCGCCAATGCCGGCGAGCGCATGGTCGAGCATCACGATGTCGGGGCTGTCTTCCATCGCGCGCTCCACCGCGGCTTCGGCCGAACTCACCCAGGACAGCTCGGCCCCCGCGTCGGCGAGCCGGTGCCGCAGGTCCGGTCTGGCCGACGCCACGAGGAGGGTGGTAGGGTGTGATGGCGCCATCGCGGGCCTATGCTCCCATGTGTCGGCCCACGCTTCAAGTTTTCCGGTACATCATCCGGTCCACGATGCTCCAAGCCTCATCGATGTCGCCGTACCGCTCCGGCCTGATGCGCGTGCTGCTGCTGGCGGTCGTGTATTTCGTGGTTGCGCGAGCCAGCCTCGGCCTGTCGTTCCAGTCGACCAATGCCTCGCCGGTGTGGCCGCCCTCGGGCCTGGCGCTCGCGGCGCTGTTGTGGGGCGGGGTCCGGCTGAGTGGCGGCATCCTGTTGGGCGCCTTTGCGGCCAACCTGTCGACGTTTCTCGCCACCGGCGCAGCAGGGTGGGGCGCCGCGGTCATGGCATCGGCGGTCATCGCGGTGGGCAATCTGGGCGAAGCGCGCGTCGCGGCTGCGGTGTGCCGACGCTTCGTGGCGGGGAGCCCTTTCGACGCGCCGCAGGGCATCTATGTGTTCGTGGCTGCGGCGCTGGCAGGTGCGCTGGTGTCCGCCTCCTGCGGCGTCGCCACGCTGGTGTCGCTGAACATCGTGCCGGTGCGGCTCTCGCCGACGGTCTGGGCCACCTGGTGGCTGGGTGACGTGACCGGCCTGCTGGTGGTCACGCCGCTGCTGCTGCAGGCCCGTGCGCTGCGCCTGCAGCCGTTGTCGCGCTGGCTGCCGACCCTGGCGCTGTGCGTCGTGGCGGTGTCGCTGAGCTTCGGCGGCGCCTGGCGGGCCGACCACGCCGACCGGCTGGTGACCTTTCTGCTGGTGGCGTTCATCGCGTGGAGCGCCCACCGGCACGGCCGGCCCGGCGCGGCGGTGGCGAGCTTTCTCGTCGCCGGCTGTGCGATCGCGGCCACGCTGAGCGGCATGGGGCCGTTTGCCAAGGCCACGGTCAACGATTCGCTGATCTCGCTCGACGGCTTCATCTCGCTGTGCACCGTCACCGGCATGGTGCTGGCCGCGTCGTTGCGGCCGGTGGCGGGCGGCTGCGAAGACGCGGCGCCGCAACGCGGCTGGCAGGCGCCCACCGCGATCCTGCTGGCCTGCCTGGGCGGCACGCTCGTCGGCTGGCATCTGGTGGCGCTCGACACCGAGCGCGGCGCGGCAGAGCGCTTCGAGGCGCTGGCCGATGCGATCGAGGGTCGCATCCACGAGCGCATGAGCGTGTACGAGCAGGCGCTGCGCGGCGGGCGTGGCCTGTTCGATGCGTCGGTCGAGGTCGACCGGGGTGAATGGCACCAGTACGTCGAATCGCTGGAGATCGACCGGAGCTATCCCGGCATCCAGGGCCTGGGCTTCGCGCAACTGCTGCCCGGCGGCGAGCGGGCCGCCATCCTCTACCTCGAGCCCGAAGACGGACGCAACCGCCGCGCGCTCGGCTTCGACATGCTGCGCGAGCCGGTGCGCCGCGCTGCGATGGAGCAGGCGCGCGACACCGGCCACACCACCGTCTCGGGCCGGGTCAGGCTGCTCCAGGAGAACGGCCTCGACGAGCAGTGGGGCGTCCTGATGTACGTGCCGGTCTATCGGCACGGGGTGGCGCTGCAGACGCCGGAGCAGCGCCGGGCCGCGCTGCAGGGCTGGGTCTATGCACCGTTCCGCATGGGCGACCTGATGAGCGGCGCGGTGGGCCACGAAGAGCGGCAGGCGGTGTCGCTGTCGATCTTCGACGGCGAGCGTCCGGCGCCGCAGGCCTTGATGTACACCAGCGATCCCGGCGATGCGGCGCGGCCTTCGGCGCCGCAGTTCGCCACCGCGCGCTCGATCGAGATCGCGGGCCGCCGCTGGAGCTCGACGATGCGCTCCACGCCCGCCTTCGAGGCCGGCGTGGACACGCAGAAGGCGCAGATCATGCTCGTGGCGGGCACCATCATCAGCCTGCTGATGTTCACCGTGGTGCGCTCGCTGTCGGTCACCCGGCAGGAGGCGCTGGTGCTGGCCGAGCGCATGAGCGCGGCGCATGCCGAGGCGGAAGACCGCTTCCGCTCGCTCGCCGAATCGGCCAGCGCGGCGATGCTGATGGTCGACGAAGAGGGGCGCGTGGAGTTCTGCAATGGCGCCAGCGCTTCGCTGTTCGGCCGGTCGATGGAGCACTTGCCGGGCACCCGTCTCGACGAACTGGTGGC
The DNA here is from genome assembly GCA_966212505.1 of uncultured bacterium. Classification (GTDB taxonomy): domain Bacteria; phylum Pseudomonadota; class Gammaproteobacteria; order Burkholderiales; family Burkholderiaceae_C; genus CAMLIZ01. The sequence continues at coordinate 22,459 of CBIHRS010000014.1, forward strand.
GGTGCGCGACGTGTTCGACGGCTTCAAGGCCAGCCTCGCGCAGGGGCAGGCGGTGTCGTCGTTCGAAACCACCACCTGCGCAGACGGCCAAGGCGGCAAGCCGGTGGAGGTGTCGCTGGGCAGCTGGCTGCGTGAGGGGCGCCGCTACTACAGCGCCATCGTGCTCGACATCTCGGCGCGCAAGAGCGCGGAGCGCCTGGTGCTGCAGACCCGGGCCGACCTGCGTGCCATCCTCGACAACATGCCGGCGATGGTGGGCTCATGGGACGCCTCCATGCGCAACCGCTTCTGCAACCAGGAATACCGCGACTGGTTCGGCGTCGACCCCGATGCGATCCAGGGCCGCCACATCCGCGAGGTGCTGGGCGAGCGCCTGTACCAGGCCAACCTGCCCTACATGGAGCAGGCCCTGCGCGGCGAGCATGTGTCGTTCGAGCGCGAGATCACCAGCCCCAGCGGCCGCGTGCGCCACTCGCAGGCGCACTACATCCCCGATGTGCGCGACGGCACGGTGCAGGGCTTCTACGTGCTGGTGTTCGACATCACGCGGCAGAAGGAGGTCGAGCGGGCGCTCGAATACGGCCTGCGCCTGCACGACGTGATCTTCACGCATGCCGGCGTCGGCATCGCCTGCACGCGCAACCGCCAGTTCGAGCGCGTGAGCCGCCGCTTCACCGAACTGCTCGGCTACGAGGAGCGCGAGCTCGACGGCCAGCCGGCGCACATCATCTACCCCGACGCGGCGGCCTATGCGGCCATCGGCGAACGCGCCCGCGAGACGCTGCCCGCCGGCAGGACGCTGGACCTGGAGCTGCCGCTGCGCCGCAAGGACGGCAGCACGCTGTGGTGCCGCCTGATGGGCCGCGCGGTCGATCCCGCCGACGAGACGCAGGGCACCATCTGGATCATCGACGACTTCAGCGACCGCAAGCAGCGCGAGCTGCTGCTCGAGTCCGCGCGCGAGGCGGCCGAGAGCGCCGCGCGGCTGAAGTCCGAGTTCCTGGCCAACATGAGCCACGAGATCCGCACGCCGATGAACGCGATCATCGGCATGACGCAGCTCACGCTCGAGACCGGACTCGACCCGGTTCAGCGCGACAACCTGCAGATGGTCTACGACTCGGCCACCGCGCTGCTGCGCCTGCTCAACGACATCCTCGACTTCTCGAAGATGGAAGCCGGCAAGATGGACCTGTCGCCGGAGGAGTTCGATCTGCGCGATGCGCTGGCCGGCACGCTGCAGCGCCTGCTGCCGCAGGCCGAGGCCAAGGGCCTGGCGCTGGTGCTAGACGTGGCACCCGAGGTGCCCGCGCGGCTGTGGGCCGATTGCGGCCGGTTGATGCAGGTGATCACCAACCTCTGCGCCAACGCGGTCAAGTTCACGGAGCACGGCGAGGTCGTTTGCAAGGTGGACCTTGCCCAAGCGGGGGCCGGCGACGTCACGCTCGCGGTGTCGGTGGTCGATTCGGGCATCGGCATCGGCGAGGCCGCGCGCGGGCGCATCTTCGAATCCTTTGCGCAGGCCGACAGCTCGGTCACCCGGCAATACGGCGGCACCGGCCTGGGGCTGGCCATCTGCTCGCAGATCATCGGGCTGATGGGCGGCCAGATCGGTGTCGAGAGCGAGCCAGGGCAGGGCTCGCGCTTCTGGTTCACGCTGCGTGCGCCGGCCCGTTCGGGGCCGCCGGTTCTGGCGCCCGAGGCCCAGGCTGCGCTGCAGGGCCGCACGATCCCCGTGGTGCTGCCGAACGCCGCTGCGCGGGCTGCCTTGGTGCGGCTGCTGAAGTCGTGGCAGGTGCGGCCGATCGAGTTCGATGCGGCCGGCCCCGCCATGGCCGCGGCGCGACTGGCGGGCCGGCATGGCGCGGCCTATGCGGCCATGGTGGTGAGCCCACTCGACTGGCCCGACGATGCCGAGGGCCTGCCGCCCGTGGTGTTCTACGGTGGCTGGCCTTCGGAGCCGGAAGCCGATGGAGCCCCGCACCTGCGGCTGCCGGTGCGCCCGCCCGAGCTGCAGGCCGCGTTGCTGGCACTGATCGGCCGCGGTGTGCCGCAGCGCGACGCGCAGCCGCCGAAGGCCGCCTACACGACGCCGAGCGACCATCCGCTGCGCGTGCTGGTGGCCGAAGACCACCCGGTCAACCAGAAGCTCGCGCAGCGCATCCTCGAGCGCCGAGGCCACCGCGTGACGCTGGTGCCCGATGGCGTGCAGGCGGTCGACGCGGTGCTGGGCGGTGGCTTCGACGTGGTGCTGATGGACGTGCAGATGCCCGAGATGGATGGCGAGGCCGCGGTGCGCGCCATCCGCCGCAGCGAGGCCGAACAGGGCCTGTCGCGGGTGCCGGTGATCGCGCTTACCGCGCATGCGCTGAAGGGCGAGCGCGAGCGCCTGCTGGCGCTGGGCATGGACGACTATCTGTCCAAGCCCTTCATGCCGGGCGACCTCGTGCAGGTGGTCGAGCGTTGCGGTGCGGCGGCCCGCGGCCGGCCGGAACCGCCGGCCTTCGATCTCGACAAGGCGCTCGAGGGCGCCGTCGGCGACCACGCATTGCTCGCCGAGATGGCGCAACTGCTGTGCGCCGACCTGCCGCGCACCGTCGCGCGAGCGCGCGATGCCGTGGTGGCCGGCGACCTGGCCGAAGCCGGCCGGCTGGCGCATCGCATCGGCGGCGCGGTAGGCAACTTCCATGCGGCGCAGGCGATGGCCGCGGCCAAGGCGCTGGAGTCGGCCTGCGGACGCGGTGCCGAAGACGAGGCGGGCGCGGCGGTGCAGCGCGTCGAACGCGAAACCGCGCGGCTCGCGCGTATCCTTGCCGACATGTTCCCGGAGGAGCCGAGGCAATGAAGATCCTCGTGGCCGACGACGAGCCGGTGTCGCGCGCGCGGCTCGCGAAGACGTTGCAGGCCTGGGGCCACGAGGTGCTGTCGGCCGAAGACGGCAACCAGGCCTGGCAGATCCTCGGCGAGTCGGCCGAGCCGATGCTGCTGGTGGTCGACTGGATGATGCCGGGCATCGATGGCCTGGAACTCTGCCGCCGGCTGCGCGCCGATGCGCGGCTGCGCTTCCACTACGTGATCGTGCTCACCGCGCGTTCGGAGACCACCGACATCGTGGCCGCGCTCGAGGCCGGCGCCGACGATTTCATCGCCAAGCCCTACCACCCCGACGAGCTGAAGGTGCGGGTGCGTGCCGGCATGCGCATCCTCAAGCTGCAGCAGGAGCTGCAGTTCAAGGCGAGCCACGACGAACTCACCGCCACGTTCAACCGGCGCATGCTGCTCGAGTTGCTCGACCGCGAGATCGATCGGGCGCGGCGGCTGCGCTCGCCGCTGACGCTGATGATGGTCGACGTCGACCATTTCAAGGCGGTCAACGACCAACATGGCCACCTGGCCGGCGACGAGGTGCTGCGCCAGGTGGCCACCCGCCTGACGGCCGCGCTGCGCAAGTGCGATTCGATGGGGCGCTATGGCGGCGAGGAGTTCGTGATGCTGCTGCCCGATTGCGACGACCGCAGCGCGACCGAAGTCGCCCAGCGCGTGCGAGATGCGGTGCGCAACCAGCCGATCGCGACCGGCGGCGCCGAGGTGGCCGTGACCGTGAGCATCGGCATCGCCACCGCGCCGCTGCCCGGCTGGCTCGACAGGCAGGCGCTGCTGCGCGCCGCCGACCACGCGCTGTACCGTGCCAAGGACGCCGGCCGGGATCGGGCGGAGATGGCCGGCCCCGACGATTTCTAAGTGATAGAAACGCGCGTCGATTCGATCTGCTCTGCCCGATATCGAATCGCTGCTGTTGTCAGATTTGTCGCTCAGACAGGCTCAGCAGCTCGCCGCGCAGCCGTTGCCAAAGGGCCACCAGGTCGCCTGCGCCGGCCTCGGCCTGGTGTTCGAGCTCGCCGGCCAGAGCGCTGGCCTCTGCGCGGCCCAGCGTTAGCAGCACGGTCCTGAGGGCATGGGCCAGCCGCCGCAGCGCCTGCGCGTCGCCCGCGTGGCAGGCGGCATCGCCCGTTGCGGCATCGAGCGGAAATTGCGCGAGGCAACTGGCGCGGAACTCGAGGTAGAGGGCGACATCGCCCTCGAAGTGCTCGGCGATGGCGCGTGCCTCGTCCGGATCGGAACCAGGCACCGGGATGGCCATGGCCGGCCGTTTTCTCAGCCGGTGGGCAAGGCCTGCCGTTGCGCCAGCGTGGCGGCCAGCAGCGGCGGCAGATCGGAGACGAGGCGCGGCTTGTGCACCACCGGCACGCCCTGCAGCGCGAAGGCGAAGGGGGCCCGGTGCGCCTCGTCGAGCGAGGTGACGACGATCAGGCGGCTGTCGCGGAATTGCGGATGGGTGCGCAGGCTGGTGATCAGCGTGCCGCCGTCGATGCCGGGCAGCAGGATGTCGACCAGCAGCACCTCCGGCCGCCACTCGCCGATCATCGCCAGCCCGGCGATGCCGTCGCTCGCCACCTTGAGCTGCACCTCGGGGAAGCGCTGGCGGATCAGCAGCGACACGAGGTTCTGGAAGTGCGCCGAATCCTCGATCAGCAGCACGCGCCGGCCGCCCGCCGGCGGCTTGGCCTGCGGAGGCGGCGCGCTGCCTTCGGACTGCGGCCGCTGCCCCTGCTGCCATTGCTGCACCGATGCGCGCGAAATGCGGCGATGCCCGCCGGGCGTCTTCCAGGCCTGCAGTTCACCGCGATCGACCATCAGCTGCACCGAGCGCACGGCCAGCCCCAGCAGCCGGGCAGCTTCGATGGTGCTCAGCGGCTCGTCTTCGGTGGCCGGTGCGGTGTTCGCCATGCCGCAATTCTGCAGGATCGCGCCCGCGCCCAATGAAGAACGATTTATTGATATAAATGATACATGTGATTTCAAAGAAGAAGGTCGCATGGGAGAGTTCCTGCATCAGGACCCGCGTGCCGAACCGGCCTCGGTTCTCACACGTCGCACGGTGCTGGACACGCTCGACGGCGAGATCGTCCTCTCGCGCGAGCTCGGATGCCCGCTGGTCGTGATGATGGTGGGCATCGATCGCCTCGATCTCGTCGTCCGCTGGTGCGGGCTGCCGGCCAGGGCGGAGGTGCTGCACGAGTCGGCGGCCCGGCTCGTGAGGGCCGTGCGACGCAGCGATGCCGTGGGGCGCTACGGGGAAGAGGAGTTCCTGCTCGTGCTGCCCTGTTGCCGCGAGCGCAATGCCTGCGCCACCGCGCACCGCCTGCGTGGAGTGCTGCACGCGGCGCCGCTGGCGGCGGCCGGCCACCCGGTGGAACCCTATGCCACCATCGGCGTGGTGGCGGGTCTGCCGCGGGGCCTGTCGAGCCCGGAGGTGCTGGTGCTCGCCGCACGCCGCGCGCTGTGGCGAGCCCGCCGAAGCGGCGGCCACCTCGAGATGGCCACCGCCGACGACTTCAGCGGCGAACGTCGAAGGTCCCCACCGTGACCATGTCGCCCGCGCCGTCGAGCCGCATCGTCACGCGCTCGTCCTTCTGCTGCGGCGTGCCGAAGCCCAGCGTCAGCCGCAGCATCACCGTGGTGGCCGAGGCGAGCACCTGCTGGCGGTGGCCGTAGAACTTGGCCTTCACCGTGTAGGTGCCCGGCTTGGCCTGCCGCAGCGCGAATTCCTCGGGGCCATAGCCGCCGGTGGCGTCGCGGGTGATGCGGCCGCCCTGGCGGCTCAGCGGATGGCCGAAGTAGGTGGACTCGCCATTCGGGTCGACCACCCAGAGGTCGATGTCGGTGTTGTCGGCATCCCAGGCCAGCACGATGCGCAGGTCGAGCGGCAGGTTGTGCAGCAGCCGCGGGTCGATGGCGCGCGTCTGCACCGGCGTGCCCTGCGCCTCGGCCTGCGCGACGATGGCGTTCAGCTCGGCCAGCGCGATCAGGTCGATGTCGGGAAAGCGTGCATCCCAGGCGCGCGACGCCACGTCCCACAGCCGGTCGACCGCCGGCTGCCATTGGCCGGCCTCGGCATGCGCCAGCCCGAGGTCGCGGTACGACTGCGGCTCGTTCGGTGCGAGCCGCAGCACCGCCTCGAACACCGGGATCGCGAGCCGCGGCTGCTTCGCCTGCAGCAGGCGGTAGCCGAGCACGCGCAGGATCTGGCGGTTCTCGAGGTTCATCTCGACCAGGTTGGACAGCACGCGCAGCCCCAGCTCGGGCAGGCCCTTGTCGAACAGCACGTCGGCCGCATCGAGGTAGAAGCCGGTGCTGTTGGCGAAGTCGGGCCGCTCGTCGAGGTAGCGCTGGTAGACCTGCTCGCGCGAGGCCTCGCGCAGCCGGCGCGCATAGGCCGAGTCGGGCGCCCAGGGCGTGAGCTGGATCGTGGACGCGGGCGCCGCGGCGGCGCCAGACTGCGCGCTCTCGTTGAGGGACAGCTTCATCGCATCGCTGGCGACGGCGCGGCGCTCGGCGGCCAAGGCCGGGGCGGGCGCAGGGGCAGCAGCCACCGGCGCGGGCATAGCCGCGGGCGGCATGGCCTGGCGTTCGCGCTCCAGCTTCGGGCTGCCGTCGTCGTTGGCGCGCTGCCCCAGCAGCCGCGCGATCATCGGCTTGTCGGTCTTCGGGAACTCCTGCGACCACCATTCCTCGCGCGCCTTGAAGCGCGCCGCCAGTTCGTCGAGATGGGCAGCGCGCGAGCGGGACTGCATGGTGGCGGTCTGCTGGCGCAGGCGCTCCACCTCGGCGCGCAGCGAGGCCGGCGGGTCGATCTCGTAGCGCGCATAGTCGGCCGCGGTGTCGAGCACGATCAGCGAGGTCTCGCGCGTCAGCAGGCCCAGCGCCTTGCCGATGCGGCGGATCTCGGCGCGATGCCCGTCTTCATCGGCCTGCAGCTCGGCGATGCGCAGGTGGCCCCACTGTTGCGCGGCGAGCGTGGAGCCCGGCTGCGGCGCGAGCGTGGCGGTGTGTGTCCAGCGCCGGCCATCCGGGCCTTCGAGCTCCAGCGTGAGCGCGATGCGCGAATCGGCCGACAGCCCCGCGATCGCAAGCCGGCCCTGGTCGGCATAGCGCGAGGCAGCCACCAGCTGCCGTGCGGCATCGCTGCGCAGGCCGATCAGCCGCGCCTTGCGGATCTGCAGCGCCTTCACCGCTTCGGCGGTGGGCAGGGCCAGCAGGTCGAGCCAGTCGCCGCCATGGGCTTGCGACAGTGCGCGCAGCCGGCCGGCATCGAGGCTTGCGGCCGCGCTCAGCGCATACAGCGGCACCTCGCTGGTGGCGGCCGCGGGGCCGCCCCAGTTGCCGAGCCCGTCGGAGAACAGCAGCGCGAGGTCGCTGCCCGCCGGCGGCACGAGGGCGCCGAGGTTGCTGGCGCCGTCGTACACCATCGTCTCGAGCGTGCGGCGAAGGGCGTCCCAGCGGCCGTCCTTCACGCTGAAGCTGCGCGGCGCTTCGGCGCTGTCGCGCGCCACCACCAGCGTGACCTCGACGTTGCGCAAGGCCTTGAGGTAGGCCTCGAGCAGCATCAGTTCGCGGCCATGGTCGCGCTGCGCGCCGGAGCCCGAGGCATCCCACAGCAGCGCGAGCCGGCGCGGGGCCGGGCGGGGCGCCGAGGGCATGGGCACCGGCAGCTCGGCGTAGACGTAGGTCTGCGTGCCGAGCGTCTGTGTCGCGGCGAGCACCTCGTTCGAGGCCGGCAGCGCGAGGCTCAGGCGGGCCGTGCCCGCGAATCCATCGCTGCGCAGCTCCACGTGGGTACCATCGCTGCGCTGGGCGATACCCAGGGCCTGCTCCGGCAGGCCCTGCAGCCGCGGGTTCAGCCCGCGCGCCGCCACGCCGGGCACGCGCACGTCGACCTCCAGCCGCCCGACCGCGCCGCCGAAGGCCAGCGGCAGCTCGAAGCGCGGCTGGCCCAGCGTCTCGCCGATCGACAGCACCACGCGCCGCGTGCCGTGCGCCGGCAGCGGGTAGATGCGCAGCTTGTAGTTGTTGCCCTGCGTCTGCTCCATCAGCGCCGGGTCCACGCGCCGCCGGGTGATCTCCTCGAACACCTCCTGGCCGCGGGCCTTCTCGACCGGCACCGCCTCGCGCAGCTCGCCGTTGATGTCGAGCGCGAAGCCGGTGACCACCTGGCCATCGCGCAGCGGGAACTGCAGCTCGCCCTCGAGCTGCCGATCGTTGGGGTTGAAGAACACCAGTTCCACACGCGTCTGCGCGGCGCGGCCCAACACCTCGGCCTGCACCGATACCCGCTGCAGCCGGATCGGCACCCGGGCCTCGGGCACCACGATGCGCGGCGGCATCGGCGGCGCTATGCGTTCGAAAGGAATGGCCTGCTGGGCCAGCGCCACCTGGCCGAGGCCGCTCCCCACGGCCAGCGCCAGGGTCCACAGCGCCCGTGCGGCGCCGAAAGCAAAAGTTCGCATGATCGATCGTCCATGCCGTCAATAACACCGCCACCGGGCTCGACTGCGGGCGGTACCTGGGCATACACGGCCGAGGCCGGCAAACGGGGTTAAACAGCGGATGAAGAGATACTCGGCCGATGGCAAGACCCGGACGCCCCCGCCGGCACGACCCCCGCGCCGACACCCTCCGCCAGGCGATCAGGCACGACCCGATCGCTACGGCGCAAGGCCTGATCGCCGAAGCAGGCACTGAGGTGCTGGATGGCGAGCACCGCACGCCGCTGTACCACGCGGTCTCGTGCGGCCGTCTCGATCTGGTCGACTGGCTGCTCGCCCAGGGGGCCCAGGTGAACCATCAGGATCGCTCGGGCGAGACGGCGCTGCATGTGGCCGCCCGCAACGGCCAGCCGGACTTGGTGGAGATCCTGCTGCACGGCGGCGCCGATCCCAACCTGGTGGACACCAACGGCAATGGCCCGCTCTGGCACGCTACCTACAGCGCCACCCTCGCGGTGGCCACCGAGAGCAACTTCAACGTGCTGAGGCAACTGCTGGACGCCGGTGCAGATCCGGCGAGGAAGAATCTGCACGGGGTGTCGCCGCTGGAATTTGCGGCCATCAGGAAAGAGACGCAGGAGATCTATCTCCCGTATGCCAAACCCTAGCGCCTGTCTGCCTTGTTCTTCGGCTGGCTGGCGCGCCACGCCTGCAGCGTGACCGGATCACCCGAGACCGGGTCGACCACGAGGATCGCGCGGCTGGGCACGTGCACATAGAAAAGGTGCCACAGCTCCATGCGCTCGGGCCGGTCGGCCGACACGGCCACCGACACATAGCAGCGGCCATCGCGCTCCAGCGCCTCGTTGGCGCCGCTGAAGGCGACCGGGAACTTGTGGGTGCGCGACCATGCCTTCAGCTCGGGCAGCGGCGCGACCAGCCGGTAGGCCTGCTCGAAGGCGGCCGAGCCGTCGTCCGGCTGCACGCAGCGCGGCGCTGCGGTGGCCGTGCCGATGAACAGGCTGGCGGCCAGCAGCGCGATGGCCTGCGTCGTGGGGGGAAGCGTCATGCGCGGCAGGATACGCATTTTTCGGGCGACACCCGCCCGGCGGTGTCAACGGCGGCGGCGCGAGGCCATCTCTTCGCCCATCGCGGCCACCGCCTGTGCATCGGCGCCGAGCCGGCCCTGTGCCTCGGGGAAGGCGAACTCATCCTCCAGCCGCAGGTGCTCGCGGTGCACGTCGCCGAAGCGTTCGGCCGCGGCCTGCAGGTCGGCCATGGCCGGCAGCGTGCCGCCGGCCACCTGCTGCAGCAGCGGATCGAGCGCCTGCCAGGCGCTGCGGATCTCGGCATGGTCGTCGAGCATGCGCTCGGCGGCGGCGCGCGCCCGCGGCTCCGCTGCGGCCAGCAGCAGCGGGATCACGTGGCGCTCCTCGTCTTCATGGTGGGCCGGCGCAGCCATCGTGAAATAGCGCAGCACGTCGCGTGCGGCATCCTGAGCCATCGCGTCGGCGCCTGATGTCTGCAAATGTTCGACCAGCCGCTGCAACAGTTGCAATGAGCGCCGCACGCGGTCGTGGCAGGCTGCCAGCATCTCGAAGGGTTGGTCGAAACCGGCGCCCGGCGTGTGCAGGCCCGGAAAGGCTGTGGAAAGGCTCATGCGCCGATTGTTGCGGCCCCGGGCCGGGCCCTGCGGGACCATGGTTGTTCCATCACGCCCGGGCTTGCGCCAGCGCAACTCCCGAGACCTGCCCAGAGGTGCCTGCGGTAAGCTGCCGCGAGAGGTGCCTGTTGTTGTTCCACCGTTTTCCGACGACGATGCCGCCGAATGCCACTGACGATTCGACCACGCGCACCCGCCTGCTGGTGGTCGATGACGATGCCGACCTGCGCGCCTCGCTGCGCGACATGCTGCAGCAAGCCGGATTCGAGGTCGACGAAGCGGCCGACGGCACGCAGATGCGTACCGCCATGGCCGCCGGCCAGCCCGCGCTGGTGCTGCTCGACCTGAGGCTCAAGGGTGAAGACGGGCTCACGCTGGCCCGCAGCCTGCGTGCCCAGTCGGCCGTGCCGCTGATCATGATGAGCGGCCAGAGCGACGAGACCGACCGCGTGCTGCTGCTCGAGCTGGCGGCCGACGATTTCCTGATCAAGCCCTTCAGCGCGCGCGAGCTGGTCGCGCGGGTGCGGGCGGTGCTGCGCCGCATGCAGGTGCCGCAGCCGCCCGGCGGGCCGGTGGCCGTGGCCAACGGGCAGGGCGAGTGGCTGCGCTTCGGCCAGTGGCGGCTCAACGTGAAGGCGCGCGAGCTGATCGATGCGCAGGGCGAGGTCTGCGCGCTCACCCAGGCCGAATACCGCCTGCTCGAGACCTTCGTGCGCCACCCCGGCCGGGTGTGGACGCGCGACCAGCTGCTCGAGCACACGCGCAGCCTCGACACCGAGGTGTTCGACCGCGCGGTCGACGTGCTGATCTTGCGGCTGCGGCGCAAGATCGAGCCCAATCCCAAGCATCCGCAGTACATCGTCACCGAGCGCGGGCAGGGCTACCTGTTCGGCGTGCCGGTCACGCAAGGCTGATGAGATGACCGCCCCCACGTCGCTACGCTCCTGCCCCCCGAGGGGGCGCTCAGCCGCCTTGAGGCGGCTCGGCGGAGGCTGAGGCCGTGGGCGCGTGGCTCACGCGGGTCGGCGGCGAGCGGGTCCGCACCCGGCTGATGGGCGCGTTTGCCGCGCTGCTGATCGGCGTGATCGCGCTCACCGCGGTGGGCTGGTGGGGCATGCAGCGCACGCAGAGCGAGCTGCACGCCTACGAAGACGAGGTGCTGCCGCAGATCGCCGGTGCGCTCGAGATCGCCGAGCGCATCTCGCGCCTGGCGGCCACCGCGCCCAACCTGGCCGATTCGCGCACCGCCGAGGCGCTGAACACCAACGCGGTGATCGCACGCGGCCTGCTCGACGAGATCCGCCTGCGGGCGCAGATGATCGATTCGCGCGGCCGCCTCGCGCCGCGCATCGGCCCGCTGATCGCACGCGGCGAAGGCGATCTCAACCAGCTCACCGAGCTCACGCAGACGCGGCACCAGCTGCGCTCGCGCCTGCTGGCGCAGATGCAGCGGCTGGAGCGCATCGGCGCCAGCCTCAAGCCGGGCCGGCCCGACAGCAACGAGGCCTTGCTCGCGCAGCTGTGGTCGGGCCTGGTGCTGGGCGCCAGCAGCACCTCGCCCACCACGCTGGGCCGGCTGGAGGCCGACGTCGAGAGCCTGATGGCGGCGGCGCATGCGCGCAATGCCTTCGCCGGCCGCGACGAAGAATTCCGCAAGACCTTCGAGGAGCTGACCACCGGCGAGAACAGCGTCCTCTCGCTGCGCCATCGGCTCGTCGATCTCGAAGACCGCAGCGATTCGCTGGTGGCGCTCACCCGCAGCAATGCCGACAAGCTGAGCGAGCTGGTCTCGGCCCACGTGGAGCAGCTGCGCCAGGTCACGCAGACGCGCAGCGCGCTGGTCAACCGGGCGCTCACCTCGGGCCAGACCGGGCTGTTCGCGCTGACGCTGATCTGCCTGGCCGTCGCGGCCGGCGCCACGCTCTACGTGCACAAGCTGGTGGCGCAGATCGAGAAGATCACCGGCGTGATGTCGCGGCTGGCCGGCGGCGACACCTCGCCGGCCACGCCGGCCCGCGCGCGGCGCGACGAGCTGGGCGCGCTGGCCCGCACCTTCGACGTGTTCCGCGACAACCTCATCGCCAAGCAGCAGCTGGTGGCCGAGCTGCGCGCGCAGGGCGAGCTGCTCACCGCGGTGCACAACAGCATGAACGACGGCCTGGCGGTGTTCGACCGCGAGCGCCGGCTGCGCCTGTGGAACCCTGCGCTGCAGCAGATGCTGCAGGGCCACGGCCTGGTGCTCGAGGCCGGCGACCGGCCCGAGCGCCTGCTGGCGCAGCTGCCGGCCGATGCGCGCTGGCGCGTGCCCGGCCAGGCCGAGCGGCAGCCCTTCCGGCTCGACGTGCTGCCGCCGTTTGCCGATGCCAGCCATGTGGAGGTCTACCTGCCCGGCCAGCGCGTCTACGACGTGCGCAGCCAGGCCATGCCCGACGGCGGCATGGTCAGCCTCGTGACCGACCTGACCGAGCGGCGCACCATCGAAACCCAGCTGCAGCATGCGCTGCGGCTCGACATGCTGGGCCGGCTGACCGGCGGCGTGGCGCACGATTTCCACAACCACCTCGGCACCATCGTCGGCACGCTGGGGCTGCTGCAGTCGCAGAGCGGGCTCGACGACACCGGCCGTGCGCAGCTCGCCCGCGTGCAGCGCGCGGCCGAGCGCGCCACCGCGCTGACGCGCCGGCTGCTGGCCTTCGCGCGCCGCCAGCCGTTGCAGGCCGAGCGCGTGGCCATCGACTCGATGATCGAGGAGATGGCCGACCTGATCGAATACAGCGCCGGCTCGCAGGTGCAGGTGCAGTTGCACCTCGGGAGCGGCGATGCGGTGCTGCACCTCGACCGCGGCCAGCTCGAGAACGCGCTGCTCAACCTCGTGATCAACAGCTCGGCCGCGATGCCGGCCGGCGGCCATCTCACGGTGAGCACGCGGCGCGAGCGGGTCGAGGGCGACTGGCCGCGCGACGATGCGGTGATCAGCGTCACCGACACCGGCTGCGGCATTCCCGAGGCGCTGCTCGACAAGGTGTTCGAGCCCTTCTTCACCACCAAGCAGGGCGGCGACAACGCGTCCGGCGAAGGCGAGGGCAGCGGGCTGGGCCTGTCGATCGTGCATGGCTTCGTGCACCAGTCGGGCGGCCGGGTGGCGATCGCCAGCCGCGTCGGCATGGGCACCACGGTGAGCCTGCGCTTCCCGCTCGCGGTCGACGAGCCGCGCACCGCCTCGCCGGCGCTGCCACCGCCCAGCGGCACGGTGTCGGACGTGGCGGGCTGGGAGATCCTGCTCGTCGACGACGACGAGGCCTTCCGCGCCACCGTGTCCGACATGCTGCGCACCCTGGGCTGCGAGGTGCAGGCCGTGGGCTCGCCCGACGAGGCGCTGGCGCTGCTCGAGGGCGCGCCGCACCTGCCCGACCTGATGCTGTCGGATGTGCGCCTCGGCCCCGATGCCGATGGCCGCAAGCTCGCGCGCGAGGTGCAGCGCGAATGGCCGGAACTGCCGATCGGGCTGATGTCCGGCGTGCCGCGCGAGGCGCTCGAGAGCCCGCAGCTGCGCATCGAGTGGCCCTTCCTGCTCAAACCCTTCGACCGCAGCCAGCTCGTGGCTTGGCTGCAGGACGTGCGCTACCAGCAACGCGCCGCCGTGTGAACGCGCGAGTGTGAATGCCCCGGCATCGGCTGCGGCATGGCGTTTGCCATGACTTGCCCGCCAATGTTTCAAGCATTACAACGGCGTCCGAACAGATGAAATTTTGCTGAACCCGGCGCGCCGTGTAATTCGTTCCGGGTGCTCGACGAAGTACCCGCCGGAAGGTTCCGGCATGACCGACAACAGGCAGGAGACAAGTGGTCCTTCCGGTGCAATGCCGGCAGGCCGCCGCGACAGGCCGGCGCAGCACCCTTCGTGCGGCGGCCCGAGCGCCGCAGCTGTTTAAGCGGGTGTCTTCTCCGGTTGGGCGAATGCACGGGACTCACCACCCCACCGTGTTTTGCACACTCTTGGAGGACGACAAATGAACCGATTCACGCAGCGCGCCCTGGTGCCGTCTGCCCTCGTGCTGGCCCTTTTCGGTGCCGCCGGACTTTCTGCCCAAGCCGCCACGCTGAAGATCGCCTGCAGCGGCCTCGGCCAGGAACTCGAGCTGTGCAAGGGCGCAGCCGAAGCCTGGGGCAAGAAGACCGGCAACACCGTCGAAGTGGTGTCCACCCCCAATGACGGCTCCGAGCGCCTCGCGCTGTTCCAGCAGGTGCTGAGCTCGGGTTCCGACAAGATCGACGTGTTCCAGGTCGACGTCGCCCAGGTCGGCCTGCTGGCCAACCAGCTGCTCGACCTCAAGCCCTTCAGCAAGGGCGTCGAGGCCGGCCACTTCCCCGGCATGGTGAGCAACAGCACCGTCGGCGGCAAGCTGGTGGCCATGCCCTGGTTCATCGACGCCGGCCTGCTCTACTACCGCAAAGACCTGCTCGAGAAGTACAAGCAGGAACTGCCGAAGACCTGGGACGAGCTGAAGGCCGTGGCCGAGAAGATCCAGGACGGCGAGCGCAAGGCCGGCAACGACAAGATGTGGGGCTATGTGTGGCAGGGCCGCGCCTATGAAGGCCTGACCTGCAACGGCCTCGAGTGGCTGTCGAGCTTCGGCGGCGGCACCATCGTGGCCGACGACGGCAAGGTCACCGTCGGCAACCCGAACGCGGTGAAGGCCTTCACCACGATGGCCAGCTTCGTCGGCACCATCTCGCCGACCGCGGTGCTCAACTACGCCGAGGAAGAGTCGCGCGGCCCGTTCCAGAATGGCAACGCGGTGTTCATGCGCAACTGGCCGTATGCCTGGGCCGCTTCGCAGGCTGCCGACAGCCCGATCAAGGACAAGGTCGGCGTGGCCGTGCTGCCCAAGGGTGCCGGCGCCGATGCGCGCAACGCCGCTGCGCTGGGTGGCCAGGAGCTGGCCGTGTCCAAGCACTCGAAGAACGCCAACCTGGCGGCCGACCTGGTGCTGTACATGACCAGCGCCGAAGTGCAGAAGGACCGCGCGATCAAGGCCTCGTACAACCCGACCATCCAGGACCTGTACAAGGACGCCGACATCCGCAAGGCCAACCCGTTCATGGGCTCGCTGCAGCGCACCTTCTCGGCCGCCGTCGCCCGCCCGACCAGCGCCACCGGTGCCAAGTACAACCAGGTCAGCAGCGAGTTCTACAACACGGTGCACGAGATCCTGTCGAAGAGCGCCAAGCCCGACGAAGCCGTCTCCAAGCTGAACACCAAGCTGAACCAGCTGAGCCGCGGCGGCAAGTGGTGATCTGACATGCGCTTCGGGCGTCGCCTCGCCCCGGCGGCCCCGAAGCCGATACCTGTTGAGTTTGCCTGGGTCGCTTGCCTGTAGCGATCTTGCCGATCCACAGCCGCCGCGTGCGGCGGCTGGGATCGGCTCTTTTCAAAAAACGACGAGAACCATCCCCATGTCGTCCGGTTTGACCCGCCAGCGTGTGCGCTGGGCCTGGGCCGCGCTGCTGCCGATGCTGGTCGTGCTGGCAGCAGTGGCCGGCTGGCCCCTCGGCCGCACCATCTGGTTCAGCTTCACCGATGCCACGCTGAGCAATCTCTCGGAGTGGAAGTTCATCGGCTTCGAGAACTACTTCAGCCAATACGGCGTGCTCGCCGATGCCGACTGGTGGGGCTCGGTGCGCAACACCGTGTCGTTCGCGCTGCTGTCGGTCTCGCTCGAGACCGTGCTCGGCCTGCTCGTCGCGCTGGTGATCAACCATCCGTCGCCGGCCCGCACCTTCCTGCGCGCCGCGGTGCTGGTGCCCTGGGCCATCCCGACCGTGGTGTCGGCGCGCATCTGGGGCTGGATGCTCAACGACCAGTACGGCGTCATCAACCATTACCTGATGCAGCTCGGCCTGATCTCCGCGCCGCTGGCGTGGACCGCCGACCCGCACCTGTCGCTGTTCACCATCGTGATGGTCGACGTGTGGAAGACCACGCCCTTCATGTCGCTGCTGATCCTGGCGGCGCTGCAGATGGTGCCCACCGATTGCTACGAGGCCGCCCATGTGGATGGCGTGCCGCCGCTGCGCGTGTTCTGGCGCATCACGCTGCCGCTGATCGCGCCGGGCATCGCGGTGGCCATGCTGTTCCGCACGCTCGATGCGCTGCGCGTGTTCGACGTGATCTACGTGATGACCTCCAACAGCCGCGCGACTCAGAGCATGTCGATCTACGTGCGCGAGCAGCTCATCAGCTTCCAGAACATCGGCATCGGCTCGGCCGCAGCCACTTCGCTCTTCTTCGTGATCGCCTTCATCACCATCGTCTACCTCGGCGCCACGCGCAAGCGCGGGCAGGAGGCCGGCGTATGAAAACCTCCCGTGGCTTCCAGCTGTTGTACTGGCCGCTGGCGATCGTGATCGTCGTGATCAGCGTGTTCCCGCTGATCTACGCCTTCGCGACCTCGCTGAAGCAGGGCACGGCCCTGTTCTCGCCCACGCTGTGGGTCAGCTCGCCCACCTTCGCCAACTACCTGATGCTGTTCAAGCAGCAGTCGTTCGGCCGCAACCTGCTCAACTCGGTGTTCGTGGCCACCGGCGTGGTGGCCTTCTCGCTTGCGCTGAGCCTGCTGGCCGCGTGGGCACTGGGCCGGGTGAACTTCCGCGGCCGTGGCGCGCTGCTGCTGACCATCCTCTCGGCGTCGATGTTCCCGCAGGTGGCGGTGCTGTCGGGCATGTACGAGCTGGTCAACATGCTGCACCTGTACGACTCGCTGGGCGCGCTGCTGCTGTCCGACCTGGTGATCACGCTGCCCTTCACCGTGTGGGTGCTGGTCACCTTCATGAGCCAGCTGCCCAAAGAGGTGGAAGAGGCCGCGATGATGGACGGGCTGGGCCTGTTCACGCTGATCTTCCGCATCTTCATGCCGCTGATGTGGCCGGCGATGGTGGCCACCGGGCTGCTCGCCTTCATCGCCGCCTGGAACGAGTTCATGTTCGCGCTGACCTTCACGATCAGCCCCGAGATGCGCACCGTGCCGGTGGCGATCTCGCTGGTCAGCGGCAACAGCTCCTACGAGGTGCCCTGGGGCTCGCTGATGGCCGCGTCGGTCATCGTGACGCTGCCGCTGGTGGGCCTGGTCATCTACTTCCAGCGCCACATCGTGGCCGGCCTCACGGCTGGCTCCGTCAAGGGTTGAACGACACCGGATCCGACGAGACATCATGAGCCGCATCCAACTCCGCAACGTCCACAAGCGCTACGGCGACACCGCCGTGCTGCACGACATCAACCTGACGATCGAACCGGGCGAGTTCTGCGTCTTCATCGGCCCCTCGGGCTGCGGCAAGTCGACGCTGCTGCGCCTGATCGCGGGCCTGGAGGAGATCAGCAGCGGCGAGCTCGAGATCGACGGCAGCGTGGTCAACGACCTGCCGCCGGCCAAGCGCAACGTCGCGATGGTGTTCCAGAGCTATGCGCTGTACCCGCACATGAGCGTGTACGAGAACATGGCCTTCGGCCTGCGCCACCTGAAGATGCCGTCGGCCGAGATCGACAAGCGCGTGCAGGCGGCGGCCAAATCGTTGCACCTCGATGGCCTGCTCGAGCGCAAGCCGCGCGCGCTCTCCGGCGGCCAGCGCCAGCGTGTGGCGATCGGCCGCGCGATCGTGCGCAACCCCAAGGTCTTCCTGTTCGACGAGCCGTTGTCTAACCTGGATGCCGCGCTGCGCATCAAGACCCGCGTCGAGATCGCGCGCCTGCACCGCGACCTCGGCTCGGTGAGCATGATCTACGTGACGCACGACCAGGTCGAGGCGATGACGCTGGCCAACAAGATCGTGCTGCTGCGCCCCGACACCGCGGCCAAGGGCCTGCCCAGCGTGGCGCAGGTGGGCCATCCGCTGGAGCTCTATCACCATCCGCGCAACCTGTTCGTGGCCGGCTTCATCGGCTCGCCGTCGATGAACTTCCTGAAGGGCCAGGCGATCGCCTGCGAGCCCAACCGCCTGCGCGTGAAGCTGCATGGCGGGCAGGAGGTGGCCGCCAACCTGATCGCGCCGCAGATGCACCCCGGCGAGGAGCTCACCTTCGGCATCCGCCCCGAGCACGTGGTGCTGGGCCAGGGCAACGGCCGCGGCGTGGTGACCCACCTGGAGCACCTGGGCGAAACCACGCAGGTCTACCTGCAGATCCCCGGGCAGGACGCGATGCTGCTGGCCAAGGGCGGCGCCACCGGCATGAAGCTGGGCGACACCGTGGCCTTCGACCTGCCGGCCGACCAGGCCCATGTGTTCCGTGCCGATGGCGAGGCGCTGCCGCGCCCGGCCGGCGCCGAAGACTGGCCGGTGGCCGCCTGAACCGCTGCTGACGACTGCTGCTGAATCCGACGGTGCCTGCTCGCTGCGGGCCGGCACCGTCACGCCTTGAAGGAAGACTCCACCGTGTCTACCGCCCACACCTATCCGCTCGAAGACTGGCGCATCACCGAGACCGCGTTCGATGCCGAGTCCAACCTGCTCGACGAAACCCTGTTCGCGCTCGGCAACGGCTACATCGGCCAGCGCGGCACGCTGGAGGAGGGCTTCGGCGGCTCGCCGAAGCAGACCCTCGAGGGCACCTACCTCAACGGCTTCTACGAAACCGAGCCGATCCGCTATCCGGAGACCGCCTACGGCCTCGCGAAGCAGAACCAGTTCATGCTCAACGTGCCCAACGGCAAGCGCATCGAGCTGTTCGTCGGCGACGAGCGTTTCGATCTGCTGCAGGGGCAGGTGGCGCGCTACGAGCGCACGCTCGATTTCCGCACTGGCGTGCTCACGCGTTCGGTGGAGTGGGTGTCGCCGCAGGGCAAGCGGGTGGACGTGCGCATCGAGCGGCTGGTGTGCCTGCAGCGCAAGCATGTGTTCGCGATCCGCTACCAGGTCAAGCCGCTCAATTTCTCGGGGCGCATCGTGCTGGCCTCGGCGATCGATGGCCGTGTGAAGAACCTCGAGGCGGGCGACGACCCCCGCGTGGGCTCCAACGTGTCGGCGCCGCCGCTGCAGTGGGTCAACGCGCAGCAGAGCGACAGCGGCTCGCAGCTGGTCTACCGCACGCGGCACAGCGGCTTCACGCTGGTGAGCGCAATCGAGCATGAGTTGCTGGGCGATGCGCCCTTCGGCGTGGAGCGCGTGCGCTCGGAAGACCAGCAGAGCCTGGGCCACCGCTACATCGTCTCGGCCACCGAAGGCCAGGCGATCGAGCTGGTGAAGTTCGGCGCCTATCACACCTCGCGCGACTATCCCGAGGCCGAGCTGGGCCAGCGCTCGAAGGACACGCTCGAGCAGGCCCGTGCCGCGGGCTTCGATTTCCTGTGCCGCGAGCAGGCCGATTTCCTCGGCGGGTTCTGGCGCGATGCCGACATCGAGATCGCCGGCGACGCGGCGCTGCAGCAGGGCATCCGCTTCAACGAGTTCCACCTGCTGCAGTCGGTGGGGCGCGACGGCCGGACCAACATCGCGGCCAAGGGCGTCACCGGCGAGGGTTACGAAGGCCACTACTTCTGGGACACCGAGATCTACGTGTTCCCGTTCTTCCTCGCCACGCGGCCCGAGGTGGCGCGCCAGCTGCTGGCCTACCGCTACGCCGGCCTGCCTTCGGCGCGTGAACGTGCCCGCGAGATGTCGCATGCCAAGGGTGCGCTGTATCCGTGGCGCACCATCGCCGGCGGCGAATGCTCGGCCTACTTTCCGGCCGGCACCGCTCAGTACCACATCAATGCCGACATCGCGCATTCGGTGAAGTCGTATTACGAGGCCACCGGCGACGAGGACTTCCTCGCGCAGCAGGGCGCCGAGATCGTGATGGAGACGGCCCGCATCTGGCTCGGCCTGGGCTCGCACGACCCGCGCCGCGGCGGCGCCTTCTGCATCCACGAGGTGACCGGCCCCGACGAATACACGGCGATGGTCAGCAACAACTTCTACACCAACGCGATGGCCCAGCAGCACCTGGCCTTCGCGGCCCAGGTGGCGCGCAAGCTGCAGCAGGACAAGCCCGCCGACTTCCAGCGCATTGCCGAAGCGATGGAGCTCGACGCGGCAGAGCCCGCGCAATGGCAGAAGGCGGCCGATGCGATGTACCTGCCGCTCGACCCGCAGCTGGGCATTCATCCGCAGGACGACACCTTCCTCGACAAGCCGGTGTGGGACTTCGAGAACACGCCGGCCGACAAGTACCCGCTGCTGCTCAACTACCACCCGCTGGTGATCTACCGCCACCAGGTGTGCAAGCAGGCCGACGTGGTGCTGGCGCTGCTGCTGCGCGGCGACCGCTTCTCGCACGAGGAGAAGCGCCGCGACTACGACTACTACGAGCCGATCACCACGCACGACTCGTCGCTGTCGGCCGGCATCTTCAGCATCATCGCGGCCGAGGTGGGCTATGCCGAGAAGGCCTATGCCTATTTCATGGAAACGGCCCGCATGGACCTCGACAACAACCACGGCAACACGCAGTACGGCGTGCACACCGCGGCGATGGCGGGCACGTGGCTGGGCCTGGTCTACGGCTTCGGCGGCATGCGGCTGTACGACGGCGTGCTGCATTTCGCGCCCACGCTGCCGCAGCAGTGGCAGCACTACCAGTTCAAGGTGCGGGTGCGCGGCAGCCAGCTGCAGGTGCGCGTCGGTCGCGGCGAGGCCGAATACCGGCTGGTGGGCGGCGAATCGCTCGAGTTCCACCACCAGGGCCGGCCGGTGCGCCTCTCCGCCGCCGAGCCGATGCAGACCCTTGCCCTGAAAGGCTGAACCCGCCATGAGCCAACGCTACCAAGCCGTCATCTTCGACCTCGACGGCGTCATCACCGACACCGCGCATTTCCACTTCCTCGCGTGGCGCGAGCTCGCGCATTCGCTGGGGCTGCCGTTCGACGAGGCCTTCAACGAGAAGCTCAAGGGCATCGACCGCATGGGCTCGCTCGCGCTGATCCTCGCGCAGGGCAGCACGCAGTACAACGACGTGGAGAAGCTGGCGCTGGCCGACCAGAAGAACGCGCACTACCAGGAACTGATCAAGACGATGACCGCCGAGCACCTGCTGCCCGGCGCGCTCGATGCGCTGATCGCGGTGCGCGATGCCGGCCTGAAGATCGGCCTGGCGTCGGTGAGCAAGAACGCGGCCTTCGTGCTCGACCGCCTGGGCATCACCGACCGCTTCGACTACGTGGTGGATGCTGCGCTGATCCAGCGCGGCAAGCCCGACCCCGAGATCTTCCTCAACGCGGCCGAGCACCTGGGCGCCGCGCCGGCTGCCTGCCTCGGCGTGGAGGATGCCGTGGCCGGCGTGCGCTCGATCAAGTCGGCCGGCATGTATGCGGTGGGCATCGGCGACCCGGCCGTGCTGACCGAGGCCGACGATGTGATCCCCAGCCTGAAGGACTTCAGGCTGGAGCGCTACCTGGCGGCCTGAACCGCCCGGCCGGCTGCATAGAATCGCGGCGTCTTTTCGACGCCCCGACCGGATGCTGCCGCGCCTTTGCCTTGCCCTCGTCTTCTTCTGCTGCGGCTCGCGTGTCCATGCGCTAGAGCATGACCTCGATACCGCCGTGCAGTACGCCGGCGGCATCTACTCCAGCATCTTCTTCCACGAGGCGGGCCACGCGCTCGCCGCCAAGGCCTTCGGCGCGACCAACATCCGCATCAGGATCCCGCGAGAGGGCGGCGTTGCCAACGGCATCACCTATTTCGATCCGCCCGAAGGCGGATTCACGCCGGGGCAATACAGGCTGGTGGCAGGTGCCGGCCTGTGGACGGCCAACGCGGCGGCCGAACTGGTGATGCGGCGCGAAGGGCTGCACCATTCGCGCTACGCGCAAAGCGTGCTCGGCACCGCGCTGGCCTCGAACGTGATCCATGTGGTGACCTACTACACGCGCATCCGCGGCCAGGGCGGCTACACCGGCAATGACATCGACAGCGTCGAGCTGGCCGGTGGCAACCCGCACCTGTATTCCGCCGCGCTGATGGCCTACACCGCCTGGACGCTGCAGCGGATGAAGAAGCACGACATTCCGTTCTTCTCCATCAGTCTGCGCTTCTAGCGTCTTCACGGCCGCCCGGTTCTTCAGCCCACCTGCACCTGGATGCGCCGCGGCTGCGCATGCGCATGCTTGGGGATGCGCAGGTTCAGCACGCCGTCCTTCAGGTTGGCCTCGATGCGGCCGGTGTCGAGCTCGCGGCTCAGCGTGAACGAGCGGCGATAGCGCGGCACGCGCAGTTCGGCATACACCGCCTGCAGCCGCTCGGGCGCCGGCAGCGCGACCGCACCTTCGATCAGCAGCGTGTCGCCCTCGACCTTCAGCTCGAGCTGCTCCTTCGGCACGCCGGGCAGGTCGGCCAGCAGCGTGATGCCGCCGTCGTCTTCGAGCACGTCGACCCGCGGCAGCATCGCCCGCGTGTCCTTCTGCGCCGGCTGCTGCGCTTGCTGCTGTTGCAGCGCCTGCGCGTTGTCGCTGCCGGTGGTCCTGAGGTCTTGCTGGTTGCTCATGGTGTCACTCTCCTTTCGCACGGCCTGTGGGTCACTGGATCGCGATGCGCTTGGGCTGCGCCGATTCGCGCCGCGCGATGCTGACCTGCAGCACGCCGTCGCGGTAGCTCGCGTTCACATGGGCCGGATCGATGTCGTCGGGCAGGCTGATCGCGCGCCGGAAGCTGCCCGAGAGGCGCTCGCGGCTGTAGACCGAAGCCTTCTGGTCGTCGGTGGGCAGCGTGGCAGGCCGTTCGCCGGCCAGCGTGAGCACGCCGCGGTCGAGCGTGACCTCGACCTTGGAGGCATCCAGGCCCGGCGCGAAGGCATAGACCTCGACGCTCGTGGGCGTGGTGCCGACATTGATGGCGGGGTAGGTGCCGGGCGCGACCGAGCGGATGCTGCTCGCGTAGCCGGGGGTGCCGAACACGTCGTCGAGCTCGCGCCGCAGGCGATCGAACTCGCCGAACAGGCCGGACGGGAAGTTCAGCATCGATTCGAACATGACGGTTTCTCCTTTCGTCGATAGGGGCGGCGCCGTGGGCGCCTGAGAGCGAGATAGGAGCCGACGCGCGCAGTTCAAGAGCCCGATCGAAGCGACGCGTTCGCTTGCAATCGGGGCCTTGCTGCGCCGCAACAAACTGCCGGACACTCGCAGCTGTCGGCCCGGGAGCTGCCGTCCATCGACGGCGCCGGGCTTGCAGGAGTCGTCGCCATGCAGGATTTCGTCCCCGCGTTTGCCCAGCCCTTCTTCCGCCTGACGCAGGCGAACATGGAGCTGTTCGCCAAGTACGGCATGCCGCAGACGGGCGGCGCACCGGCCTTGCCGCCGCTCGACAGCATCGCCAAGCTCAACAGCGGCCTCGTCGAGAACTATGTGAAGTTCGTGATGGAGCTGATGCAAGGCGGCATGGCCGCCTGCGCGCAGGCGCCCACCGCGTTTTCGCCCACGGCCTTCTGGCAGTCGGCGCAGCAGGCCGAAGAGGCGGTGGAAGACAACGTGGTGGATGCGGCCGAGGTGCGCACCGCCAGGCCGCGCAAGGTGGCCTGAGCCTCGCCCATCACCGGGTATCACGGCATTTCACAAAGCGTTACCGCAAGACGCCGCCGATGCGGCGTCTTCCACACTCGGCACTCCCCGGCAGCGTGCATAGTCGCGCGATTCGAAATTTCCGGGAGGGTGTCTCTTGTCTTCGGCCGTCGTTCGCGCATCCAGGCTCTTGTGCATCGCCATTGCGGCAGCGTCGTTCGCAGGGTGCGGCGGCGGATCGGGTGGATCGAGCCAGGTGGTCGTTCCGCCGCCGAGTGGAGGCAATGAACCCACCCCGACACCGGCCACACCTGATGCGCCGCTGCCGGTGGGCAGCGAGGCCTGGTACCTCTCACCGACGGGCACCGACAGCGCCGATTGCCGCAGCGCCGCCACCGCGTGCAGGAGCTTCGCGTCGGTCTTCGGCCGCATGCCTGCCGGCGGCGAGCTGGTGCTGCTCGACGGCACCTACTCCGCCGCGGCCGGCACCGGCACGATGCACTGGGACAACGGCGCCGCCTCGGCCCAGCCGCCTTCGGGCAGCGCCGCCAGCGCCACCTACGTGCATGCGCTGAACCCCGGCAAGGTGATCATCCAGGGGCCGCTGTTCATCGGCCGTTCGTTCCGCAAGGATTCGTACATCACGCTGCGCGGCCTGCGCTTCGAAGGCGGCGGCGATCTCTACAACACCAGCCACGTCACGATCAAGGACACCGGCTTCCACGGCGCGTTCGGCATCGGCACCAACGACCACGACAACGGCAACACCGACAACCTGGTGGAGGACGTGTGGGTCTGGGCTTCGGGCGAGCGGGTCATCGCGATCAACTACCGTGCGCACCGCAACGTGTGGCGTCGTGTGGTCGTGCGCGGCGACGGCTGCGGCACCGCTGATTGCGCCGGCTCGGGCAACCCCAACGTCGGCTTCACGGTGTACGACTCGCACGACGTGTCGGTGCAGAACGTGATCGTGGTCGACCGCGTGCTGGCGCCCACCGATTCGCCCTATGCCGACTTCGCGATCGCATCGCACACCGGCGGGCTCTACACTTTCGGCCGCAATGAATGGCTGGGCACGATCTCGCTCAATGCGCCGGACCTCGGCTACTACATGGAGCCCGACGACGGCACCGCGGTGACGCCGACGATCAAGCTGTCGAACGCGGTGGCCTGGAATGCCGCGGGCGGCGGCTTCAACCTCGCGCGCTCAGGCAACGGCAACGTGCTGCAGAACCTGACCGCGCATTCGCTGTCGGACGACGCGGTGCGCGTGGCGCCCGAGCTCGACGGCACCGGCACGCTGAAC
Source organism: uncultured bacterium (assembly GCA_966212505.1). GTDB lineage: Bacteria > Pseudomonadota > Gammaproteobacteria > Burkholderiales > Burkholderiaceae_C > CAMLIZ01. The sequence continues at coordinate 47,278 of CBIHRS010000014.1, forward strand.
AACGTCGTCGTGCTGGGCAGCGGTCGTTATGGCTTGAACACGGCCTATCCCGCCGCGTATGTCAGCCTCCATGGCAGCTTCAGCGAGGGCGCCTACAACCAGACCACGCCCACCCACGTGATCGCCGGCGATCCACGGGCCAATGGGTCGCTGAAGTACATCACCCGCATCGAGGCCGGCTCCGCGCTCAAGGGGCAGGGTGCCGGCGGCGCCGACGTGGGCGCCAACGTGCTCTACCGCTACGGCACCGACGGCACGCACTTCGGCGATGCCGGCTACGACACGCTGACCACCACGGCGCTGTGGCCCTGGCCGAACGAGGCCCGCATCAAGGCCGAGATGTGCGCGGCCACGACGCGCGGCTTCTGCAGCACCGGCAAGCGGCTCGATGGCGTGAATGCGGTGACGCTCAGCTCCTAAATCTGGGAGGCCGCGGGCAACCCAGTGCCCGCGGGCTTTTGAGGCTGCGGGCGCTCAGGCCCGCCGCAGCTTCAGCATCAGCGCGCCCGGCTTCAGCACGCCGGTGGTCAGCGCGGTGCCGACCAGGATGATCGCGCAGCCCACCACCATCGGCCCGGTCACGGCCTCGTGCAGGAACAGCACGCCCCACAGCACCGCGAACGCCGGGATCAGGAAGGTGACCGAGATCGCATTGGCCGGCCCGATGTGGGCGATCAGCCTGAAATACAGCACGTAGGCCACGCCGGTGCACAGCAGGGCCAGCCCTAGCACTGCGCCCCAGGCGCCGGCGCCGGGCATCTGCGCCGGCCACAGCCACAGCCCGGGCAGCGCCAGCGCGATCGCCGAACCGAGCTGGCTACCCGCGGCCAGCGCCATCGGCGGCACGCCGGTGAGCCGCTTCTTCGTGAAGTTGGCCGAGAAGCCATAGAGCAGCGTGGCCAGCAGGCAGGCGCCGATGGCCCACAGGTGGCTGCTGCCTGGGCCGTCGCCATTGGCCGCCGCGCCGGGCTTGAAGCCCGCGCTGTCCCACACCAGGCTCAGCACGCCGGCGAAGCCGATCACCAACCCCAGCACGCGCCAGCGGTCGAGCTTGTCCTTCAGCCAGGCCCAGGCGATCAGCGCGCCCCACAGCGGCGTGGTGGCATTGAAGATCGACGACAGCCCCGCGGTGATGCTCTGCGCCGCGAAGCTGAAGCAGAGGAAGGGGATCGCCGAGTTGGTCAGGCCCACCAGCAGGATCGGCTTCCAGTGCTGCCGCAGCGCCGGCCATTCGCCGCGCAGCGCGAGCACCGGCATCAGGAACAGCGAGGCGCCGATCACCCGCACCATCGCCAGCGGTATCGGCCCGAACTCGCCGATGCCCATGCGCATGAACAGGAACGAGGCGCCCCACACGGCGGCGAGGACGATGAGTTCGACGAGGTCGCGCTGCTTCATCGGGCGACTGTAGAAAGCGCAGGGCCGGCCTGTGTTGCCGTTTTCGTGCGCGACTCTTGCGGATTTGTCATCGCGCCTTCGAGCCGGAGCAGCGCGTTTTTACGCGGCAGCCCGCCGGCATAGCCGGTGAGGCTGCCATCGCGCCCGATCACGCGGTGGCAGGGCACGACGATGCTGACCGGGTTGTGCCCGATCGCGCTGCCCGCGGCGCGCACCGCAGCCGGCGAGCCGGCCTGCTGGGCGATCTGCGAATAGGTGCGGGTGCCGCCGGCCTCGATGGATTGCAGCGCACGCCACACGGCCTGCTGGAACGGCGTGCCGTGCAGGTCGAGCGGCACCGTGAAGCGGCGCAGCCGGCCGGCGAAGTAGTCGCGCAGCTGCGTGCCCAGCGCCGCGAGCCAGCGCTGCTGCGGTGCCTCGGGCATGTCGGCGGGGCCGGGGTGGTATTTCTGGTCGTCGAACCACAGCCCGGCAATGCCGTGCTCGGTGGCGGTGGCCATCAGCGGGCCCAGCGGCGAGTCGTAGCGCGCATGGGCGATCGCGTTCGGATGATGTCGGGTCATGTGCCTGTCTCCAGGGTTTGCCACAGCGCCATCACCGCATAGGCGCGCCACGGCCGCCAGTCTTCGGCCTGCTGCTGCACCTGCCGGATGTCGCGCGTGGCCAGTGCGTTGAGCACGCCGATGTCGCTGGCCGGGAACGCATCGGGCCAGGCCAGCGCGCGCATTGCGATCAACTGCACCGTCCATTCGCCGATGCCAGGCAGCGCATGCAGCGCCTCCATCGTGGGCTGCAGCGGTGCGCCGCGGTGCAGCTCGATCTGCCCTTCGTGCACCGCGCGCGCCAGCGCCTGCAGCGCACCCACGCGCTGGCGCACGATGCCCAGCGTGCCGATGTCGGCCGGGTCGGCCGTGGCGATGGCGGCGGCGCTCGGGAAGGCGCGCGTCAGCTCGGGGAAGGGCGTATGCACCGGCGTGCCGAAGCGGTCGACCAGGCGCTGCACCAGCGTGCGTGCGGCGGCCACGGTGACCTGCTGGCCGAGGATCACTCGGGCCGCGATCTCGAAGCCGTCGAACCCGTTGGGCACGCGCAGGCCTTCGCGGGCCGGCACCGGCAGGCGCTGCTGCAGCACCGCGTCGATCGGCTGCGGGTCGGCATCGAGGTCCAGCCCCTGGCGCAGGCGCTGCAGCACGCTGCCGATCAGCGGCGTGAGGCTGGGCGCGAGCTTCACCTGCACCTCGTGCCGCTCGGGTACGAAGCGCGCGCTGAACCAGCCCTCGACCAAGCCGCCTGCCGCCGGCAGCGCCAGCGTGCGCCGCAGCTCCAGCCCGTCGACCGATTCGATGCCGGCGATCGCGCGCTGCGCGAAGAAACGCAGCACGCCCTCGATGTCGTAGGGCGGCCGGTAGCCCAGCCGCAGCGTCAGCGCATCGAGCCGCGGGCCGCTGCGTTCCTTGCGCAGCGCGGTGGGGTTCATGCGGTAGCGCTCGGCGAAGGCGGCGTTGAAGCGCCGCACGCTGGCGAAGCCGCTGGCCAGCGCCACTTGCGTGACCGGCAGGTCGGTGTCGGTGAGCAGTTGCTTGGCCAGCAGCAGGCGCTGCGTGGCCAGGTAGTCGATCGGCGACACGCCATGAGCGTCGGCGAAGATGCGGCGCAGGTGCCTGTCGGTCACGCCGAGCTGCCCGGCCACCTGCGGCAGCTGCACCGGCTGTCCGTTGCGCACCGCGGCATCGAGCATGCGGGCCGCGTGCTGGGCCAGCGCATTGGACGAATCGGTGAGCGAGAGCCCCGGCGCCAGCTCGGGCCGGCAGCGCATGCAGGGCCGGAAGCCGTCGCGCTCGGCGCTGGCGGCATTGGCATAGAAGCGGCAGTTCTCGCGCCGCGGCGTGCGCACCCGGCACACCGGGCGGCAGTACACCCCGGTCGACGTGACGCCGATGAACAGCCGCCCGTCGAAGCGGGCATCGCGCGCGGTCAGCGCGAGGTAGGCGGCATCGGGTTGCAGGGTCATGCAGCCGATTATGGGCAGCCGGGCGGTGCCGGCACGCCGTTTTCGGACATGTCCCTGCCGGGTGTGGCTGAACAAATGTCAATGCGCCGGCGTGGTCGGCGCGGCACGCTGCGGGCCTTGTTCAACGACCGAGGCCGTCATGGAGATTTCACTGCAACGAGGGCTGCGCCTATGCGCGATGCTGGCCGGTGCGCTGGTGCTGGGCATGGTGGCGATCTTCGTCGTCACCGGCATCGGGCAGGACCCGCTGCAATACGTGCACCCCGCGGCTGAATACCGGCAGCTGCTGCTGCGCAACCCGTCGATGCTGCGCGCGGCGATCGGGCTCGACAACCTGTTCATCGTCGCCTACTGCGGCGTGTTCGTGCTGATGGTGCTGCGGCTGTGGCGCGACGGGGCGCCGCGGTTGCTGCTGGGCTGCGCGTTGCCGCTGCTGCTGTTGCTCGGCCTGCTCGACATGGTCGAGAACCTGCACTTCCTCGCGATGCTGGCCGGCGCCGAGCAGGGCGGCGGGCCGGGTGATGCCGAGATCGCTGCGCAGGCGCTGGAGAGCATGGTCAAGTTCCACGTCAGCTACCTCGGCCTCTTCCTCTTCGGCCTCGCGCTGCCGGGCCGCACGATGGCCGAGCGGCTGCTCGCGAGGCTGCTGCTGTGGGTGCAGTGGCCGGTGGGCGTGGCGATCTACGTGATGCCGCATGCGGTGGCGGTGCCGCTGGTGTTCGTGCGCTTCGCGTTCTTTCTCGCGGCGTTTGCGCTGGTGTCGCGCATGGCGAAGGGGCGTTCGTTCGCGCCGCCTTCGCGGAGAATCGCTGCTGCCAAATGACGGAAGCCATGGGTAGCGCATGACACAGGACAGCATCCCGATCAGAAGCCAGCAGCTCGCGTATTTCCGGAGCCGGCAGCCCTTGTTCGCGCAGGTGGCGGGAGGTTGGCCGCCGAGCATCTCCGATCCGACGCAGCTGGCCGAGGTCCGGCAGATGCTGCTTGAAGACATCGCGCGGGTCGAGCACTACCTCGGCCAGCACGCAGACTGCCCGGATGGCAGGGAGATCCTTGGAGATTTCCTGCGGATGGCCCACAACCTCGATGTGCCCGATTGCGCGCAGCGGGCCGAGACGGTCCTGCTCGACCTCGTGGCCGAATGCCCCGATCGCGCCTCGACGGCGCTAGCCCTGGCCTCGCTCTATGTCACGCTGCACAAGGATCTGGCGCCCAAGGCTGAGCACCACTTTCGCCGGGCGCTGGCGCTGCAGGGAGAGCAGGCAGACCCGTTGATCCATCAAGGGATCGGCTTCGCCTGCCTTTACCAGGACAAGCGGGCGGAGGCGATGGAGAGCTTCCGTCGGTATCTGCTCAGGGTGCCTTCGGACCAGCGCATCGCGACCCTGCTTCAACGCTTGGAGCATGAGCGTGGCGAAGTCGCTCATGTTCATGTGCCCATGAAGGCAAAGGGCGATGTCGTGCCGTACCGCAGGCCGTGGTGGAAGCTGTGGTGAGGTCGGCCATCAGCGGTCCTGCCGGGCCCGCCGCAGCCGGCTCAGGTGTTCCGGCGTGATGCCGAGATACGACGCCAGCACGCGCTGGCTGATGCGCTCCGCCAGCGCGGGATGCGCCTCGCACCACTGCGCATGCCGCTCGGCCGCGGGCAGCGCGAGCAGCTCGTACTCGCGCTGTGCCTTGCGCAGGTAGAGCTGCTCGGCCACACGGCGCGCCAGCATGTTGAGCTCGGGCTGCTGCTGGCACAGCGCGTCGAACTCGGCATGCCGGAAGGCGAGCACCTGCGTCGGCTCCAGCGCCTGGATCCACGTGACCGCCGGCTGGCCCGACAGCAGGTCGAGCAGCGAGCCGGTGAACTGCTCGGCCGCCGCGAAGGCGCGGGTGTGCTCCTCGCCCTGGGCGTCGATGTAGAGCTCGCGCACGAGGCCCTCCACGATGAAGTAGCCCCATTGCGCCCGTTGCCCCGCCTCGAGCAGCCAGGCCGATGCGTCGAAGTGGCGTGGCTGCAGCAATGGGACCAGCCGGCCGAGCGTGCCGTCGCCCAGCGGTGCGAGGCGGCGGGCAGTGGCGGCAAAGGCCTGGAGCGCAGCGGGTTCCATGCGGCCGCATGTTATCGGCCACCCTTCGCTCAGAAGCGGTACTGCAGGCTCAGCATCCCGCTGGTCTGGATCTTCTTCTCGGTCACCGGGCTGTCGGCCGCATCGCCCATCAGGCGCTTGACCTGCACGCCGCCGGCCAGCGACCAGTGCTTGTCGACCTCGAACTCCAGGCCGGTGCCGATCTGCGCGCTCTTGATGCCGGCACCGGCCTTGAACGTGCGCCGGCCCGAGGCCGCGGCCTGCGCATCGGTGACGCCGAAGAAGGCCTGCATGTAGCGGCCGTCGGCCCAGGTGAGGCCGGGCGAGACCGACAGCGAGAGCCGGTCGGTCAGGTTCCACGACAACGGGCTGGCCACGTCGACCAGCGTGCCCTTGTGGCTGCGCGTGGCCTTGCGGATGCTGGCCTGCAGCGGCACCGGGCCCAGCGTGGTGCCGCCGAACAGCGCGACCACCGGCGTGGAGCGGATGTCGCCCATGCCCTTGAGGCGCTCGCTGCCCTCGCGCAGGCCGGTGCCGCTGAGGCCGCCGTGCTCGCCGTCGGAGCGGCCGCTCTCGGCGCCGAGGCCGATGCCGATGCTGGAGCTGCCCTGCTCGATGCGCCAGGTGAGGCCCTGGCTGCCGAAGCCGAAGATGCCGCGGTCCTGCGTGCGGTAGCTGGCTTCCACGCCGAGCAGCGGGCCGGCGTGCGAGGTGCGGCTGCCTTCGAAGTCGGGCACGTGGGCGGCGCCGGCGAACACGCTGCCGGACCAGCCCAGTGCAGGCGGCTCCTTGGCCTTGTCGGCGGCGTGGGCGGTGCCCGCGAGGGCGAGGACGAGGAGGGCGGGCGATCGGAATGGATGCATGGGACGGAACGAACCGTTGTGAAGGAGTGCGCAGTCTGCGAGGGGCAAGCTTGGGCTTGGCTTAAGAGGCGCTACGGCCGCAGGTGCGCGTCGAAGAACCCCAGCGTCTTCTCGCGCGTTGCGCGCAGCGCTTCGGCCGAGGCGATGCTGCCGAGGCTGAACTGCGCCAGCGCCTCGGGCGGCGTGCCCGGTGCGTAGTGGTCGAGCAGGAACTTCACGTCGCTGAAGTCGTTGTGCTCGGCGGTGGCGAGCGAGAAGGCGCTGCCCTGGCTGCCGGCTTGCGCCAGCACGGTTGCGATGCTCGGGTCGGTGGCGCTGCCGTGCGCGCCGGCGAGCACGAACATCAATGGTTTCTGCCAGGCGCCATCGAGGCCACCGAAGACGGTGCCGTCGATGTCGATCGCGGCGCGGATGCGATCGTCGGCGCGGGCCGCCTGCAGCGCGGTGGCACCGCCGATCGAATGGCCGTAGGCGCCGATGCGCGACAGGTCGAGATGGCCCGCCAGCACGCTGCCGCTGCCCGGCTGGTTCTGCGCCTGCAGCCAGTCGAGCACCTGGCGCTGGTCGGCCACCATCGTGGCCAGCGCCGCTTCCACATGAGCGTTGAACTGGTCGGCCGGTGGCGCCAGCGTGAGTGCGACTTCGCCGCTGGCCAGCACGGTGGGGCCCGAGACATAGGGGTGGTCGATCGCGACCACCACGTAGCCATGGCTCGCCAGGTCTTCGAGCAGCGTCGTGAAGCCTTCGGTCACGAGGCCCAACCCCGGCGAGAACAGCACCACCGGATAGCGTGCATCCGCCTGCATCGGCAAATCAGGCTGTGCGTTGGTGGCGACCGCCGGCGCATCGTCGGCCAGCGAGAGGAAGTCGCGCACCAGCGGCCACACGCGCGGATCGAGGTAGCCGGCGCGGGCGCCGCCGCCGCCCACGGCGGGCGCCGGATACCAGACCTTGAGGTTGAGCTCGCGCACGTCGGTTTCATCGGTGGTGAAGCGCTCGGGCCGGCCGGGGTCGGACAGCAGGAACTTCTCCTTGCCGATGCAGTGCGGCCCGGTGGGCGCGAGCAGCTGCGGCGCCGAGGCGGGCGCAGCGGCCAGCAGGCAGCGCTGCGAATAGGTCTGCGCCACGGGGTCGTCCGTGCCGCCGCCGCAGCCGGCGAAGGTGAGCGTGGCGGCGGCCAGGATGGCGGTGCACAAGGGGAGGAGGTAGCGATGGAGGTCTTGCATGGGATCGAGTGAGGACAGCGAGGGCGCCAGTCTGCGCAGGCCGACCTTTGGCAATCCTTAAGCTCCGCCCCCCGACAATCGCGGCCCATGCACCTCTTGATGATCGAAGACGACCTCGACCTGGGCCGGGCGCTGCAGCAGGCGCTCAAGGCCGAAGGCATCAGCAGCGAATGGCGCCGCCGTGCAGCCGATGCGCCGCTGGCCCTCGACGATGCCTGCGTGTCCTGCGTGCTGCTCGACCTCTCGCTGCCCGACGGCACCGGCTTCGAGCTGCTGCGCCGCTGGCGCAGCGCCGGTGCCACGGTGCCGATCATCATCATCACCGCGCGCTCGGCGCTCGAAGACCGGTTGACCGGCCTCGATGGCGGCGCCGACGATTTCGTGATCAAGCCCTTTGCCACGGCCGAACTGGTGTCGCGCATCCGCGCGGTGCTGCGGCGCTATGCGCAGCAGGCCAGCGAGGTGTGGACGCTCGGCGAGCTGCAGATCGAGCCGCGGCGCCATGCGGCGCGGCTGGCGGGCGAGGCGCTGGATCTCTCGCCGCGCGAGTTCAGGCTGCTGCTGGAGCTGGCGCGCGAAGCAGGGGCCGTGGTGCCCAAGGGCACGCTGTCTCAGCGGCTGGAGCCCTTGGGCGACCCGGTGGACTTCGGCGCGATCGAGGTGCACGTGTCGAACCTGCGGCGCAAGATCGGCGCGCAGCGCATCCGCACCGTGCGTGGCGTGGGCTACATGTTCGCCGCATGAGCCTCGCCACGATGAAGCGCTGGTGGCAGCCCACGCTGGTGCGGCGCGTGGTCGTCGCGCTGCTGATCGCGTTCTCGATCGTCTGGATCGTGCTGATCGCGGTGCAGTACCGCGAGGCGCGCAACGAGGAGAACCGCGACGACTTCCTGCGCCACTGGATCGGGGATCTCTCCGGCGTGCTCGGCGATGTGCAGGATGCGTCGGAGCTGCGCGGCCTGGCTGCGGTGAACGACCGCCTCTTCAATGGCTCGCGCGAGCGCCAGCATGTGCCGGGCCACATCCTGCTGCAGGCCTGGGATCTCGCCGGCCATCGCCTGGTGTATTCGACACCGCAGGCCAAGGGTGTGGTGCTGCAGGGCCAGGCCGGAGCCAGCGTGCCTCAAACCGTGGGCGGCGAGGCCTACCGCGTGCTGCGCAGCGAATCTGCGCGCTGGGCGATCGTGATGGCCGTGCCGAAGATGGAGGACGGCTGGCTGCTCGGCCGGCTCAGCGAGGACCTGACCAAGTACATGGCGATTGCCTTCCCGATCGTGCTGCTGCCGGTGTGGCTGGCGGTGCGCCTCGGCCTGCGGCCGCTGCGCAGCCTGTCGGACCGCATCGCGCAGCGCGGTGCCGACGACCTGTCGCCCGTGGGCGTCGACCCCCGCTATGCCGAACTGAAGCCGCTGGTGTCGGCGCTCGATGCCTTGCTCTGCGCACTGCGGACGAAGATCCGGCGCGAGCATGCCTTCGTGCAGGATGCGGCGCATGAGCTGCGCACGCCGATGGCGGTGATCTCCGCGCAGGCGCACGTGCTGGCCAAGGCCGCCGATGCCGAGGCCCGGCTCGAGGCCGAGCAGCGCATGGACCATGCGATCGCCCGCGCATCGCACCTCGTGCAGCAGTTGCTGGTGCTGGCCCGCATCGATGCCGACCGCCCCGCCGCGCCGGCGCTGGAAGACCTGGCCCAGCTGGCGCGCCAGGAGATCGCGCAATGCGCGCCGGCCGCGATGGCGCGCGACATCGAGCTGTCGCTCGAGGCGCCCGATGCGCTGCCGATGCAACTGGAGGCGCATGCCTTCCGTTCGGTGCTGCACAACCTGGTGGACAACGCGGTGCGCTATGGCCGCGAAGGCGGCCGCGTGGCAGTGGAGCTGCGCCGAGAGGCGAAGACGCTGATGCTGGCCGTGGCCGACGACGGGCCGGGCATCGCCCCGGCCGAGCGCGAGCTGGTGTTCGACCGCTTCTATCGCGCAGCCGGGCAGGATGCGGCCGGCTCGGGCCTGGGCCTGGCGATCGTCAAGCAGGCCGCGCTGCGGCTGGGCGGCAGCGTGACGCTGGGCACGGGCCTCGACGGGCGCGGCTGCGGCTTCGAGCTGCGCGTGCCGGCCTGAATGGAGAACATATCGAGATGACGAGTCCTCAGCAACTGCTCTTCCTGCCCGGCGCTTCGGGCAACACCCGCTTCTGGCAACCGGTGGCCGATCGGCTGCAGCATCCGGCCGAGCGGCATCACCTCGGTTGGCCGGGCTTCGGCCCGACGCCGCCCGATCCGCAGGTGACGGGCCTCGATGACCTCGCGGCCCGTGTCGCCACGCGCATCGACCGGCCGAGCGCGCTGATCGCGCAGTCGATGGGCGGCATCGTCGCGGTGAAGGCGGCGCTGGCGCGGCCCGGGCTGGTCACGCACCTCGTGCTGGCGGCCACCTCGGGCGGGCTCGACGTGCAGGCGCTGGGCGCCGAAGACTGGCGGCCGGCGTTCGTGAAGGCGAACCCGTCGGTCCCCGATTGGTTCGTGCGCGATCGCTCCGATCTCTCGGACGCGCTGGCCTCGCTCGGCATGCCGGTGATGCTGCTGTGGGGCGATGCCGACCCGATCAGCCCGGTGGCGGTGGGCCGGCGCCTGGCCGAGCTGCTGCCCGATGCAGCGCTGCATCTCCTGGCGGGCGGCGGCCATGACGCCGCCTGCACCCATGCGGAACAGGTGTCGCCGCTGATCGAGGCTCACCTGGCCCGCGGGTGACCGTGCTCGATCTTCAGCACCGGCGCGGGCTGTGCTGAATCGGCCGCGCCGTTCCAGTCGTACTGCTGCCCGTTCAGGCACACCTGCCGCACCGGAAAGGCGAGGCTGTCCCGCGCCGTCTCCGAGACGATGCCCTTGATCACGAATTCGTCGAACAGCGTTGCAGGCAACGAGCCGCCGTCCCAGCGGACGAGCGCCATCGATTGCGTGAAGGCGATGCCGTGGCGCACGAAGGGCGGATCGAGCCGACGGTCCTGCGTGGCGATGGTCCAGCCCGGCTTCACCATCGGCCGGCCGAGCAGCAGGCCTTCGGGCACCTGCACCGTGAGTGCCACGGTGGGGCTGTCGCCGCAGCCATGGCCGACCTGGAAGGCGATGCGCACTTCGTCGCCGGCCACCGCCGGCGTGGCGACGATCTCGACATGGGCCTGTGCGGCCGGGCTGGCCAGCAGCAGCGCGAGCAGGCTGGCTGCTGCGGTCTTCAATGCGGGGAGTGTCTTCATCCGATCTCCAGGTGGGTGTCGTGGCCGGTTCGTGAGAAGGCCGACTCCAGCGCGTGCACCAGCGCGGCGTCGTGCGGAGCAGCCAGCATCGTGTCGTGGTCGCCCGGCAGCGCGAGGGCGTGCACGCAGCCGGAGGTGAAGCCTGACCAGCCCCAGTCGGCTGAGCGCGCGGCGGGATGGCCGCTGAAGCCGGGCAGCGTGCCCTCGGCGGCGCGCAGCACGGTGATGCCGGACCGGAGGCCGGCGGCCGGCGGTCGATAGCGCCGCACCGCATCGACGATCGCGGCGAACACCCGGTGCGCGGGCTGCAGCGCCTGCGTGGGCGGCGCATCGTGCGGCATCGGTGCCGGGGTGTCGATCATCACCACCTGTGCCACCACGTGGCCCTGGGCCTCGAGCTGGCGAGCCATCTCGTAGGCGATGACGCCGCCCGACGACCAGCCCGCGAGCAGGTAGGGCCCGGTGGGCTGGGCTTCGTGCACCGCATCCACGTACAGCGCCGCCAGCGCGGGCAGCTCGTCGGGCTGCGGCTCGCCGTGCAGCCCGGGCGCCTGCAGGCCATGCACCGGGCGCTTCATGCGCTCGGCCAGCGCCCGATAGCAGAGCACGCTGCCGCCGGCCGGATGGACGAGGAAGCACGGCGTGCCCTGGCCCGCGGCCCGCAGAACGACGCGTGGCGATGCGGGCTGTGCCCTGGCGAGCCGCTCGGCCAGCCGGGCGATCGTGCGTGCCTCGAGCAGCGCGCCGAGCGGCAGGCGCTGGCCCAGCCGTGCGTCGATGTGCGTCATCACCCGCAGCGCCGCGAACGACTGGCCGCCGAGATCGAAGAAGTCGTCATGCACGCCGACCTCGGGCAATGCCAGCACGTCCTGCCAGATCGCCGCCAGCGCCTGCTCGGTCGGCGTGCGCGCCGGCACCGCCGCAGGCCGTGCCGCGTTGTCGCCATCCGCCAGGCGCTGCAGGGCCTGCCGGTCGAGCTTGCCGGTGCCGGTGAGCGGCAGCGCCTGCAGCGGCACGATGCGCGCCGGCACCATGGAGGCCGGCAGCCGCTCGTGCATGAACGCCAGCAGCGCTTCAGCCTCGGGCGTAGCCTGTGGCGGCCGGCCGGTGACGAAGGCCACCAGCCGTCGGCCCGCGTCGCGCCCGCCGGCCAGCACCACCGCCGACCCGACCTGCGGATGGGCGAGCAGCGCCTGCTCCACCTCGCCCGGCTCGATGCGCAGCCCCTGCACCTTGAGCTGGAAGTCGATACGGCCGAGGAACTCGATGCTGCCGTCGGGCAGGTAGCGTCCGAGGTCGCCGGTGCGGTACAGGCGCTCGCCGGTGCGCGGATGCGGCACGAAGGCCACCGCGCTCCTGGCGTCGTCACGCCAATAGCCGAGGGCCAGCCCGTCGCCGGCGACGTGCAACTGGCCCGGTACCCAGTCGGGCGCGTCGTGGCCATCGTCGTGCAGCACATGCCAGCGTTGGTTGGCCAGCGGCTTGCCGTAGGGAATGCTGGCCCAGCGCGGGTCGACGTGGCCGATGCGATGGACGATCGACCAGATCGACGCTTCGGTGGCGCCGCCCAGGCTCGCCACCTGCGCCTGCGACGCGCAGTGGCGGATGCGCGCGGGCAGCGTGAGCGGTATCCAGTCGCCGCTGAGCAGCACGGTGTGCAGCTGCGGCAGCGTGATGCCCCGCGCCTGTGCGGCCTCCAGCATCAGCTGCATCAGCGCCGGCACCGAGTTCCACAGCGTCACGCCGTGCTCATCGAGCAGGCGCAACCAGGTGGCAGGCTCCAGCACGTCTTCGGGGGCCGGCAGCACCAGCGTCGCACCCGCCTGCAGCGTGCCGAACAGGTCGTAGACAGAGAGATCGAAGCACAGCGACGAGAGGCCGAACACCACATCGTGCTCCGTCACGCCGAAGCGCTCGTTGATGTCGGCCACGGTGTTGAGTGCACCGCGATGGTCGATCACCACGCCCTTGGGCACACCGGTCGATCCCGAGGTGAAGAGGATGTAGGCCGGGTCGTCCGGCGACGCCACCGGCTCGGGCGTGGTGCCGGGCCAGCGGCCGAGCTCGCTGTCGTCGATGCGCCAGGCGCGCACGCCGTCCGGCAGCGCCAAGCCGCCGGGCAAGGCCTCGCTCGTGACCACATGCGCCGCCTCCACGCTCTGCAGCAGCGCTGCGATGCGTGCGGCCGGCCAGTCGGGCGACAGCGGCACGTAGGCCGCGCCGGCGCCGAGAATGCCGTGCACCGCGACCACCTGCTGCCAGCCCTTGTCGAGCAGCACCGCCACCCGGTCGCCGCGCCCCACGCCGGCATCGCGCAAGGCATGCGCAAGCCGGTTCGCATGGCCGTGCAGCTGCGCATAACTCATGCGGCGCTGCGCATCGATCACCGCGGTGTGCTCGGGCCAGCGCTGTGCGCTCCGGGCCAGGCCCTGATGCAGCAGGCCCGCAGGCCGCGGCCGCACCGTGTCGTTGGCACGCTGGCGGCAGGCGCGCTGCACCGGCGGCAGCAGGTCGAAGCCCTCGCACGTCCAGGCGGAAGCGTCGGTGGCGAGCCGGTCGAGCAGGCTGCGATAGGCCTGCCACATCGCATCGACCAGGCCGGCGGGGAAGGCTTCCTCGATCACGTCCCACACGGTCCACAGCCCGCCGTCCTGCAGCGCCCAGAACTGGTGGTCGAGCAGCACCTGCGGCGTCTCCAGGCAGCCCGTGTGCGGCGCCGCCATCGGCGCCATGAACAGGCCGCTGCCCACCACGAACGGACAGGGCGCCTGGCCGGGCGTCTTGCGCAGCCGGTTGAGGGCCTGCAGCACCTTCACGCCGCTCCAATGCGTGTGCTGCAGGTCCTGCACGATGCGCTGCTGCAGCCCGCGGGCACGCACGGCGAAGGGCGCGGTTTCGCGCCAGTCGACCTCCAGCGGGTACAGCGACGCGAAGTTGCCCAGCACCTCGTTGACCTGCGGATGCAGCGGCTGCCGGTGCGTGACCATGTTGTTGAGCAGGAAGTGGCGCGAGCCGCTCCAGCGCGCCACCACTTCGGCATAGGCGGCGAACAGCGCGTTGGTCGGCGTGAGACCGTGCAGCCCCGCGAAGCGCTTGAACGCCGACCATCGTGCCGCGGGCAGCACCGCGTCGCGGCGTTGCAGCCACGAGCGCTGCTGCCGGTCGAAGCCGGACACCAGCGGCAGCTGCGGCGGCCCGGGCAGCTCCGGCAGGCGCTGCAGCCAGTAGTCGCGCGAGCGCTCGCCGAGCGCCGAGGCTTCGGCCCGCTGCAGCGCGAGCACGCAGTCGCGGAAGCCGAGCTGCAGCGGCGGCAGCGTGAGCGCGGGGTCGTCGTAGAAGCGCTTCGCGTCGTCCATCAGCCGGAAGCTGCCGTAGCCGTCGCTGAAGAAGTTGTTGTTGTTCCAGTGCAGGCGCGCTCCGCCGTCGCCGTAGAGGCTGACCTCGCATGCCATCCAGGGCCAGCGGTCGAGCGGCAGCGTGCGGCGCGACAGCTCGGTGCGCAGCGCGAGCAGGGCCTGCTGCTGGGCGCCGGTGGCGAGGCCGCGCAGGTCGTGCACCGGCAGGCGCAGCGGCTCGAAGCGTTCGATCGCGCGCAGCTGCATGTCCGGCGTGAGCACGAGCAGGTTGTGCTGCTGGCGCTGCAGCGCGCGGTTCAGCGCCTGCTCGTAGCGCTGCGGGTCCAGCCCCGGCCATTCGATCTCGAGGTAGTAGTGCGGCCGCACGTGGAACTCCAGCGCCTCGCTGTCGCCCATCGCGAATGCCTCCTGCAGGTCGGCCAGGCCGAAGGGTTCGCGGTGGCGCTGCGGATCGGGCACGATCGGCGGCAGCGGCCCCGGGGCGCGCGCGGCTTCGGTGCGGTGCAGCCAGCCGAGCAGCGCCGCCTTGTGCTCGCGCAGCCGCTGCAGCAGCGCATCGGGCATCGCATGCGGCGGCGCGCTGATGCCGAGCTGGCCGTCGGCTTGTATGGACAACTGCACCCCGGCCCGCGACAGCTCGGTCAGCAGGACCTGCAGCGCGGCATCCATGCCCGGCTTCACAGCGTCCATACCTCGACCTCGCGATTCGTTGCGGCGGGTGCGCGCGCCACGTTGCGCGCGAGCAGCGTGAGGTGCATCTGCTGCACCACCTCGGCCACCGTCGCGCTGCCCAGCAGCTCGGGCAACGCGACCTCGATGCCGGCGGCCACCTGCAGCCGGCCGCTCAGCTCGATGGCGGCGAGCGAGTCCAGCCCCAGCATGTTCAGCCGCTCGCCGGCGAACGACGCACGCAGCTCGGCCTGGCGCCGTTCGTCGAGCCGCAGCGAGGCGGCGGTGGCCTGCCACAGCAGTTCGAGCAAGGCCTGCTGCGCTGCGCCGGGGTCGGCCGGCAGCATCAGGTCGGCGGCGGAGGGCTGCGTGGGCGCTTCGTCGACGGCCGCCTGGTGCGGGCTGGCGGGCGGGGCCTGCCAGGCGAACAACTCTTCCAGCGACCCGTCGAGAAAACGCTGTCTGCACACGCGGCGCTGCACCTTGCCGCTCGAGGTGAGCGGCAGTGCGCCGGGCGGCAGCAGCCGCAGCGCGTGCAGGCCCAGGCCGTGGGCGTCGGACAGCGCCGCGGCGATGCAGTGTGCGATCTCGGGGCCATCAAAACGCTTGCGCTCGGTGCGCCGCAGTTCGCAGACGAGCACGACCCGCTCCTCGCCGTCGACGTCGACCGAGAAGGCGGCGGCACGCCCGGTGGCGAGCGCCTTGTGGGCTCGCAGGGCGCTGTGCTCCAGGTCGGCCGGATGGTGGTTCTGGCCGTGGACGATGATCAGGTCCTTCAGCCGGCCGGCCACGTACAGCTCGCCGTTCCACACGGCGCCGAGATCGCCGGTGCGCAGCCACGGGCCCTCGCGGCCGGCCAGCGTGGCGCCGAAGGTCTGCGCGGTGGCTTCCCGATGCTGCCAGTAGCCCTGCGCCACTGCGGGGCTGCGCACCCACACCTCACCCACCATGCCGTCGGCGCACGGCCGGTGCGATGCGGGGTCGACGATCAGCAGGCTGCCGGTGTCCAGCGGTACGCCGCAGCTGGCCATCGGCAGCCCGCGCTCCTGTTCGCTGGCCAGCGGCACGAAGCGGCCGCGTTCCAGCTCGGCCGCGTCGACCTGCAGCTGCGTGGCGCCGGCGCCCTCGGTGCCCCGGTTCACCGAGACGATCAGCGTCGCCTCGGCCAGCCCGTAGCAGGGTGCGAGCGCGGTGTTGCGAAGGCCCGCTGCCGCGAAACGGCCGGCGAAGCGGCGCAGCGTCCGCACATGCACCGGTTCGGCGGCATTGGCGGCGATGCGCCATGCCGACAGGTCCAGCCCTTGCGGCGACACGTCGGCGCACAGGTCGAACCCGAAGTTCGGCGACATGCTCAATGTGCCGCGGTACCGGCTCAGCGCCTCCAGCCACCGTGCCGGGCGCTGCACGAACGCGGCCGGCGGCATCAGGACCACCTCGGCGCCGAGCAGCAGCGGCTGCAGCAGCGTGCCGATCAGCCCCATGTCGTGGAACAGCGGCAGCCAGCTCACCATCCGGTCGTCGCTGCTCATGCGCCAGGCCTCGGCGAACCGGCGGGCGTGGTGCAGCAGGTTGCCGTGGCTCACCATCACGCCGCGGGGGTCGCCGGTGGAGCCGGAGGTGTACTGCAGCATCGCAAGATCGGGCCGGTCGAGCCAGGGCGCGACCCAGCGCTCGGCGGCGCCGGCCACGCTGTCGTCGACCGACAGCCAGGCCAGTGGCCCCGTGTGCGGAGCGGCCTCGCCGATGCGGCCCGCGAGCGTGGCGCCCAGGCCCGCATGCGTGACCGCCCAGCGTGCGCCGCAACTTTGCACGATGCGGGCCACACGCGCGGCGTGCGGGCTGGTGCCGGGCGGATACAGCGGGACCGCGATCGCTCCTGCATACAGGCAGCCCCAGAACGCCACGGCATAGTCGATTCCCGGGCGCAACAGCAGCAGCACCCGCTCGCCCTGCGCGCCGCCGGCCTGCAGTCGCGCCGCAAGCTCGCGCACGCGCTGGTCGAGCTCAGCGTAGCTGATGCGCTCCGTTTCGGTCTCGCCGTCGGCCAGGAAGGTGATGGCGGTCTTGCGCGGCTGCTCGCGCGCCTGCCGCCGCAGCGCCTCCACCAGCGATGGGCAGTGGTCCAGCGCAGGGTCCATCGTCTGCATGTCTGTCTCCGTGTCTTGAGGCCGCTCTGGAGGCTGGCTCGGGAGCATCGTGGCCGAAAGCCGTGCGTGGCGCACCTCCAAAAAAGTGCAGTTGGCAGCGCGGCAGCAAGTCCCTAGGCTGGCCCGTGTTCGACCCCATAGGAGGCACAGGCATGGAGCAGTTGCTGTCGGATCTGCAGCGACGCGGGATAGGGCTGGCCATCGACGGCGAAAGCCTTCGGGTGTCGGCGCCGCCCGGTGCGCTGGACGACGCGCTGCGCGAGGCCCTGCGCCGGCACAAGCCGGGCCTGCTCGCCTTGTTGCGCGAGAGAGCCGCAGGCCACGATGCCGCGATGCCGCCGCTGTCCCACGATGCCGATGGCCGCCATGCGCCGTTTCCGCTCACCGCGCTGCAGCATGCCTATTGGCTCGGCCGCGATGCGGCGGTGGAGCTCGGCGGCGTGGCGACCCATCTGTACGTGGAGCAGACCTGCCGCGACATCGACCTGCAGCGGCTTGGCGACGCACTGAACCGCGTGATCCTGCGCCACGACATGCTGCGGGCCGTGCTCGACGGCGAGGGCGGGCAGCGTGTGCTGCCGCAGGTGCCGCGCTACGAGATCGCGGTGGCCGATGCCCGCGACGCTGCAGGCACGGGCGAGCCTGCGCCGCTGCTCGCCACGCGCGAGGAGCTGTCGCACCAGGTGCTCGATCCGCGGCGCTGGCCGCTGTTCGACATCCGCGCGACGCTGCTGCCCGGCGGTGCGATGTGCCTGCACCTGAGCCTGGACCTGTTGATCCTCGATGCCGCCAGCATTGCGCTGTTCCTGCGGGAGTGGCGCTCGCTGTACGACGGGGCCGAGCCTGCGCTGCCGCCGGCCTTCACCTTCCGCGACTGCGTGCTGGCCAGGCAGGCCGAGGTCGGCGGCCGCCGCTGGCAGGCGGCGCGGGGGTATTGGGAGCAACGCATTCCCGCGATGCCGCCCGCGCCGGCGCTGCCGCTGCGGCCTGATGCGGAGCTGCGGCGCGCGCCGCGCTTCCGGCGCCGCGAGCTCAGGGTGCCGGCCGCGAACTGGCAGCGCATCCGCCTGCAAGCGCAGCATCTGGGCTGCACGCCGGCCTGTGTGGTCATGGCCGCGTTCTGCGAGGTGCTGCTGCGCTGGAGCGGGGCCTCGCGGTTCACGCTCGCCGTCACCGTCGACCGCCGCGGGCGCGCCCATCCCGGGCTTGCGGGCATCCTGGGCGACTTCACCTCGGTGGTGCTGCACGAGGTGGACCGCAGCAGGCCGCATGAAGGCTTTGCGCGGTTCGCCGCCGGCCAGCAGCAGCGCCTGCTGCAGGACCTGGCGCAGGCCGATTTCGACGGCACCGAGGTGCGGCGCGAATGGGCGCGCCGGCATGGCGTGGCGCCCGGCGCGGCGATGCCGGTGGTATTCACCAGCCTGCTGGGCCTTGGTGACTTCGGGTTGTCCGACTTCGGGCCGCGAACCCATGCGATCAGCCAGACCTCGCAGGTGTGGCTCGACCACCAGTGCGCCGAGGACGGCGGCGACCTGCTGCTGATCTGGGATGCGGTGGACGATGTCTTCATGCCTGGCGTGCTCGATGCAATGTTCGCGTCGTATGCCGCGGTGTTCGACCGGCTGGCCGGCGAGCCCGGCGTCTGGGATTGCGCGGGACTCGCCGGGTTGCCGCCCGCGATGCAGCGGCGGCGCGATGCATCGAACCGCACCCGGTGCGACTTGCCTGGACAGGCGCTGCATGCCGGCCTCGTCGCGCAGGCAGCCGATCGCCCCGGCGCGATTGCGCTGGCGGCGCCGGGCCGGACGATGCGCTACGGCGAGCTGCTGTCGGCCGCCGCCGCGGTGGCCGACCGGCTGCTCGACGGCGGCCTCGGTGTCGGCGAGCCGGTGGCGGTGCTGATGCACAAGGGATGGGAGCAGGTGGTTGCGGTGCTGGGCGTGCTGCTGGCGGGTGGCGCCTATGTGCCGGTGGATGCCGGGCTGCCGCTGCAGCGCCGGCGCGGTCTGCTGCACTCGTGCGGCGTGCGGCAGGTGTTGACGCAGCCGGATGTCGCGCTGCCAGAGGGACCTTGGGCGGTGCACCGGGTGCAGGCGGGCGAAGCCGCGGACTGCGGCGCGCGCCACTGGCGATCGCTGCACGAGGCAGCGCAGCGGCCGGCCTACGTGATCTTCACCTCCGGCACCACCGGCGTGCCCAAGGGCGTGGTGATCGGCCATGCGGCCGCCCACAACACGGTCGCGGCGGTGAATCGCCTGTTCGGCGTGGGGCCGTCGGACGTTCTGCTGGGCCTGTCGTCATTGAGCTTCGACCTTTCGGTGTACGACATCTTCGGTGTGCTCGGCGCCGGCGGCACGCTGGTGCTGCCCGCCGCGCAGCGCGCGCACGATCCGCTGCATTGGCGCGAGCTGATGCGGGCCCATGGCGTGACGCTGTGGAACTCGGTGCCGCAGCTGATGTGCATGCTGCTCGATGGCCTCGGCCCCGGCGAGGCATTGGAGAGTGCGCTGTGCACCGTGCTGCTCAGCGGTGACTTCACGCCGCTCGACACGCCCGAACGCCTGCGGCGCCACGGTTGCATGGCCGAGCTGGTGAGCCTGGGCGGCGCGACCGAGGCCTCGATCTGGTCGGTGTTCCATCGCGTGCAGGAGATCGATCCGGCGTGGCGCAGCATTCCCTACGGCCTGCCGTTGCCCAACCAGACGATGTGGGTGCTGGACCATGCGCTGCGGCCCGTGCCCGACCACGTGCGCGGCCGCATCCACATCGGCGGCGCCGGCCTCGCGCAGGGCTACCTGGGCGACGCGGCGCTCACTGCCGCGCGGTTCATCACGCATCCCGTCAGCGGCGAACGGCTCTACGACACCGGCGACTTCGGCCACTATCTCGAAGACGGCAGCATCGCGATCACGGGCCGTGACGACGGACAGGTGAAGATCCGCGGCCACCGCGTGGAGCTGGGCGAGGTGGAGGCGGTGCTGCGCCGCCATCCGGCCGTGGCCCAGGCCGTGGTGCTGGCGCCCACCACCCATGGCGCGCGGCAGCTGGTGGCTTATGTTCAACCCTGCCCCCGCACGCAGGACGAGGGCGCCGAGCTGGCAGCGCGGCTGCATGAACACCTGGCCGGGCACTTGCCCGCCTACATGCTGCCGAGCCACATCATGCGGCTCGAGCGCCTGCCGCTGTCGGCCAACGGCAAGCTCGACCTGAGCGCGCTGCCTCGGCCGGCCGAACCGGAGGCGTCGCAGCGCGTGGCGCCGCGCAACGAGGCCGAGGCGGCCTTGCTGGCGATCTGGCAGCGGGTGCTGCCCGCGGCCGAGATCGGCGTGACCGACCACTTCTTCGAGCTCGGCGGTGATTCGGTGTTGGCCACGCAGCTGCTGTTCGAGCTCAACGCGGCATTGCCGCGGCCGTTGCAGATGCACGAGCTGTTCGATGGCATGACGATCGAGGCGCTGGCCAGGCTGGCAGCGCAGCCGTGAGCCACGGCGCAGAGTCGTTCGACGATGTCGTGGTCGGCGGTGGCTCGTGCGGTGCGGTGCTCGCGGCGCGCCTGTCGGAAGACCCGTCGCGGCGCGTGCTGCTGCTCGAGGCCGGCCCGGACTTCTCACGCATCGAAGACCTGCCGCAGCCGCTGCGCGATGCGCGATGCGCGGTGTTCAGCGGATTCAACTGGCCCTATGCGGTGCCGCTGCCCGGCCAGCAGCCGGGCGGGGCAGCAGGCTTTCCGTATGCCGTGGGCCGCGTGATCGGCGGCTCGTCGTCGGTCAACGGCGCGATCGCGCTGCGGCCTTCGGCCCATGATTTCGCGCGCTGGGCCGAGGTGGCGGGGCCGCTGTGGACATGGGAGGCGGTGCTGCCGCATTTCATCGGCCTTGAAAACGACCTCGACTTCGCCGGACCGCTGCATGGACGGACCGGCCCGGTGCCGATCTCGCGCACGGCCGAGGCCGATCTGTCTCCGGTGCAGCGGGCCTTCGGCCAGGCCTGCCGCGATGCGGGCCTGCCCGGCATCGACGATCTCAATGACACCGACCATCCCGGCGTGGGCCGGTTGCCCACCAACACCATCGGCGGCGTGCGCATGTCCACCGCGCTCGCCTACCTGATGCCGGCGCGCGCGCGGCCGAACCTCGTGGTGCGGGGGCTGCACGAGGTGCACCGCGTAGTGTTCGAAGGCGGGCGCGCCGTGGGTGTGGAGGTGCTGCACGGCGGCCGGCTGGTGCAGGTGGCGGCAGGCCGCGTCACGCTGTGCGCCGGCGCGATCAACACGCCCGCGCTGCTGATGCGCTCGGGCATCGGCGATGCAGACGAATGTCGACGCCTGGGTGCGGCGCCGGTCGCGCACCTGCCCGGCGTCGGCCGCCACCTGATGGACCATCCGGCGCTGGTGCTGTGGCTGCTCCCGCAGGAGACGGTGACCTGCGATGGAGCGCCGCCGGTGCATCAGCTGATGGCGCGCGCCTGCAGCGGCGACCATGCCGAGCCCGACCTCAGCCTCTTCATGCTCGATGGCTTCGATACCGCCCGGATGCCTCGGCTCGGCGCGATGCTCGGCGTGCCGCATGTCCATGGCATCAGCGTGATGCTCTCGCGCCCGGCCGGGCGTGGCCGCGTGAGCCTGCGCAGCGGTCGCGCGGCCGAGGCGCCGGACATCGATCTCGGCCTCGGCCGCGACGAGTGCGATGTCGAGCGCCTGATGGCTGGGGTGCGCCTCGCCTGGCGGCTGGCCAACGGCGCACCGCTGGCGTCCTTCGTGCGCTCGGTCTTCCTGTGGCGCGAGGCCACGATCGCCAGCGACAGCCTGCTGCGCCATGCCGTGCGGCGGCTGGCCACCGGCACCTGGCATGCGGCCGGCACCGCGCGCATGGGCCCGGCACACGACGCGCACGCCGTCGTCGATGAACGCTGCCGGGTGCACGGCGTCGAGCGCCTTCACGTGGTCGATGCCTCGGTGATGCCGGTGCTGCCGGGCACGCCGACCCATCTGTGCTGCGTGATGCTCGCCGAACGGGCCTCGGCCTGGATGAGACAGGGTTAGCCCCGAGCTTCTCCTGCAGCTGCGGTGGGGGGATCGCGCCCACAGTATTGGCCCGCTGCCGGACCGGTGCCTACATTCCCCCGGATGCCCGCTGCGCGATCGCCGCGCGCACAGGAGATGGGGATGCTTCAGTTCGAGCTGTTGGGACTCTGCGAAAGCGAGGATGACCTGAAAGACGAGGCCGGCCGGCTGGCGGCCCGCATCGGCTTCGAGCTGTGGGCGCTGTCCTGCGTGGTGCAGACGGGCCGGCGCGATGATGCACAGGTCTGGTCCATCGGCAACTTTCCGTGCGACCTCGACGAGGCCCGGCTCGGCTGCCTGGCGCGGCGCACGGCGGCCCCGATGTCGGAGCGCGAGCGCCACGGCATTCCGCAGTGTTGGCTCGTCGGCCGCGCCGAACTGCCGGAGCAGGTGTTCGGCGTGGGGGCCGAGGCGTTCCGCGAGCGGGCGTTGCGCAATGGCGTGCGCGGCGGACTGCTGGTGCCGGCACCGGCGACGTCGCGCCATTGCACGCTGATGCTCGCCACGCGCCGCCGTGTGAGTGACGGCACGCTGCGCGAGGCGCAGCCTTCGGCAGCGCTGTTCTCGCGCCACCTGCACCTGGCCTGCATGCCGCTGATCGAGCGCTTCTGCCACGGCCTGCGGCCGCAGCTGCGTGCGCGCGAGGTCGAATGCCTGTCGTGGGCCGCGATGGGCAAGACCACCTGGGAGATCAGCCGGCTGCTGCGCATCAGCGAGCACACGGTGGTCTTTCACCTGCGCAATGCCTGCGTCCGGCTCGACGCGGTGAACCGCCAGCAGGCGATCGCCAGGGCGATCGAGCTGGGGGTGCTGCTGCCCAGCGGCGAGGCGGGCAGCAGCTAGAGACCGGTCAGAAGTAGCCGGTCAGGTACAGGCCACCGTGGTTGCCGGAGACGCTGTAGCCGTCGCTCTCGAACTTGTACTTCTCCGACACGTAGCGCAGCTTCAGGCCGACGTTGCGGGTGAAGAGGTATTCGGCCTCGATCACGGCGCCGGTGGTCGACTTGAACTTTTCGTTGAGGTCGCTGGCCACGCCGGTGCCCTTGAGTTTGGCGCTGTTGACGAAGCGGGCGCCGCCGCCCAGGCGCACGTTGTCGGTGATCTTGTAGTAGCCCAGCAGCTCGACCGGCACGCGGCTGAACGTGAGGCTGCCGTTGGTGGCGGGGCTGGTGTCGTGCACGTGGTAGCCCACGTTGGCCTGCACCGCGATGTTGGGCGTGAAGCTGTACTCGCCGCCCACGTACAGGTGCACGAGGCCGCCGCTGGTGACCTTTTCGGTGCTGCCGTCGGTGAAGGTGGCGTTGATCAGCGTCTTGCCGCCGTTGGTGAGGCCGATGCCGGCCACGAAGCGCAGCGCGCGCTCGTTGTTGTCGGCGGCGGAAGCGGCGGCAGACAGCGCCAGCAGGGCCAGGGGAACCAGCTTTTTGATCGTCATTGCAATCTCGATGTAGTAGTGCGGCAGGGCGCCGCGTTTGTGTCCGCCGCCGTGGATCGGCGGCTCCTCTCTCACTCGCCCCTTGGGGCGGGTGTCCTCTCCCAGGGTGGTCCCCGGCTGTGGCCGGGAGTATCCGCCATGCCTGCAACAAAATGTGGCGTCGGCCCAACACCCATGCAGCGAACGACCGTTCGGCAAACCGAGGGAAATCCACGGGAAAAATATAGTTGACGCTATAACCTAATCATCACTACATTGAGCCGCGTCACTCCGGAGGGGCTGGGGTGTTGACGGAGCCTGGTTGATGAGCACCCGCCGTTCGTTCCTGCTCAGCGCGGCCGCCGGCCTGGCCGGCATGCAGCTGTCGGCGCGTGCGGTGTCGGCTGCGCTTGCTGCACCGGCGGGCGCCGATGCCGGCGTGTGGCGCAACTGGTCGGGCATCGAGTCGTGCCAGCCGCGCCAGTGGCCGGTGCCGGCCTCGCTCGACGAACTGGCCGGCCTGCTGAAGGGCGCGCCCGGGCCGCTGCGCTGTGTCGGCGCCGGGCATTCGTTCACCGGCCTGGTGCCCACCAGCGGCACGCTGCTGTCGATCGACCGCCTGTCGGGCCTGCTGCGCCACGATGCGCAGGCCGGCATCGCCACCTTCGGCGCCGGCACGCGGATCGCGCAGGCCACCCGGCTGCTCGACGACGCCGGCCTCGCGCTGATGAACCAGCCCGACATCGACATGCAGAGCTTCGCCGGCGCGATGGCCACCGCCACCCATGGCACCGGCACGCGCTTCGGCGCGATGCATGCCGAGTTGCTGGGCCTGAAGCTGATGACGACCGCCGGCGAGCTGCTCGAGTGCTCGCCCACGCAACGGCCCGAGCTGTTCAACGCGGCCCAGGTATCGCTCGGCGCGCTCGGCGTGGTGACCGAGGTCACGCTCAAGGTCAGGCCACGGCATTTCCTGCGCCGGCATGTGTGGCTGGCGCCGAACGAAGAGCTCTTCGCGCAGGCCGAGGCCCTGGCCGCGAAGCACCTCCACTTCGAGCTCTACCTGCTGCCTTTCACCGGATACGGCGCCGCCATCGCGCACGACGAGGTGCCCATCGGCGCGCCGCAGCGTCCGCCTGCGCAGGATGAAGACGTGCTGCGCGACCTGCAGCGCCTGCGTGACTGGTTCGGCCGCTGGCCTTCACTGCGCCGCTGGGTCGCGGCCAAGGCCATCGGCGACACCAAGGCCGAAGACATGGTCGATGTGTCGTGGTCGCTGCTGGCGTCGGTGCGGCCGACGCGCTTCAACGAATCCGAGTACCACGTGCCGCGCGAGCAGGGCGTGGCCTGCCTGCGCGAGGTGCTGGCCACGCTGGAGCGGCGCAACGACGTGTTCTTTCCGATGGAGTTCCGCTTCATCAAGGGCGACGGCGCATGGCTCAGCCCTTTCCATGGCCGCGACTGCTGCTCGATCGCGGTGCACGCGCTGCAGGGCGAGCCCTATGACTACCTGGTGCGCGACCTGGGGCCGGTGTTCCGCCGGCATGGCGGGCGGCCGCACTGGGGCAAGTTGCACGACATGAGCGCGGCGGAGCTGGCGGCGCGCTATCCGAAGTGGCGCGACTTTCTTGCGGTGCGGCGCGAGCTCGATCCGCAAGGGCGGATGCTGACGCCGTATGTCGCACGGCTGCTGGGGGTGGCATAGCGTGGCGCGCATCCATCGTGAAAGCAGGGCAACGCAACAAGGAGCCTCAGAGATGATCAGACGAGCGAGCGTGAATCTCTTGGTCGTGCTGGCGATGAGTTCCCTGGCGACGGCCGCATCCGCCGGCGATGCCGCGATCGTCAACGGCCTCTGGCTCAGCGCCCAGAAGGACGGCGTGGTGGAACTCAAGCCCTGCGCCGAAGAGCCCACGGCGCTCTGCGGCACCGTGGTCTGGGACAAGGACGCCAGCGTCTCGCCGCCGAAGCCCGGCGACTGCGGGCTGCGCATCGTCAAGCTCAAGCGCTTCGACGATGGTGCGTGGCGCGACGGCTGGATCCACGATCCGCGCGAGAAGAAGAACTACAAGGGCATGATCCGCGCCAAGGGCAACGAGATGACGATGCGCGCCTACATCGGCATCGCGGTGCTCGGCAAGAGCGAGGACTTCACGCGCGTCGACAGCATCCCCGCCGGCTGCCCGCCGGTGCAGAAGTGAGGAGTCCCACGCGATGATCAAGACCGCCCTCTGCGCCGCCGCACTGGCCGCGCTGCCCCTGGCCGCCCAGGCGGAATCGCCGCTCGCCGACAAGGAGCCGGTGATCGCCGACTACAGCATCGACGGCCACGTCAAGCTGCTGACCGACCGCCGCACGCGCGGCATCTCCGAGACCTTCCGGCGCCCCGCGGCCGAGTTCCATCTCGAGGCGGCCCATGCCTCGGGCCTCGTCGGCGTGATCGAGGCGGCCACGCTGAGCGACAAGGTCTATGCCAACAGCTCGGGCTACACCGCGTTGGCCGCTGGCGGCTACCGCTGGGGCGACCATGAGGGCTGGCACTTCGGCGTCGGGCTGGCGCATGAATGGTTCCCCGGTGCGCACTTCGAGGCGCCGACGACGATCGACTTCGCGATCGACCCTGACAGCGGCCAGCCGGTGCCGGTGCCCGGCGGCGTGCGCGACTTCAAGTTCGACACCAGCTATGCGGTGCTCGAGTTCGGCTATGGCGCGCTCGAAGGGCGCTACCTCAACGTGGTGTCGCGCGACTTCCGCGGCACCAACACCGGCTCGGTGTGCGGCACGCTGCTGGTGTTGCGCGCCGACCCCACCAGCGGGCTCGACTGCTTTGCGCGCGGCGACCACGGCAGCCGCGGCACGCACCTGCTCGACCTCGACTACACCGTCAAGATCGACGGCCGCACCTCGCTCGTGCTGCACGGCGGCTACCAGAAGGTGCGGCATTTCTCCGAGGCCGACAGCTGGGACTGGCGCATGGCGCTGAAGCATTCGCGCTGGGGCTTCGACTGGACGCTGGAGGCGCTGGGCGCGCACCTGAAGGCGCGCGAGCTCGGGCTGGCGTTCGACAGCGCGGGCAACAGCAAGCGCATGGAGGCACCCGGCGTGGTGCTGACAGTCGCCTATCCCTTCTGAGCACCGATGCGCCCGTCAACCTGCCGATTTGCGCAGCGCCAGCAGCTCCGAGCTGATCATCGCGGCGAGCGTGCGGCTCACCGCATCGGGGTCGAGCTCGGGTGCGTCGAACAGCAGGTCGAGTGCGGCCGAGCCCATGTCGACCGCGAGCCGCACCGTCACCTGCATGCGCGCCAGGTCGACCTTCGGGTAGGCCTCGGCAAAGGCCTCGCCGATCAGCCGGCTCACGCGCAAGTGCGATTCGAGCCGCAGCGCCTGCAGCGCCGGCACCGCGCGCAGCGCCCGCAGCACCCACACGCCCTCGGGGCGCTGGCGCGTGAGCTGGAACATCTGCGTGAACATCTGCGCCAGCGCCTGCTGGAAGCGGGCGCCGGGCAGCGTCATCGTCTTCGGCGTGACCCAGGCGGCCACTACGGCGTCCTGCGCGGCCATCAGCCGCGTGCCGAGCTCGTGCACGATGGCGTACTTGTTGGGGAAGTAGTGGTACAGCGCCGGTGGCGAGATGCCCAGCCGCTCGCACACCAGGTTGGTCGAGAGCCGCTCGATGCCCACCTCGCCCAGCAACTGCGCGGTGACGGTGAGGATCTGCTCGTAGGTGTCGACCGAGCGCTGCTGGCGCGGCTGCGTCTTGATGCCCAGGGCAGGGCCGGGAGTGCGGCGGGTCTTGGCGGGCATGAGGGGCCTTGAATGGAAGCGGCAGCGGTGCGTGGCATGAATTATAGCTTTCACTACAGTATGCGGTGGCAAGTGGCGCTGACGCTGATGGTCACGCTCTTCGTTGGCTACCTCGACCGCATGAACATCAGCCTCGCGCTGCCGCTGATCGCGCAGCAGTATGGCTGGAGCACCGAGCAGACCCGTGCGCAGGGCGGCCAGCTGCTCACCGTGTTCTACGTCGGATACGGGCTGGCCAACCTGCTGCTCTCGCCGCTGGGCGCGCGCGTCGGCCCGCGGCGCAGCCTGCTGCTGGTGGTGGTGCTGTGGTCGGTGTTCACCGCGATGGGCGCGCTGCTCTCGGCCTCGCTCACCGCGCTGATGGCCACGCGCGTGCTGCTCGGCCTGTCGGAAGGCATCCACTTCCCGATGATGAACATGCTGACCAAGCGCTGGTTCCCGCCGCAGGAGCGGGCGCGCGCCAACAGCGTGTGGATGGGCGGGCTGCTGCTCGCGGTGTGCCTCGCGCCGGTGATGCTGATCCCGTTGATGCATGCCTTCGGCTGGACGCGCGGCTTCCTGCTGCTGGCCGCCGCCGGGCCGCTGGTCTCGCTGCCGCTGGTGTGGCGCCATGTGCACGACACGCCCGACACGCATCCGCGCATCAGCGCCGAGGAGGCCAGCTTCATCGCGGCCGGCAACGCCACCGAGCCGGCCGATGCGCCACCGGGCTGGCGCACCGTGCTGCGCACGATGGCGCGGCCCACGGTGCTGCTGATGATGTTCACCGGCATGCTCTACAACGTGGTGTCGGTCGGCCTCTCGCTCTGGCTGCCCACCTACTTCGTCACCGCCAAGGGCCTGCCGTACGAAGACCTGGTGTATGCCACCAGCCTGCCCTACCTCGCCGGCGTGGTCGGGCTCGCGGTGTGGTCGACGCTGGGCGACCACACCAACCACCGCGCGTGGCTCGGCGCCATCGGCTTCGTCGGCGGCGGCCTGTCGATCTGGGCTGCGCTCACGGTGCCCGGCGTGGCGGCCAGCGTCGCAGCCTTCACCGCGGCGGTGTTCTGCATCTCGGCCTTCTCGGCCTGCGAGTTCTCGCTGGTGCAGCGCGTGCTGCCGCCGCCGCTGGTGGGGCCCTGCGCCGGCATCTACAACGGGTTGACGACGATGATCGGCGGCGGCGCGGGGCCGGTGGTGGTGGCCGGCATCATCGGCCGCGGTGCCGAGAGCGGGCCCGCCGGCGTGATGGCGGCGGTGGTGGTGTGCGGCTTGAGCGCCGTGCTGCTGCTGGTGATCGGCCGCGTCCTGCGCTACTGAGATGTCGATTCATGCCCCGCCGAGCGAGCATGCGTGGTACGAGAGCATGGTGCGCGCGCTGCGCCGCGCCGGCATCGGGGAGCCCGCGATCGCGATCGACCTCGACCGGCTCGAGGCCAACGCTGCCGCGCTGGCGCGCAGCGTGCCGCCGCAGCGGCGGCTGCGGCTGGTGCAGAAATCGCTGCCGTCGCTCGCGCTGCTGCGCCACCTCGCGCCGCGCATGGGCGTGCACGGGCTGATGGTGTTCCACCGGCCGTTCCTCAACCACTACGCCGCCTGGGCTCCGGAGTTCGACCTGCTGCTCGGCAAGCCGATGCCGGTGGCCGCGGCCTGGACCTTCTACGAGCGCTTCAGGCCGCATGAGGATTTCGATCCGGCGCGGCGGCTGCGCTGGCTGGTGGACAGCGAGACGCGGCTCGCGCAATACCTCGACCTTGCGCGTACCCGCAGCCTGCAGATCACCGTGAGCATCGAGATCGACGTGGGCCTGTGCCGCGGCGGCGTGCGAGAACCGGCGGCGCTTCAGCCGCTGCTCGCGATGATCG
This sequence comes from uncultured bacterium, assembly GCA_966212505.1. Taxonomy (GTDB): domain Bacteria; phylum Pseudomonadota; class Gammaproteobacteria; order Burkholderiales; family Burkholderiaceae_C; genus CAMLIZ01. Next base: position 76,402 of record CBIHRS010000014.1, read on the forward strand.
CGGCGCATCCGCAGCAGCTGCGCTGGGGCGGCTTCATGGGCTACGACTCGTTCGCGGTGCAGGCCCCGCCGTGGACCTCGCCGCGGCAGGCGGTCGACCAGGCCAACGCGCGCTACCGCGCCTTCATCGTGTGGTCGCGCGGGCGCTTTCCGCAGCTGTGGCACGACGACCTGTGCTTCAACGGTGCCGGCAGCCCCACGCTCACGCTGCACGGCAGCGGCACGCCGCTCAATGACCTGTCGGCCGGCTCGGCGCTGCTGAAGCCCACCGACTTCGACGTGCCCTCGCTCTCGGCGATCCAGCCCGCCGCGGTGATCGCGACGCCGGTGCTCAAGGTGCAGCCCCAGCTCGAGATCCCGTTCATCGCGCCGTTCACCCGCTGGGCCGGCCGCTGGCTGCCCGGCCGCGGGCAATCGGTGTTCGTCTACGGCGGCCGGCTGATGGCCAGGCCGGTGTGGCCGCAGGGGCTGCGCACCAACCGGCTCTATGGCCTGTCGTCGAACCAGCAGCTGATGAACCTGCCCTCATCGGTGCCGGTGGCGCCCGACGACTTCGTGCTGTGGCGGCCGACGCAGAGCGAGGCCGTGCTGCTGCAGCATGGCGAGTTGCTGGGGGTTCGGCGCGGCGAGGTGGTGGCGAGGTTTGCGGTGGATCCGGGCTAGAACCCCTGCGGCATCGGATTGCCCGCGGCCTCCCAGATGTACGAGGTGAGCGTTACCGGGTTCACGCCGTCCAGCCGCTTGCCGGTGCTGCAGAAGCCGCGTGTCGTGTTCCTGCACATCTCGGCCTTGATGCGGGCCTGGTTCGGCCACGGCCACAGCGGGGTGCTGGTCAAGGTGTTGTAGCCGGGGTCGCCGAAGTGCGTGCCGTCGCGCCCGTAGCGATAGCGCACGTTGGCACCCACGTCGGCGCCGCCCGCGCCCTGGCCCTTCAGGGCCGATCCGGCCTCGATGCGGGTGATGTATTTCAGCGACCCGTTGGCCAGCGGGTCGCCGGGGATCACGTGCGTCGGCGTGGTCTGGTTGTAGAGGCCTTCGCTGAAGTTGCCGTTCACGCTGACGTACGACGCGGTGTAGGCGGAGTTCAAGCCGAAGCGGCCGCTGCCCAGCACCACCGCGTTGCGCAGGCTGCCGGTGCCCTCGAGTTCGGGCGCGACGCGCAGCGCGTCGTCGGAGCGCGAATGCGCCAGCAGGTTCTCCATCACGATGCCGCTGCCGGTGCGTGCGAGGTTGAAGCCGCCGCCGGCGGCATTCCAGGCCACGGCGTTCGACAGCTTGATCGTCGGCGCGACCGTGGTGTCTTCGTCGGGCTCCATGTAGTAGCCGATGTCGGGTGCGTTGAGCGAGATCGTGCCCAGCCATTCGGCATGGCCGAACTCGTAGGGCGCGCCGGTGTGCGAGGCCACCGCGAAGTCGGCATAGGGCGAATCGCTGGGCGCGAGCACGCGGTCGACGACGATCACGTTCTGCACCGACACGTCGTGCGAGTCGTACACCGTGAAGCCGATGTTGGGATTGCCCGAGCCGGCGCAATCCTCGGTACCGCAGCCGTCGCCACGCACGATGACGCGGCGCCACACGTTGCGGTGCGCCCGGTAGTTCATCGCGATGCCGCGCTCGCGCGAGGCCCAGACCCAAACGTCCTCCACCAGGTTGTCGGTGTTGCCGTTGTCATGGTCGATCGTGCCGATGCCGAACGCGCCGTGGAAGCCGGTGTCCTTGATCGTGACGTGGCTGGTGTTGTAGAGATCGCCGCCGCCTTCGAAGCGCAGGCCGCGCAGCGTGATGTACGAATCCTTGCGGAACGAACGGCCGATGAACAGCGGCCCCTGGATGATCACCTTGCCGGGGTTCAGCGCATGCACGTAGGTGGCGCTGGCGGCGCTGCCCGAAGGCGGCTGGGCCGAGGCGGCGCCGTTGTCCCAGTGCATCGTGCCGGTGCCGGCCGCGGCGGAGTAGGTGCCGTCGAGCAGCACCAGCTCGCCGCCGGCAGGCATGCGGCCGAAGACCGACGCGAAGCTCTTGCAGGCAGTGGCGGCGCTGCGGCAGTCGGCGCTGTCGTTGCCGATGGGTGAGAGGTACCAGGCCTGCGGCCCGCCGGGCAATTGCGCGGCGGCGCCCGTGCCGACGATCGGGATGCTGCCGTAGGCGATGTCGGCTGACGCAGAGCCAGCCGGCAGGCGGTTGGCGGAGGCGGTGGACGGCGAAGCCGTGGTGCCTGCATCGTCGCCACCGCCGCAGGCGGTGAGCAGGGCGATGGCGGTGGAGATCGACAGCAGGCTGCCGACACGATGGAGTCCGGATGTCACGAGTGCGCTCCCTCAGGTTTTGTGGTCGTGCGACTGTGCCCGCACGCCGGGTGACCTTCAGTGAGGGGCCATGACAATCAGGACGTGTTGGTAACCCTTTGCTGCGCGCGGCTCAGTCGTTCTGGCTGGCCGCGGCGCTGGCGCCGAAGCGCACCTCCGCCTGCCGCCTGAAATCGGTGGGCGTCATGCCCTTGATCTCGAGGAAGCGGCGGTTGAAGTTGGCCACGTTGTTGAAGCCGACGTCGTAGCAGATATTGGTCACGTAGCGGTCGGTCTCCATCAGCAGCTGGCAGGCCTTGGTGATGCGCACGCGGTTGACGAAGTCGGTGAAGGTGTTGCCGGTGGCGCGGCGGAAGAAGCGCGAGAAGCGGCTCTCGGTCATGCGGAAGCGCTCGCACACCTCGGCCATCGACAACGGTTCGGTGCAGTGTTCCGACACGTAGCTCAGCACGGCATTCACCTGCGCGAGCGATTCGTCGTCGTCGAAGCTCTGCAGCTGCACGTTCGACATCAGGCGATAGTCGGTGCAGCGCGCCAGCACGGTCAGGAATTCGCAGAAGGCGGCCAGCCGGGCGAGGCCGCGGCTGGCGCGGATGCGGTCGAACTGCGCCTCGGCCACGTCCGACAGGCCGAAGAACTCGATGCCGTGCCGCGCCCGCTCGAGCAGCGGCAGCGCCTCGCGGAACTCGGCGATCTGGTTGGCCGCCTGCTCGATCGGCTCATGGCCGAACTGGATCACGCGGTCGCGCAGCGCCACGCCCTCGGGCGGCACGTCGGTCGAGATCCAGTTGTGCGGCAGCCGCGGGCCGGTGAGCACGAGATGGCCGGGCGTGAAGTGGCCGATGTAGTCGCCGACGAACACCTTGCCCGAGGTGGCCGCGATGAAGTGCAGCTCGTATTCCTCGTGGTAGTGCCAGCGCACCAGCGGGTTCGGGTAGCCGTGTTCCAGGCAGCGCAGCCAGCCGCTGCTTTCCGGCGGCTCGTAGCCGAGGTTCGGGTCGCGCAGGTGCACATGCTCCAGCTCGGGAGCCGGAGGGCGCCGGTGGTTCAGCGCGGCGGTGGCCATGTCAGTTCTCCCGCGCGCTCAACTCATGACGTTGCCGCCGTCGACGTTGAGCGTCTGGGCGGTGATGTACGACGCCTCGTCGCTGGCCAGGAACACGGCCGCGCCGGCGATGTCCTGCGGTGCGCCCATGTAGCCCAGCGGCACGGCCTTGCTGACCGCGGCCTTCTTCTCGCCGGGCTGCAGGCCTTCGTACTTGGCGAACAGCGCATCGACCTGGCCCCACATCGGCGTGTCGATCACGCCGGGCGAGATCGCGTTGACGCGGATCCCGTGAGGCGCCATCGCCAGCGCCGCAGACTGCGTGTAGCTGATGACGGCGGCCTTGGTCGCGCAGTAGTGCGACACCAGGGCCTCGCCGCGGCGGCCGGCCTGCGACGCGAGGTTGACGATGCGGCCGCGCACGCCGTACTCGACCATCTGGCGCAGCACCGCCTGCATCGTGAAGAACATGCCCTTGACGTTGACATCGAACAGGCGCTGGTACATGCGCTCGTCGCTGTCGAGCAACGGCGCGAGGTCGAAGATGGCGGCGTTGTTGAACAACACATCGATCGTGCCGAAGCGCTGCCGGGCAGCGGCCACCGCCGCATCGATCTGCGCGGTCTGCGTGACGTCGGCCTGCAGGTAGTGCACCGCATCGGGCGCGGCCTCGATCAGCGCGCGCACGCCGGCCGAGGGCGAGGCGGCAAGGTCGACGATGGTGCAGCGTGCGCCTTCGGCCACGTAGGCCTCGGCCACCGCCAGGCCGATGCCGCCGCCGGCACCGGTGAGCAGCGCGTGTCGGCCGCGGAGGCGTTGCGCCGATGTCGTCATGCCAGGACTCCTTCTTTGGCAAAGTGCATGATTTCGAGTCGTGCGGCCTTCAAAGCCTGCAGCAGGGTTTCGTTGCCCGCCAGATCGGCGCCCCACAGCGACAGCTCGGCCACGAAGGGCCGCAGCGGATCGGCCGCGGAGCAGATGGCATGCGCGATGCCTTCGTCCATCGCCTGGTCCTGGTAGGCATAGGGCAGCTGGCCGGCATGCCAGCGCTCGAGGAAGGCGAGGAACAGCGCAGGCAGCCTTGCTACGCTGGCGATGCTGCGGCCGGCGGCCAGGCATTCGCGGATGGTCGGCACGATGAAGCCGGGGATCTTCGCGAAGCCGTCGGCGGCCACGCGCTGGTTGGTGTCGGCAATGGCCTCGTTGCCGAAGCGCGCCAGCACCGTGTCGCGGTAGGCCGGCAGGTCGACCGGGCAAGGCCGCTCGGGCGAGTGCAGGCAGGGGATCACGTCGTCGGTGACGTAGTCGTACGCCATGCGGCGGATCACCGGATCGTGCGTGCCTTCGTGGATGTAGCGCAGGCCGCGCAGCGTGCCGCCCCAGGCGATGCAGCTGTGCGTCGCGTTGAGCAGGCGGATCTTGGCTTCTTCATAGGGCTGCACATCGGCCACCATCTGCACGCCGACCTTCTCCCATTCGGGGCGGCCGTTGCAGAAGCGGTCTTCGATGACCCACTGGATGAAGTCCTCGGCCATCACCGGGGCTTCGTCGTTCCAGTGCATGGCCTTGCCGACGCGGGTCTTCATCTCGGCCGAGGGGCGCGGGGTGATGCGGTCGACCATCGCGTTCGGGCAACTGGTGTGCGTCTGCACCCAGTCGAGCAGCTCGGGCTCGCGCAGCTGGCCCACGAACTGCAGCAGGCCCTTTGCGAAGCGGTCGCCGTTGTGGCGCAGGTTGTCGCAGTTGAGCAGCGTGACCGCGCCGGCGCGGCGCTTCATGCGCTCGCGCAGCATCGCGGCCACCGCGCCGTAGATCGTCTGCCGCGTGCGGCCGGCCAGGTCGCTCGCGATGTCGGGATGGTGCAGGTCGAGCAGGTTGCGGTCGTCGAGGTAGTAGCCCGCCTCGGTGACGGTGAACGAGACGATGCGCGTGAGCGGATCGGCCGCGCGCTGGATCGCGGCGCCCAGCGTGGCCTCGTAGGGGATCACCTCCTTGATCGAGGTGATGCGCTCGTAGTGGCGCTGGCCCGCCGGCGAGATGGTTTCCAGCGTGTAGACGCCGTTCTGTCGCTGCAGGGCCTGCAGCGTTTCCGCCATGTCGGGCCGCAGGTTGGTGCCGGCCAGTTGCCATCGCTCGTCGCCCTGGGCCGCGAGCTGGTGCAGGTACACCGCCTGGTGCGCGCGGTGGAACGAGCCCAGCCCGAGGTGCAGGATGCGCAGGCGGTCGGCCTCGGGCCGTTGCTTGGGTACAGCGGACATCGCGTTCCTTCTTCTTGTGTCAGTGGTGGGCGGCGAGCAGGCGCCCGTCGGCATCGAACAGGTGCAGGTGGGCCATGTCGACGTCCACGCCCACGGCCTCGCCGGGGGTCAGGCCGGTGCGCTCGTTCTGGCGCAGCACGATCTGCGCGCCGCGCTGGGTGTGCAGGTACACCAGCGTCTCGGCGCCCAGCGCCTCGATCAGCTCCACGCGGGCGGCGATCTGGCCGCGGCCCACGTCGGTGAGGCGCAGCGCCTCGGGCCGCATGCCGACGAAGGCCGCATGCCTGGCCTGCGTGCCGGCCAGCGGCACCTCGGCGCTCTCGACCACGTTCATCTGCGGCGTGCCGATGAACTGGGCCACGAAGCGGTTGGCCGGCCGGTCGTACAGCTCCATCGGCGTGCCCACCTGCTCGATCGCGCCGTCGCGCAGCACCACCACGCGGTCGGCCAGCGTCATCGCCTCGACCTGGTCGTGCGTCACGTAGATGCTGGTGGCGCCGAGCTCGCGGTGCAGCTTGGCGATCTCCACCCGGGTCTGTCCGCGCAGCGCAGCGTCCAGGTTCGACAGCGGCTCGTCGAACAGGAAGACCTTGGGCGCACGCACGATCGCGCGGCCGATCGCCACGCGCTGGCGCTGGCCGCCCGACAGCGCCTTGGGCAGGCGCTCGAGGTAGGGTGTGAGGTTGAGGATCTGCGCGGCGCGCTCGACCTTCTTCTCGATGATGGACGGGTCTTCCTTGGCCAGCCGCAGCGCGAAGCTCATGTTCTCGGCCACGGTCATGTGCGGGTAGAGCGCGTAGCTCTGGAACACCATCGCGAGGTCGCGCTTGGCCGAGGGCAGGCGGGTGATGTCGCGGCCGTCGAGCGTGAGCGTGCCGCCGTCGATGCTCTCCAGGCCGGCGATCAGGCGCAGCAGTGTGGACTTGCCGCAGCCCGAGGGCCCCACGAACACGACGAACTCGCCCTTCTCGATGGTGAGGTCGATGCCCTTGATCGCACGGTGCGCGCCGAAGTACTTCTCGACGCCGCGCAGTTGCAGGAATGCCATGTGTTTGCTCCTAAGCGATTACTTGACGGCGCCGAAGGTCAGGCCTTGCACCAGCTGCTTCTGGCTGAACCAGCCGAACACGACGATGGGCGCGATGGCCATCACCGAGGCGGCCGACAACTTGGCCCAGAACAGCCCTTCGGGGCTCGAATACGAGGCGATCAGCGCGGCCAGCGTGCCGGCATGCGCCGAGGTGAGGTTGAGCGACCAGAAGGCCTCGTTCCAGCTCAGCACCAGGCACAGCAGGCCGGTGGAGGCCAGGCCGCCGAGGCTCAGCGGCAGCAGCACATGGCGGCATTCGTCCCAGAGGTTGGCGCCGTCCATGCGCGCGGCCTCGAGGATGTCGGGCGGGATCTCCTTGAAGTGCGAATACAGCATCCACACCATCAGCGGCAGGTTGCTGAGCGTGAACACGACGATCAGGCCCAGGCGTGTGTCGAGCAGGCTGGAGCTCTGCGCCAGCACATATACCGGCACCAGCGCGCCCACGGCCGGCATCATCTTCGTGCCCAGCATCCACATCAGGATGTCCTTGGTGCGGCGCGACGGGAAGAAGGCCATCGAATACGCCGCGGGCGCCGCGATCAGCAGCCCCAGCAGCGTGGAGGCCACGCTGGTGATCACCGAGTTCTGCGCATACAGCAGGTAGTCGCTGCGCGTCTGCACGAGCTGGTAGTTCTCCAGCGTGGGGCTGAAGTGCCACATCGTGCTCACCGAGATGGCCTGCAGCTCGGTCTTGAAGGACGTGAGCAGCATGAACGCGATCGGGAAGAAGACCAGCAGCGCGACGAGCCACGCCGCCAGGGTGCGCACGGCGATCGCCGGCGTGATTCGCAATGTGATGGGTGCGCTCATGTTCAACGCTCCAGGTTCTTGCCGACCATGCGGATGAGGAAGATCGCGGCCACGTTGGCCAGCAGCACCGCGAACAGCGCGCCTGCGGAAGCCACGCCCACGTCGAAGTTCAGCAAGGCCTGCTTGAAGATCAGGAAGGCGATGTTGGTGCTGGCGTCGCCGGGGCCGCCGCCGGTGGTGGTGAAGATCTCGGCGAACACGCTCAGCAGGAAGATCATCTCGATCATCACCACCACCGCGATCGCGCGGCTCAGGTGCGGCAGCACCAGGAAGCGGAACTGCTGGAAGGCGTTGGCGCCGTCCATGCGCGCAGCCTCGAGCTGCTCGCGGTTCATGCTCTGCAGCGCGGTGATGAAGATCAGCACCGCGAACGGCAGCCATTGCCAGGCCACCATCACGATCACCGAGAACAGCGGGTAGTCGGTCAGCCAGTCGATGGGCTGCGCACCGAAGAACTTGCTCACCTGCGCCAGCACCCCGTAGATCGGGTTCATCATCATGTGCTTCCACAGCAGCGCATTGACCGTGGGCATCACGAAGAAGGGCGAGATCAGCAGCACGCGGACGATGCCGCGGCCGGGGAAGGGCTCGTTGACGAGCAGCGCGATGCCGATGCCCATCACGACCGTGATCGCGATCACGCTGCCGAGCAGCAGCAGCGTGTTGCCTACCGCCGTCATGAACGACGGGTCGGTGACGAAGAATTCGTAGTTCATCAGCCCGACGAAGCCGTGCTCGCCGGGCTGCATGAGGTTGTAGCGGATGAACGAGAAGTAGATCGTCATCAGCAGCGGCACGATCATCCAGAGGAAGAGCGTGCCGACGGCGGGCGCGAGCAGCAGCCGCGCGAGCGGCCGGTGCATGGCGTGCTGCTCCGGCTGGGGCGGTTTGCCCTTGACCAGCCGGAGCACGCGGCCGCCCTGCTGCGATGGGGCGGACCCCACCGGCGCAGAAGTAGTACCCAGCGGTGCTTCTGGTGCTGAGACCATTGCCGCGTCGGTGGATGTCCGCATCACTTCAGTCCCCGATCACTTGTAGTAGCCGGCCTTGCGCATCTCGCGGTCGGCCGCGGCCTGCGAGGCCTTGAGGGCTTCGTCGACCGAGGTCTTGCCGGCGAGGGCGGCGCTCATCTGCTGGCCCACCGCGATGCCGATCGCCTGGAACTCGGGGATGGCGGCGAACTGAACGCCGACATACGGGCTCTTCGGCAGCGTGCTGTCGTTCGGGTTGGCGGAGAAGATCGCCTTCTGCTCGGCGGCGCCGAACTTGGCGGCCTGGCGGAACTCACGCGACAGGTAGGTCGACTTGCGGGTGCCGGTGGGCACGCTGCCCCAGCCTTCTTCCTTGGCGACCAGCTTGATGTAGTCCTTGGACGTGGCCCAGTTGATGAACTTCTGGGCGGCTTCCGAGTTCTTGGAGCCGGCCGGGATGGCCAGCGCCCAGGCCCACAGCCAGTTGGCGCCCTTGTCGGTCACCTGCGACGGCGCCTGCGCGAAGTCGACCTTGTCGGCGACCTTGCTCTGCTTCGGATCGGTGATGAACGAGGCGGCGATGGTGGCATCGACCCACATCGCGCACTTGCCTTCGTTGTACAGCGCCAGGATTTCGTTGAAGCTGTTCGACGACGAGCCGGGCGGGCCGTACTTCTTCATCATGTCGACGTAGAAGGTGACCGCATCCTTCCAGGGCTTGGACTCGAGCTGCGGCTTCCAGCTCATGTCGAACCACTGGCCGCCGAAGGCGTTGACCATCGTGGTCAGGAAGGCCATGTTGTCGCCCCAGCCCGGCTTGCCGCGCAGGCAGATGCCGTACACGCCGTTGGCGGGGTCGTTCATCTTGGCGGCGGCGTCGCGCACCTGCTCCCAGGTGGGCCGCTCGGCGAACTTGACGCCGGCCTTCTCGGCCAGGTCCTTGCGGTACATCAGCATCGAGCTCTCGCCGTAGAACGGGGCGGCGTAGAGCTTGCCGTTGGCCGACAGGCCGTTGCGGATGGCCGGCAGGATGTCGTCGGTGTCGTAGGCTGCATCGGGCTTCAGCTCGTTGAGCCAGCCCTTCTTGCCCCAGATCGGGGTCTCGTACATGCCGATCGTCATCACGTCGAACTGGCCGCCCTTGGTGGCGATGTCGGTCGTGACGCGCTGGCGCAGCACACCCTCTTCGAGCGTGACCCACTTCACATGGATGTCGGGGTTGGCCGCCTCGAAGTGCTTCGTCAGCTTCTGCATCTCGATCATGTGGCCGTTGTTCACGGTGGCCACGACGAGATCGGTCGCCTGGACGGCGAAGGCAGTGCTGAGGCCGAAGGCCAGGGCTAGGGATGTCTTGAGCTTCACGGTGTCTCCTCGGTAGGGGTGGCCGGTCTGATCCGGCACACCGATAGCGTAGGAAAACCGGGCTTCGCGGCGTGGTACTGCCTGCACGAGAACCAATACTTTTTTGCGCCACCCCGCTAGGGTTTTCCTCTAGCCTTGTGCAACGCACAGAGGAGAACAGGCGGGTGACCCCAGGAAAGTCCCGAGCCGTGACTGCATCAAAGTATCGAAGCGCGGGCCGTCTTGTATCGCTATGTGACGAGACCCCGGCCTAAGGTTCAGCTGCACACCGGAGGTTTTTCCATGCAGCGTTCCATCCTCTTCATCGCCCTGTGGTTCCTGGCCTGCTGCCGCGCGCTGGCCGCACCCACCGAGCTGGTCATCGCCACCGTGAACAACGGCCACATGGTCGAGATGCAGAAGCTCTCGCCGCGCTTCGAACAGGCCAACCCGGACATCAAGCTGAAATGGGTGGTGCTCGACGAAGGCGTGCTGCGCCAGCGCGTCAGTGCCGACATCATGGAGAAGGGCGGTCAGTACGACGTGATCACCATCGGCATGTACGAGGCGCCGATCTGGGGCAAGAAGGGCTGGCTGCGGCCATTCCAGCCGGACGAGCAGTACAACGTCAACGACGTGCTGCCCGCGATCCGCAAGGGCCTGTCGGTCGACGGCAAGCTCTACGCCGCCCCGTTCTATGGCGAGAGCTCGATGCTGATGGCACGCGCCGACCTGCTCAAGGCGGCAGGCTTCTCGCTGCCCTACCAGCCCACGTGGGACGACATCCGCAAGGCCGCCGCGCGGCTGCATGCGCCCGACAAGGGCGTGTACGGCATCTGCCTGCGCGGCAAGGCGGGGTGGGGCGACAACATGGCGCTGGTGTCGACCATGGTCAACACCTTCGGCGGCCAGTGGTTCGACATGGGCTGGAAGCCGCAGATCCAGAGCGAGGCCTGGAAGAAGGCGGTGGGCTTCTATGTGGACCTGCTCAAGCGCTACGGCCCGCCCGAGCCCTGGCACAACGGCTTCAACGAGAACCTCAAGCTGTTCCAGCAGGGGCATTGCGCGATGTGGGTCGATGCGACCATCGCCGCGTCGTTCCTCGCCGACCCCAAGCAGAGCCAGGTGGCCGACAAGCTCGCGTTCACGCAGGCGCCGGTGGAGGTGACGCAGCGCGGCGCCGGCTGGCTGTGGGCCTGGTCTCTGGCCATCCCGTCGGCCAGCACCAAGGCCGATGCGGCGCAGCGCTTCCTCAACTGGGCCACCTCGCGACGCTACATCGAGCTGGTGGCCGACAGCGAAGGCTGGGCCCACATTCCCACCGGCACGCGCAGCTCCACCTACAAGCGCAACGAGTTCACGCGTTCGGTGAATTTCGCGTTCCACGAGGCCATGGCGATCGCACTGGCCGACCCCAACAACAGCACGCTGCCGAAGAGCCCCTACACCGGCGTGCAGTTCGCATCGATCCCCGAGTTCCAGCAGATCGGCCAGCTCACCGGCGAGCGCGTGGCCGCGGCACTGCAGGGCACGATGAGCGTGGCCGAGGCGCTGGCCGGCGCGCAGCAGCAGGCCGAGGCGCAGATGCGCCAGGCCGGTTACTTCAAGTGAAGCCGCGAAAGACGGAAATAGTTAGCATGGCTGGTGGCGCCGGGGTTCAATTCGGGCTCGGCGCCGTCGATCATCCTCTGCAGGGGGACTGCATCACCTGAACCGCAACCGAGGAGACACGCATGGCGAATCGGCGCATCGCAAGCCCGGAGCTGGAGCTCGAGCCCAGCCGCGTGCCCGAGCTGGGCTACGAAGTGCGGGAGCGCCAGGGCTCGCTGAGGTACCTGCAGCATGGTTTCCCGACGCCGCTGGTGCGCTGGCACCACCACGAGGAATACGAGCTGCACCTCATCGTCGCGAGCCACGGCAAGGCCTTCGTCGGCGACTACATCGGCTACTTCGAGCCCGGCCACCTGGTGCTCACCGGGCCGCACCTGCCGCACAACTGGATCACCACCGACGTGCCGCCCGGCGGCTATGCGCTGCGCGACATGGTGCTGCAGTTCTCCGGCGAGCCGCTGCGCCGCAGCGCCGAATTCCTGCCCGAGTTCGATGAGGCGCTGCCGATGCTCGAGCGGGCGCGCCACGGCATCGAATTCTTCTCGATCAGCGATGCGGTGTGCGAGCACATGAGGGCCATCCGCGAACTCTCGGGTCTGCAGCGGCTGGCGCGCTTTGCCACGCTGCTGTCGGAGCTGGCGGCCTGCAAGGACTACCGGCTGCTCTCCGTGGGGCAGCTGCGCAGCACCGAAGACGACGCCTCGATGCACCGCATCAACGGCATCGTCGAGTTCGTGCTGAACAACTTCTGCGAGGAGCTGTCGATGGCCGAGATCGCTGCCCGCGTCAGCATGACCGAGAGCACCTTCTCGCGCTATTTCCGCCGCGCCACCGGCAACACCTTCACCGACTTCGTCAACCGGCTGCGCATCAACAAGGCCTGCATGCTGCTGATGGAGTCCGACCGCTACATCTCCACCGTCTGCTACGACGTGGGCTTCAACAACGTGGCCTATTTCAACCGCCGCTTCCTGCAGTTCAAGGGCATGACGCCCAAGGAATTCAGGCGGCAGGCGCTGGCGCGGTTCGGCACGCCGCAGGCGCAGGAGTGGATACCGCCGGAGGCGCCGGCAACAACGGATGCGCACCACGCGCCGTTGCCGCCGCCAGCGGTTCTCCGAGGCCACTGAGCGTGAAGTAGAAGGTGGCGCCTGCGGCGCCGGCATCGGCCCACACGTGGCCGCCGTGCCGCTCGACCACGCGCCTGACCAGGCCGAGCCCGAAGCCGAAGGGCTGGCACAGCGCATCGGCGCGGCTCGCCTCGAAGCCGATGCCGTTGTCGCGCACGTAGAGCGCGGTCCCGGCCGCGCAGGCCGACAGGCCGATCTCCACCATCGGGCCCGGCACGCCGCGCGTGAACCTGAAGGCGTTGGCGACGAGGGTGACGAACACCTGCCGCAGCAGCTCAGGAGCCCCCAACACCCATGGCAGCGCATGCAGGCGGACTTCGGGCCGCGCTTCGAGCGCCGGGGCGGTGTGCCGCACCTGCTCGACCGCACTGCATGCGATCTCCGCCAGATCGACCGGCATGCCGGGGCAGCATGCATCGTCGGCCTCCGACAACGCGAGCGCGCACTGGGCGAAGCGCGAGGCATTGACCACCGAGATCGCCGGCTCGCGCAGAGTGTGGATGTCGATGTCGGCACGAGGTGGCGTAGACATGGAGGCCTCCGGCGTTGTCTCCCTGCCTTGTTCTGTAAGGGAAACATAGCCGGCCGCACCAGGCGTTCCGATACTTTTCGGGCCAATCGTTGTACGCCGCTTCCGCCGCATCTCAGGGATAGCGCGCGCCCCGGGAAAACCCCGGCCGCCTTGTGAAAGCCAGTATCAGAACCCGCGTGCGCAGTACACGCCGCAAGCAGCGTGTGTCCCTACGCTTCGTGCCGCTGTCGAGTCAGGGCCGAGGAGCCTGCCGGCAGTTCATTCAAGACGGCACATCTCAACAGGAGACCCCATGAAGCGTACCCCCAAGACCCTGCAGGCCGCACTGCTCGCCATCGGTTTCGTCACCGCAGTTCCTTCCGCACAGGCGGTCGACTGGAGTGGCTATTTCCGCGCTGGTCCCGCCACGACCAAGAAGGACGCCTCGCGCGCCTGCTATGGCCTCGCCGGCGCCGGCCTCAAGTACCGGCTGGGCAACGAGTGCGATTTCTACGGCGAGTTCGCGCTGAGCCAGGGCTTCAAGGCCGACGGCGTGGACTACAAGGCACTGCTGATGACCAACATGGGCGAGGGCACCACCAACGGTGACACCGGCAAGCTCGGCATCAACCAGATGTACCTCGAAGGCAAGGGCTACGACATCGCGCCCGACACGACCTTCTGGGCAGGCAAGCGCTTCCATGGCCGTGCCGACGTGCACATGGTCGACACCTTCTTCGTCAACCTGTCGGGCGTGGGTGCCGGCATCGATACGCCGATCGGCGGCGGCAAGCTGGGCGTGTCGTACTTCAAGACCGACAGCACCGCCGTGCAGTCGGGCAACCGCATCAACGTCGATGCCTATGACATCCCCGTCAACGCGGGCGGCAAGCTGCGCGTGGTGGGCACCCTGACCGAAGGCCATTTCGACGGCGGCAAGAACGGCTATGGCTTGACCGTGCAGCACAACCAGGACAACTTCCTTGGCCTGGGCGGCGGCAACGTGCTGTGGGTTCAGTACGCACAGGGCTCGGCCGGCCTCGACGGCAACTTCGGCACGCTGAGCGCCGACTCCAGCACCAAGGGCTGGCGCGTGGTCGAGAGCTTCACCTGGCAGCAGGGCCCCTTCGGCGGCCAGGCGATGGCGCTGTGGGAGCAGGACAAGGCGCCGGTGCTCGGCGTCGTCAAGAAGGAAACCCACATCTCGCTGGGTGGCCGCGCCTCCTATGCGCTGACCAAGAACTTCAAGCTGGTCGGCGAGCTGGGCCATTCGCAGATCAAGCCCGAAGGCGGCGACACCGCGCGCCTGACCAAGTTCACCTTCGCGCCCACGCTGTCCACCGGCCCCGGCTTCTGGAATCGCCCGGAACTGCGCCTGTACGTCACCACCGCGAAGTGGAACACCGCGGCCGGCAACGTGCCGAACCAGGCCGCCTTCGCCGGCAAGACCTCGGGCACCAGCTTCGGCGCCCAGGTCGAGATCTGGTTCTGACAGACCGGAGGAGCGAGGGCGAGCACCCTCAGGGGGAATGTGACGGGGGCGAGCCGCACATTCCATTTCAGGGCTTCCTTCGGGAAGCCCCTTTTTGTTGGCGCATGGGCCCTGACAATGCGGCGCCATGTCCGCCATCGAACTCCACCGCCCCCATCCCGGCGACGCCGAAGAGCTGCTCGCCTTCGAGCTCGACAACCGCGCCTACTTCGAGCACTGGATCAATGCCAGGCCGGCTTCGTACTACTCGCTCGAGGCCGTGCGCAAGGCGATCGATGAGGCGGTGCGCGAGGGCGCGCAGGATCGCGCGCACCAGTTCCTGATCAAGGCCGAGGGGCGCATCGTCGGCCGCATCAACCTCACCGGCGTGGTCCGGCCTCACTACGGCAAGGCGATGCTGGGCTATCGCATCGCGGAGGCCTGCGCGGGCAGGGGCTATGCGTCGGCCGCGGTGGCGCTGGTGCTGAAGGAGGCCTTCGAAGGCCTGAAGCTGTGGCGCGTCGAGGCCTCGGCGCGGCCCGAGAACGCGGGCTCGGTGCGGGTGCTGGAGCGCAACGGGTTCAGCGTGTTCGGCCGCTCGCTGCGCAGCATGTGGCTGCACGGGCAGTGCTACGACCTGCTGCAGTTCGAACGGCACAACGACGTGTGCCCCGATGACTGCGTCGTTTGAGATCAGCTGCGCAGCGGCAGTGCGATCCCGATCGCCATGAACACGCCGCCGCAGGCCTGGTTGAAGCGCCGCCCCACGCGCCGCAGCCACGGGCTGATGCGATGCGCCATGCTCGCGATGAGCACCTCGGTGCCGATCTCGATCAGCCCAAAGGTGCCGGCCATGATCGCGAACTGCATCACGAGGCTGCGCGCCGGGTCGATGAACTGAGGCAGGAAGGCCGCGAAGAACAGGATGGCCTTGGGGTTGGTCACCGCCGAGAGCAGGCCCTGCGTGAACATCGACGCGCCGCTGCGCGGCTCGGCCGAGCCCTGCACCTCCATGCCGATCGGCGGCGCGCGCCACACCTGCAGCCCCAGCCACACCAGGTAGGCGCCGCCCGCCCACTTGAGCACGGTGAGCCACACCAGCGAGGCCTTGAGCAGCGCGCCGATGCCGAACATCGACAGCGCGATCACCGCCACGAAGCCGGCCGCCCCGCCGAAGATCGTGAACAACGCCTTGCGCCGGCCGTGCAGCGCGCCATGGGTGAGCGCGAGCAGGCCGTTGGGGCCGGGCGAGAGCGACAGGCCGATGGCGGCGAGCAGGTAGATGAGCCAAGTGTGAAGGTCCATGGCCCGCATGCTGTGGGCGGAGGGCCCGTCCGGTCAAGGCCCGGCACGTTTTTGTATGTGTTTGCTAATGAACCCTGCAACTAGGGGGGGACTGTGCGATAGACGTTTCGCACAATCGCCGCTTCTCATACCAAAGGGAGCAGGAACTTGATGCGTGAACTCGTTCGCTGCAGAGCCGGATGGATGGCGTTGCTGGCCGCTGCCACGCTGCTGGCCGGCTGCGGCGGGGGCAGCGGCGGCGCCTCCACCCCTCCGCCCGCCGAGGCCTCCGGCACCCTGCAGCTGAGCTGGGATCCGCCCAGCGAGAACACCGACGGCTCGCCGCTCGAAGACCTGGCCGGCTACCGCATCTACTACGGCACCGCCAGCGGCAGCTACGACCGCTCGGTCACCGTCGCCGCTGCCGGTGCCACCGACTACACCCTCGATCACCTGCAGGCCGGCACCTACTTCGCGGTGGTCAAGGCCTACGCCAGCGACGGTACCGAGAGCGATGCCTCGGCCGAGGTGAGCAAGACGATCCGCTGACCGACGACAAACCCGGGGGAGTCCACATGTTCAAGTCATTCGCCCGCGCGGCGGTGCTCGCGTTCGCCGCGCTGTGCAGCGTCCAGGCCGGCGCCACGGTCTACTACGTGTCCGATTGCCAGGCCGGCTTCACGCCCGGTTGCGAGCCCGGCGACGACACCAGGGATGGCAAGTCGCCCGACACCGCCTGGCGCACCGCTGCACGCGTGGCCACCGCCTTCGGCACGCTGCAGGCGGGCGACGAGGTCCGCTTCGCCCGTGGCGGATCGTTCAACCCCTTCAGCCTCTACATCTACAACCGGAACAGCCGAGCCGCCACGCCGATCGTGCTCGACGCCTACACGCCGCCCAAGGGCAGCGCGAGCTGGCCGCGCCCCATCCTCATCGTGCCGGCCGACAAGAACGGCCTCGACTTCCAGGACGGCGGCGACGCGGACCACGACGAGGGCTATGTCGTCCGCAACCTCGACATCCGGGGCAGCGACTCGTCGTCCAACGGCCGCACCGGCATCTTCCTCTACAACGATGTCGACCATGTGCTGCTCGACAACCTGCGCATCACCGGCTTCGCCATCGGCGTGAACTGCTCCGAATCGCATCCGCCCAACCCCGGCAGCGATGCGTTCAACGAGTTCATCACGCTGCGCAACTCGCGCATCGCCGACAACGGCGTGCAGGGCTGGCTGGGCGGCTGCGGCCATGTGCTGATCGAGAACAACCAGTTCGACAACAACGGCTTCGCGGGCCCGCTGCTCTGGCGCAACCACAACATCTACATGGGCAGCGGCCACGACATCACCGTGCGCAACAACGTGCTCACGCGCAGCGCGGTGGGCAGCGGCAAGTGCCAGGGCGTGGCGCTGGTCGCGCACGGCACGATCTCCAACTTCGTGATCGAGGGCAACCTGATCGACGAGTCGACCGGCGCCGGTGACGGCTGCTACGGCATCCAGGTCACTCCCGGCAGCCTCGACCATGCCGAGAGCTTTGCCGGCACGGCCATCCGCGCCAACACGATCGTCAACGTCGGCGGCAACGGCATCTCGGTGGGGTCGTGCCCCGATTGCGTGATCGAGAACAACCGCGTGGTGCAGATGTCGGCGCGTACCTTCACCGGCATCAACATGCCATCGGAGAACATCCAGGTCGGCATCGATGCCGCAGACACCCACCTCACGGTGCGCAACAACACGGTGTACATGGCCCATGGCACCGCCGGCTCCGCGGCCATCCACGTGGGCACCTACGGCCAGAACCACGTGGTGGTGTCCAACCTGCTCTACTACGGCGCCGGCAGCACGGGCGCGGCCTGCTTCTCGACGCAGGGCCTGGTGCCGGCGAGCTTCACGGCGCTGGACTACAACCTGTGCTTCAACGCCGGCACCTACGTCTACAGCTCCGCCTATGCGACGCTCGACCTCGCGCGGGCCGCGGGCTTCGACCAGCACGGGCTCTCGAGCGACCCGCTGTTCGATGCCGTGCCTTCGGCGGCCAACAACTGGCGGCTGGTGGTGTCGCCGAACTCGCCCACCATCGGCGCGGGCCATCCGACGCTCAGCGTCACGACCCTTCAGCCGAACATCGGCGCCTATCCGCGCTGGCGCAGCGTCAAGCCCAAGGCGCCTGCGGGCGTGAAGGTCCGGTAAGGCAGGTCAGCGCGTCCAGCGCAGGTCGAGCAGCGTGCCGATCTGCTCGACCAGCTTCAGCGCATCCACCGGCTTCGGCAGGTAGGCGCTGGCGCCGGCGGCCAGGCAGGCTTGGCCGTGCTCGTGCGTCACGCTGGCCGAGATCGCGATGACCGGCAGCCGCGCGAAGGCGGGCAGGGCGCGCAGCCGGCGCATCGCCTCGATGCCGCCCATCACCGGCATCACCACGTCCATCAACACCAGGTCGGGCTGCGCCTGCGCCAATTGCGCCAGCGCCTGCTCGCCGTTCTCGGCCTCGACCACGCCGAAGCCCAGCATCTGCAGCATGTCGGACAGCATCATCCGGTTGGCCGGCACGTCGTCGGCCACCAGTACCCGCCGGCGCGGGCCGAGGTAACCGGTGGGCATGCGCGCCGCGGCGGGCGGTGGCACCGGCGCATCCAGCACCGGCAGCTCGAGCTCGAAGCCGAAGGTGCTGCCCTGGCCCACCGTGCTCTGCACGACGATCTCGCTGCCCATCAGCCGCGTCAGCGCCTGTGAGATCGACAGGCCCAGGCCGGCCCCATTGACGCGGCGCCGTGCATCGCTCACCTGCTCGAAGGGGCGGAACAGCCGGGCCTGGTCCTGCGGCGCGATGCCGATGCCGGTGTCGGTGATCGTGAAGGCCAGCCGCGTGCGTCCGTTCCGGGGCCGCGCGCTCACCCGCAGCGCCACTTCGCCGGCATCGGTGAACTTGATCGCATTGCCCAGCAGGTTCAGCAGGATCTGCCGCAGCCGCTGCTCGTCGGCCTGCACGCTGCCCGGCAGGTCGGGCGCGAGCTCGCAGCGGAACACCAGCATCTTCTCCTCGGCCCGTACGCGGATGATGTCGGCCACCACGCCGAGGAATCCGCGCAGGTCGAGCGGCTTGGGGCTGAGCAGCAGCTTGCCGGCCTCGACCCGTGCGAGGTCGAGGATGTCGGTGATGAGCGCGAGCAGGTGCTGGCCGCCCTGCTCGATGGTGTTGAGCCCCGCGAGCTGCCGCTCGGTGAGGCCGCTGCCCAGCTTCAGCAGCTGCGCATAGCCGAGGATCGCGTTGAGCGGCGTGCGCAGCTCGTGGCTCATGCTCGCCATGAAGGTGCGCTTGGCCTCGTTGGCCTGTTGCAGCGCGTGGTTGGCTTCGCTCAGGTCGCGCGTGCGCTGCTCCACCAGCTGCTCCAGGCAGTCGCGGTATTGCCTGAGCTCATGCTCGTCGCGCTTGCGCTCGGTGATGTCGCGGCCCATCGCGACCAGCACGTCCTCGCCGCCGATCTCGACGATGCTGCCCCAGCCTTCGATGTCGCGCATCTCGCCGCTCGCGCGCGACAGCCGCTTGTGGTAGCCGTGCAGCTGCCCCTTGGCCCGCAGCTCGTGCACGAAGGCCTCGCGGTGCCGCGGCGAGGGCCACAGCCCGATCTCGAGCGGCGTGCGGCCCACGATCTGCTCGCGCGGCAGCCCGACGAAGCGCTCGAAGGCCGGGTTCACATCGAGGTAGGTGCCATCCATGCGGCAATAGGAGATGAAGTCCGGCGAATCGACGAAGACCCGGCGATGGATCTCCGCGGCCTGGGCTTCGGGAAGCACATGGATGCTGGACGACGCGCTCATGAGAACCGCCTCTTTCCGCGACTGCCTTCCCTGCGTGTTTCTGCTTGTTGAAACCAGTCTATGGGGCGGGTCGGCGCGTCTCTAGGCTGCATCGTGGCGCGGACTCATACGATTGTGGCGAGCCGCGCCGACTTGCCGCTCGTCAGAGCTGCGCAGCCGCTCGTGCATCCCACATGGCTATCGCTCTCGCGCCTTGGATAAGCTCCGCGGCCATCGACAAGCGCTCAGGGAAACAATGAACTTCAGGCGAGAGGCCCGCAGGGCGGGTGGGGTGCTGGCTGTATTGCTCGTGGCCGGCATGATCGGAGGCTGTGGCGGCGGACAGGCGCCGGCTGCGGCCGGCACACCGGACTCCGGCACATCGGGTCCGGACACCTCGGGCGATCCCCCGCCCGCCGCGCGTCAGAGCGTCGCCCACGTCACGCTGCAGAACACCGCCGGCGCCGACCAGGCCCATGTGACGTTCAGCTTCGGCCAGCCTTTCGCGCCCGGCGATCTCAAGGCCGGCGAAGGACTGGTGGGCGTGCTGGCCGACGGCTCGCGCCTGCCACTGCAGCTCGACGTGAAGGCCACCCATGCCGATGGCTCCGTGCGGCACGCGGTGGTGTCGGGTGTGTTGCCGAAGCTGTCGGCCAGCGAATCGCAGACGCTCACGCTGGCCAGCGCAGCCGCACCCGCCGTCACCGCACTGCCGACGATCGCCGACCTGCTGAAGGCCGGCTTCAGCGCCAGCGTGCGCGCGACGGTTGGTGGCGTGCCCTACAGCGCCTCGGCCGAGACGCTGCTCGCCGCCGGCGGCGCCACCCCGTGGCTGCAAGGGCCGGTGGCCAACGAATGGCTGGTGTCCGGGCCGCTCAAGGATGCACAGGGCAATGCCCATCCCCACCTTAGCGCGCGCTTCGCGGTGCGCTGGTATGCGGGGCAATCGCGCGCCAAGGTGGATGTGATCGTCGAGAACGACTGGGCCTACGAGCCGGCGCCACAGAACTTCACCTACGACCTGCAGGTGCAGGTGGGCGGCAGCACCGTCTACAACGCCGACGCCCTCACGCACTACCACCATGCACGCTGGCGCAAGAGCTTCTGGTGGGGCGGCGAGCCGCAGCTGAACCTGCAGCACGACATCGGCTACCTCGTGGCCACGCGGGCCGTGCCCAGCTACGACACCACGCTGGTGCCCTCGGAAGCGGGCCTCTCCGCACTGGCCCAGCGCTGGGCCACGACCAAGACCGGCCTGATGGCGCCCGGCATCGTGCTGCCCTACATGCCCACCACCGGCGGCCGGCCCGACATCGGCCCGCTGCCGCAGTGGGCGGCCATGTACCTGCTCAGCATGGATGCGCGCGCCAAGGCGGTGACGCTGGGCGTGGGCGACCTCGCCGGCAGCTGGCCCATCCACTACCGCGACAAGCCCACCGGCCGGCCGGTGTCGCTCGACGACCATGCCTACATGACGCTGCTCGGCCGCCCCGGCGACACCGTCAACCCGAAGACCAAGCAGAGCGAGGCCTTCCCGGCCTGCGGCGGCACCTGCACCACCGCACCCTACAACTACGCCCCCGATTCAGCCCACCAGCCCTCGCTGGCCTACCTGCCCTACCTGGTGACAGGCGACCACTACTACCTCGAGGAACTGCAGTTCTGGGCCAACTACAACATGCTGCAGCACAACCCGGCGTATCGCAGCTTCGACAAAGGCCTGCTGCGGCCCGACCAGGTGCGCGGCCAGGCCTGGTCGCTGCGCACGCTGGGGCAGGCCGCCTACATCACGCCGGATGCCGACCCGATGAAGGCGTATTTCGTGCAGCGCGTGGCCAACAACATCGACTGGTACACCGCCACCTACGTCACCAACCCGCCCAATGCGCTCGGCGTGCTCGATGGCAGCGGCCAGTACGCCTTCAACGCGATGGCCTACAACACGCCTGCGGGCGCGCAGACCGGCATCGGCCCCTGGCAGGACGACTTCTTCACCTGGAGCGTCGGCTATCTGGCCGAGCTGGGCTTCGACACCGCCAAGCCGCTGCTCACGTGGAAGGCTCAGTTCCCGGTCAGCCGCATGACGTCGGCGTCGTTCTGCTGGATCGATGGCGCCGTGTATGCGCTGGCCGTGCGACCGGCGGTGGGCTCGCCGCTGTACGGCAGCGTGGCCGAGGCCTACCAGGCCACGATGCGCGACACCGACAGCAGCGGCACCGCGGTGGCGATGACCAACAGCACCGGCGCCCGCTACCTCGACCAGCCCTGCGGCAGCCAGGCGCAGGCCGACTGGCGCACGCAGAAGGACAAGGACACGCACACCGTGCGCAACCCATGGGTGGCCGGCGAGATGACCGGCTATGCCAGCTCGGCCGAAGGCTTCCCGTCGAACATGCAGCCGGCGCTGGCGGTGGCGGCCACCTTCGGCGCGCCGAACGCGCAGGCGGCGTGGGACCGCTTCATCACGCGTGGCGTGAAGCCCGACTACTCGGCAGCGCCGCAGTGGGCGGTGGTGCCGAGAGGGCGATGACCGATCGGCCTAGACGAGCATCGACTTGCGATAGGCCACTTCATACGCCTCCGGATCGGAGGCGATGCTGTTGTCGAACAGCAGGATGCTCTGCGGGTCGATGACGAAGGATCGATGCACGAGCGCCCAGTCGATCGGGTACCTCAGGTCGGTGTGGTACCCCTCCTTGTCGCATTGCCAGCGCCTGCCGACGATCTCGTTGCCGCCTTCGACGAGCAGGTCGACCAGGGCATCGAACGCGGCCTGGGAATGATCGAGAGCTCTCATGACGGGTTGCACCTTCCTATTTCAACTGATCCAGGCCTGATGGGTCGCAACCACCCGCCAGATGCCGAAGTGGCTCTGCATGAGCACGAAGACGCCCGTGCCGCCGAGAACCGCGGGCGTGATCGACAGGTAGAAGAGCGCCTGGTTCGATTCCGGGTCCAGCCCTGCGCGCGAGATGCGGGTCAAGCCTGAGGCATCGGGAAACGCACGGTAGAACTTTCGCCATGCGTCTCCAGGAGGCCGCGTCTCGAATATCTGGTCGAGCGTGGCCTCCGGAGCAAGCTTCCATCGCAGACCAGGGCCCACCAGCCGAGCCGGGATCTCCACGTCGGTACGCTCCTGTGCAACGCGCAGAAAGTCGGCAATGACGGCACTCGTGGCCTGCGGCAGTTCGGCCGCGAGTCGCTTGGCATCTGCCGCGCCGCCCACGAAGGCTTCCTCTGTGGTGGCGGTCTGCGCAGCCACCAACAGTGTCTTGGTCTGGGGTTCGCCGGAAACGATCGAATTCAGAAAGGCCGCGATGGCGCGGCTTTCGGCGTCGCGCATGGAGCCCGCGCTCGCCTTCGCTGCTGCGAGGGTGCCGAGCAGGAGGGCGAGCAGCGCGCGGCGATTGACGAGAGACGCTGTGTGCCTACGCATCGTCATCCCCGTCTTCCGCAGAATCGCTGTGCCGGTATGGATAAACGGTGACTCGCAGATGCAGGCCGAGTGCGGCCATGCGTGCAAGCTGCGCTGGACTCAACTGTGTCGACAGAGGGTTTTCTTCCAGGCCGCCGTCATATCCATAGTCGAACACTCTGGCGCTGCAAGACTGCCAGAGATCTCTCTGTTGTTGCGCCAAGGCTTCGAGGACGGACAGCATGTGTTCCGTGCATGCATGCGGGTCTGCATTCAGATGGCCCTTGATCAGAGGCTCCGCGCATAGGTGATGACCTGCTTCTACCGGGCCGCAATGAAGAATGAACGCCGTTTCCTTAAGGTGATCTGCGACTGGTGTCAGGTCAAGGGGCGACACCAGCTCAAGATCCAGATTCAGGAAGGCAGCGGGCACGGAAATGGGTGTTTGCGTCATGGCTGTTCATGCCCGAGGCTCAGGGCAACCAGGGCCGATAGTTCTCGATCGTTTTGTTGAACGCTTCTGGAGAACGATCACTCCCCCCTCCGATGCAATTCTGGGCAGACCCATTCTGGCCGCGCATTGTCGGCCATCGCCCCATCAGCCCCGCCTCACGCCAGCGGCTTCAACTGCTGCAGCAGCGTCGGCACCAGCTCGCTCACCGTGGGGTGGATGTGCATGGTGCGCGAGATCGCGGTATACGGCTGGCCTGCGGCCATCACGTCGAGCAGCGAGTGCACCACCTCGTCGCCGGTCAGGCCGAGGATCGCGGCGCCGAGCAGTTGCTTGTTCTCTGCGTCGACCAGCACCTTCATGAAGCCCTGCGTCTCGCCCGACTCGCGTGCGCGGCCCACGCGCTGCATCGGCATCTTTGCGATCAGCGCAGGTCGGCCGCTGGCGCGCACCTCGTCTTCGGTGCGGCCCATGCGGCCGAGCGGCGGGTCGATGAAGAGGGCATAGCAGGGGATGCGGTCGGTGATGCGGCGCGGGTCGTCGTCGAACAGGTTGGCGACGACGATCTCATGGTCGTTCCACGAGGTGTGGGTGAAGGCGCCGCGGCCGTTGCAGTCGCCCAATGCCCACACGCCGTCGGCGCTGGTGCGGCATTGATCGTCGACACGGATGTAGCCACGCTCGTCGGTGTCGATGCCGGCCGCCGCGAGCCCCAGGCCCTCGGTGTTGGGCTGGCGGCCGACCGCCAGCAGCATGTGGCTGCCTTCGATGGCGGGCTGCTCGCTCTCGCATTCGGCGCCCACCGCGATGCGGCTGCCGCGCCGCGCGAGCGAGAGGCATTCGGCGCCGAGCCGCAAGCGCACGCCCTCGGCCTCGAGGATGGCGCGCACGCCGTCCGACACATCGGCGTCCTCGCGCGGCAGCAGGCGCTTCGATCGTTCCACCACGGTGACCTCGGCACCGAAGCGCCGCATCATCTGCGCGAACTCCAGCCCGATGTAGCTGCCGCCGACGATGACGAGGTGTTCGGGCACCTCGTCCAGCTCCATGATCGATGTGCTGTCGAGCGTGGGCACGTCGTCGATGCCTTGCAGCGCCGGCCGCGTGGGCCGGCCGCCGACGTTGACGAACACCTTGGGCGCGCTCAGCCGGCGGCCGGCCACTTCGAGCGTGCGCGGCGCCACGAAGCGCGCCTCGCCGCTGATCACCTCGGTGTGGGCCAGGCCTCGCATCCAGGTCTCGACGCCTGCGCGCGAGGCTTGCACGATGCCGTCCTTGCGGGCCTTCACGCGCGCCATGTCCACGCGCAGCGGGCCGGTGCTGAAACCGAACTCGGCGCCGCGACGCGCCAGGTGCATCGCGCGGGCGCTGGCCACCAGCGTCTTGGTCGGGATGCAGCCCACGTTGACGCAGGTGCCGCCGAAATGGCCGCGCTCGATCAGGGCGACGCGCAGGCCTTCCTGGCTGCAGCGTGCCGCCACCGCCGGGCCGGCCTGGCCGGCACCGATCACGATGGCGTCGAAGTGTTCGGTGTCCATGGGGCCGCAGCGTGCGCGCTGAGACCGTGCCCGTCAAGCCTCCGCCAGCGCCGCATCCCCCCGTTCCGACTGCGGGTGCGGCGGCTGCGGCACCTCGACCAGCAGGCTGCATTCCGAGGGCAGCTCCGAGAACATCACCCATTGCCCCGCGGGCACGCGCAGCGTGCCGGGCGGCAGGCCTTCCTCGCCTTGCAGCCGGCTGCGGCCCTGCACCCGCAGCACCACGTAGATCACATGCCCCTTGAGGCGCAGCGTGAGCTCGGCTTCCGGCCAGGCCGAGGGCAGGTTGGGCGCGAAGCAGAAGCGGTCGGGGCGCAGCACCAGGCCGAGCATCGATTCGATCGCCGCGCGATACAGCCACGAGGCCGAGCCGGTGTACCAGCTCCAGCCGCCGCGGCCTTCGTACGGTGCCACCGAGTAGGTGTCGCCGGCCATCACGTAGGGTTCGATGCGGTAGCGGCGCTGGCCGGCCGGGCCGCGGGCGCGGTGTGCCGGGCTCAGCATCTGGAAGTACTCCCAGGCCAGGTCGCCATGGCCGAGCTGGGCCTGTGCGATGGCGGCCCACACGGCGGCATGCGAATACTGGCCACCGTTCTCGCGCACGCCGGGCGGATAGGCCTGGATGTAGCCGGCGTTGTCGGACTGGTGCTGCAGCGGCGGGTCGAGCAGGCGGATCACGCCGACGCGGCGGTCGACCAGGCGCTGGTCGGCCGACTGCATTGCCTGCGCGGCATGCAGGTCGCCGGGCGGCGAGGCGAACACGCTCCACGCCTGCGCGATCAGGTCGATCTTGCATTCGTCGTTGAGGTGCGAACCCAGCGGA
This sequence comes from uncultured bacterium, assembly GCA_966212505.1. Classification (GTDB taxonomy): domain Bacteria; phylum Pseudomonadota; class Gammaproteobacteria; order Burkholderiales; family Burkholderiaceae_C; genus CAMLIZ01. Next base: position 102,262 of record CBIHRS010000014.1, read on the forward strand.
TGGCCGTTGTCGAAGTAGGCGCGGCGGTACCAGGCGCCGTCCCAGCCGTGCTTGCGCATCGCCTGCTCGAGCTGCTCGCGGGCCTGGGCCCAGCGCTCGGCGCGGGCCTCGTCGCCGCGGGCACGGGCCAGCGGCACCCAGTCCTGCAGGATCCTCAGGATGAACCAGCCCAGCCACACCGATTCGCCCTGGCCGTGGTGGCCGATGCGGTTCATGCCGTCGTTCCAGTCGCCGGTGCCCATCAGCGGCAGGCCGTGCACGCCGAAGCGCAGCCCGCGGTCGAGCGTGCGCGCGGCATGCTCGTAGACGCTGGCCGTCTGGCCGCTCACGGTGGGCACGTAGTAGGCATCCTCGGCGCCTTCGGGCACCGGCGCGCCTTCGAGGAAGGGCGCTTCGGCCTCGAGCAATGAGCGATCGCCTGTGACCTCGAGGTAGTGCTGCAGCGCATAGGGCAGCCACAGCAGGTCGTCGCTGAAATGCGTGCGCACGCCGGCGCCGGTGGGCGAATGCCACCAGTGCTGCACGTCGCCCTCGGGAAACTGCCGCGAGGCATGCAGCAGGATCTGCTCGCGCAGCGCCTTGGGCTCGGCATGCACCAGCGCCATTGCGTCCTGCAGCTGGTCGCGGAAGCCGGTGGCGCCGCCGGCCTGGTAGAAGCCGGCCTTGGCCCAGATGCGGCACACCACCGCCTGGTAGAGCAGCCAGCGGTTGACCATCGCATCGAACAGCGCATCGGGCGTCTTCACGACGATGGCTGAGAGGCGGCGGTTCCAGTCGTCCACTGCCTGCTCGGCGATGGCGGCCAGCGCGCCCGGTGCACGCATCCGCCGCGCCAGTGCGATCGCCGCCTCGCGACCGGGGCCGTAGCCCAGCGCCCAGAAGCATTCGAGCTGCGCGCCGGGCGCGAGCTCCACGCTGCCTTCGAGCGCGCCGCACGGATCCAGGCCGACGCCATGCGCCCCCTGCAGCGGCCGCCGCAGGCGCAGGTTGCCCTGCCGGTCGAAGAACTCCGAGCGGTCGCAGGTCCACTGGCTCACCTGCAGGCCAGCGAGCATCAGAAACGCCGTGCCGTCGCCGAAGCCGCCCATGTGCTCGAGCTGGCGCGCGAACACCGCCTGCGCCTCGGGCAGGTATTCGGTCGACAGCGTCATGCGGTCCTGCCGCTGCGAGCCCATCACCCACTCGACCATGCCGACGAGCCGCAGCTGGCGCGGCTGGGCGCCGGTGTTGCGCAGCCGCACCCGCAGGCACTTGACCGATTCGCGCGGATGCACGGCCACCCGCACCTCCACCGCGAGGCCCGCGCGTTCGTGCGCGAAGCTGGTCATGCCCTGCGTGTGCACCACGCGGTAGCCCTGCAGGCCGTTGCGGTCCATCGTGGGCATCAGGCCCCAGGTCTCGCGGGTGGCGCGGTCCTGCACCAGGAAATGCTCGCTCGGCGGGTCGAGCAGCGCATCGTTGCTCCACACGGTGAGCTGGTTCATGCGGCTGTTGGCGGCCCAGGTGAAGCCGGCCCCCGATTCGGTGACGATGCAGCCGAAGTCGGGGTTGGCCAGCACGTTGGCCCAGGGCCGCGGCGTCACCCGCTGGCTGTTGACCACGATCTCGAACTCGCGGCCATCGGCCGAGAAGTGGCTGGCTGCCAGCTCGTCGGGCCAGGGCGCCTGCGCGATCGCGGCGCGCTTGTGGCGGGTTTCCGGCATCGGCCCTTCGAACGGCGTGGCCGCGGCCGCCGCCGGTGCGGGCGGCGGCGCATCGGCGGCCCTGGCCTGCGCCAGCAGCTTGGCCAGCGGCCGGCCGTCGGCCAGCAGGTCGATGCGGGCATAGGCCTGCAGCGCGGCGATCTCAGTGGGCGCCAGCTCCTGCGCGCGCAGCACGTGCACGCCGCCGCGGTCGGGCTGCGTGTGCTGGTCCATGCCCATGCTGTTGCGGATGGCGGTGATGTGCTGCTGCAGCGGCATCAGGTACGAGGCCGGTTCGCCGTTGATCACCACCAGGTCGCAGGCCAGGCCGGCGATCTCCCACAGCCGGTGCGCGGTGAGCAGCGCGCGCAGCACCGGCAGGCCCTGCGCGGCGTTGATGCGCAGTAGCGCGATCGGCTTGTCGCCCGAGATGCCGAAGCGCCACAGCGCGCGCCGGTCGAGCGCGATCTCGGGCACCTTGCGGCGCCGGGTGCGGCTTTGCAGCATCAGCGAGCTCATGTCCTGGATCGCGTGGATGTCGGCCGTTTCCACGCGCAGCTCGCGGTGGCGGATGCGCGCCAGCGTGGCCGACATCAGCCGGGCGCGCTTCAGGTGCACGTCCTGCCGGTACTTGTCGATCACCGTCATCAGCATGTCGGCATCGGCGGCCGCGGCGGTGGCGAAGGTGAGGCACAGCCGCGCCTGCGCCGGCACCTGCACGCGCACGGTCAGCGAGGCCACCGGGTCGAGGCCGGTGTCGTACACGCCATGCGCATCGGCCTGCTGCGAGGCGCCGGGCCGGGCCTGCGCCATCGAGCCCAGGCGGGGCAGCAGGCGCGCGCGGTCGCACAGCACTCGCACGGCGCCGGGCTCGCCTTCGCAGGTGGCGAGGAAGTGCGCGGCCCACATGCCCTGCTCGGTGTGCAGCCGCGGGCGGCGCTCCAGCATCACGCAGTGCGGGTCGATCGCGTGGGCCTGGATGAAGAGGTTGGAGAACGCGGGGTGCGATTCATCGGCCCGCTGCGGCGCCAGCACGGCCTCGAAGCAGCTGAGCAGCTCGAACTCGAGGTCGTTCGCGCCCAGGTTGTGCAGCGTGACGCGGCGGAACTCCACGTCGTCGTCGGGGCTGACCCACACGACCATGCGCGATTCCCACTCGGCGCAATCGACGTCGAACTCCACATGGTCGTTGAAGAAGCGCGTCATATAGCTGGCGTCGGGCCGCGGGTTGGGCGCCGGCGTGAGCGAGTGGAACTCCACTTCGCCGGCGCGCCGCAGCATCAGCCAGGTGCCGTGCGCATCGCGCAGAGCGTCGTCGCGCCAGCGCGTGATGCTGCGGCCTTTCCAGCTGCTGTGGCCGGCGCCGCTGGGGCGCAATGCCACGCTGTAGGCGCCGTTGCCCAGCAGCTGCGTCGGCGCCGCGCCCTGCGGCAGCGCCTCCGGTCCCATCACGCGCACCGCCGACAGCGCGGCCGGTTCGGGCGCCTTGTCGGGCCGGCGCTGCACCGAGCCCACCTGGAACACGATCTCGTGCGGCAGCCGCTCCTGCAGCAGCGCCTGGTGCGACTGTGCAATGGGTGCGCGCTGGAACCAGCCCCTCGGCGCGTCGTCGCACAACAGGTTGCACAGGCTCACCAGGCTCATGCCCTGGTGGTGCGCCATGAACGTGGACACCGGCTGCGGCTGGCCCTCGTCGCTCAGCCGGGTCTTGGTGTAGTCCACCGCCTCGATGAAGCCGTAGAGCCCGCGCACGCCCAGGCGTTCCAGGCGCCGCAGGTTCTCCACCGCGGCCGGCGGGTCGACCAGCGCCGCGAGCACGGTCGCATAGGGCGCGACCACGCGGTCTTCGGGCGGCGTGCGACGCAGCGCGAGGCGCGGCACGCCGAAGGGCGAGTACTGGAAGGCCAGGGTGTGGTCCTGCGCGAAATAGGCGGACTCCGACACGCCCCAAGGCATACGCATCTCGTCGCCGAAGTCGCGCTGTGCCCGCACCGCCGGGCCCGCGATGGCGTGCAGCAGGCCGCCCTGCGGTTCGTCCATCACCAGGCTGGGCATCAGGTACTCGAACATCGAGCCCGACCACGAGCGCAGCGTCGGCTCGTCGTGCACGCCGATGAAGGGCCGGCCGAGCGCGATCCAGTGGCGGCGCGGCACGTCGCCCTTGGCGATGGCCACGTAGCTGGTCAGGCGCGATTCGGAGGCCAGCAGGTCGTAGTACGAGCTGTCGAGCGCCGCATCGCCCGGCCGGTAGCCGATGTGGAACAGCCGCCGCTTCGGGTCGTAGAGGAAGCTGAAGTCCATCGCGTTGGCGATCGCATCGAGCCGCTGCGCGAGGTTGCGCAGCAGGTCGGGCCAGCGGTCGCGGTCGACCTCGCGGTCGAGCAGCAGGCTGTCGAGCTGGCGCAGCAGGTCGATCAGCGGCAGCAGCTCGGGGCGCTCGTCGCCATCGGCCGTGCGCAGCAGCGGCGCGCAGGCCTGCTGCGCGGCCTGCCATTGCTGGCGCAGCGCGGCGGGGTCGCGCCGCCACACCGCCCACAGGTCGGTCTGCAGCAGGGCCTGCAGCGGCTCGGCCTTGAGCACGTCGCGCAGCCCGAGCTCGTTGGCATGGCGCAGCCGGTCGACCGCCGCCTGCAGCGAACGCTTGGCGATCTCGTGCGAGGGCGGCGTGCTCACCAGTTCGCGGCAGGCCTGGGCCACCGCCCACAGGTGGCCGGCGAGGTTGCCGCTGTCCACCGTGGACACGTAGGGCGGGTTCAGCGTCTGCAGGTTCTGCGTGTCGATCCAGTTGTAGAAGTGGCCGCGGTAGCGCGGCAGCTTGTCCAGCGACTCGAGCGTGGCGCCCAGGCGCTGCAGCATCTCTTCCAGGCCGATGAAGCCGAAGCGTTGCGCGCTCACGGTGCTGAGCAGGTACAGGCCGATGTTGGTGGGCGAGGTGCGGCGTGCCAGCATCGGCCGCGGGTCGACCTGCAGGTTGTCGGGCGGGAGGTGGTGGTCGTCGGGCGTGACCGCGCGCTCGAACAGGCGCCAGGTGTCGCGCGCCAGGTGCTGCAGGTAGTCGCGCTCGGAGGGCGCGAGCCGGGCCGAGGGCCGGCGGTCGCGCATCGGCTGGCTGGCAGCCCAGAGCCACACGGGCGTCAGCACCCACAGCGCGCCCAGCATCAGCAGCCAGGCCGGGTCGGCCTGAGGCATCCACACACCGCTCATGGCCCAGGCCACGGCGGCCACGCTGGCCGGCAGATGGCGGCGCCAGAACCACGCCGGCTCGCGGCCGGCCTCGGCCTCGGCCTGCGCGGCCGTGGTCCATTGCAGCAGGTGCTTGCGGCTCACGAGCATGCGCCACAGCGCGCGGCCGATCGCGTCGGCCTGCAGCACGGCCTGGCGCATCAGCGCCGCCATCTGCCACAGCGTGCCGGCCACCGCGCGGCCGAGCTCACGGCCGCCCTCGTGCAGGAAATGGCGCAGCGCGATGTCGTCGCGGCTGGGCGCCAGCCCGGCCAGCGCGCCCATCAGCGGCCCCATGCCCAGCGCGGCCAGCACCAGCACGGCGGCCGCCGCCGGCGCCACGCCGGGGCCGGTGCAGCACCACCACAGCAGCGCGACGCAGGACGGCGCCAGCAGCGAGCGGCGCAGGTTGTCGAGCATCTTCCACAGGTTGAGCGCACCCACGCGGCCGCGCACCGCATCGCGCAGGAAGGGCAGCAGCTGCCAGTCGCCGCGCGTCCAGCGGTGCACGCGCGAAGCCGCCACGTCGGGGTGCATCGGATGCGCCTCGAGCAGCACCACGTCGCTCAGGTGCGCGCAGCGGGCCCACACGCCTTCGTAGAGGTCGTGGCTCAACAGCCGGCCCTCGGGAATGCGCTCGTGCAGCACCTCGTGCACCGCGCGCACGTCGAGCAGGCCCTTGCCCGAGAAGCTGCCTTCGCCGAACACGTCCTGGTAGACCTCGGAGCTGCCGGCGCTGTACACGTCGATGCCCCACTGGCCCGAGAACATCCAGCCGTAGGGCGTGATCTCCTGCGGCCGCGGGATCGGCGTGGCGATGCGCGGCTGCAGGATGCCGTAGCCGCGCGTCACGCGGCGCGTCTGCGCATCGACCTGCGGGCGGTTCAGCGGATGCGCCGCAATGGCCACCAGCTCGCGCAGCGTGCCGGGCGGCATCTCGGTGTCGCTGTCGAGCGTCATCAGGTAGCGCACGTCGGGCGCGATGCGGCTGATCGCGCCCAGGTCCATGAACGGCGAGGGGCCGGCCTTGGCCAGCAGCGCCAGCAGCTGCTCGAGCTTGCCGCGCTTGCGCTCCCAGCCCATCCACAGGCCTTCGGAGTTGCTCCAGCTGCGCTCGCGGTGCAGCAGCAGGAAGCGCGGTGCAGGCGCTTCGCCCTCGGCTTCCTCTCCAGCCCCGTGGCGCAGGTTCAGCTCGTCGATGGCATGGCGCGCGGCGTCGAGCAGCAGCCCGTCGTTGGCGGCCTGGCGCTGCGGCGCGTCGGCCCAGTCGGACAGCAGTGCGTACTGCGTGTGCGCTTCGGGGTTGGCGAGGTGGTGTTGCTCGAGCCGGTGCGCCAGCGCCTGGATCGCGCTGGCCGAACTGATGAAGCAGGGAATCACCACCAGCGTGCGGTGCTCGGGCTGCAGCCCGCCGGGCAGGCCCAGGCGGGGCAGCCGGTGCACGCGCACCGATTCGGCCACCAGCCGGTTGACCAGCGCGATCACGCATTCGGAGGCGGGGATGGCGAGCAGCAGCAGCGTGACCGCCTGCGCCCATGGGGCGAGCAGGCCGTGCTCGCCGCTCATCACGCCGGCGATCAGCGCCACGGTGCCGAGCACGATGGCGCCGGCATAGAGCATCCAGCGCATGCGCTGCGTGAGCCGCAGCCCCGGCCCTTCGGCCTTGCGCGGCGATCCGCCGAGCGCCCGGATCAGCTCGGCGCGGCCGCTGCCGATCAGGTAGTGGTCCGGGCCGGGGGCTTCGGTCACCGCACCCGGCTGCGCGGCATCGGCATTCAGCCGGGCGGCGTTTTCGCTCAGCTGCAGCGCGGCTTCGGCCACCTGCGTTTCGCTGCGGTTGGTGCGCCGGGCCAGGCGCTCGATCGCATGGGTGCATTGGTCGCGCGTCAGCTCGCCGTCGGCGCAGAAGGCCGGCGAGCGGCGCAGCCGCTGCAGCACCGGGCTCACGTCGTCGACCAGCGCTTCCCAATCGAGGTTGTTGATGCCGCGCAGCGCATTCACGGCATGGCTCACGCTGACGTTGTTGGCCGCCTGCAGCTCCTGCGCCGCGGCCAGCGCCGCCACCGGATCGGGCACCTTGGCATCCAGCCAGGGCAGCCAGCGCGAGGGCTGGCCGGGCACCGGGCTGCGCAGCCGCTGCGTCATCTGCGCCAGGAAGGCCGGCTGCACGCCGCGCTGCTCGAGCTGGGCATAGAGCTTGTCGAGCTGGGCCTGGGTCAGCGTGTCCTCGTGGTCGCAGCACCAGTTGGCGGCTTCGCGCGCGGCCTTGTTCGAGGCCACCGTCTCGGCCAGCCGGGCGAGGTTTTCGATCAGCACCACCCGCAGCGTCGCCGGCAGCGCCCACAGCTCGCCGAGGCTCAGTTCGTCGACCTCCTGGTAGGCCTTGAGGAAGTGCGCCAGCAGGGCGGGGTCGAAGTTCGAATCGGTGTGCGCGACGAAGGCCCACGCGATGCCGTACACCCGCGGCAGCCCGAGCAGAGGCTCCTGCCGCAGCTTGGGCAGGTCGGCGTAGTAGCGCGCGGGCAGCCCGGTGCGGATCTCGGGCAACTGCGCCTCGATCAGGTGGAAGTTGTCGAGCAGCCACTCGGCGGCCGGGCTCAGCGCATCGCCTTCGCGGTCGAGCAGCTCGAGGTAGCTGCGCATCCGCTTCAGCGTGCGCAGGTTGTCCTTCAGCCGCGGGAAGAAGCGCGGCGCACCGGCGCGCCTTCGGCCGCGCCGCCGCTCCACCGGCTGCGCCTGCGCGAGGCTGATGCCGTGCTGGTGAAAACGCTCCAGGCCGAACAGCACCGAGCGCACCGGCGCCGGCACCGCCCCATGGCGTGGGTCGAGGAAGGCCTGCGCTTCAGCGCGCAGGCCGGGGCTGCGGGCGGTGCGGGCAGTGGCGGCACCGTCCCCGGAAGGGGCGGCGGCCATGCGTCACCCGATCATGCACAGGCCACCCACGACGAGGGCGCTCAGCGCGACCACCGACATGAAACGGGGGCCGGTAAAAGCGCGCAGTTTTTCGGAAAGGCAGTGCAGGGAGAACCACCGGCCCTGGCTGGTCACGCAGCGGCGCATCAGATCCGCCAACGCCCGGATGTCGGCGTCGATGCATTGATGGGGGTCGTTGCTGGCGGCGTAGAAGACTCGAGCGGTGATGGGTGTCATTTGAAACCTCCTGAATTCACAGAGAGGCAATCCGTGTTCCTGCTCACGGCCGGCCGCCGCCCGGCGTGCTACAAGCGGCCGATGATGAGCCCCCGCCGATTGGTCTTCCTGCTCGCGATCCCCCTCGCGGCGCTCGTGATCCTTCTCGTCATGCTCAAGCGCATGGTGCCGCATGCCGACTACGACCGCAGCGTCTGCGCCCAGCCGCCGCTGAGGACGGTGGAGGCCCGCAACGCGGCGATGGAGGCCGGCTACGAGATCGACCGGCGCTACGACTGCATCACCAAGGCCTCGTTCGCCGCCATCGAGCAGGAAAGGCGCGCACACGCTGCTGCCCAGGGCCGGGCCTCGGCGCCCGCCGTCGCACCGGCTGACGCGGAGCCGACGCTTGCCGAGGCCCGGCGCGGTTTCCGCACCGCGCTGGTGCTGCCGCCCGACACCGGCTCGCCGCTGCCCGAGCCGCCGCCCCAGCTCTTCGTGCGGTCCGAGTACCGCAATGCGCTGAACGACGCGCTGCCGGTGTTCGTCACGCCCGATCCGAAGGATGGCCGTCGCCATCCGGCCATCCTCTGGCTGACCGGCGGCAACCCGAATTCGATGGGCGACGTCTGGACACCACAGCCGCCGGCCAACGATCAGACCGCCAGCGCCTTCCGCGAGGCCGGCGCGGTGCTGATGTTTGCCACGCTGCGCGGCGGCAACGGCCGTGGCGCAGCGCGGGAGTATTTCTTCGGCGAGGTCGATGATGTGCTCGCCGCGGCGCAGCGGCTCGCGCAGCTGCCGTATGTGGATCCGGCGCAGATCTACCTCGGAGGGCACAGCACCGGCGGCACGCTGGCACTGCTGGCCGCCGAGGTGGGCGGGCCGTTCAAGGCGGTGTTCGCATTCGGTCCGGTGGGCGAGGTCGACCGCTATGGCGATCCGGCGGTCGACTTCCGGCGGTTGCCCGAACAGGAGCTGAGGCTGCGCTCGCCGATCCACTGGACCAGTGGCATCGCGATGCCGACCTACCTGATCGAAGGCCGCGGAACGCCTGGCAACATCGACGAGCTCGAGGCCATCTGCCGCCGCAACCGCAATCCGCTGTTGCACTGCATCCCGGTAGCTGGCGCCAACCATTTCAGCGTGCTGGCGCCGGTGACGAAGGCCATTGCGGCGCGCATCGTGGTCGGCGTGCCGGGCGCGCAGGAAATCCTGCGGCCCGACGAATTCGGCCGGTAGCGTGACCGCGGCGCAGCTCAGGTGAGCAGCGTCTTGATCGCGTGCACCAGCACCTCGGGGTCGGCCTGCCCCTTGTAGACCGGCGGCGGCGTCTTGTTGAGCTTGAGCAACTGGTAGACCGCCATCTGCGCCGCGCGCACCGAGTATTCGACCGTGAACACCACGTCGTCGGGGATCTCGCAGAACTGGCTGACGAACGCGAAGTTCGTCGAGCCGGCCGGCACCACCTGCGGCCGGTCGCCGGGCGCGCGAACCAGGAACTGGCTGGTGATGTAGGGCATCTTGCAAGGCACGCAGCGCACGCCGTCGAGGATGGCGGGCAGCTGCTTCTGCAGCCGCAGGTGCCCGCACAGCTCGGTGATGATCTCGGCACCCGAGCAGTCCGACATCCGCTTGGGCACGAAGTTGCCGATGCGGTCGGGAAAGAGCGCATAGCCCCAGAACACCTGGATCTCCGGCGGCTGGTTCGCGAAGTGCGGCTGCAGGGCGATCACGATCGACATCAGCCAGTTCGAATCCTGCAGGGTCACGAGGCCGCCGGTGCCTGCGGGGTTGCCGGTCAGCTCCTCGATCAGCTTGACGAGCAGCGGGTCGCGGCAGGTGACGGTGAACGACTCCCAGTACGACTCGTCGATGTGGTCGGCAAAGGCGGCCGGGTTGCCGAAATCGCGGCGATCGCGCGCGATGCGCTCCCACAAGGCCCAGTCGGGCGTCTTCTCCTTCGACAGCGGCGGCGCCTGCGTGTGCGAGCCGAGCGTGGAGGCGGCCGTCATCGAGCCGTTGGTGAAGAAGACGGGATCGTCTGCGGCCACCTCGATGCGGCGCGTGCGGCCATGCTGCCGCACCGACAGCGTGCGGGCCGTGACCTGGGTGGTGGAGGGATCGAACTCGATGTCGTCCACCGTGCAGCCGAGGTGGAACTGCACGCCCTGCTCGCGCAGCCAGAACTCGATCGGCTTCACCATCGAGTCGTACTGGTTGAGCGGCGAGCGATCCACGCCTTCGAGCGTGTGGATGCGCGGAAACTCATGCACGAAGCGATGCATGTAGCGCTTGAATTCCACCGCGCTGTGCCAGGGCTGGAACGCGAACATCGTGGCCCACATCAGCCAGAAGTTCGTCTTGAAGAACGAAGGCTGGAAGCATTCGTCGATGCGCTTCGTGCCCAGCGAGTCTTCCGACGCGACCGCCATCTGGATGAGGTCGAGGCGGTCGTGCATCTCGAAGCCCATGCGGTCGGCATCGGACACGGGTTGGCCGCCCGAGACGAGGCGGGCCTTCGAGTGCGTGCGGTGCTCGGCGTTGAATTCGACGAACTGGTCGTGCACCGTCTTGGTGGGGTCAGTGAGCGACGGAATGAACGACAGCAGCTCGTAGGTGCAGAGGTAGCTGAAGTTGAACATCCGGCCGCCGCGGATCACGTAGCCTTCCTCGGGCGTGCCGGTGCCGTCGAGGCTGCCGCCGAGCACGTGGCCCGCTTCGTAGACGTGGATGTGTTCCGGTGCGAAGCCGCCGTCGCGGATCAGGTGCGCGGCGGTGGCTAGCGAGGCGATGCCGCCTCCGATCAGGTGTGCCTGCTGTGGCATGAGGTCCTCCATGCATTGCGTTGCGTTCGCCGCGGCATGCGGCGTGCCGGCATGTTCGCGGCGCAGGGAGGCGGGACCTTGATGCGGATCAGCCGGCAGGAGGCCGCCCCTGGAGAGGTGCCTCTACTGCCCTTGAGGCTGCTTCTACTGTGAGATCGCGTCGAGCAGCTCGCTCTCGATCTGCAGCTGCGCCTTGCTCTGCTGCAGCTCGGGCCCGTCGACGAGGAAGGTGTCTTCCACCCGCTCGCCCAGCGTGCTCACCTTGGCGAGCTGCAGGTTGATGTGGTGGCGCGCCAGCACGCGGGCGATGGCATACAGCAGGCCCGAGCGGTCGCTGCTGCTCACCGAGAGCAGCCAGCGCTGCTGGCGCTCGTCGGGCCGCAATGACACGCGCGGCGTGACCGGGAACGACTTCACCCGGCGCGACACGCGGCCGCGGCTCGGCTCGGGCAGCGGGCCTTCGGAAGCGAGCGCCTGCGCGAGCTGGGTCTCGACCAGCTGGATGATGTCGCGGTAGCTGGCCTGGTTTTCGGGGTCGATCTGCGGGCTGACGACCTGGAAGGTGTCGAGCGCATAGTTGGCCTGCGTGGTGTGGATGCGCGCATCGAGGATGTTGAAGCCGGCCGCGTCGAAGTAGCCGCAGATGCGCGCGAACAGGTCGGCGCGGTCGGGGCAGTAGACCAGCACCTGCAGGCCTTCGCCCACCGACGAGAGGCGGGCGCGCACGATCGGCTGGTCGGTCTTGACGTAGCGCCACAGCGAGCGCGCATGCCAGGCGATGTCGGCTGCGTCGTGGCGCGCGAAGTAGCTGACCTCCAGCGTCTCCCACAGCGGCTTCTCGGTGCCGGGCAGGGCCGACATCAGCGCCAGCGCCGCGCGGGCGTCGGCCTTGCGGGCCTCGATCTCGGCATCGAGGTTGGGCTTGCCGCCGCCCAGCGCGCGCAGGGTCAGGCGGTACAGGTCTTCGAGCAGCTTGCCCTTCCAGGCGTTCCACACCTTGGGGCTGGTGCCGCGGATGTCGGCCACCGTGAGCAGGTACAGCGCGGTGAGCGTGCGTTCGTCGCGCACGCGCTCGGCAAAGCGCGCGATCACGTCGGGGTCGCTCAGGTCTTCCTTCTGCGCGATGCGCGACATCGTCAGGTGGTTCTGCACCAGGAACTCGATCAGCGCCGCGTCGTCCTTCGGGATGCCGTGGTCACGGCAGAACCTGCGCACCTCCACCGCGCCCAGGTCGGAGTGGTCGCCGCCGCGGCCCTTGGCCACGTCGTGGAAGAGGGCGGCCACGTAGAGCACGTAGGGCTCGTCGAACTGGGCCGCCAGCTGCGAGCAGAACGGGTACTCGTGCGCATGCTCCGGCACGAAGAAGCGGCGCACGTTGCGCAGCACCATCAGGATGTGCTGGTCGACCGTGTACACGTGGAACAGGTCGTGCTGCATCTGGCCGACGATGCGGCGGAACACCCACAGGTAGCGCCCCAGCACCGAGGTCTGGTTCATCAGCCGGAAGGCATGCGTCTGCCCGCCCGGCTGCTTCAGGATCTCCATGAACAGCGCGCGATTGGCGGGATCGCGCCGGAACTCGCCGTTCATCACGTTGCGGGCGTTGTACAGCGCGCGCAGCGTGCGTGCCGACAGGCCCTTGATGCCGGGCGACTGCTGGAAGAGCAGGAAGGTCTCGAGGATGGCGTGCGGCTCGCGGGTGTAGAGGTCGTCGCCCGCCACCTCGAGCATGCCGGCGCGGTCGAAGAAGCGCTCGTTCACTGGGCGCATCGGCGCATCACCCGAGCCGCTGATGCGCTCCTCGATGTTGAGCATCAGGATCTGGTTGAGCTGCGCCACGGCCTTGGCGGCCCAGTAGTAGCGCCGCATCAGCAGCTCGGAGGCGCGGTGCGCCTTGGTGGACTGGTAGCCGAAGCTCTCGGCCACGGCGGTCTGCAGGTCGAACACCAGGCGGTCTTCGCGCCGGCCGGCCACCATGTGCAGCCGTGCGCGGATCAGCTTCAGCAGCCCCTCGTTGCGCTGCAGCTGCTTGACCTCGAAGCCGGTGATCAGGCCCTTGGCCGCGAGCTCGGTCCAGGTCTTGCCGAGGCCGGCGGCGCGCGCCACCCACATCACCACCTGCAGGTCGCGCAGGCCGCCGGGGCTTTCCTTGCAGTTGGGCTCCAGCGAGTAGGGCGTGTCCTCGTACTTCACATGGCGCTGGCGCATCTCGAGCGTCTTGGCGCGCAGGAAGGCCCGGGCGTCCATCGCAGCGGCGGTGGCCTTGCGGAAGCGCTGGAACAGCTTGCCGGCGCCGCAGAGGCAGCGCGCCTCGAGCAAGGCCGTCTGCACCGTGACGTCGCGCTCGGCCTCGGCCACGCATTCGCTGAGCGTGCGCACCGAGGAGCCGATCTCCAGGCCGATGTCCCAGCAGGCGGTGATGAAGCCTTCGATCGCCGAGCGCAGCGCGTCGTTGTGGTGCAGCTCGTCGTCATCGGGCAGCAGCACCAGCACGTCGATGTCGGAATAGGGAAACAGCTCGCCGCGGCCGTAGCCGCCCACCGCCACCAGCGCGGCGCCGGGCGGCATCATCGCGTGCAGCCACAGGTCGGCCAGCGTGGTGTCGACGTGTTTCGCGAGGCTCTTGGTCAGCCGAGTGGCCGCCGCGGCCGTGGGCCGGGAGTCGCGGAACTGCTGGATCAGCGCGGCCTTGCCGTCGCGGAATTGCTGGCGCAGGCTGCCGATGCCGCCTGTCGCCCGCGGCGGCTTGTCGAGCTGCGCGGACATCGGGTCAGGCTGTTGCAGCTGCCGGCTTCACGAACTCCGGCGGCGGCGGGCTGCCGGCCGACAGCGTCAGCACCTCGTAGCCCGTCTCGGTGACGGCGATGGTGTGCTCCCACTGGGCGGAGAGCGAGCGGTCTTTGGTGACGATGGTCCAGCCGTCGCCCATTTCGCGGATCTCGCGGCGGCCGGCGTTGATCATCGGCTCGATGGTGAACACCATGCCGGGCACCAGCTCCTCGAGCGTGCCGGGGCGGCCGTAGTGCAGCACCTGCGGCTCCTCGTGGAACTTCTGGCCGATGCCGTGGCCGCAGAACTCGCGCACGATCGAGAAGCCCTGGTTCTCGGCGAAGGTCTGGATCGCATGGCCGATGTCGCCCAGGCGGATGCCCGGCTTCACCTTGACGATGCCGCGCCACATGGCCTCGTAGGTGATGGCGCACAGCCGCTTGGCGGCGATGGAGCCTTCGCCCACGACGAACATGCGGCTGGTGTCGCCGTGCCAGCCATCTTTGATGACGGTGACGTCGATGTTGACGATGTCGCCGTTCTTCAGGGGCCGGTCGTTCGGGATGCCGTGGCAGACCTGGTGGTTGATCGAGGTGCAGATCGACTTCGGGTAGGGCGTGTAGCCCGGCGGGCAGTAGTTCAGCGGCGCCGGGATGCCGCCCTGCACGTTCACGATGTGGTCGTGCGCCAGCTTGTCGAGCTGGTCGGTGGTGACGCCGGGCTTGACGTGCGGCGTCAGCATGTCCAGCACTTCTGAGGCCAGGCGGCCGGCCACGCGCATGCCTTCGAGGTCGGCTGCGGTCTTGATCGTGATGCTCATGGGGCGTGATTATCGTCAATCACACCGTAAAATCCCGGGTTTCCACGGTATGCCCCCGGTAACGTATTCACGCCCGGAGCTGCCGCACTTCTCCTGCCCACCTCCCGCACCGCATGTCCTCCGCCCCCAAGCACCTGATGCATTTCGAGGGTGGCAACGCCCTGTCCGCCTTCCGCGCCCAGGCCTTGCTGCAGCAGCTCCAGGCGATCAGCCCGAACATCACGGGGGTCCACGCCCGCCATGTCCACTGGGCCTGGGCCGACACCGCGCTGGAGCTGCCGGTGCGCGACCGGCTGGCCGACCTGCTGCGCTACGGCGACGCCTACGAAGGCCCCACGGCCGACGGCGTGCTGGTGGTGGTGATGCCGCGCCTGGGCACCGTGTCGCCCTGGGCCTCCAAGGCCACCGACATCGCGCACAACTGCGGGCTGCCGATCCATCGCGTGGAGCGCGTGACCGAATTCCGCCTGGCGCTGAAGACCACGCTGTTCGGCTCGCCCAAGCTGCTCGATTCGCACGAGCTGCAGGCCGCCGCTGCGCTGCTGCACGACCGCATGACCGAGAGCATCGCCTTCGAGCGCGAGGCCGCGGCCCACCTGTTCGACGAGCAGCCGGGCAAGCCGATGGAACATGTGGACGTGCTCGGCCAGGGCCGCGCCGCGCTGGAGAAGGCCAACACCGAGTTCGGCCTGGCGCTCAGCGACGACGAGATCGACTACCTGGTCAACGCCTTCCAGCAGCTCAAGCGCAACCCCAGCGACGTCGAGCTGATGATGTTCGCGCAGGCCAACAGCGAGCACTGCCGGCACAAGATCTTCAATGCCCAGTTCACGATCGACGGGCAGGCGCAGCCGCTGTCGATGTTCGGCATGATCCGCAACACCGAGAAGCTGAGCCCGCAGGGCACGGTGGTGGCCTACAGCGACAACGCCGCGATCATGCAGGGCGGCCCGGCCGAGCGCTGGCTGCCCCAGGGCTTTGCCGGCGGCGACAAGTACGCGGCGCGCCAGGAGCTGACCCACGTGCTGATGAAGGTGGAGACGCACAACCACCCGACCGCGATCTCCCCGTTCCCCGGTGCCTCCACCGGCGCGGGTGGCGAGATCCGCGACGAAGGCGCCACCGGCCGCGGCGCGCGGCCCAAGGCGGGCCTCACCGGCTTCTCGGTCAGCAATCTGAACCTGCCCGGCACCAGCGAGCCGTGGGAAGCCCAGCCCTACGGCAAGCCCGAGCACATCGCCAGCCCGCTGCAGATCATGGTCGACGGCCCGCTCGGCGGCGCGGCGTTCAACAACGAATTCGGCCGGCCTGCGCTGGGCGGCTACTTCCGCGTCTACGAGCAGACCGTGGCGGGCGTGCGCCGCGGCTACCACAAGCCGATCATGATCGCCGGCGGCCTGGGCTCGATCAGCGACAGCCAGACCCACAAGCTGCCCTTCGGCGCCGGCACGCTGCTGGTGCAGCTGGGCGGCCCCGGCATGCGCATCGGCATGGGCGGCGGCGCCGCCAGCTCGATGGCGGCCGGCACCAACACGGCCGCGCTCGACTTCGACTCCGTGCAGCGCGGCAACCCCGAGATCCAACGCCGGGCGCAGGAGGTCATCAACCACTGCTGGCAGCTGGGCGAGGCCAACCCGGTACTGGCGATCCACGACGTGGGCGCCGGCGGCATCAGCAATGCCTTCCCCGAGCTGGTGGACGGTGCCGGCAAGGGCGCGACCTTCGACATCCGCAAGGTGCCGCTCGAAGAGACCGGCCTGGCGCCCAAGGAGATCTGGTGCAACGAGAGCCAGGAGCGCTACGTCCTCGCGGTCGATCCGGCCAAGCTGGCCGCGTTTGAAGCGATGTGCGAACGCGAGCGCTGCCCGTTCGCGGTGGTGGGTGTGGCCACCGACGACACCGAGCTGATCCTCGAAGACGGCCCCGGCGGCGAGCGCGCGATCGACATGCCGATGGAAGTGCTGCTGGGCAAGCCGCCCAAGATGCACCGCAACGTCGCCCGCGTGGCCCGCGCCGAGGCGCCGCTGGATCTCACCGGCGTGTCGCTCGAGAAGGCGGCGTTCGACGTGCTGCGCCACCCCACGGTGGCGAGCAAGCGCTTCCTCGTCACCATCGGCGACCGCACCGTGGGTGGCCTCAACCACCGCGACCAGATGGTCGGCCCCTGGCAGGTGCCGGTGGCCGACTGCGCGGTGACGCTGGCCGACTACTCGGGTTTCAGCGGTGAGGCGATGAGCATGGGCGAGCGCACGCCGCTGGCCGCGCTCGACGCGCCGGCCTCGGGCCGCATGGCGGTGGCCGAGGCCATCACCAACCTGCTGGCGGCACCGATCGACCTGTCGCGCATCAAGCTCAGCTGCAACTGGATGGCGGCCTGCGGCGAGCCCGGCGAAGACGCCGCGCTGTACGACACCGTCAAGGCCGTGGGCATGGAGCTGTGCCCCGCGCTGGGCATTGGTGTGCCGGTGGGCAAGGACAGCCTCTCGATGCGCACCCGCTGGTCCGACGATGGCCAAGCGAAGCAGGTCACCGCGCCGGTCTCGCTGATCGTCTCGGCCTTCGCCACGCTCGACGACGTGCGCGGCACGCTGACGCCGCAGCTGCAGCCGGGCGATACCACGCTGATCCTGATCGACCTCGGCCAGGGCAAGGGCCGCATGGGCGGCTCCATCCTGGCGCAGACGCTGGACCGCTTCGGCGACACGGTGCCCGACCTCGACGATGCCGCGTTGCTCAAGTCATTGGTCGCCGCAATCAACCGCCTGCGCGCCGAGGGCAGGCTGCTGGCCTACCACGACCGCAGCGACGGCGGCCTGTGGGCGGCGGTCTGCGAAATGGCCTTTGCGGGCCACATCGGCGTGAGCCTCAACGTCGACATGCTGGTCACCGAAAGCGACGGCATTTCCGACAGCCGCGCCGAATACGGCGACTCGAAGAACTGGGCTTCGCAGGTGGGCGAGCGCCGCAACGAGCTGACGCTGAAGGCGCTGTTCAACGAGGAGCTGGGTGCGGTGATCCAGGTGCGCACCGCCGAGCGCGATGCCGTGATGGCGGTGCTGCGCGAGCTGGGCCTGAGCCGCCACAGCCATGTGATCGGCAAGCCCAACGACAAGCAGCAGGTCGAGGTGTGGCGCGACACCAAGCCGCAGTTCGGCGCCTCGCTGCAGGCGCTGCAGCAGGCCTGGGACGAGGTGAGCTGGCGCATCGCCCGCCTGCGCGACAACCCAGCCGGCGCCGACCAGGAGCATGCCGCCGCCGGCGATCCGGCCGACCCCGGCCGCCACGTGCACCTGAGCTTCGATCCGAAGGAGGATGTCGCGGCGCCGTTCATCGCCACCGGCGCACGGCCCAAGCTGGCCATCCTGCGCGAGCAGGGCGTCAACTCGCATGTCGAGATGAGCTACGCGATGGCGCTGGCCGGCTTCGACACGTATGACGTGCACATGAGCGACCTGCAGGCCGGCCGCGCCAAGCTGGCCGACTTCACCGGCTTCGTCGCCTGCGGCGGCTTCAGCTATGGCGACACACTGGGTGCCGGCGAGGGCTGGGCACGCTCGGTGCTGTTCAACCTCGAGCTGGCCGAGCAGTTCAAGGCCTTCTTCGCGCGGCAGGACACCTTCGCGCTCGGCGTGTGCAACGGTTGCCAGATGCTGGCGGCGCTGTCGCCCATCATCCCCGGTGCCGAGGCCTGGCCCAAGTTCACCACCAACAAGAGCGAGCGCTACGAGGCGCGGCTCGCGATGGTCGAGGTGCTGCAGAGCCCGTCGATCTTCTTCGACGGCATGGCCGGAAGCCGCCTTCCGATCGCGGTGGCCCACGGCGAAGGCTTTGCCGACTTCTCGCAGCGCGGCGACGCCGACAAGGTGCACCGCGCGATGCGCTACGTCGACAACACCGGCGCGCCGACCGAGGTCTATCCGTTCAACCCGAACGGCAGCCCCGGCGGCCTGACCTCGGTGACCACGCCCGACGGCCGATTCACCGCGCTGATGCCGCACCCCGAGCGCGTGTTCCGCAACATCCTGATGAGCTGGACCTCGGGCGACCGCAGCGAGCTGAGCCCGTGGATGCGGATGTTCCGCAACGCACGCAAGTGGGTAGGCTGACATGGGACACCCGGCCGCTGGGTACAGCGGCCACCCTCCGAGAGGGTCCGAACTCGGCTTGGGGCGGCCCGGCGCCGAGTTCGGCGACTGATCCTGCCTATACAACCGCGTGCATCAGCCGGCCCGGTGCCGCGGTGAGGCGCAGGCCGTCGCTGCGGTCGGCGAAATAGCGCTGGTTCAGCTCGTCGGGCGTCCAGGTCCGGCTGCGGCTGAAGCCCAGCTCGGCCATCCGGGCGGCCAGGACCTCGGGCTCGAAGAAGGTCTTCCACGGCTCGCCGCCCTGGGCCAGCCGGGCGTTCATCTGCTCCATCGCGATGCGCATCATCGGCGGCTGGCTGTCCATCGGCAGCATGTATTCCAGCAGCACCTCGCTGCCCTTCGCGCAGCGGGCGATGAAGCGCAGGGTTTCCAGCACCGATGCCTCCTCGAGGTACATCGTCACGCCGAGCCAGCTGAAGAAGGCCGGCTGGCCGGCATCGAAGCCGGCGCGTGACAGGCCCTCGGCGAGGCTGATGCGATCGAAGTCGACCGGCACGTAGCTCAGCGATTCCGGCTTCACGATGCCCGCCTCGCGCAGCCGGGCCTGCTTCCAGGCCTGGGTGGCGGGCAGGTCGACCTCGAAGCGGCGGCCCGGCACCTCGGGGTGGCGGTAGGCGCTGGTGTCGAGCCCGGCGCCCAGCACCACGTACTGGCGCACACCCCGCTCGGCCGCCGCGATCCAATGGTCTTCGGTCAACCGGCTGCGCACCACCACCGCGCTGCGCAGCCCCTGCGCCATCGGGTTACGGTAGCTCTCCAAGTCGTTGCGCATCTGTTGCACCGTCTCGGCACCGAGGATGTCCAGCGCGAGCGGGTCGTCGAGCACCAGCGGCCTTTCGACCAGCTGGTGGGCTGCGCGCTGCATCGCCACCATCATCGCGCTCGGCTTGGGGCCAGCGTTCTCGGTGGGCATGTGCTGGCTGGCCACGCTGGCCTGGTAGAGGTAGGTCATCAGCGCGTCGTCCATGCCCACGCCGCTGCGCAGTGCGGGCTCGCGCATGATCGCCTCGCGCGCCAGCCCCTCCAGCACGGGGTCGTCGCCGCAATGGCTGTCGCGGAACAGCTGTTGCCAGCGCTGCATGAGCGCCTGCACCACGGGCGCCTGCGGGTCGGTGCCGGCCTCCATCTGCGCGCGCAGCTCGGCCACGAGCGTCGGCCACGCCACCTGATGGGCCAGGCTCGCAAGCTGGCGGCGCCGCACCTCGTCCAGCTGGGCAGGGTTGAGGTACTTGGCGAACAGGCTGCAGCGAGCATGAGCAAAGGCCTCGCCGATCCAGCGGGCCATGGCGGGAGTGACGCCGGCGGCATCAGGCACCGTCATCAGCACGATGGCCCGCCACGGGTCGTTGCCCGATTGGCGGGCCATCAGTTGCAGCCAGCGCCAACCCATGGCCTGCGCTTCGGGGCTGTCGGTCGGTTGTGCCTGTTCCGCCGCGCGGCGGATGTCGGCGATGAATTCGGTCCATGGCCCGTTGTCGTTCATTTG
>CBIHRS010000015.1:0-119932 GCA_966212505.1 uncultured bacterium
GATCTTGTCCTTGATGGCATTCAGGAATTCCATAGCCTTCTCCTATCGTTTTGGGCCAAAAAAAGCTCGGCGTTCACCGAGCCTCGTGAGCGAAGCCGCAGACCTGGCGCCGGGCCGCCCCAAGCCAGGTCTGCAACCCCCTCGGGGGTGGCCGTGGTATTCCACGGCCGGGGGCACCATTACAGCGTGGCGCCGCCGACGCCGCGGTTGCAGGGGCACAGCTCGTCGGTCTGCAGGCCGTCGAGCAGGCGCAGGATTTCCTCGGGGCTGCGGCCGACGTTCAGGTTGTTGACGCTGACGTGCTGGATCGTGTTGTCGGGATCGACGATGAAGGTGGCACGCAGGGCCACGCCGGCGGCCTTGTCGCGCACGCCCAGCTGGTCGATCAGCGAGCCGGTCACGTCGGCGAACTGCCAGTGCTTCAGGCCGTTGAGGTCCTTGTGCTCACGGCGCCAGCCGAGCTTGCTGAACTCGTTGTCGGTGGAGCCGCCCAGCAGCACCGCATCGCGCTCTTCGAACTGCTTGCCCAGCTTGTCGAAGCCGACGATCTCGGTCGGGCAGACGAAGGTGAAGTCCTTGGGGTAGAAGTAGATGATCTTCCACTTGCCGGGGAAGCTCTTCTCGTTGAGGGTCTCGAAGGCAGAGACGCCGTTTTCCTCGTGGTGGTTGAAGCCGGGCTTCACGCCGGTGACGGAAAAGGCTTCGAGCTTGTCGCCAACAGTTTTCATCGCTGCACTCCTTGAGTTGGATCTCGGGTGATTTGGGATTGCACGGGAGCCCGAGCGGTTCCCGATGGCATGAATTCTAGGCTATTCAAATATAAACATCGATAGTTTTTGTTTAACTATCAAATAGGCACGTTGCCTGCCCGATCCCAGGTCGGCAGCGTGCTCAGCGCAGGTCGCCCGCCAGCAGTGCCAGGGCCTCGGGGGCGAGGCTCACGTGGGCCGGATAGTGCGTGTGGTCGCAACCCAGCCGCACGCTCGCGCCCGCCTTCACCGCCGCGCGTGCCGGCTCGGGCAGCTCGAAGCGCAGGAAGTGCACCGACGAGGTCTTCTCGTCGTTCTCGCGCTCCAGGTCTTCATCGGCGATCGCATAGACCCGCGGCTGGCCCTCGACCTCCACGAACATGCGGTCTTCCACGCCGATCAGCCGCGCCAGCTCGCGCCGGCGTTCGTTGACATCGGGGTACTCGAGCAGCAGCGTCGCCTTCCAGTTGGTGCCGTCGGGCACCAAGGGCAGGTAGGCATCGAGCTCCTGCTGGATGCCCTCGTCCTCGAAGATGCGCTCCACCCGCAGCATCTCCTGGATCTGGTAGCGGATGGTGCGCTCGTCTTCGAACTGCACGCTCATGTGCTCGCCCAGCGCCACCGTGCGCGCGCGGCGGTGCGAGATGATCTCGGCGTGATAGGCCTTGCGGTAGCGCGCATAGGCCTCCAGCGTCATCAGGCTGTCGCGGGTGATGGTCATCGCATCGGGCTCCCTTCGATCATTGCGGCTCACAGCCCGTAGGCGCGGCGCACCAGGCTCAGCGGATGCTGCAATTCCCTGGGCGGGGTGCCGGCCTGCGCCATACCCTGCGCGATGTGGTGGCCGGCCAGCGCGCAGTCGCTGCTGATCACGTCGGGCTCATCCTTGGCCATGGCCTTGAACACCGGCTTGCCGATCTTCATCGCCACCTCGTGCGTGGCCGTCTTCACGCCGTAGGTGCCGGCATGGCCGGAACAGCGCTCCACGGTGTTGAGCTGCAGCGTGACGTGCTGGCCGATCAGCTTGAGCATCTCTTCGGTCTTGCGGCCGATGTTCTGCACGCGGCCATGGCAGGGGATGTGGTAGCTGACCTTGCCCAGCGGGCGCTGGAAGTCGGTCTTCAGCAGGCCGTCCTTGTGGCGCGCCACCAGGTATTCGAACGGATCGAACATCGCCGCCTTCACCGCCTGCGTCTCCTCGCATTCGGGGAACATCAGCGGCAGCTCCTGCTTGAACATCAGCGTGCAGCTCGGAATCGCCGAGAGGATCGCATAGCCCTCGCGGGCGTAGCGCGCCAGCACCGGCATGTTGGCCGCCTTGTGCCGGGCCACCGCCTCGAGGTCGCCCAGCTCGAGCTTGGGCATGCCGCAGCAGCGCTCCTTCTCGACGATGACGTAGGGGATGTCGTTGTGCTCCAGCACCTGCAGCAGGTCGTGGCCGATGCCGGGCTCGTTGTAGTTGACGTAGCAGGTGGAGAAGATGGCCACCTTGCCCGGCGTGCGCTCGCCGTTGACCACCACCTGCGCCTGCCCCTCGTGCGGCGCCTTCCAGCGGAAGCGCTGCGGCGCCAGCTCGGGCAGCCAGGCTTGCGGATGCACATGCAGCGCCTTGTCGAGCAGCCTGCGCATCGGCCGGGTCCTGTTGAGCGCATTGGCCGCCTGCACCACCACCGGAATGCCGGCGAACTGGCCATGCCGGTCGGTCGACGCGAGGAACCTCTCACCGGTGCCGACGCCGCCCTGGCGGAACTTGATCGCCTTGGCCCGCAGCATCGCATGCGGAAAGTCGAGCTGCCACGGATGCGGCGGCACGTACGGGCACTTGGTCATGTAGCAGAGGTCGCACAGGTAGCACTGGTCGACCACCTTCCAGTACGCCTGCCGGTCCACGCCGTCGAGCTCGCCGGTCGGGCCTTCGTCGACGAGATCGAACAGCGTGGGAAACGACTGGCACAGGCTCACGCAGCGGCGGCAGCCATGGCAGATGTCGAACACCCGGTGCAACTCGTCGAAGCAGGCCTGCTCGTCGTAGAAGGCCGGGTTGCGCCAGTCGATCGGATGCCGGGTGGGCGCTTCGAGGTTGCCTTCGCGCACGTTCATCCCTCGCCTCCTGTGCGGGCGATCCCGCGGCCGGGCCGGTCAGCTCAATCCACCAGCGCGTCGAGCGCCTTCTGGTAGCGGTTGGCATGCGAGCGCTCGGCCTTGGCCAGCGTCTCGAACCAGTCGGCGATCTCGTCGAAACCCTCGTCGCGCGCGGTGCGGGCCATGCCGGGGTACATGTCGGTGTACTCGTGCGTCTCGCCGGCCACGGCGGCCCGGAGGTTGTCGCGCGTGGCGCCGATCGGCAGGCCGGTGGCGGGGTCGCCCACCTGCTCGAGGAATTCGAGGTGGCCGTGCGCATGGCCCGTCTCGCCCTCGGCGGTGCTGCGGAACAGCGCGGCGATGTCGTTCTGGCCTTCGATGTCGGCCTTGTTCGCGAAGTAGAGGTAGCGTCGGTTGGCCTGCGATTCGCCGGCGAAGGCGGCCTTGAGGTTCTGCTCGGTCTTCGATCCCTTCAAACCCATGGTGCTCTCCTTGTGGTGGAACATGCGGGCTGCCGAAGCAAAGGCGGGCTGCTGCAGGCAGCGCGAAGCCGACGGTACTGCAAGCGCCACCGCCCTTCCAATACAAAGCCCCTATGCGGGGCATAGCGCAGCGCTATGCGCCCGGAGCGGGTGCGAGTCCGAGCAGGTCGAGCGCCAGGCCGTGCAGGCGCGAATCCGGATCGGCCAGCGCATGCAGCAGGGTGAAGTGGTTGACGCCGGGCACCGTCTCGCAGACCGGCACCACACGCCGGCCCCAGCGCTCGGCGATCAGCCGGTTCTGCCGCAGGAACTCCTCGCTCTCGTCAGCGCCGGCCACCGCATGCAGCCGGCCCCGCGGCGCCGGGAACAGCGCGGGGCTGAGCTTCTTCACGGCGGCAGGCGTGAGACGCAGATCGCCCTGGAGGAACGGCGTGCGCGCGATCGGCGCCAGGTCGTACAGGCCCGACAGCGACAGCGCGGCGCGCACCAGCTGCGCCGGTAGATCGCGAGCCACGGCACGCCAATCGCAGCTGAGCATCATCGCGGCCAGATGGCCGCCGGCCGAATGGCCCGCCACGACGATGCGCCGCGGGTCGCCGCCATACAGCGCCGCGTGGCGGAAGGTCCACGCCAGCGCCTTCACCATCTGCAGCACGATCGCCTCGATCGTCACCGCGGGGCACAGCGCGTAGTTCGGAATCACCACCATCGCCCCGTCGTTGACGAACGAGGCCGCGACGAACGAATGGTCGGCCTTGTCGAAGGCGCGCCAGTAGCCGCCGTGGATGAACACCAGCACCGGCGCATCGGCGCGGGCCGACGGAAAGAGATCGAGCGTTTCGCCCGGCCCGTCGCCATAGCGCAGGTCGAGCCGGCGCGAGGCCTTGTCGCGGGTCAAGGCCGAAGCCTGCCGCCAGCGCTCGAAGATCTGTGAATGCTCGGGCACCCGGGCCCGGTTGTCGTATTGCGCATCGAGCCAGGCCCCGTCTTTCGCCATCGTGTTCCTCCGCTGGTGGTGGGCCGATTTCTAACCCGGACCGGGGTGGAAAAATCCGGCCGACATGCTGCTAGAATGCGCGGCTTCAAGGGGACGTAGCTCAGCTGGGAGAGCGTCGCGTTCGCAATGCGAAGGTCGGGAGTTCGATCCTCCTCGTCTCCACCACATCGAAGGGCCTGACAACTGTCAGGCCCTTTTTGCATCCGGCTCCAACGCTCTTGCCGCCCGGCATCGCGGAGCAGTTCGGCACATCGGCGCGCCCTTTCGCGCCTGGCCCGGCTCAACTTTTCTCACGAGCTGCCGAACATGCGCCACGAACCGCGAAAGGACATCGCCATGCGTTGGACCGCCAGCATCTCGGCCAAGGTCACGGTCACGCTCAGCATCAGCCTGCTGCTGATAGTGGCGCTGTCGGCCGTGAACTCCTATACCAAGGGGCTGCTGCTGCAGCGCAACGCGGCCATCGTCTCCAGCATGGATGCGGTGCGGCTGGCCGGCGCGGTGCATGCCGCGATCCTGCGCAGCCGCAGGCTCGAAGGCGACACCGTCTTCGCGCTGGGCCAGAAAGACCTGGTCGACCTGCGCCGCAGCTACTGGGACAAGTCGATGCAGGAAACCGGCGCGCTGCTCGGCAAGCTCAAGGCCGAGCTGCACGATGCGGCGGCGCAGCAGGAGCTGGCGCGGGCCGACAAGGCGCTGAAGGACTACGCTGCCGGTTTCGCCGACGTGGCCAAGGCGATCGAGAGCGGGCTGCTGGGCGATGCGCACCTCGCGGAAGGCGCGCTGGAGCCGGCACGCGCCAGCGCCGAAGCGGCCGAGAAGGCGATGCTCGCGCTGGGCACGATGCTGACCGAGCGCGCCGCCGCCGAACGCGCCGGCATGGGCCAGGCTTCGGAGCGCGCCACGCAAATCTCGATCGGCCTGCTCGCGTTCTCGCTGTGCGTGGGCATCACCGGCGGGCTGCTGCTGCGGCGCGCGGTGGTCAAGCCGCTGCACGAGGCGGTGGATGCGGCGCAGACGGTGGCGCGCGGCGACCTGACGCAGCACATGCATTCCACCCACCGCGACGAGTTCGGCCTGCTGTTCACCGCGCTCGGCGAGATGCAGGGGCAGTTGAAGCGGCTGATCAGCGAGGTGAACGACAGCGTGGGCGCCGTGTCGCATGCCTCGGCCGAGATCGCGGCCGGCAATGCCGACCTGTCGTCGCGCACGGCCACCACCGCCTCGTCGCTGCAGGCCACGGCGGCGGCCGTGGAACAGCTGTCGGCCACCATCAAGAACACGGCCGACAACGCGCAGCAGGCCCAGCGCCTCGCGCATGGCGCAGCCGAGGTGGCCAACGAGGGCGGCGGCGCGGTGGCCGAAGTGGTCAGCACGATGGAGCAGATCAACGCGCAGGCCAAGAAGATCGGCGAGATCGTCGCGATGATCGACGGCATCGCGTTCCAGACCAACATCCTCGCGCTCAATGCGGCGGTGGAAGCCGCGCGCGCCGGCGAGCAGGGCCGCGGCTTCGCCGTGGTGGCGGGCGAAGTGCGCGTGCTGGCACAGCGCAGTGCCGAGGCGGCCAAGCAGATCCGCGGGCTGATCGGCGATTCGGTGCAGCAGATCCACGACGGCTCGGGCAAGGTTCAGCGCGCCGGCGAGACGATGAGCCGGGTGGTCGAGGCGATCCATGGCGTCTCGCAGGTGGTCGACGGCATCTCGCGCGCGTCGAGCGAGCAGGCCGACGGCATCGGCCAGGTGAATCAATCGGTCTCGAAGATGGACGTGGTGACGCAGCAGAACGCCGCGCTGGTCGAGCAGGCCGCGGCGGCCACCGAATCGCTGAAGACCCAGGCCGCGCGCGTGGTGGAGCTGCTGGGGCGGTTCCGCACCGCCTGAACCCGGGCTTCGGCGCGCCCGGCGAAACAGGCTACCAACCCGAGGGCAGGCCTTTCGGCTTGTAGTCGAAGGATTCGCCGGCCTTCAGATGGCGGTATTCCTGGCCACTGAATATCAGGTTTCCGGTCTTGGTGTCGACGTCGCCCTTTGCCTCGAGCGGCCCCACGCTCACCACGAGGACACCACCCTTCAGCTGGCCAACGTACTTTTGGACCGCCGACTCCTTGAGGATGGTCACGAGGTAGTTGCCCCCGTTGGGAGCCACTTCGATGCGAAGGCTCGGGTACTTCACGTGAACCCATTTGCCTACGAGATCAGCGTCGCTTGCCGCGCCAGCGGCCAGGGGAGCCAGCAACGCCATCAGGAAAATTCTCTTCATCCTGCGTTCCTCTTCGATGTCAAGACTGAAGCAGCGGCTGTGCCGTGTAGACGTCGGGCGCGTAACGCTCCATCTGCGTCTGCGGCTTCAGCGGCGGCGTGAAGCCGAACTGCGCGTACAAGCCGTGCGCGGTGCTGGTGCTCAGCGTGAAGCGGCGCAGCCCCTGCAGTTCCGGGTGCGCCAGCACGGCCCGCATCAGCGCCTTGCTGTGGCCCTGCCCGCGGTGCGACGGCAGCACGAACACGTCGACCAGGTTGGCGAAGGTCGCATAGTCGGAGATCACCCGGGCGAAGGCGATCTGCTGCCCATCGACGAAGCCACCGAAGCACAGCGAATGCTCGATGGCCTTGCGGACGGTCGCCAGCGGGATGCCACGTGCCCAGGCGGATTCTTCCGAGAGAAAGCGGTGGATCAGCGCGATGTCGAGGCGCGATCTGTCGGTGGTGATGTCCATGGCGGTGATGCTACGGCCTTCAGCGCGCGATCGTCAGCAGCACCCGCTGCCGCTCCTCGCGCGGCGTGATGCCGAAGATGGAGCTGTAGGTGGTGGAGAAGTGCGAGCCCGACGAGAAGCCGCACATCAGGCCGACCTGCAGCAATGAATGCCGGGTCTCGCGCAGCAGCTTGCGCGCACGCTGCAGCCGGATATCGAGGTAGTAGCGCGACGGCACGGTGCTCAGGTGCTGCTTGAACAGGCGCTCGAGCTGACGGCGCGACACGCCGACCAGGCGCGCGATCTCGTCGGCCTGCAGCGGCTCCTCGACGTTGGCCTCCATCAGCGCGATGGCCTCGGCCAGCTTGGGCACCATCTGGCCCAGCACGCCGGCCGCCGCGGTGCGCTGGCGCGAGCCGGGCTCGCGCAGGCGGTCGAGGCACAGCGCATCCATCACCTGCAGCGCGATGTTGCTGCCGGCCAGCTCGTGCAGCATCAGCAGGCCGAGGTCGACCACCGCGAAGCCGCCGCTGCAGCTGCTGTAACGGCCGCTGACCTCGATGATCGAGGGCGACGGCACCACGTCGTCGGCCATCTGCTCGCGCGCCGCGGCATCCTCCCAGTGCAGCGCCACGCGCAGGCCGCGCGCCTCGCGCGTGCGGGCGAACCACACCGCTGCCGGGCCGATGAACACGCTGGCCTCGCCGATCGCGGGTGACGGCAGCATGGCCGAGAGGTCCTGCGCCATCACCCACAGCGAGGCGGCCGGCACCGGCGCGCCGGGTTGCAGGCGCAGCCAGCGCCAGCGCAGCCGCTCGCCGCCGCCGCGGCGCAAGCCTTCGTCGAACACGCGCGCCAGCAGCTGCAGCTCGAAAGGCACCGCCTCACTTGTATAGGCAAGCACGATGTCGGCCGGTCCGGCGCTCAGCAGCGGACGCCAGTGGCCGCCCTGCTCCTGCTCCGGCGCTGCGTCGTGCCCGGCCTCGTCCACGGTGCTCAGCCCGGCAGGGCCCTGGCGGCAGGCGCCACCAGCAGGCCGGCGCGCAGCCCCAGCGCGACCGACGGGTTGGGGAACAGCACGCACTCGCCGGGATGGCGGGCATACACCAGGTCGAGCCGGTCGCGCGCGACCAGTTGCCCGGGCTCGAGCTGCGCGAAGTTGGGCGCCGAGCCCGGCACCATCAGCTCGAACTGCTCGCTGCTGCGCACCAGCTCATGGGTGACGCGGTAGACCTCGAGCGCGCAGGCCTCCGCATTCGTGCCCCAGGTCTGCGCCGGCGCACGCACCAGCGCATCGAGCGCGGCATCGAAATCGGCCAGCAGCCCGAGGTCGTTGGCACCGAAGCTGCCGACCTTGCCCAGCTCCACCGTGCAGGCGGCCGCACCGAGGCGCGCGCTGAAGGCGCTGAGCGTCACGTTGGGGCCGGGGTTGAGCACCGCCGCATGCAGCCCGGCGCGGCCGAGCCAGCGCACCAGCGGCGACTGCGCATCGTCGCCCGGCACGATCGCGAAGGTGGGCTTCAGCGACGGGCGGATCGTGGTGTGCAGATCGAGGTGCACGCAGGCGGCGCCGCCCGCATCGCGCAGCGTGGCGGCCAGCGCCTGCTGCAGCAGCTCGGCGCGCCGGCTCTCAGCGCCCCACTGCCGCGGCACGCCGGCGGCGCAGAACATGCGGTTCATGTCGTGCCGCAGGTAGCGCTTGCCGGCCGCCACCGCATCGAGGTTGCCGATCGCGACGAAGAGGTCGATCTCCAGCGTGGCCGCGGCCTCGGCCCAGCCGGGGAGCCGGCGCGCCAGCATCTCGATCGGCGCGGTCTCGTCGCCATGCACGCCGGCGGTGAGCAGCAGCTGCAGCCGCGGGCCGGGCCGCGCATGCCGCGGCCGGTAGCGCCAGATGGCCTCGCCCAGGCGCTCGGCCTGCCAGCCGTGTTCGCGGAAGCGGCGCGCCGCGCCTTCGAAGTCAGGCAGCAACATCATGGCCCACCGCTTCGAGCACCGACTGTTCATCGAGCCGCGCTGCGATCTCGAGGATCTTCTCGATCCGGCGCTGGCCCCATTCGGACTTGTGGATCACGCGCAGGCGCTGCAGCGGCTCGCGCCAGCCCAGTGCATCGAGCGCGGTCTGCACCGCGCGCTCGCCTTCGCGGCCATGGGCCGCGGCCGCCACGCGCAGGCCGATCAGCGAGAAGCTGCGTCGCACCCAGCGCAGCAACAGCGTGCTGCCGTCGAGCGCGGCCTCGGCGGCCAGCCCGTCCATCACCTCGCCCAGGCCGGTCTCGCGGTCCACCTCGGCCAGCAGGCCGAGCGCGGTGCGCACCGCGAGGCCGCGGTCGAGCAGCGGCAGCGCGCGCTGCAGCCGGGCCAGCGTGCCCACGCGCTCGTGCAGGGTGGCCACGGCCTCGGCCGGCTGCAGCGCCCCGGCCGCCTCGGTGCACAGCGTGCGCAGTTCGCGCCACAGCACGGGCTGCTGCAGCTCGGGATGCGAGAGCACGGCCCCCAGCATGTCGCCCAGTGCCTGCTCGATGGCAGCCTCGCAGGCATGGCGTTCGTCGGCCGGCAGCGCGGCGATGGCGGCATCGGCCAGCACCTGCTCGTCGAGCCGCAGCGCGGTGAAGCCGAAGGCGAAGGCATCGAGCACCGTGGCCAGCGCGCAATCGTGCGCCGCGGCGATGCGCTCCACCGCGCCGATGCCCAGGCGGTCGACCGCCTGGCAGGCCAGGCCGGTGGCGATGATCTGCGGCGCCAGCGGATGGCGCTGCAGCGGCAGGCCGCGCAGGCGCGGCGGGAAATACTGCTGCAGCAGCACCTCGTGCCAGGGTGCCAGCTCGGGCAGCGCGCCGGCGATCCAGGCGGTCTTGAGGGCCATCTTCGAATGCGCCATCACCACCGCGAGCTCGGGGGCCAGCAGCGCATGGCCGGGCCGTGCGGCCAGCGTGGCGTCGTCGGGCAGGCCTTCGAGCGCGCGGTCGAGGCCGGTGCGTTCGGCGAGCGCAGCCAGCAGCCCGACCGGATCGCCGATCAGCTGCGGATACCGCGCATGCCGTGCCAGCCGGCGCGCCTGCCCTCGATTGGTGGACAACACCATCCGCTCGACCTCATCGCCCAGCTCGGCCAGCAGCGCGGTGCGGCGCTGCAGCACCTGCGCATCGAGGCCGAGGGCGATCTTGATGTTCACCTCGTGGTCGAAACAATCCACGCCACCGGAGTTATCGACCGCATCGGTGTACACCTGAACCCCGCGCGACGCCAGCTCCACGCGTGCGGCCTGCGTGAGGCCGAGGTTGCCGCCCTCGACGACGATGCGGGCGCGCAGCTGCGGCGCATCGATGCGGGTGCGGTCGTTGGCGCGGTCGCGCGCGGCCTCGGGCGTTTCATGGCTGGCCTTCAGGTAGGTGCCGATGCCGCCGTTGTACAGCACGTCGACCGGCGCACGCAGGATGGCCTGGATCAGTTGGTCGGGCGCCAGCTCGGCGGCCTCGATGCCCAGCGCGGCGCGGGCCTGTGCCGACAGCGCAATGCTGCGCTCGCTGCGCGGCCAGATGCCGCCGCCGGCGGAGATGGCGGCCCGGTCGTAATCGGCCCACGAGGAGCGCGGCAGCGCGAACATGCGCTGCCGCTCGGCATAGGCGCGCGCCACGTGGGGCTGCGGGTCGATGAAGATGTGGCGGTGGTCGAAGGCCGCGAGCAGCTTCATGCGCGGCATCAGCAGCGTGCCGTTGCCGAACACATCGCCGCTCATGTCGCCGATGCCCACGGCCGTGAAGCCGGCGCCGTCGGCGTCTATGCCCTCCTCGGAGAAGCGGATGCGCGCGGTCTCCCAGGCGCCCTTGGCGGTGATGCCCAGCTTCTTGTGGTCGTAGCCCACCGAACCGCCGGAGGCGAAGGCATCGCCGAGCCAGAAGCCGCGCGACTGCGCGATCTCGTTGGCCAGGTCGGAGAAGGTGGCCGTGCCCTTGTCGGCCGCCACCACCAGGTAGGGGTCGGCCTCGTCGTGGCACACCACGCCGGGCGGCGGCACGATGAGGCCTTCGGGCGTCTGGTTGTCGGTGAGGTCGAGCAGGCCGTTGATGAAGAGGCGGTAGACCTCGCGGCCTTCGTCGCCGGCCAGCTTGCAGACGAAGCCGCCCTTGGCGCCGGTGGGCACGATGACCGCGTTCTTCACCAGCTGGGCCTTCACCAGGCCCAGCACCTCGGTGCGGTAGTCTTCGCGCCGGTCGGACCAGCGCAGCCCGCCGCGCGACACCGGCCCGCCGCGCAGGTGCACGCCCTCGAAGCGCTCGCTGAAGACAAACGTCTCCCGATAGGGCCGCGGCGCCGGCAGGAACGAGAGCTTGCTGCCGTCGACCTTGAAGGCCACATAGGCCGGCAGCGGCCCGGCGGGGTCGGCGCGGTAGTGGCTGGTACGCACGATGCCCAGCGCCAGCTCGCGCAGCCGGGTGACCAGCTCGAAGCTGTCGGCATCGGCGATGGTGGCCAGCGTCGACTGCAGCCGCGCATCGGCCACCGCCACTTCGGCCTCACGCCCTTCGGTGATCGCCGGATCGAAGCGCGCCTTGAACAAGGCCAGCCACGCCCGCACCGCCACCGGATGGCCGCGGAGCCGATCGGCGATGTAGCGCAGGCTCATGTGCACGCCGGTCTGGCGCAGGTAGCTCACCGCGGCGCGCAGCAGCAGCACCTCGAGCGCATTGCAGCCGGCCACGATGGCCAGGCCGTTGAGCCGGCCGTCCTCGGCCTCGCCGCAGAACAGCCGCCGCATCACATCGCACAGCACCGCGGCATCGGCCACGCCCTCGACGAGACGGGCCGACTCGGGCTGCAGCCACAGGGCGCAAGCCTGCGGGTCGCCGGGCTGCGACGACTGGCGGGCCACCTGCAGGCCCATGTTGTGCAGCGCGGGCAGCAGCGCCGACAGGCTGGGGAGCTCGCGCGCCGCACGCACGACGATCGCCATGCCGTGGGGATCGCGCTGCAGCGAAACCGCCAGCGTATGGCCGGAAGAAAGGGATTCGACGCTCATGGAATAAGGGGATGGCAGTGATCGGAACGATTCTGGGCAGAGCCGCATCGCGCTGCTTTCGGCAACGCGACACGTGCTTCCACCCGCGCGGCCTACCAGTCGGTGGAGCGCGCGACGAGGCGCCAGTCGCCCTTGCTGCCGGTGTAGAGGCTGATCGCGCCATAGCGCAGCTCGCCGTCGTCGCGGAAGCGCAGGTAGCCGGTGACCGGCACCGCGGGGTCGAGCTTGCGCAGCGCCTTCATCAGCACACCGGGCCGGGTGCTGTGCTCGGCGGCCGCGGCCTGGGCCAGCAGGTAGACGGCGTCGTACACGTAGTGCGCGGTGTCGGCCGGGTCGTGCTTGTACTTCTGCTGGTAGCGGTTGAGAAACGCCTTGCCGTTCGCGCCGAACTCGCGCACGTCGGTCACCGGCGTGGTCACGAGAAAGCGCGACAGCTGCGCGGCCTCGGGCGGCACCGGGCCGGTCTTCAGCGAATCGCCGCCCAGCACCGCCACCTCCTTGTGGCCGGCGGCGATCAGCTGGCGCATCAGCAGCGTGGCCTGTGGCAGCTCCATCGTGGTGAGCACCACGCCGGCGTGGTCGTGCTCCACCGCGTCGGTCACCTCGGGGAAGCTGGCGCTGCGGGCGTCGTAGCTCTTGCGCAGCACCAGCTTCTGGCCGGCGCGCTGCAGCTCGGCGGCGGCGTTGTCGGCCAGGCCGCGGCCGTAGACCGAGCCATCGTCGACCACCGCGAAGGCCTTGCCCTTGAACTCGGCCGCCGCATAGCGGCCGAGCGCGCGCGCCTGCACGTCGTCGTTGGCCACGAGGCGGAAGGTGGTGGGCAGGCCCAGCTGCGTGAGCCGGGGATGGGTGGTGGCGCTGAGCTCGGGCACGCCGGCCTGCGCATACACCGGCGCCGCGGCGATGGCCGCGCCCGAGGTGAGGTGGCCCACCACCGCGCTGACGTCCTGCTTGAGCAGCGCCTCGGCGGCCTTGGGCGCCATGGCGTCGTCGCCCTTGTCGTCGGCCGGCACGATGGTCACGTTGATGCGCGCGCCCGGCGCGCCGGCACCGTTGGCGCGGATCTCTTCGGCCGCGAGCTGCGCGGCCTGCAGGATGCTGCGGCCCTCCTCGCCCATCTCGCCGCTGAGCGGCATCACGAGGCCGATGCGCAGCTCGGCCGGCCCCCGGTTGAAGTAATAGACCAATGCGGCACCGGCCACCAGGGCCAGCAGTGCGGTCACGAGCGTGATGCGGTTCGAAGCTTTCATGGTGAAGTCCCTCCGGAAGTTCAGGCCAGCTTGAAGGCGGCCACCGACTCGGCGAGCCGGTCCGCCTGGTCCTTGAGGCTCTGTGCGGCCGCGGCCGCTTCCTCCACCAGAGCTGCGTTCTGCTGCGTGGCGCCGTCAATCTCGGACATCGACGCGCCGATCGCCCCGATCGCGTCGCGCTGGGCCTGGGCAGCGCGGTTGATCGAGCCGATGTTTTCGGAGACGGCCTGCGCATGCGCGATCAGTGCCGCGATGCCCTCGCCGGCCTGGCGCGCGAGCTGCGAGCCGCTGTCGGCATGCAGGCCGGCCTCGGCCACCAGGTGGCGTACCTCGGCGGCCGCCTCGCGGCAGCGCTCGGCGAGCTCGCGCACGCTGGCGGCCACCACCGCGAAGCCGCGGCCGCGCTCGCCGGCGTTCGACGCCTCGACCGAGGCATTGAGGCCGAGGATGTGGGTCTGCATCGCGATGCCGTCGATCAGGCCGGTGATTTGCTGGATGCGCTGCGTGGCATCGCGGATGCGCTGCATCGTGCCCACCACCTGGCCCACGCGCTCGCCGTCGCGCTGCGCGGCGGCGAACATCGTGTCGGCCGCGGTGCTGGCCGATTGCGCGCCGTCGGCGCTCTCGCCGATGGAATCCGACACGCGCTGCACCGCATGCGCCGCCGCGGCGAGGCTGGCCGCCTGGCGCTCGGTGCGGTTCGACAGGTCCATGTTGCCGGTGGCGATCTCGCTGGCCGCGGTGGCGACCGAATCGACGCTGCCGCGCACGCCGGCCACCAGCGCATGCAGCTGGCCGCGCATCTCTTCCAGGGCCTGCAGCAGCAGGCCGAATTCATCATGGCGCGCGGTGCCTGGCCGAGCCCTCAGGTCGCCGGCCGCCACGCGGCGGGCCATGCCCACCGCCTCGGACAACGGCCGCATGATCGCGCGCCGCATCGCCAGCGAGCCGGCTACGCCGATGGCCGCAAACAGCACGAGCAGCGCGACCGAGGTGTTGCGGGCGGTGGCCGCGGCGCCGGCCATCTGCGCCCTCGCCTCGTCGGCGCGCTGCACCAACCCCTGCGCCAGCTGGGCCACGCGCTGGTCGGCCGCCTCGACCTGCTTGCGCGGATCTTCCATCGTGCCGTCGGCGATGGCGGCATCGCCGAGCATGCCTTTCTTGACGCCGTCCTGCGTCTCCTGGAAACCGGTCTCGTACTGCTTCAGCTGCGTGTCGACCGCAGCGATCACCTCGGCCTGGCCTTGCGCCTGCAGGTTGGTGCGCAGGCGCTGCAGCGCGGCATGGGTGTCGCGCATCGCGCTGCTCCAGCTCGCGGCACGCAGCTCCATCAGGTCGACGTGCGCGGCGGCGACGATGGCCTCCTGCTCATGACGGCGCGCCCGCGCCAGCGAAGCGCGCACCGCGGTGACCTCGCGCACGGCCTCGGCCGCCGAGCCGATCGAGTCGGCCCGCTGCAGCAGCTGCCGCTGGGTGATGAGGTTGAGCCCCGTCACCGCCACCACGATCAGCAGGGCCGTCGCCGCGCTCGCGCTCAGCTTGGCCGACACCGTACTCAACATGCGCGTTCCCGGATTTCAGGCGTGAATCGGGCTGGCCGGGCCGCCGTTGGCCCGGTTCGCGAGGAGGCCCGCAGGCGCGGGAAGGATCAGAAGGAGTAGCGCCCCATCAGGTCCAGGCGCGACAGTGTGCCGCTGCCGCTCTGGTAGGTGGTGCGGCGGCCCCACAGGTACTCGGCGCCCAGTTCGACGTTCTTGATCGGCGAGTAGATGAAGCCGGCATGCACCTGCTGCAGGCGCCGGTTGGCATCGCCCAGCGCCAGGAACTCGTCGCTCACATGGGCGCGGGCCTCTTCGTACGAAACGTTGGTGCGCAGCTGGTCGCTCACGGTGCGGTTCCAGCCGAGCGCGACGCCGACGTTGCGGTCGAACAGGAACTTGCTGCCGTCGAAGCGGTAGCCGTTGGAGCCGACCATGTTGTCGAAGTCGCCGTTGACGCTGGCCGCGGTGAGCACCAGCAGGTCCTTGTCGGTCAGCTTGTAGCTGCCGCCGGCGCCGATGCCGTAGCCGCGCTTGTTGACGCCCGACGGATCGCGTTTCTCGTGCGTCAGCGCGCGGATGTTGATGCCGCCCCAGTCGAAGGTCTTGTCGAAGCGGGCCACCAGGTGCGGGAAGCGCTCGCCGGCGCTGCCGCCGCCGAACTGGTCTTCAGGATCTTCGGCCGCGAAGGTGAACTTGTAGCCTTCCTTCGCATCGCCCCAGGTGTAGCGGATCTGCGTGCGGCGCGAGAACGGCACGCCGAGCTGGGCGTTGAAGTCCACCGTTTCGGTCGTGTTGTCCAGGTCCATGAAGGTCGACCAGGTCTGGCCGACCAGCCAGCCGGCGTATTCGCCGTAGGCATGGCGCAGGCGCAGGCGGTTGCGGTTGCACTCGGAGCCGCAATACGCGTAGAAATCCATCTCCAGCTTGGTATTGAAGGTGCCGTGCTGGGTGGGCGTGGCCGTTTCGAAGCCGAAGCGCGAGGTCTGCGCCGTCATCTTCGTCTTGCCCTTGAAGCCGG
The DNA here is from genome assembly GCA_966212505.1 of uncultured bacterium. Taxonomy (GTDB): domain Bacteria; phylum Pseudomonadota; class Gammaproteobacteria; order Burkholderiales; family Burkholderiaceae_C; genus CAMLIZ01. The sequence goes on from CBIHRS010000015.1 coordinate 15,836, forward strand.
CCTCGGGCGTGCCCTTCAGCGGCTGCTCGGCCAGGTTGGAGAAATCGTCGCCGGGCGCGGTGGCGTTGAAGTCATGCAGCAGGTGCGCCTCGGCATAGCCATACAGGTGCACCGAGGTCTCCGAGCCCGGCAGGCGGAAGCTGCCGCCGATGTCGCCGGCCACCACCGCATCCTTCTGCTTGAGCTCCACCTGCTGGATGCGTTCGCCCCAGCCGGTAGCGTCGGCGGGCTTGCCTTCGCGCTGCTGCTTCAGGTCGGCCACTTCCTTGCGCAGCTTCTGCAGCTCCTGGCGCAGCTCGTCGACTTCCTTGCTCGACTGGGCCTGTGCGGGCACGGCACCCAGCGCCGCCATGGCGGCAGCCAGGGCAATCAGCGTCATTCTGGTCGTCATCGTTGTCTCCTCGTTGTGGTTGGGGTGGGTCAATGAACGATCTGGCCCAGGAACGCGCGGATGCGCGGGTTGTCCTGGGCGCCGAAGAACTTCTCGGGCGGCGCATCGCAGGCGATGCGGCCCTGGTCGAAGAACAGGATGCGGTCGCCGACCTCGCGGGCGAAGCCCATCTCGTGGGTCACCACCAGCATGGTCATGCCGCTCTTGGCGAGCTGCTTCATCACGTCGAGCACTTCCTTGACCATCTCGGGGTCGAGGGCCGAGGTGGGCTCGTCGAACAGCATCACGCGCGGCTTCATCGCCAGCGCACGGGCGATCGCCACGCGCTGCTGCTGGCCGCCCGACAGCGCGAACGGATGCTTGTGCGCATGCGCCTTCAGGCCCACGCGGTCGAGCAGCTCCATCGCGCAGTCGTGCGCCTCGTCGCGCTTCATCTTGCGCACGCGGCGCGGCGCCAGCATGACGTTCTCGGTCACGGTGAGGTGCGGGAACAGGTTGAACTGCTGGAACACCATGCCGACCTCGGCGCGCAGCTTGTCGAGCTCCTTCTGGTCGTCGTTGACCTCGATGCCATCGACGACGATGCGGCCGCTGTCGTGCGTCTCCAGCCGGTTGAGCGTGCGCAGCAGCGTGCTCTTGCCGGAGCCCGAGGCACCGACGATCACCGCCACCTCGCCGGCGTTGAAATGCGTGCTCACGTCGCGCAGCACATGGTGCGTGCCGAAATGCTTGTTGACCTTGTCGACCGTGATCAGCGGTTGGGTGGTGCCGTTCATTGCAGTTTCCCCTCGACGTCGAAGCGGCGCTCCACGGCATTCGAGATCTGCGTGAGCACGGTGGTGAGCACCAGGTAGATCGTGGCGGTGGTGGCCAGGATGGGCAGCGGCTGGAACGTGGCGGCCTGGATGCGGTTGCCGATGTTGGTGAGCTCGACCACGCCGATCGCATAGGCGAGCGACGAGTCCTTCAGCAGCGCGACGATGTTGTTGACCAGCGGCGGCAGCGCGATCTTGAAGGCCTGCGGGAAGGTCACGTCGATGAAGGTGAACCAGCGGTTCAACCCCAGCGAGCGTGCCGCCTCGATCTGGCCCTTGGGCACCGCGAGCAGCCCCGAGCGGATCGCCTCGGCGTTGTAGGCACCGACGTTGAGCGCCAGCGCCACGCAGGCCGAGGTGAAGTCGCTCATCTGCAGGAACGGCAGCAGCGACGGCAGCGCGAAGAACACGAACAGCACCTGCACCAGCAGCGGCGTGCCGCGGATCACCCAGATGTAGAGGCTGGCGACCCAGCGCAGCGGCACGAAGCGCGAGGTCTTGCCCAGCGCCGCCAGCACGCCCAGCAGCACGCCGGCCACGCCGGAGATCACCGTGAGCTGCACGGTCACCCGCGCGCCCTCGGCGAAATACTGCGCGTTGTTGCCGATCGGGTTGGACACCTGCTGCAGCGGCAGCGCGAGCAGCCACAACAGCATGCACAGCACCACCACCGCCGTCATCATCGTCGCGCTGCTGCGCTGCTGGCGGCTCCAGGCGGCCGGCCAATGAACCATGGAGAGCGTCATGACTGCTTCCTCTCGTCCTCAGGGCGATCCGCGTTCACTCACTTGCAACGAACGTCGTCGTTGAAGTACTTCTTGGAGATGGCGGTGTAGGTGCCGTCCTGCATCGCGTCGGCCAGCGCCTTGTTGTAGGCCTGGGCCAGCGAGCCGTTGCCCTTGGCCACCGCGGCCGCGATGCGCTCGACGAACACGAAGTCGCCCAGCTTCATGCCGGCGTTGGGGTTGGCATCGAGCGCCATCTTCGCCACGAACTTGTCGGTCACCCAGGCGTCGACACGGTGCGTCATCAGTGCGCTGCGGGCATCGGTGTCCTGCGGGAAGTTCTTGACCTCCTTGGCGGCCACCAGCTTCTTCACGTTCTCCAGGTAGGTGGAACCGGTCTGCACCGCAACGACCTTGCCGCTGAGGTCCTTGGCGGTGTGGATGGCCGGATCGGTGGACACCACCACGCCGCCCGAGCAGTAGTGCGGCTCGGCGAAGGTGACGGCCTTGCTGCGCTCTTCGGTGATGCCGTGCGAGGCGATCACCAGGTCCCAGCGGTCCTGCCGCAGGCCGGCGAGCAGCGCATCGAAGCTCAACGCCTTCCATTCGATGGCCACACCCATCTTCTTGGCGACGGCCTCGGCCACCTCCACCTCGAAGCCGGCGAGCTTGGCGCCCTGGAAGTAGTTGAACGGCGCAAACTGGCCTTCGGTGGCCACGATGATCTTGCCGTCCTTCTTGATGTCGTCGAAGCTGCGGGCCTGCACATTGAAAACGCAGGCAAAAGCAAGGGCAGAGGCGGCAAGCGCCTTGATCGTCTTCATCGGGATGTCTCCTATGTAGGTATCGTCGGGATCGCGGTGGGGTACAGCAGGGAACAGAGAGCTCGGTGGGTCAGCCGAGCCCGTACAACCCGGGCAGTTCGATGACGCTTTCCAGCGCCTTCAGGGCAGCGCGCACTTCATCGACCAGGGCCACGTCGGCCAGGTCGTGCGCAGTGAGGCGGTCGCGGTAGTGCTTGCGCACCCACGCGCTCAGGTCGGCATGGAGCCGCTTGTCGAGGATCACGCGGCCGCGCAGCGCGGCGAGCTGTGCATCGCCGAGCACCACGCGCAGGCGCAGGCAGGCAGGGCCACCGCCGTTGCGCATGCTCTGGCGCAGGTCGAAGCTGGCCACCTCGCGGATCGGGTCGCCCTCGGCCACCAGCTTGTCGAGGAAGGCGCTCACGCGCGCGTTCTCGCGGCATTCGGCCGGCACCACCAGCAGCATGCCGCCCTCGGGGTGCTGCAGCAGCTGGCTGTTGAACAGGTAGCTCTGCACCGCATCGGCCATGCTCACGTCGGCCGAGGCCACGCGCACGGTGCGCAGCTTGAAGCCGGCATGGCCGCAGGCCTGCTGCAGCTCGGCCAGCGTGCCGGCTTCGTCGAGGAAGGCTTCCTCGTGGTAGAGCATCACGTCGAGGTTGCCGACCGCGATGACGTCGTTGTGGAAAACACCGGCATCGATGGCCGCCGGGTTCTGCTGCGCGAGCACGATGCGCTCGGGCACGAGGCCGTGCAGGCGGGCGATGGCGCGCGAGGCCTCCAGCGTCTGCCGGCCGGGAAAGCGCTGCGGCGCCTTCACCCGCGCATCGAACTCGCTGCGGCCGTAGACGAAGAACTCCACGCCCGGCTCGCCGTAGCCGCGCGCGAAGCGCGTGTGGTTGGCTGCGCCCTCGTCGCCCAGCGCGCCGCAATCGGGCAGCGCATCGTGCACGGTGAAGTGGGCCGCGTCGGCGAAGATGCGGCGCAGTGCGCGTGCGGTGTCGCGGTGCTCCTGCGAGCGGTGCAGCTTGGCATTGAGGTTGGCGGCGGTGAAATGCACGCGGCCATCGGGCGTGTCGGCCGAGGGGCTCACGGTGGCGGCATTGGCCGTCCACATCGCCGAGGCCGAGTAGGCGGCCGACAGGATCGAAGGCTCCTGCGCCGCGGCCTGCTTCAGCACCTGGGCATCGCTGCCGGCAAAGCCGAGCGAGCGCAGCAGCCCGAGGTTGGGCCGGCACAGCGGCGGCAGCACGCCCTGCACCAGGCCGCGCTCTGACAGCGCAAGCATCTTGTCCAGGCCCTGCAGCGCGGCTTCGCGCGGGTTGGCCACGCCGCCGCCGTTGTGCGTGGAGGCGACGTTGCCCACCGACAGGCCGGCGTAGTTGTGGGTCGGGCCGACGAGGCCGTCAAAGTTGACTTCTCTGGAACTCATGATGCGTTCGTTCAGTTGAGCGTCAGGCCGGGAATGGCCGCCTTGGGCAGCGCGAGCTGCGGCGTGGCCATGCCGGCGACGGGATAGGCGCAGTAGTCGGCCGCGTAGTAGGCACTGGCGCGGTGGTTCCCTGAGCGTCCGATCCCACCGAACGGCGCCGTGCTCGCGGCGCCGGTGGTCGGCTTGTTCCAGTTGACGACGCCGGCGCGGGCCTCGGCCCAGAAGCGGCTCCACAGCGCCTCGCTGTCGCTCAGCAGGCCGGCGGCCAGGCCATAGCTGGTGCGGTTGGCGGCGGCGATGGCGGCATCGAAGTCGGCCACGCGCTGCACCTGCAGCAGCGGACCGAAGAGTTCTTCGTCGGGCACGTTGGCCACGCCGGTCATGTCGAGCACGCCGGGGCTGAGCAGGCCAGTGTCGGCCTGCAGCGAGCGCATGCGCAGCAGCGTGCGGGCGCCCATCTGCACCAGCGAATCCTGTGCATCGAGCAACACGCGCGCCACGCGGGCCGAGACCACCGGGCCCATGAAGGGCTCGGGCTGCGCATCCCATGCGCCGACGCGGATGCCCTTGATCGCACTGAGCAGCCGCTCGACGATCGCGCGGCCCTCGTCGCCGTCGTTCACGATCAGCCGGCGCGCGCAGGTGCAGCGCTGGCCGGCGCTGATGAAGGCCGACTGGATGATGGTGACCACCGCCGCGTCGATGTCCTTCACGTCCCAGGCCACCAGCGGGTTGTTGCCGCCCATCTCGAGCGCCAGGATCTTCTCGGGCCGGCCGGCGAAGCGGCGCGACAGCGCGGCGCCGGTGGCATAGCTGCCGGTGAACAGCACGCCGTCGATCTCGTCATGGCCCACCAGCGCCTCGCCGACCGCGCGGCCGCCGTTGACCACGTTGAGCACGCCGGGCGGCAGGCCGGCCTCTTCCCAGCAGCGCGCGGTGAGCAGCGCGACGCCGGGTGCGTATTCGCTCGGCTTGAAGACGATCGCATTGCCGGCGATCAGCGCCGGCACGATGTGGCCATTGGGCAGGTGGCCGGGGAAGTTGTAGGGCCCCAGCACCGCGAGCACGCCATGCGGCCGGTGCGTGAGCAGGCTCTTGCCGTCGGCCGCGGGCGTCTCGCGGGTGCCGGTGCGCTCGGCATGGGCCTGCACCGAGATGTCGACCTTGTTGACCATGGTGGTCACCTCGGTGCGCGCTTCCCACAGCGGCTTGCCCACTTCCTGCGAGATCAGGCGGGCCAGCTCGTCGGCATGCTGTGTCAGCGCGGCCTTGAAGTTGCGCACGATCGCGATGCGCTCCTCGAGCCCGGTGCGGGCCCAGGCAGCAGCGGCCTTGCGCGCCGCGGCGCAGGCGGCCTCCACCTGCGCGGGCGAGGCGGCGCGGCCTTGCCACACGGTGCGGCCGGTGGCGGGGCAGACCGAGGCCAGCGCCTCGCCGCCGCCGTCGACCCAACGACTGTCGATGTAGTTATGCATACAGCTTGTCTCCGGGATTCAAGGGGGCCACGCGCACCGGGTCGCCTTCGGCCAGGTGCAGGGCCTCGAGTTGTTGTGTGCTGAGCGCAAGGCGGCCGAACTGGATCGCGCCCGCCGCCACGATCACGCGGAAGTCGGCACGCAGCGTGTTGGCCACCAGCAGCAGCGGCTGCTTCTCGGGCGCCGGCGCATCGGCCGCGGCGAGCCGCGCGATCGCGAGCTGGCTTTCGCGCACGATGCGCAGCTCCTTGGTGTGGGCTTGCAGCACCGGGCCGGCATCGAAGATGTCGACATAGCCTTCGTACCAGAAGCCTTCCTGCTCGAGCAGGCGGCGCGCGGGGATGGTGCTGCGGTGGACCACGCCGATGGCCTCGCGCGCCTCGTCGGTGAGGAAATCGGTGTAGACCGGATAGCGCGGCATCAGCTCGGCGATGAACGACTTGGGGCCGAGGCTGCTGATGTCGTCGGCCTGGTCGAAGTCCATGCGGAAGAAATGGCGGCCCAGGCTCTCCCAGAACGGCGAGGTGCCATCGTCGCGCTGGAAGCCGCGCAGCTCGGCGATGATGGTCTCGGGCAGCAGGTCGAGCCCGTTGGCCGCGAACATCATGCGGGCCTTCGAGAGCAGCCGGCCGTTCTCGCCGCCGCGGAAGGCGGGGTCGAGGAACAGCGTGCACAGCTCGGCGCAGCCGGTGTAGTCGTTGGTGAGGTACAGCGTGCGCTTGTCGGCGTAGATGCCGAGCTCGCGGCTCGAATGCACGAGGCGGCCGAGGCGGAAGTTGTAGAACGGCTCGTCGAGGCCCACCGCGCCCTTCAGCGCACTGACGCCGGCCACGGCGCCGCTGGCCTGGTCTTCGAGCACGAACACATAGTCGGCCTCGCGCGGCGACACCTCGCCGGCAAAGGACTTCACCGCCAGGTCGATGCGCGCGCCCAGCGCCTTGGCATCGGGCTTCAGCGTGGTCATGCCTGAGCCGACCTTGCGGGCCAGCGCGACCAGGGCATCGAGGTCGTCTTGGCGGATGGCGCGGAAGATGAACATGTCTTGTGTCTCCTGCGCGGGTTCAGTGGGCGGCCACGAGGACGCGGTCGCCGCTGTCGATCTTCAAGGCTGCGAGCGTCTCCGCGGCCAACAGCACCACGCCATCGTCGGCATGCACCGAAGCCGCCGCCCGCGTGCAGCGGAAATCCTTGAAGGCCCCGGCGCGCGCCACCAGCACGGGCGCGGTCAGCGTGATGCCGCTGCCTTCGAGCGGGCGCGCGCTGAGCAGGCGGGCGGTCGACAAGGTGCGCAGCTTGGATGCATGCGCCTCGAGGATCGGGCCGCCATCGAAGATGTCGACGTAGGTCTCGCCTTCGAAGCCCTCGGCGCAGAGGATGTCGTAGGGCAGCTCGCTGTGGTCGTGCAGCTGGCCGATGGCCGCGCGCGCGGCCGGCGGCAGCAGCGGCACGTAGACCGGGTAGTGCGGCATCAGCTCGACGATCAGCGTGCGGTTGCGCGCGCCGGCCACCGCACGCTCGGCATCGATGAACTCCATGCCGAAGAACTTGCGGCCCAGCGCATCCCAGAACGGCGAAGCCAGGTTCTCGTCGCACCAGCCGGCCAGCGACGCGAAGAAGTGCTGCGAGAAGCGGTGCTTGTCGATACCCGCCAGCGCCAGCCGCGCGCGCGACAGCAGCACCGCATCGGCATGCGCCACGCGCCCCGGATCGACGAAGAACGACAGCAGCTGCGAGTGCCCGGTGAGGTCGGAGCTCAACGTGAGCACATGCACGTTGTTGCTGATCTTCAGGTCGCGCGAGGCATGGTGGATCACGTCGTTGCGGAACGTGAAGAAGGTGCCCTGCGACCCCGCAGTGGCGCGGATGGCGGCCACGCCGGTGAGCGAACCATCGGCCTCTTCCAGCACCACCATGTACTGCTCGTCGGCCGGCACGTCGACGCTGCGCGACACCGATTCCACCGAACGCTCGATCGCGCGCTGCAGCTCGGCGCGCGAGCGCGGCAACGTGTAGACGCGCGGGTCGGCGATCTCGCTCAGGCGCACCAGCGCATCGAGATCGCGTTCCTCTGCCAGTCGGGCGATGGTGGACATGGACAGCTCCGTGGTGATCAAGCCTTGGCGACGAACTCGCGGGCGCAGTTCTGCAGCCGGGCCAGGGCCTCGTCGATCTCGGCATCAGTCACCACCAGCGGCGGCAGCAGGCGCACGACATCGGGGCCGGCCATCAGCGTCAGCAGTTGCTGCTGCTCCGTGACCTTGGTGAACTCCTTGGCGCGGCCCTTGTACGCATCGGCCAGCACCAGGCCGACCATCATGCCGCTGCCGCGGACCTGCTTGAACAGTTGCGGAAACTCGGCCTGCAGGTGCCGCAGGCCGGTCCACAGCCGGTCGGCCGCCTGGCGCGTGCGCTCCAGGAAGGCCGGCTGCGCGATGGTGCTCACCACCGCCAGCGCCACCGCGCAGGCCAGCGGGTTGCCGCCGTAGGTGGTGCCATGCGCGCCGACGCTGAAGGCGGCGGCGATGTCGCTGCGCGTGAGCATCGCGCCCACCGGGAAGCCGTTGCCCAGCGCCTTGGCGGCGGTGAGGATGTCGGGCACCACGCCGTAGTGTTCGTACGCGAAGAGCTTGCCGGTACGGCCCATGCCACACTGCACCTCGTCGAAGATCAGCAGCGCGCCGCGCTCGTCGCACAGCTTGCGCAGCGCCTGCAGGTACTCGCGGCTGGCCGGCAGCACGCCGCCCTCGCCCTGCACCGGCTCGACGATCACCGCGCACACGTCGTCGGCGATCGCGGCCTCGGCCGCGGCGATGTCGTTGAACGGGATGTGCGAGATGCCGGGCGGCAGCGGCTCGAAGCCTTCGGTGTACTTGGGCTGGCCGCCCACCGACACGGTGAACAGCGTGCGGCCATGGAACGACTGTAGGCACGAGACGATGCGCGTGCGCTGGGCGCCGCGCGTCTTGCCGTACTTGCGCGCCAGCTTCAGCGCGGCCTCGTTGGCCTCCGCGCCGGAGTTGGCGACGAACACGCGGTCGGCGAAGGTCAACGCGGTGAGCGCGCGGGCCAGGCGCAGCACCGGCTGGTTCGTGTAGCCGTTGCCGATGTGCCAGACCTGCTCGGCCTGGCGGTGCAGCGCCTCCAGCACCACCGGGTGCGCGTGGCCCAGGCTGGTGACGCCGATGCCGCTGGTGAAGTCGAGGAAGCGGCGGCCTTCGGCATCGTCGAGCCACACGCCCTGGCCGCGCACCGGCACCACGCTGCTGGGCGCATAGGTGGGCACCATCAGCGCATCGAAATCGCTGCGCGATACGGTGGTCTCGAGCGCGGCGGACGGGAACTCAGTGCGGGAATTCATGCAACACAACCCTTGGTCAGTCTGTGGAGGCCAGTCTAGGAAAGGCCCCTCTGCACTTCTTCCGTCAAAGCGACAACAACTTTCATCGGCGGTGTCGCTGCAACAAAAAAGCGCTGCATCGCCAGGGAAAACCCGTATCCCTGTGTGCAGCGCCCAACCCCATCGCGAACCTTTTCGTCTATGGCTTGCAGCGGATGTCTTCGCCGAAGAACTTCTTCGACAGCGTGGCGTAGGTGCCGTCGGCCTGCAGCTCGCGCAGCGTCTGGTTGAAGGCATTGGCCAACGAGGTGTTGCCCTTGGCCACGGCCGCGCCGTTGCGCTCGACGAACAGCAGCCCCGCGATGCGCAGGCCGGCCGCGGCATTGGCGGCCACCGCGGCGCGGGCCACCGCGGGGTCGGTGATCCATGCATCGGTGCGGCCCGAGATCAGCGCGCTGCGCGCATCGGTGTCCTGCGGGAAGTTCTTGACCTCCTTGACGCCGGGCACCTTCTTCAGCTCGTCGAGGAAGGTGGTGCCGGTCTGCACCGAGACGGTCTTGCCTGCGAGGTCCTTGCCTTCCTTGATGGCCACATCCTTGGTCACGATGATGCCGCCGCCGCAGAAGTGCGGCTCGGTGAAGGTCACGGCCTTGGCGCGCTCGTCGGTGATCGCATGGCCGGCGATCACCAGGTCCCAGCGGTCGTGCCGCAGGCCGGCCAGCAGCGCATCGAAGCTCAGCGCCTTCCATTCGATGGCCACGCCCCACTTCTTGGCAATGGCCTCGGCCAGCTCGATCTCGAAGCCGCTGAGCCGCGCGCCCTGGAAGAAGTTGTAGGGCGGGTACTGGCCCTCGGTGGCCATCACGATCTTGCCGTCCTTCTTGATCTCTTCGAAGGTGCGTGCCTGCGCGGGCAGCACGGCGGCCAGCGCAAGCAGGCCGGCGGCCAGCGTCTTGATCAGCTTCATGAAGTCTCTCTCCTCGGGTGATGAAAAGTCGTGGGCTTTCTCGTTGCCGGCAAAGATAATCACGAAGCGCCGCGCGCTCCATCTCCCTTTGGGGATACGTCCATCCACTCATGAGCCACTCTCCCCGCATCGGCCTGCACCTCGACGGTGCCATGGCCGCTGCCCTTGCTGCGATGGTGCAGGCCATCGGCACCCCTTCGTTCTTCGATGCGGCCATCGACCTGCTGGGCACCGCCTGCGCCATCGACTCCGGCGGCGCGATGGTGTTCTTCCGCCACCAGCGGCCGCGCCGGCTGGTGCACCGCTTCAATGCCGCCGAACGCAAGCTGCCCGAAGAGAGCTACCTCGACGGCCCCTACGCGCTCGACCCGAGCTACCAGCTCTTCCTGCGCGGCGCCGGCAGCGGCGTGTACTGGCTGCGCGACACCGCGCCCGACGATTTCTTCGAGAGCGAATACCACCGCGTGTTCTATTCGCAGATCGGCCTGTCGGACTCCATCGACCTGATGCTGCGCATCGACGACGACACCGCGCTGCTCTACTTCGTGGAGCGCAGCGCGCGCAACCCGGCCTTCCAGGCCGCCGATGTGGCAGCGCTGAACCTGCTGCTGCCGTGCATCGCCGCGGCCACCCTGCGGCACAACGCGCTCGCGCTGGCCAGCACGCCGCCCGAGGTCGACACGCTGACGCACCGCAAGGTGCAGAGCACGATCGACAACTTCGGCCGCTCGCTGCTCACGCAGCGCGAGCGCGAGGTGCTGTTCTACATGCTCAGCGGCTATTCGTCGGCCCTCACCGCCGAGCGGCTGCAGACCACCGAAGGCACGATCAAGATCCACCGCAAGAACATCCACCGCAAGCTCGACATCGGCTCGCAGGCGGAGCTGTTCTCGCTGTTCATCAAGTGCATTCCCTTCGCCTCGCCCGAGGCGCCGGCCGATCCGCTGCAGGCCTACCAGAGCAAGCCGGCCACGCGCGGCCCGATGCTGCGCTGACGCGCGGCGCATCGGCGCAAGTCGCGGTCGCTTCGCCAAAAGATTGCGCAGGGGCCATCCCTAGAATGAAGTCCATCACATAGCGACCGCGGCATCACGCGGCAACAGAGCGGGAGACACCTTTGAGATGAACCCCGCTCATGGAAACCCGCTCACGTCATTGCGATGCGCTCGCGCGCCTGTGCCGCACCTGCCTGGGCCAGCCCGGACTCAAGTGCCTGGTGTTCGAAGCCTTGCTTCACGCACCGCTGATCCTGCTCGGCGAACAACCGGCCGATGCGCCCGCCGAGGCTGCGCACCTCGTGCAGATCCTGCATCCCGCACTCGGCGTGCGCGTGTTCTCGAACGCGGTGTTCTCGCATCCCGATCACTTCGATGCATTCGCGGCCGGCCTGGGCGGCCCCTTCCGTCCGTTGCGGCCCGAGCCCGGCCCGGCGCTGGCGCGCATGCTGGCCGATACCGGCTATCCGATCGTGGTGGATGCCGGCACCGGCCACGCCATCGCGCTGTCGCATGAGGAGGTGCGCATCTGGCTCGATGCCGTGGAAGCCTTCGCGCCCGAGCCTGAGCCCTTGCCGCCCGGCCCCTGCGAGCTCAGCCCCACGCAGGCGCCTCAGCTGCTGCGCGACCGGCTGGCCATCCACCTGTCGCAGCTGCCCGGAGTGGCGCACGCCTACCTGTGCCGCGCGCGACCCAGCGATCTGGCGCTGCCTTGGCGGCAGCTGCTGATGGTGGAGTGCAGCAGCCCCGGCACGATCGACCGCCTGCAGCGCGCGCTGCCGCTGCTGAGCCTGGGGCTGCCCTCGGGCGTGGCGCCCGAAGGCCTGCTCGAAGTGCGACGCGACCTCTACCTCCGTGGCGATGCCAAGGCCATGCTGATCCCGGTGTACGACCGCCCGGCGGCCTGTTGACACCTACACGCTCGGGACACCCTCATGCTGCTGCACATCTGGAAGATCGACCTCACGCCGGAGCTCGCCCGGAACATCGAGGCCTACACCCACGCGATGGTCCGGCCCTCGCCGGCCGTGTTCTTCACCCGCGCCTGCGAGACGGAGGCGGTGAGCGCGTGGTCCGCCACCGAGAGCGCCACACCGGCCGAGCGCGACGAGCACCGGGCGCTGGTGGACGAGATCGAGATCAGTTGCCTGCTCAGGGCGGAAAGGCGACTGCCTGGCCGCCTTCCCTGACGCGGCTACCCCCACAAGGCCGCCGCAGGCGGCTGCATCAGCCCGCCTTCGCAGCGCATCGGGTGCTCGCGGTCGCGCCGTTGCAGCAGCGGCCCGTCGAGGTCGACATAGCGGCAGTACTGGCCGACGAGGAACGATGGCGCCATCGCCAGCGAGCTGCCGCACATGTTGCCCACCATCAGCCCGAAGCCCAGCCGCCGCGCCTCGCGCACCATCGCCAGCGCCTCGGTCAGGCCGCCGCATTTGTCGAGCTTGAGGTTGACGTACTGGTAGCGGCCCACCAGGCCGGGCAGCGAATCGCGGTCGCGGCACGACTCGTCGGCCGCCAGCGGGATCATCGGCTGCAGGCCTTCGAGCTCGGCATCGGCGCCCTGCGGCAGCGGCTGCTCGACCAGCTCGACGCCCAGCGCTGCCAGCTTGGGCAGCAGGCGCTCGAGCAACCCGCGCGACCAGGCCTGGTTGGCGTCGACCACCAGCCGCGCGCGCGGATGCTCCTCGCGCACGATGCGCACCACGTCGATGTGGCGCTCGGCATCGGCCTTGAGCTTCAGCAGCGGAAACGGCCGCGCCTCGCGTGCCTTGCGGCGCAGCGCGGCTTCGTCGCACAGGCCGAGCGTGAACGCGGTGGTCAAGGGATCGAGCGAGGTGAGACCGGCCGCACGCCACGCGGGCAGGCCGGTCTGCTTGGCGCGCAGGTCCCACAGCGCGCAGTCGAGCGCGTTGCGGGCGCCGCCCTTGGGCAGCAGGTTGAGCAGGTCTTCCCCGCTCAGCGGCTGGCCGAGGCGTGGCGCCACCGCGGCGATCTCGCGCACGATGCTCGTGGGCGTCTCGCCGTCGTAGTCGACGCCCGCCGCCTCGCCGCGGCCGATGCGGCCCTGCTCGTCGCGCAGCGTGACCAGCACCACGTCCTGCGTGGTGTAGGTCTGTCCCGCGATCTCGAACGGCTCGATCAGCTCCCAGTGCTCGATCGCCGTGGTGCAGCCGATCATCATGATGCGAGCAGCGCATCGGCCAGGGCCTGCACGCCGCCGCGCATCGGGTCGACCACCGGCAGCCCCAGCTGTTCGCTCACGCGCCGCGCATAGGCCTGCCACTCGGCATCGCCCAGGCTCGACGAGTTGATGCTGATGCCGATGCAGCGGATGGCCTTGTTGGTGAGACGGCCGGCCTGCAGGTAGGCCTCGATCGCCTCGCCCAGATCGGGAATCGGAAAGTCCGGATGGCCTTCGATCGTCTGCCGCTCGGGGTCGTGGCACAGCACGATCGCATCGGGCTGCGAGCCGTGCAGCAGGCCCAGCGTCACGCCTGCATAGGCGGGATGGAACAGCGCGCCCTGGCCTTCGATCACGTCCCAGTGGTCGGGCACGTTGTCGGGCGACAGCTGCTCGGCCGCGCCGGCGATGAAATCGGAGATCACCGCATCGATGGCCACGCCCGAGCCGGTGATCAGGATGCCGGTCTGCCCGGTGGCGCGGAAGCTCGCATGCACGCCCATGGCCCGCAGCGCTTCGGTCAGGGCCAGCGCGGTGTACTTCTTGCCCAGCGCGCAATCGGTGCCCACGGTGAGCACGCGCCTGCCGCTGCGCTTGCGGCCGGTGCCCGCGGGAAACGGCGTGTCGCTGTGGCGCACGTCGATCAGTCGCACGCCGCGCCGCTTTGCCGCCGCCTCGAGCTGGCCGAACGACGCGAGCCGCGTGTGCAGGCCGCTCACGATGTCCAGGCCCGCGTCGATCGCACTCTCGATCGCGGCCAGCCAGTGCGGCGGCAACGCGCCGCCCGCAGGCGCCACGCCGATCACCAGCGAACCGGCGCCGCGCTCGGCCGCCTCGCGCGGCGAAAGCCGCGGCAGGCCCAGCGTGACGGTGGCTTCGGGCAGGGCGAATTCGCCCACCACCTTGTCGCGCGACCAGTCGCGCAGGCCGAAAGCCGTCTTGGCATCGGACTTGACCTGCACGTCGCCGAGGAACAGGAGGTAGGGTTGACGGAGCTGATGCATGGGTGTCTCACTGCAGAAAAATGATCGGAGTGGCATCAGCATGCCGGGCGGCCCGCATGAAGGGAAGGCTTGCACCGCCCCGCTATCACCAGCGGGATAGAGCGGCGCGGCAGGTGCCAGCCGCCGAGCGGCGCCGCCCTATCCCGCTGGGGATACAGCGGCGGTGTGCGTGGCTTGCAAAACGATGTCGCGTCGGCGCAAGCAGTGAACACGGGCGATGCCCAGAATCCCGCTCACCATGATCTTCATCTGATTCACCCCATGCCCCGCACCCCACACCAGCTCGTCGTGGTCGGCGGCGGTGCCGGCGGCCTCGAACTCGCCACGCGCCTCGGCCGCTCGTTGGGCCGCAGCGGCCAGGCGGCGATCACGCTGGTCGACCCCGAACGCACCAGCCTGTGGAAGCCGCTGCTGCATGAAGTGGCCGCCGGCAGCCTCGATCCCGCGCGCCACGGCCTCGACTACCTGGCCCAGGCCCGGCGCCACCACTTCCAGTTCCGCCTCGGCCGCATGGACGGCCTCGACCGCACGCGCCGCGTGATCCACATCGCCGAGACGCTGGACGATCGCGGCGAAGTGCTGGTGCCGCGGCGCACCCTGCCCTACGACACGCTGGTGATGGCGGTGGGCAGCCAGTCGCATCACTTCAACACGCCCGGTGCCGCCGAGCATGCGATCAGCCTCGACAGCCCCGCGGCGGCGCAGACCTTCCACCGCCGGCTGGTCGATGCCTGCGTGCGCGCCAGCCTGCGTGCGGGCCAGAGCGGCGGTCGGCCTCGCATCTCGGTGGCCATCATCGGCGCCGGTGCCACCGGCGTGGAGCTGGCCGCCGAGCTGCGGCACACGCTGCGCGAGCTGGTCGAATACGGCCGCGAAGGCATCGATCCGCTGCGCGACATCGACCTCACGATCATCGAGGCCGGTCCGCGCGTGCTGCCGCTGCTGCCCGAGCGGGTGTCGGCCACCGCGCTGCAATTGCTGCAGCGCCTGCGCATCGCCGTGCACACCGGCGAGCGCGTGACGGCCGTGCATGCCGGCCATGTGGACACCGCATCGGGCCGGGCCGTGCCGGCCGACCTGGTGGTGTGGGCCGCCGGCATCCAGGCTCCGCCCTTTCTGGCGCAGCTCGACGGGCTGGAGACCAACCGGCTGCATCAATTGCAGGTCGGGCCCACGCTGCAGACCACGCAGGACGATCACGTCTACGCGCTGGGCGATTGCGCCGCCTGCCCGCTCGACGGGCAACGCAGCGTGCCGCCGCGCGCGCAGGCCGCGCACCAGCAGGCGCAATACCTCGCCCGCGCCCTGCAGCGCCGTGTGCGGGGCCTGTCGGTGACACCCTTCCGCTACCGCGACTTCGGTTCGCTGGTGTCGCTCGGCGAGTTCAGCACCGTGGGCAGCCTGATGGGCGCATTCGCCAGCGGGAGCTGGTTCGTCGAGGGGCATGCCGCCCGGCTGATGTACCTGAGCCTGTACAAGAAGCGCGAGCTGGCGCTGCACGGCTGGCTGCGCACGCTGCTGGCCACCGTGTCGCGGTGGATCGACCGGAGGACGATGCCGCGGGTGAAGCTGCACTAGTCTTTCGTCGCAGGCACCTCGGCAGGCAGCCGCTGCCAGACCGACAGCGGCGTCGAGCCATCCGCCCTGGGCGGCACACGGTAGCTGAGCTGGCCATTGCTCAGGTCGTAGCCGCGCACCTGCACGGTCCCCTCCCAGTTGGGAAACGACGAGCCCTCGATGCGGAACGTGAGCGTGCCGGCACGCTCGTCGACCGCCACCGTTCCGTAGTGCGTGCTGGATCCCATGACCGCCGACTGGTAATCCTCCGGCGAGCCGGCGGACTTGTCGGCGCTGCGGAATCGACGGCGTTCACGCTTGAAGATCTGCAGCGAATAGCGCCCCGCAGCGTCGACCACGAGCCGCCCGCCGGGCTGCTCTCCGTAGTCCCTGACACGAACACCATCGGCGCGGATGGCATCGGCGGCCACCAGGGTCCATGTTCCCTGCAACAGATGAACGTCCTGCTTCACTTCACACCTCGCTCCTGTAGAAACCTTGGAAGTCCCGGCCCACGCGCCGCCGCCGCAGGCCGCTGCGAGAACAAGCAGACAAAGAACTGACAGCATCGATGCTCGTGGCTTCATGGGATGGGGCTCGCTGACCGGGGATGGCAGGACTCTCGCCCATCGAGAATCGGCCGTGAAGGCCTTGCAAGGTCAAAGCACCTGTTCCGGATCGGAGAAGATGCCGAATGGAAGTTGAAGAGATGACCCTTTTCGTCTGCGCAGTGCAGGCCGGCAGCCTCTCCGCAGCGGCACGGCAGATGGGCTTCTCGCCCGCCGTGGCGAGCAAGCGCCTCGCGAGGCTGGAAGCGGGATTGGGCGTACGGCTGCTGCAGAGAACATCGCGCAGGCTGTCGCTCACCGAGGAAGGAAAACTGTTCTACGAACGATGCCAGCTGATCCTCGAGGAAATGGACGCCACCCGGCGCTTGCTGAGCAGCGGCCGTGAAGAAGTGCGGGGCGTGCTGCGCATCGCGGCCACCACGTCGCTCGGCCGGCGCTGGGTCGGGCCCCTGGTATCGGCGTTCAGCGCCCGGCATCCCGATGTCACCGTCAAGCTGCTGCTCAGCGAGCGCATGGTGGACCTCGTCGACGAAGGCATCGACTGCGCCGTGCGGGTGGGAAGCAACGCGGATTCGAGGCTCGTGGCCCGCACGCTGGCGCCGAGCCGCCGCGTGGTGTGCGCGTCGCCGGAGTACTTGGAACGCCATGGCCGCCCGGAACATCCGGAAGACCTGCGCGCCCACCACTGCCTGGTCCTCACCACCGCCGATGGCGCACTGCACGCCGACTGGCTCTTCGCCGGCACCGACGGCCAGCCCTTCAAGGTCAGGGTCTCAGGACGCCTCGTCACCGACAACGGCCAGCAGGTGCACGACTGGGCCGTGGCCGGCCATGGCATTGCACGGCGCTCGTGGTGGGATGTGGCAGCGGATCTGGCCGAAGGCCGGCTTGTCGAGGTGCTGGAGCCCTGGTCGCAGGTCGACGCCCCCATCAGCGTGATCTATCCGTCACGCCGCCTGCTGCCCGCAAGAACCCGCGCCTTCATCGATGCGCTGGTGGCCCACTTCGCGCAGGGAATCGCGCAGCCTTGATAGCCCTCATGCGAGGCATCGCGTCACTGACCAAAGTCACATGCGCCTCCCGCTAGACTTTCCCTGCGATCGCTCCTCCTCCTCCCTCCCTATCTTGCGATCGCCTTCATGCCTGCCCCTGAACAAGCGGCAGGCATTCTTTTTTCAGGCGTCTTCGCTGGATTCGCCGGCCTTCTGGCGCAGCTTGTTGATCAGCTCGGCCGCCGTCTTCTGCGACTCGGCCTCCAGCTCGCGCTGCTGCTGCGGCGTCAGCTTGCGCGGCGCCGGCGGGCGGCGGCGTTTCCATGAGGCACGCAGCATCGGGAACAGCCGCCATGCCGCGGCCCCGTCGAAGGGCCCGATCGGCAGCAGCGCGATCACGATCAGGAAGATGTTGAAGCGGGTGAAGACCAGGAACACGGGCATGTACAGCGACAGCAGCAGCGGCTGCTTCGCCGCGGCCAGCCCGGCCCAGATGGCATAGGCCAGCCCCAGGATCACGAGCTGCGCGCCGACGCCGCCCCAGGCGATCCAGGCCTGGTCGCGCTCGCTGGCATAGGTGGGCTCGGTGTGGCCATGCAGGCCGTTGAGCATGATGCGCTCCACCGGCACGCGGCGCCGCCTCATCACCAGCACGTGGCCGAACTCGTGCGCGACGAACAGCACGAACAGCGCCACCGCGCCGATCGCCGTGGACACCAGATCCCCCAGGAACAGGTAGAGCCAGGCAAAGCTCAGCAGCACCGTCCAGTGCATCGACACCGGAATGCCGCCCCAGACCCCCAGGTTCCAATGATCGCGTTCCACTGCCTTGCCTCTCGATGATGCCGACCGGGTGATGCCTGATTGTGCGTTCATCCGGCCAGCGCCGGGCCGACCTCGGCCACCAGCATGTCGACCAGTGCACGGATCCGCTGCGGCATCAGTTCCCGATGGGCATAACACACGTGCACCTCGGGCCCGACGAACGCCTGCGACTTCAACAGCGGAACGAGGCGGCGCTGCCGGAGATCGTCGGCCACGAGGTAGCGCGGCACCAGACCCACGCCCGCACCGCCGCGCACCAGGTCGGCCAGGCCTTCGATCGAGTCGAGCACCACACAGGGTGACGGCACCTCATGCACGGCCGGCCCGGCAGGCCCCTCGGTCACCCAGGCGCGGCGCAGGCCCGACCCGGGCGCCTGGAAGGCCAGCACCGGCAGCGCCATCACCTCCGCGATCGTGCGCGGCGCACGGCGCAGCGGCTCGATCAAAGAGGGTGCGGCCGCCAGCACCACGCCGATGCGGCCGATGCGTCGCGCGACGAGCGAGCTGTCGGGCAAGGGGCCGATGCGCACCGCGACATCCAGCGCACGCGAGACCATGTCGTCGATCGCGTCGCCCAGCCGCAGGTCGAAGCGCACGGCAGGATGCTGATCGCGGAAGCGCTGCAGCACCGGCAGCACGAAGGCGCGGCCGAACGCATGGCTGCACGACAGGCGGATCAGCCCCTGGAAGCGGCCCTGCCGGTCGGGCAGCGACGACCACGCCGCCTGCACCGCCTGCAGGTGTGGCTCGGCTTCGCGCAGCAGCTGCTCCGCCGCCTCGGTGAGCGCCACGCGCCGCGTGGTGCGGTGGCACAGCCGAACGCCGATGCGCCGCTCGGCCTCGGCGATCACCCGGCTGACCGCGGCACGCGTGCTGCCCAGCTCGCGCGCGGCGGCCGCGAAGCCGTTGCTGCGCGACACCACCTGCAGCGTGAGCAGCGCCCTCAGATCGCGTTCATGCATTGTTCGATTCCATACAACAGACCGCCGCCTGATTATGGCTTCTCAATTGCACAGTGCCGGCGCACAGTGAGCCCATCGCCGGCCAGGTGGCCGGCCCCTCTGAAAGGAACACGCCATGCGCATCGGAATCATCGGATCGGGCACCGTCGCCACCACCCTCGCCAAGGGCCTCGCCGCCAAGGGCCACGCGGTGATGCTGGGCAGCCGCGAGCCGTCCAAGCTCGACGCCCTCACCCGCGAACACCCGGGCATCACCAGCGGCAGCGTCGCCGAAGCGGCCCGCCATGCCGGGATCGCGATCCTCGCGGTCAAGGGCTCGGCGGCGGAAGCGGCCCTGCGCCTGGCCGGCGGCGCGCTCGACGGCAAGGTCGTGATCGACACCACCAACCCGATCGCAGACGAGGCGCCCGACAAGGGCGTGATCCGCTTCTTCACCGGCCCCAACGAATCGCTCGGCGAGCGCCTGCAGGCCGCCGCCCCGGCGCTGCGGCTGGTGAAGGCCTTCAACTCGGTGGGCGCGCCGTTCATGATCGACCCGCGTTTCGCCGGCGGACGGCCGACGATGTTCATCGCCGGCAACGACGCGGCGGCCAAGGCCGAGGTGGCGGCACTGCTCGAAACGGTGGGCTGGGAGAGCGCCGACATGGGCGGCATCGAGAGCGCGCGGGCGCTGGAGCCGCTGTGCCAGCTGTGGTGCATCCCCGGCCTGCTGCGCAACGAATGGACGCATGCCTTCAAGCTGCTGCGTGCCTGAGCCCCGCCGCTGTATGACCTTCCACACACTCGCGGCCCTCGCGGTGTGTGGAGCGCCACCCACGTCCAAACCCTGCATTGACCGGCCCTGCTTCGTGGCCCAATATCGCGTGTTGACCTGAGGGCGACCGCGCGGCGGCACCTCGATGTGCCGAGCGATGTCAGAGGAATGGGCTTGAATTCGAAGCGCCTGGAGTTTGTCCGCCGCAGCGCGCCGCTGCTGGGCGGTGCCGCGATGCTGTGCCTGGTGGTGGTGGCAGCGGCGCTGGGCTTCGCCTGGAGCGAGCAGCGCGAGTTCTCCCGGCTCGACGATGCGGTGGCGCACCAGCTCGACCTGTACGTGGCGGTGCTCGACATCGAGCTCGGCAAGCAGGCCGACCTGCCTGGCCTGATCGATGCCGACGGCGAGATCGATGCGCTGCTGCGCGCCCCCGATGCCGCCGAGATGCGCGCCGCCGTCAACCGCCGGCTCACCCGCTTCGTCGCCCGCTCGGGCGCGTTGCGCGCCAGCGTGGTCGATGCGCGCGGCCGCGTGCTCGCCAGCAGCGACTGGTACCGCCCCGACACCCGGCTCGACCATGTGGTCGCCAACGAGCCCTGCATGGGCGATGCGCTGGGCGGGCACGACGCGCGCCGCTTCGCGCCCGACCCCGCCACCGGCGCGCCCGAGGTGTGCTTCGCGCGGCCGCTGACGCACGGCGGCGCGCTGCTCGGCGTGGTGATGGTGCACATCAGCCTGGAGCCGATGGAGGCCACCTGGGTCGATTCGGTGTTCCGCTCCGAGAGCGAGAAGCCGCTGGTGGTCGATGGGCAGGGCACGGTGATCATGTCGTCGGTGCCGGCCTGGAAGCAGCAGCAGCTGGCCGCGCTGATGGAGCCGCAGCGCTCGCTGGGCAACGGCGTCGAACTGGTGCGCATGCGCACCGGCGCGGGCGACGGCAGCGGCCTGCAGGTGGTGCACGAGCGCGCGCTGCCGCGCTCGGGCTGGCGGCTGCTGATCCTCTCCAGCGCCAACGACGTGTGGCGCGATGCGCGGGCCGCGGCCTGGAGCGCCGGCGCCATCGCGGCCAGCCTGGGCCTGCTGGTGCTGGTGGTGCTGCAGCGCCGCCGCGTGATCGCACAGAAGCTGGCCACGCGCGCCGCACTGCAGCGCGCCAACGACGAGCTCGAGGCCAAGGTGCGGCAGCGCACCGCCGAGCTCGAAGCCTCCAACCGCGAGCTGCGCCACGAGGTGCAGGAGCGCCAGCATGCCGAACAGGTGCTGCGCCAGGCGCAGGAAGAGCTGGTGCAGGCCGGCAAGCTGGCGCTGCTGGGCCAGCTCTCGGCCGGCATCTCGCATGAGCTCGGCCAGCCGCTCACCGCCCTGCGCGCGCTGGCTGAGAACGGCCGCCTGCTGCTCGAGCGCGGCCGGCCGCAGCAGGCCGGCGAGAACTTCGCATCGATCACCGGGCTGGCCGAGCGCATGGGCCGCATCACTTCGCAGCTGAAGTCGTTCGCGCGCAAGGCGCCGCAGGCCGACCGCGCGCTCACCTTGGTGGAGGCGGTGGCCAACGCCGAGCGCCTGCTGGCCCCGCGCTTGCATGCGGAACACGTGGCGCTGCGGGTCGAGGTGGCGCCCGACCTGGAGGTACAGTGCGACGGGCACCGGCTCGAGCAGGTGTTGCTCAACCTGATGGCCAATGCAGTGGACGCCATGCGCAACAGCGAGCGCAAGCAGCTCACGGTGATGGCGGCCGACAATGGCGAGCGCGTCGTGGTGCGCGTGCTCGACAGCGGCCCCGGCATTCCGCCGGCGCTGAGCGAGCGCCTGTTCGAGCCCTTCTTCACCACCAAGCCGCCTGGCGAAGGCCTGGGCCTGGGCCTGGTGATCTCATCGCACATCGTGCGCGAATTCGGCGGGGCGCTCAGGTCGGTGCCGTCGTCGTCCGGAGCGGTCTTCGAGTTCGATGTCGCGAAGGCCACGCGCAATGTAGAGGAACAGCATGTTTGAGGGACTGAAGGTCGCGCTGGTCGACGACGATCCGCCGGTGCGCAGCAGCCTGAGCCAGACGCTGGAGCTGGCGGGCTTCGAGGTCTCGGCCTTCGAGTCGGCCGAGCAGGCGCTGGCCGGGCTGGGCGGCGGCTTCACCGGCGTGGTGGTAACCGACGTGCGCCTGCCGCAGATGGACGGCCTCACGCTGCTGCAGCGCGTGCTGGCGCTCGACGCGGCCACGCCGGTCATCGTGATCACCGCGCACGGCGACGTCACGATGGCGGTGCAGGCCATGCGCGCGGGCGCCTACGACTTCCTCGAGAAGCCCTT
This sequence comes from uncultured bacterium, assembly GCA_966212505.1. GTDB lineage: Bacteria > Pseudomonadota > Gammaproteobacteria > Burkholderiales > Burkholderiaceae_C > CAMLIZ01. The sequence goes on from CBIHRS010000015.1 coordinate 37,922, forward strand.
CGCGCCCGAGCGGCTGGTCGAGGTGACCACCCGCGCGATGGAGAAACGCGCGCTCAAGGCCGAGGTGCAGTCGTTGCGCCGGCAGCTGGCCTCGCAGCGCGGCATCGAGGCGATGCTGCTGGGCCGTTCGGCGGTGATGCAGGCGCTGCAGCGCCAGGTGCAGCAGCTGGCCGCCACCTCGGCCGACGTGATGATCATCGGCGAAACCGGCACCGGCAAGGAGCTGGTGGCGCGCTGCCTGCACGAGCACAGCGCGCGGCGCGAGCGCCACTTCGTGGCCATCAACTGCGGCGGCCTGCCCGAATCGCTGCTCGAGAGCGAGCTGTTCGGCCACGAGATGGGCGCCTTCACCACCGCCTCGCGCAAGCGCGTGGGCAAGATCGAATACGCCGACGGCGGCACGCTGCTGCTCGACGAGATCGAGAGCATGCCGCTGTCGTTCCAGGTCAAGCTGCTGCGCGTGCTGCAGGAGCGCAAGCTCGAGCGCCTGGGCTCCAACGACGAGATCAGCGTCGACGTGCGCGTGATCGCCGCCACCAAGGCCGACCTGCGCGCGATGAGCGAGCAGAAGGAATTCCGCAGCGACCTGTATTACCGCCTCAACGTCGCGGTGCTGCGGCTGCCGCCGCTGCGCGAACGGCGCGAGGACATCCCGCTGCTGTTCGAGCACTTCGTGATGCAGGCCGCGGCCCGCCATGGCCGCGAGCCCTCGCCGCCGAGCGCGGCGCTGTCGCAGGCGCTGATGGCGCACGACTGGCCGGGCAATGTGCGCGAGCTGCGCAACGCGGCCGAGCGCTTCGTGCTCGGCCTGGACGACGCCGACAGCCTCGTGGGCCTGGGCACCAGCGCACCGCTGACGCTCACGCAGCAGATGGACCAGGTGGAGAAGGTGCTGATCGAGCAGGCGCTGAAGGCCCAGAAGGGCAACATGAGCGCGGCCTGCGAGGCGCTGGGCATCGCGCGCAAGACGCTTTACGACAAGATCGCCCGCCACGGCATCGTGGTCGACGAATACCGTTCTTCTACGGAATGAGCCTTTACCGGTAGACCGCCGGATCCGGCGAGTCGGTCGGCTGCGCGATCACCCGCTTCATCGCTGGGTGCATGGTCAGCCCCAGGTTCACGCCATTGGGCGGGATCGGCGACATGAACCAGCGCTGGTAGATGCGGTGGATCTCGCCGCTCTTGAACAGGCCGACGATGGTCTGGTCGGCCAGCCGCTTGAACTCGGGATCGTCCTTGCCCAGCATGATGCCGTAGGGCTCCACCGAGAGCGTGTCGGCCGAGATCACGTACTCACCCGGGCGCTTCGAGTTCGCCACCATGCCGCGCAGCAGCACGTCGTCCATCGCATAGGCGGTCACCCGGTCGGCCTCGAGCAGGCGGAAGGCATCGGTGTCGTCCTTGGAAGCCACGATGTTCATCTCGAGCCGCTTGTCGGCATACAGCTCCTGCAGGTGGCGCAGGCTGGTGGTGCCCACCGTCGACGTGACGGTCTTGCCGCGCAGGTCGTCGAGGTGCTGCACCGGATCGGTCTTCTTCGAGACCAGGCGGCTCGCGGCCACGAAGGTGGTGATCGTGAAGGCCACCTGCTTCTGGCGCTCCAGGGTGTTGGTGGTGACGCCGCATTCGAGGTCGACGGTGCCGTTGGCCACCATCGGGATGCGCGTGGCCGACACCACCGGCACGTAGCGGCGCTCGAGGTCGGGCATGTGCAGCCGCGCCTTCACCGCATCGACGATGCGGTCGCAGATCTCGAGCGAATAGCCGATCGGCCGCTGCGCCTGGTTGAGGTACGACAGCGGCACCATGTCTTCGCGGTAGCCCAGCGTGATCACGCCGGCTTCGCGGATCTTGCGCAGCGTGCGCGAATCCTCCGCCTGGGCAGGGCCCAATGCGGCAGTGCACAACAGCGCGAGAAGGAGTCGGCGGATCATGGGGGGCGAAGCAGGCGCGGAAGATAGCACGCGCCGTGCCAGCCTTCGCCCCCCAGGATGAGGCGGATGGCTCAGGATTTCGCGCTGCGTTGCGATCGCTGCGAGTCGGTCTCCACCGCGTTCGGGTTGGCGTTGTCGCCGCCGCGCGGCCGGTCGTAGCCTTCGCGCACGTTGTCCAGCGTGTTCTGCAGCCGGTCGGCTTCCTGCTTCGCGGCCTTGTCGTCGCCGCGCGGCTGCGGCACCTTGGTTATGTTCTGTCCGGTCATCTTGCGGGTCTCCTGCGTTCGATGAACCTGACGCTGCAAGCCGGGTACCCGGGTCCGGCGCTTGCACCGGGGGCCCTCATGGATGCCCTGCCCTTGCTCGATTGCCTCGTGGTCGGTGGCGGCCCCGCCGGGCTGACCGCCGCGCTGTACCTGTGCCGTTTCCATCGCCGCATCGCGCTGGTCGATGGCGGCGATGCCCGCGCGCTGCGCATTCCCCGCTCGCACAACGTGCCGGGCTTTCCGGCAGGGATTCCCGGGTCGGAGCTGCTGGACCGGCAGCGCGAGCAATTGCTGCAGGTGGGCGCCGAGGCGATCACCGGCCGCGTGACGCAGCTGCAGCCGCAAGCCGGTGGCGGGTTCGTCGCCACGCTGGACGACGGCTCGGTGCACGCCCGCACGGTGCTGCTCGCCACCGGCGCCATCGATCACGACCCCGAGCTCCCGGGCACCGCCGAACTCCAGCGCGACGGCCTGCTGCGGCACTGCCCGATCTGCGATGGTTTCGAGTTCACCGGCCGCTGCATCGGCGTGATCGGCCGCGGCGCGCACGGCATGCGCGAGTGCCTGTTCATCCGCCGCTTCAGCGACCGGGTGTCGTACATCGCCCTGGGCGGCGTGGAGCCGGCGCATTGCCAGCGGCTGGACCGCGGCGGCGTGCATTGCATCGCCAGTGCACCGCAGGCCTGCGGCACGACGCCCGACCGCCGCGTCTGGCTGCGCATGGACGACGGCAGCGAGCACCGCTTCGACGTGCTCTACGCTGCGCTCGGCTGCCATCCGCGGGCCGATCTGGGCCGCCAGCTCGATGCCGCCTGCGACAGCGGCGGCAACCTCGTGATCGACCGCCACTGCCGCACCACGGTGCCCGGGCTCTATGCGGCCGGCGACGTCACCGGCGGCCTCGACCAGATCGTGGTCGCCACCGGCCAGGCCGCCATCGCCGCCACCGCGATCCACAACGACCTGGGCTCGATGGCCGCCTGAGCGCCTACGCCGTGCCGCCGAGCGCCAGCGTCGCGGCGAGCGTCGCCATCACCGTGCCCACCACGCCATCGAGCACCCGCCAGGCCACCGGCCGGGCGAACCAGGGCGTGAGCAGCCGGGCGCCGAAGCCGAGCGCGCAGAACCACAGCGTCGACGCGGTGGCAGCGCCGGCCGCGAACCAGCCGCGTTCGCCGGGCGGCTGCTGGCCGCCCACCGAACCGAGCAGCACCACGGTGTCGAGGTAGAGGTGGGGGTTGAGCAGCGACATCGCCAGCACCAGCGCCAGGGCCTCGCGTGCCGTGCGCTGCACCGGTTGCCCCTCCACCCGCAGGCTGCCATTGGAAAACGCCTGCCGCCACGCGCGCAACCCGTAGACCGCGAGAAACAGCGCACCGCCCCAGCGCGCCACCGCCATCAGCAGCGGGCTGTGCTCGATCACCGCGCCCATGCCGGCCACGCCCAGCGTGATCAGCAGCACGTCGATCGCGACGCACACCGCGACCGTGAGGCCCACGTGCTGCCGCAGCAGGCCCATGCGCAGCACGTGTGCGTTCTGCGCGCCGATGGCGATGATGAGCCCGGCGCCGAGGCCGAGTCCCTGGAGGTAGGCGATGGTCATGCGGCGATTGTGCGGAGCCAGATTCGGTCGACCAAGCGGATTTCATATTTCTAAGCAATGCTTAGAATCGCTTCACTTCACCTTCCCATGCCGCATTGAAGCTCGATTCCCGCCAGGCCGAAGCCTTTCTCGCCGTGGTCGACACCGGCAGCTTCGAGCAGGCGGCCGCGCGGCTGCACCTCACGCCCTCGGCGATCTCGCAGCGCGTGCGCACGCTCGAGACGCAGCTGGGCCATCCGCTGGTCGTGCGCACCCGCCCCTGCCGCGCCACGCAACCCGGCCAGCGGCTGCTGCAGCACCTGCGGCGCGCTCAGGTGCTCGAAGACGATTTCGTGGCCGAGCTCGCCGGCAGCCAGGCCGCGCCGCTCTCGGTGGCGCTGGCGGTCAATGCCGATTCGCTGGCCACCTGGCTGCTGCCGGTGCTGGCCGACTTCCTGGTGCGCGAGCAGGTGCTGGCCGACCTGATCGTCGACGACCAGGACCACACCTATGCGCTGCTCGAAGCCGGCCACGCGCTGGCCTGCGTGTCCACTGCTTCGCAGCCGATGCGCGGCTGCGTGGCCGAGCCGCTGGGCGTGATGCGCTACCGGCTGGTGGCCTCGCCCGCCTTCGTCGAGCGCTGGTTCGCGCGCGGCTTCACGCGGGCAGCGGCGCGGCGCGCGCCGGTCACCGTGTACGACCGCAAAGACCAGCTGCAGGCCGACATGCTGCTGCGCGAACTGGGGCTGCCGGCCGATGCCTACCCCTGCCACTACGTGCCGGGCAGCGAGCCCTTCCTGCTTGCGATCCGCCTCGGCCTCGGCTACGGCATGGTGCCCGAGCTGCAGATGGGCGATGCGCTGCAGCGCGGCGAGCTGGTCGACCTGGTGCCGCACGGGCCGGTCGACGTGGCGTTGTACTGGCACCGCTGGAAGGTGCAGTCGCCGCGGCTGGAGCGGCTGTCGAACACGCTGGTCGACGGCGCGCGCCGCAGGCTCAACGCGGCAGGCTGAGCCGGGCCTCGAGGCCGCCTTCGGGCCGGTTGCGCAGCACCAGCGTGCCGCCCAGCGCCTGCGCCAGCTGCTGCGCAATGGCCAGGCCCAGGCCGGTGCCACCGGTGTCGCGGCTGCGCGAATCCTCCAGCCGCTCGAAAGGCTGCATCACGCGCTCGAGCGCCGGCTCGGGAATCCCCGGGCCTTCGTCGAGCACCGAGACCACCACCGCGTCGGGCTGCAGCGCGAGCTCGATGCGGGCCGCGCCGGCGAACTTGAGCGCGTTGTCCACCAAGTTGGTCACCAGCCGCCGCAGGGCCTGCGGCCGCGTCTGCACCGGCGGCAGGGCCGCCGCCGCGAGTGTCACGGCGCGGCCGGCATCGGCATAGTCGCAACGCAGGCTGTCGAGCAGCGCGGGAAGGTCCACCGCCCGCGCCAGCTCCACCGCCGCCTGCGACGAGCGGGCATAGGCGAGGCCCTCTTCCACCAGCTGCTGCATCTCGCCCAGGTCGGCCTGCAGCTTGTCGCGCAGCGCGGCATCGGGCAGCAGGTCGGTGCGAACGCGCATGCGGGTGATCGGCGTCTGCAGGTCATGCGACACGGCCGCGAGGATGCGCATGCGCTCGGCCAGCAGCGCCGCGATGCGCGACTGCATCGCCCGGAAGGCCTGCGCGGCGCGCCGCACCTCGCGCGGGCCAGTGTCGGGCAGCGGCACGGCCTGCTCTGGCGCGCGCCCCAGTCGCTCGGCGGCCTCGGCAAACTGCGCCAGCGGGCGGGTCGCGGCGCGCACCGCCCACCAGGCGCAGGCCCCTAGCGCCGCGAGCTGCAGCAACAGCAGCAGCGCCGTGCCGGCCGACACGCCGCGTTGCGGCGGCCGCAGCAGCAGCATCAGCGGCTCGCCGTCGGCCAGCCGGAGGTGCAGCTGCAGTTGCCCGCCTGCATCGGTGGCCGCCAGCACGCGCTGCTCGCCGAGCTCGGCCTTCAAGCCCTCGACGATGCGAAGCGCCAGCGCCGAATGATCGGGCGGGCCGCCATCGGCGGCGCCCAGCTGGTAGCGATAGTTGGGCCGGTCCAGCCGCGGCAGCCAGGCTTCGCGCTCAGTTGGCGGCAGCCGCTCGAGCATCGCCACGGCCGAGGCCACGTCGCGCACCACGTAGCTGCCCATCATCGAGGCCGCGAACTCGCTGCGCTCGCGCCCCACCGACGCATAGGCGAACAGATAGGCCAGCGCCAGCCCGAGCAGCAGCACGCCGACCAGCCGGCCATGGAGCGAGCCCGGCAGGCGGGTCATGCCGCGCCCTCCCGCGGCGACACCTCGGCGCAGAACACATAGCCCTCGTTGCGCACGGTTTTGATGTAGCGCGGCTCGCGCGAATCGTCGCGCAGGCGCTGGCGCAGCCGGCTGATCACGAGGTCGATCGAGCGGTCGAACGGATCGCTGTCGCGGCCCTGCGTGAGGTTGAGCAGCTGGTCGCGCGTCAACACCCGCTGCGGATGGTCGAGCAGCACGCGCAGCATGCGGTACTCGCCGCCGGTGAGCGAGACCAGCGTGCCTTCGCGGTCGACCAGGTGGCGCGCGGTGGTGTCGAGCACCCAGTCACCGAAGGCCAGCGCGCGGGCCTGCGCCACCGGCTGCAGGTTGGGCGGCAGCATGCGCGTGCGGCGCAGCACCGCGCGGATGCGCGCCAGCAGCTCGCGGGTGGCGAAAGGCTTGGTCAGGTAATCGTCGGCGCCCATCTCGAGGCCGACGATGCGGTCGGCCTCCTCGCTGCGTGCGGTGAGCATCAGGATGGGAATCGGCACCGCGCCGCGGGCGCGCAGGTCGCGGCACAGCGACAGGCCGTCTTCGCCCGGCAGCATCACGTCGAGCACGATCAGGTCGATGCGGTTGCCGGCCAGCACCGTGCGCATCTCGCGCGCATTGGCCGCCGTGCTGACGCGGTAGCCGCTGTCGCCCAGGTACTGGGCCAGCAGCGAGAGCAGTTGCCGGTCGTCGTCGACCAGCAGCAGGTGATCGGGTTGATCCATGCCGTGACGGTAGCGAAACACCTGCATGTACAGGCCGGCGGTTTGTATCGCACTTTGTCTGGCATGCCGAACGACAAGCGCGTAAGCAAAACGGCCGGCGCCCGACAAATGCCCGATACCGCCCGGAGCTGCAATGAAGGCCTACCCCACCCAGAGGAGCCTCCGATGAAGATTCGCACCCCGCTGCTCGCCCTGCTCGCCGGCTTGGCCTTCGCCGCCTCGGCGCAGACATCCGCACCGCCCGGACCGCAAGGTCGCTGGATCACCGCCAGCGGCAACCTCGAGGTCGAGATCGCGCCCTGCGGCGCGGCGCTGTGCGGCACCGTGACCCGGGTGCTTGCCAATCATTCGATGAGCCGCGAAGGCGACGAGATGAAGCCGGCCGACGACAAGCCCGCGCTCGGCATGCAGCTGTTGACCGGCTTCGTGCAGCAGCCGGGCGACGGGCCGGCGCTGTGGGAAGGCGAGATCTACAACCGGGAGAACGGCAAGACCTATCGCTGCCGCATGGCGATGGGCGAGCACGGCGAGCTGGTGCTGCGGCCTTACGTAGGCCTGCCGCTGTTCGGCAAGACGCAGCTGTGGCAGCGCCAGTCGCTGCCGCCGGCGCAACCCCGTTCCTGACGAACCTGCGAGGCCTCCATGCTCGAACTGCTGCTCGCCGGCCTGGCCGGCATCGCCACCATCGCCAGCCCCTGCATCCTGCCGATGCTGCCGCTGCTGCTCGGCGGCTCGATCGGCCATGCCGATCGGGCCCGCCCTTTGTTCATCGTGCTCGGCTTCGTGCTGTCGTTCTGCGCGATGGTGCTGCTCTTCGGCGCCTCGGCGCAGGCGCTCGGGCTGTCGCAGGACACGGTGCGCAGCCTCGCGATCGGCACGCTGCTGCTGCTCGGCCTGGCGATGCTGTTTCCCCGGCTGTGGGACCGCATGGCCGCGCGGCTGGGTGGCGTGGCCGACCTGGCGGCAAGACTCGGCGGCCGCGCAGGCCCGGGCCGCGCCGGCGGCTTCGTGCTCGGCCTGACGCTCGGCGCGTTGTGGACGCCCTGCGCCGGGCCGGTGCTCGCGTCGGCGCTCGCACTGGTGGCCACCGCCACGGAGGTGGGCCACGCTGCCGCGCTGCTGGCCGCATATGCCCTCGGCGCCGGCCTGCCGATGCTCGCCATCGCCTACGGCGGCCAGCTCGCCAGCACCCGCGCCCGCGCGCTGCTGCCGTATGCAGACCGGCTGAGGCGCGGCTTCGGCGTTGCCATCATCGTCGTGGCTGCGGCCATGCACTGGCAGCTCGACGTGCAGGCGGCAGCGTGGCTCTCGGCCGGCACATCGCCCGCCGGCATCGTGGGCACCGCGCGCGCCGGCACCTTGCCCCAGCAGGCGCAGGCCGCCCCCGAGTTCGCGGGCATCGAGCGCTGGTTCAATTCGGCACCGTTGACGATGGCCTCGCTGCGCGGCCGCGTGGTGCTGGTCGACTTCTGGACCTTCGGCTGCGTCAACTGCCTGCACACGGTGCCGCATGTGGAGCGCTGGCATGAGCGCTACCGCGACCAGGGGCTGGTCGTCGTCGGCGTGCACACGCCGGAATTCGGCTTCGAGCGCTCGGCCGACAACCTGCGCGACGCCCTGCAGCGCCTGGGCATCCGCTATCCGGTGGCGCAGGACAACGGCTACCAGACCTGGAACGCCTGGCACAACCGCTACTGGCCGGCGCAGTACCTGATCGACCGCGAGGGCCGCGTGGTGATGCGGCATGTGGGCGAAGGCGACGAAGAGGAGATCGAACGCGCGATCCGCGATGCGCTGAAGCGACCCTGATGCGCAGATGACGCAGGGTTCGACGTGTTGTGCGATCTGTGTTTAGAGGTTACGCTCGTGTCACAACATGGGCGATGCGAACATTTCGCGCGCCACACAGGAGACCGCGTGAACCTTCGCTCGGAGCCGACGCAGCCCGTCGTGCGCGAGGTGCTGCTCGCCGATGACGATCCCAGCAACCTGGAACTCGGCGCCGAGGTGCTCAGCCGCTTCGGCTGCCATGTGACCGCCGTGTCCGACGGCGCCAGCGCCCTCGATGCGATGCAGCGCCATCACTTCGACATCGTCTTCCTCGATGTGCACATGCCCGAGATGAGCGGCCTCGATGCCACCATCGCGATCCGCGAGGCGGAGCGCCAGTCGGGCACCCACCTGCCGATCGTCGCGCTGACGGCCAGCGCATTGCTCGAGGAGCAGCAGAGCTGCCTCGATGCGGGCATGGACGCGGTGCTGATCAAGCCCTACCGCTTCGAGCGGCTGCAGGAGTTGCTGATCACCCTCTGCCATTGAGGGCTCGGCGCTCCCAAGGGCTCAGGCAGCCACCGCGTTGCTTGCGAGCGCCTCGCGCGAGGTCTCGAAGATCATGCCGATGCAGCGCTCGGTGACGAGCGTGCGCAAATCCAGCGAACCCGTTTGGAGTTCGTCCAGGGTCGAGCGGGCGACCTCGATGAAGACGAGGGTGCCGCTGCGACCGATGCCCGTGTTGAAACCGAGGAATGTGTTCTCCTCGGCATCGACGGCGACCAGGATCTCCACGCCGCCGTACGGGATCGTTCTTTCGAGGGTGACCCGATGCAAAGTGTTCCCCGAGCAGGTTGTTCTTGTAACGAGAGCTCTTGCAGCTCTCATGCCAGAGGTCGATACATGGCTATACGAGAACTGCTTCACGGATGGCACGTCCCCGCCCTTGTCCACCTCGCAAGATTTACCGCAAGGCTTGCACTTGCAGGCGCAATTGGCGGGGACTCATGCCGGTGGCCTGCCGGCATTGGCGGTGCAGCGCGCTCTGGTCGCAGAAGCCGACATCGGCCGCGATCTCGGCCAGCGGTTGCTTCGTGTGGCTGATGGCATGCAGTGCCGCCTCGAGCCGCGTGCGCCGCACGAACTCGGCGGTGCTCGTGTGGAACACGCGCAGCATGCGCCGGTCGAGCTGCGCCGGCGACAGGCCGGCCACCTCCGCCAGTTGCTGACGGCACAGCGGCTGCGCGTAATGCGACTGGATGAAGTCCACCGCCTGCGCGAAGCCTTCGTCGACCAGGCCCTCGCGGTCGAGCTCGGCCAGGTCCTTCGAGATGCAGATCAGGCCGAGCAGCCGGCCTTCACGGTCGTAGACCGGCTGCTTGTTCGAGAGGCACCAGCCGGTGCGGCGATCGTTGTAGACGGTGAGATCGAGCTTGTCGACCACCGGCCGGCCGGCGCTGAACACCACCTCGTCCTGCGCGGCATAGCGCTCGGCCATGCCGCTCGGAAAGAGATCGTGCGCGGTGCGGCCGATCGCCTCGCGCTTGTCGCGCAGCCGGCAGCGCGGCACGCAGGCGCGGCTGACGCTCAGGTAGCGGCCCTGCGTGTCCTTCACCGAGAACACCACGTCATGCAGACGGTCGAACAGCGATTCGATGAAGAGCGTGTCGCTCAGGCTGTTGACCACGTAGGGCTGGTAGGCCGAGCGGCCGTTCGTCCACTGCATGCGATGTTTCCCCTTTTGCCTGCTGTTCAGTCGTAGGTGGCGTTGATCGACACCCCGGCAAAGGGCTGGCGTGCCTTGAGCACGATGTAGTACCAGCGTCCCGCAGCGGGTGATGCGATCGACACGCTTTCGTTGTTGCCGCTTTTGGCGGAGGCGAGATCGTAATCGCTGGTGGTCGGATAGCGGTCGAGCGCCACGTACAGATCGACATCGCCGCGGCCGCCGTTGGTCCACAGCCTGAGGTTCTTCGCCCCGGCCGGCAGCAGGATGTAGGCATAGGTCTGCGTCGTGCTGCTGAAGTCGCGCAGCGAGCAGCCTTTGCCGAGCTGGCCGTTGTTGCGCGGGCAGGCCGGCAGCAGCGGGCCGCCGGGCAGCGGTGGTTCGCCGGCGGTGCTGGCCGTGAGCACCCAGCTCGCGAATTCGGCGTCGTAACGCGTGCCGATGGTGTCCATGTAGCGCTGGTAGCCCTCGTAGTCGCCCACGCGGAAGCGCGTGACCACCGCATCCACATCATTGCGATGGCGCTCGTTCATGAAGCGCGTGGCCATGTAGCCCCAGCGGTAGGCGCGCGTCACGTAGTCGGCCATGCCGTAGGTGTTGCCGAAGATCTGGCTCAGCGTGTAGGTGCCCTTGCGCGCCTCGTCGATCGCCTTCTGGTTGTCGTTCTTCAGCGAGAGGTATTCGGCCACGCCCTCGATCCACCACACGCTCGGCTTGGCGGTGCCGGCCGCGAAGTCGCCCATCATGTCGAAGCGGCCGTCGAGGTAGTGGATGTATTCGTGCTCGAGGTTCCAGATCTTGAACTGCGGCCGCAGCCAGGAGGCCTCGTGCGCGATGAAGCGCGCCTGGTTGCCCGGCTGGTCGGGCTCGCCTTCGACGTACATGCCGCCGTTGTCGGTGTCGATGCCGTAGATGGCGCCGGCGTACTTGCCGTAGTTGGCGTAGTCGTCGAACACTACCACCTCGAGCGAGGTGTTGCGGTCGTTGGCCACCGGCTTGCGGCCGGTCTGCAGCATGTCGTGGAAGTAGCCTTCCTCGCCCTGCAGCAGCGCGCAGGCCGACTGCATCTGCGCGGTGCTCATGTCCTGCGCTCGGATGCGGATCGTCGGGCTGCAGGTGTAGGCATATTTCAGCACCGCATCGGCCAGGCGCTGCTCGTAGTTGCAGGTGCCGTAGTCGGCGCACGCGGCGCTGTCGAAGTACTTCACCGCCTCGGCCGCGGCCAGCCACAGGTCGCCGTCCGCGCCGGTCATGCTGCTGCTGCGCAACTGGGCCTGCACCATGGCCTTCACGGCGGGCTTGAGCTCCGGATACTGCAGGAAGCGGAAGGCCTCGCGCGAGGCATCGTTGAGCTGGAAGGCCGCATCGGTGCCCAGCAGCGCCGCCTTGTCGTTGACCACGAAGGCATTGAGCGCCGCGGCATACGAGGCATCGGTGCGCAGCAGCGGCGTTCCTTCGGGCCGGAAGTGCGCGTAGTACAGCACCGTGAGCACGCCGGTGAAGCCCTGCGAGGCGGTGGTCTCGCGCAGCGCGGCGGCGGCGTTGGGATTGGCGGCGCTGTTGGTGTAGCGCTGCACCAGCCGCTTCATCGGCGCGAGGTACCAGGCCTCGTCGTGCATGTTGGTGATCAGCTTCAGCGTCTCGCCGGCGGTGCTGGGCGCCGCCGTGTTGGCCCGGAACAGCGCGGGCCCGTCGAGCAACTGGCCGATCGCCGGGCGCACGATGCCGTTGAGCCACGCGGGCGGCTGGCCGATGGTGCCGGCCCCGGCCAGGTAGTAGCCGGCGCGCAGGTAGATCGCGAGGTTGACGAGGCCGCGACCGCTGGCGTCGTAGCGCGCCGCCTCCTGCGAGAAGCGCCAGGCCACCGCATTGAGGTTGTCCACGCTGTACACCCGCGCGGCCAGGCTGGCATCGAGCGAGAACAACCCGTAGTGGCATTCGTAGTCGGGCAGGTCGACGATGTATTGCGCCAGCGCGCTGCCGCTGTAGCCGGCCAGGCGGTTCATGTCCTTGCATTCGGGCGGCGCCGCCATCGCGCTCATGCGCTGCGCCTGGCGTGCGGCGTCCTTCGCGTCGAGCAGGTCGAGGCGCGGCTTGCGCGTCTCGGGCAGGTTGTAGCGCGATTGCTCGGGCGTGGGCGGCAGAGCCTGCCGCGTGTGCGGCATCGGCGGCTGCGTTGCGGCCGCATGGGCGTGCGGTGCGGCCTGCGCGGCGCCGGCAAGGCCGGCGGCGAGCAGCGCCGCGGCCAGCCACGGCGTGTTCTTCGATGGCGACATGGCGAGGTTCCCCTGTGTGAAAGAGCTGCACTGGCGCAAGCCCGGGTGGGCTTGCGGGTTGCAGACTGTGGGGGAAGCGCCGCGGCGGGTCTTGTGAACCCGCTATGCGGCGGCGGCGAGATTCGACAAGAAACCCGCCGTTGCAGCTCGGGCCTGCCGGCCCCTCAAGGCAGGGTGTGCAGGTAGCCGCCCACCGGTGCCGAGAAGCTGTAGCCGTCGTGGCGGTCCCAGTTGATCGACCACGTCATCACGCCGCGGAAGCTGGGGTAGGCCTGCGCCGGCTTGACGCTGCCGCAGTTGGCCAATGCGGTGAGGCAGGCCACCGCGTTCTTCACGGTGGCCGGCGTCGCGAAGCCCGAGTTGGCCGAACTCGGCCCCGACGGCACGCCGAAGGCCACCTGGTCGGGCCGCAGCCCGGCGAAGCTGCCGGCCGAGCCATACGACAGCGGGAAGCCCTCGATCAGCATCTTGCTGCCGCCCACCAGCATGTCGACCGAGCCTTCCGGCAAGGGATTGGCCGCATACGGGCTGTAGAGGCCGCCGTTGTTGTAGTACTGCACATGGATGATCGACAGCTCGTTGCGCAGCCCGTCGATGATCGGCAGGTAGGCGCCCCAGATGCTGCCGTACGACACGTAGCCGCCCTGCACGTACGGCCACTCGGGGGCCATCGAGAGGTAGAAGCCCGGGCCGACCCGCGCCTTCAGCTGCTTCACCGCGGTGACGAGGTTCTGCTGGATCGGCGCGCCCTGGCTGACGCCGCTGCCGCTCTCCAGGTCGAGGTCGATGCCGTCGAAGCCGTACTTCTGCACGATGGCGTAGAGGCTGTTCACGAAGTTGGCCACGTGGGTGCTGTTGTTCAGCGTGACCGAGCCGTTCTGGCCGCCCAGCGAGAGCACGACCTTCTTGCCCTTGGCACGCAATGCGGCCACGTCGGCGATGAACTTCGCCTCGCCGCCCGCGTTGGGGTCGACCGTGAAGCTCACGTTGCCGTTGCCGGCGTCGTCGCCGAAGGCCACGACGATCACGTCCCAGTCCGACGAGACCTGGCTCAGCGGATAGGTGTTGCCGCTCGGGTTGGTGAAGTTGTGCCAGTAGCCGACGAGCGCGTGCTTCGCAAGCGTGCCGGGGGGCGGCGGCGGTGGAGGCGGCGGTGGAGGCGGCGGTGGCGGCGGAGGCGGAGGCGGCGGAGGTGGCGTCCCGGTGCTCGCACCGAGGTCGGCCCACAGGCTGGCCGTGGTCGGCGTCCATTCGGTGCCGCTGTAGTCCACCTGGTCGACCAGCGCGCGGTAGTCGTGCCCGTTATAGGACACGAGCGTGCCGGTGGCGTAGAAGGTGTCGGGTTTCCAGCTCGGATACGCGGCATAGGCCGAGGCCGAGACGACCGCGGCAGACAGCAGCGCCAGCATCTGGAGCCGCCGCCCATTTGGCATGCAACTGGTATTACTCACACGGGTTCTCCTGACGTTTGAAAGCATCGTCGGCATAAAGCAGCGCCCGGCTGAAACTCAGCACGGGCGCTCGCTCTTTCGACACTTTCACCGCTTCATGCGGCTGGCGTCACTAGGTAGAACCACTTAATTACCACAAGATACCATTGAAATACCAGTCAAGTGATCAGCGGCTCACGCAGCGACCTTGTTGCGGCCCTTGTTCTTGTCGTCGTTGTTGGCGTTGGGGTTCTGGCCGGCCTGATGCTGCTGCTGATTGCGGGCCTCTTCGTTCACCGCTTCGCCTTCGCGGCGCACGGCATCGCCGGCCTGGGCAATGGCTTCACGTCCACGGTCGAAGCCGGCCTGCGCATGCTGGCGCGCCTGGTCGACGCCCTGGCTGAAGGTCTGGCGAGCCTCGTCGCCCAGCGTCTGCGCGGTGCGCTGCGCTTCCTCCGCGGTTTCGCGGGCGGTCTCGCAGAGCTGGTTCAGGCCTTCGCTGGCCTGGTTGCCCAGCTCCTCGAGGCCACGCTGCCAGCTCTCGGCGGCCTGGGCCGCCTGCGTCTCGATCACGCGGCCCATCTGGCGCTGCAGTTCCACGGCGGCTTCGCTGGCCTTCTGGGCCGTCTGGATCACTTGTTCGGCACTGTTGGCGAAAACCTCGCGTGCGCGGTCGCTGGCGCCATCGAACAGCGGCGACCAGTCGGGCAGGCCGAAGGCCGCGGCGGCACGGGCCTGCGTCTGCCACAGCACGCGGGTGGCCGAGAGGTTGATGTCGTACACCTGGCTCGCGCTGCGCAGCGCGATCGCGGTCAGGTGTCCGGGTTGGAAGCGAGAGTTTTCTTGGGCGCCGGAAGGCGCTCGGTTGGATTGGGCCATGACGATCTCCTGAGTCGGGGAATGATTGGGCAGGCCCTCCGTGGGAGGGCTATGTTGCACAGCAACATGGATGCCCGTGCCCGCACCGGGCGCCAGCCCGGGCAGACACGCACCCGCCTCTCGCGCGCGAGCACGATTTACGGGAGCAATTACGGCTTCAACCCTGGGGTTCGTATTGCCAGTGCAGTTGAAGCAGTTCGCCGACGTGATGCAGCAGCTGCATCTGGTCGATCGGCTTCGCAAGGAACACGTTGGCCCCGGCCGCGAGGCTGGCCCGGCTGTCTTCGGGCGAGGCACTCGCCGAGGCCGCGATGACCGGCACCGCGTTCAGGCCCGGCGTGGCGCGCAGCGCGCGCGTCGCGCTCACGCCGTCCATCACCGGCATCACGTTGTCCATCACGATCAGGTCGGGGCGCTGCAGCTGCGCGCGCTCCAGCCCGCGGCGGCCGTTGTCGGCCTGCGCCACCTCGAAACCCAGCGCGCCGAACAGGTCGCACAGCATCGCGCGGTTCACCGGCGCATCGTCGACCACGAGCACGCAGCGGCGCGGGCCTTCGTAGCCCACGATGCGGCGCGCCGGCACGCTGGGCGCGAGCGGCTGGGCGCACAGCGCCAGCGTCAGCTCGAACCAGAAACGGCTGCCCTCGCCCACACGGCTGTCGACCTGGATGTCGCCGCCCATCTGGCGCACCAGCTCGCGGCTGATCGACAGGCCCAGCCCGGTGCCGCCGTGGCGGCGCTCGGGATCGCCCACCTGCTCGAAGGGCCGGAAGATGCGCTCCCGCTCCTCGGGGGCGATGCCCACGCCGGTGTCGTGCACCTCGAAGCGCAGGCGCACGGAGCCGGCATCAGCCCCCGGCTCGCGTTCGAGGCCGAGCACGCCGACGACGAAGCGCACCTGGCCGCGATCGGTGAACTTCACCGCATTGCCCAGCAGGTTCAGCAGCACCTGGCGCAGCCGCTTGTCGTCGCCCTCGACGCCCAGCGGCAGGTCGGCCGGCGGCTCGTAGACGAACAGCTGGCTCTTCTCCTCCGCCTTCACGCGCACGATGTCGGCCACCATCGCCAGCAGCTCGGGCAGGCTGAAGCGGTGGCGGTGCAACTCGAGCTTTCCGGCCTCGATGCGCGACACGTCGAGCACGTCGTTGATCAGCGCCAGCAGGTGCTCGCCGCTGCTGCGGATGATGCCGATGCTGCTCTTGTGCCGCTCGGCCACGCTCTTGTCCCACTGCAGCAGCTGCGAGAAGCCGAGGATGGCGTTCAGCGGTGTGCGCAGCTCATGGCTCATGCAGGCGAGGAAGGCGCTCTTCGCGATGTTGGCCACCTCGGCGCGCTCCTTGGCCGCCTGCAGCTCCATCGTGCGCGCCATCACCAGCTCTTCGAGGTGTTCGCGGTAGCGCTTGAGCTGCGCATCGCGCCGCTTGCGCTCGATCGCGATGCCGGCCATGTGCGTGGCCACGCCGAGCAGCCGCATGTCGCGCGAGCCCGGGCTGCGCGCCTCGCGGTGGTACATCGCGAAGGTGCCGAGCACCGTCTCGCCCTCGAGCATGATCGGCGTCGACCAGCAGGCGCGGAACCCCAGCGGCCCCACCAGGTGCCTGAACGGCGCCCAGCGCGGATCGGTCATCACATCGGTCACCACCACCATCTCGCGGCTGTGCATCGCACTGCCGCACGACCCCACCATCGGCCCGATGACCAGGCCTTCGTGCGCCTGCATGTAGTCGGGCGGCATGCTGGGGCCGGCGCCCGGGTGCATGTGCACGCCGTCCTCGTCGAGCAGCACCACCGTGCAATACAACCCTTCGGATTGCGATTCGATCAGCCGCGCCAGGCTGGTCAGCGTGTCTTCCAGCGGCGCATCCTTGGCAATCATCTCGAGCAGCCGGTTCTGCCCGAGGCGCAGCGCCTCGGCCTGCTTGCGCTCGCTGATGTCGACGATGCTCACGCGCAGCAGGCGACGGCCCGCCTCGGGCAGCGGCACCAGGCGCAGCTCGCAGGGCATTTCATGCCCCGCCGCGTCGCGGTGGATCCACTCGAAGGGCCGCACGTCGCCCGCCAGCGCCTCGGCCACCCGCACCTGCCACGCCTCGGCCGACGCGCGGCCATCGGGCTGCTGTGCCGGGCTCAGGGCGGCGAGCGACAGGCTCAGCAGCGCATCGCGGCTGCAGCCGAACAAGGCCTGCGCGCTGCCGTTGGCATCGAGCAGGCGCTCGCTGTCGAGGTCGAGCAGCACGATCGCATCGGGCGCATGCTCCACCAGTGCGCGGTCGAGCCCCGTCTCGCGGGTGGATGCGGCAGCGGCTGCAGTCGAAACAGGCTCGGAAGACATCGGCACCAAAAACTGTAAGGCGGAGCACCGTGCCCTTGCACGTGCAAATGACTCGCCCGGGTTGCTCCGCGCACCGCCGGCGTCTCCCTGTTTGCCCTGATTTACATGCCCGTTGGATAGGTCTCCGGTTCTGCGGTGTGCTCCCAGGTGTGCTCGCCTTCCAGCGGCTGCAGCGCACTGCTGCGGTCGAGGTGGACCACCGCATCGAACTGGCGCGCGAGCGAGGCGCCGAAGTAGTGGCTCCACAGCTCCGTGTCGGGCCGGTAGATCACGCCGATGGCCCGCTCCAGCCGCGGCTCCAGCAGCGCCTGGTGCAGATCGGGCGCGGCCTGCGCGAGCGGCAGCACGAAGCGCGGCAGGCCGCTGTCGTGCAGCAGGCGCTCGATGCTGCCCAGGCGCGAAGGCAGCACCGTTTTCAGCTCCACCGGCGCATCCCAGTCCGAAGCCGCGGCCACCGTGCCTTCGTGCGTGGTGAAGCCGAGCAGGAAGCTGTCGCCCGGCTGGTCTTCGGCCTCGCGCACGAGCTGGCCCAGGTTGAGCTGGCCGCGGGCGGCGGCATCGGTGGCGCGCGCATCGCCGATGTGCGAGTTGTGCGCCCACACCACGATGCGGGCCGGCCGTCCGCGCTGCACCGCGAGGTGATGGCTCAGCGCCCGCAGCACCTCGGCCATGTGCTCGTCGCGCACGTTCCACGAATCGGTGCGGCCCTGGAACATCGAGCGGTAGTAGACCTCGGCATTGCGCACCACCAGCGCGTTCTGCTGGGCATAGAAGCGCTCGTCGGACTCCGCCATGCCGTCGCGGCGCAGCCGCCCCGCGGTGGCCTCGCGCAGCTCGGCCAGCTGCCGCAGCACCTCGCGCTCGCAGTCGTGGCGCAGCCCGAAGCTGACCGCATGGCCGTAGGCCTGCGGATCGTGCGCCAGGTCGTCGAAGCAGGCATAGCGCGCGCGGGCCCGCTGCGCGGCCTCGGGGTCGCTGGCGTCGAGGTAGCGCAGCACCGCGTCCATCGATTCGCGCAGGCTGTACAGGTCGAGCCCGAAGAAGCCGACCTGCGCGTTGCGGTCGAACACGCTCTCGTTGTAGCCGCGCAGCCACTCGAGCCACGACACGATCTCGGTGTTGCGCCACATCCAGCGCGGAAAGCGCTCGAAGCCGCCGAGCGCCTGCTCGGGCGTGGCATCGTCGTCGGCACCCTGCACATAGCGGCTGGCGCGCAGCGCCGCCGGCCAGTCGGCCTCGACCGCCACCGCATCAAAACCCTTGTCGAGGATCAGCCTGCGGGTCAACTCGGCCCGAAAGCGGTAGAACTCGCGGGTGCCGTGCGTGGCCTCGCCGAGCAGCACCCAGCGGGCATTGCCGATCAGGCCCAGCACGCCGTCCACATCCCACGGGCCGGACAGCGGCTGCGCATGCCGGGCGATCGTCTTGGCGGTGTCGTCGGATGCTGCCATGGCATGCATGTGCGGCAAGCGCCATACCTTGCGGAGGCACCATGGGCAGCTCGAGCCACGGACCCTACCTTGCACACTTCGCCAACCGGCGCGACGCGGGCCACCAGCTCGCCGAGCGGCTCGCGTTGCGCCGCTTCGACCGCCCGCTGGTGCTGGCGCTGCCGCGCGGCGGCGTGCCGGTGGGCCACGAGATCGCCACGCTGCTCGACATCCCGCTCGACGTGCTGCTGGTGCGCAAGCTCGGCGCGCCGGGCTTTCCGGAGCTGGGCCTGGGCGCGG
This sequence comes from uncultured bacterium, assembly GCA_966212505.1. GTDB lineage: Bacteria > Pseudomonadota > Gammaproteobacteria > Burkholderiales > Burkholderiaceae_C > CAMLIZ01. The sequence goes on from CBIHRS010000015.1 coordinate 56,870, forward strand.
TGGTCGACGGGCCCGATCCGCAGCGCATCCTCAACCAGCACATCATCGATGCGGTGCAGCCGCCGCCGGGCTACCTCGAGGAAGAAGAGCAGCGCCAGCTCGCGCTGATCGCGCAGCGCAAGGCGCAGCTGCGGCGCGGCCGGCCGCCCGAGCCGGTGAACGGCCGCACGGTGCTGCTGGTCGACGACGGCATCGCCACCGGCGGCACGATGCGGGTGGCGCTGAAGGCGCTGGAACGCGCGGGCGCCGAGCGCTGCGTGGTGGCGGTGCCGGTGGCGCCGCCGAGCGCGCTGGCGCAGCTGGGCATCGCCGAAGACGACTTCGAATGCCTGCTGTCGCCGCCGGGCTTCCAATCGGTGGGCCAGTACTACGCCGATTTCGAGCAGGTGAGCGACGAGGAGGTCGTGGCGCTGCTCGACCATGCGGCGCAGCGGCTGGCCTCGCATGCCGCCACGGCCCGCGCCGATGGCGACAGCTCAGCGCACCGCGCTGGCAGCTGAGGCGGGGGCGGCAGCGCCGCAGGCCGCCTCGCCGGCGGCATCGGCCCGCAGCGCCAGCAGGATGTGCAGCCCTGCCCGGCCGGTGGCGGGCATGTTGTGGCGGGCTTCCTCGGCTTCGATGGCCGCGCGCGTGAGCGGGCCTTCGCGGCCGTCGGCCGTCACCTCGCAGTGGCCGTGCTGCTGCAGCAGCGTCTGCAGCTCGCGCAGCTCGGCGCGCGACAGGCCGGGGTCGTCGGTCGGCCACCGCGTCACCTGGGCCGGGCCGCCGCGCAGCGCATCGGCCAGCAGGCCGATGGCCAGCGCATAGGTGTCGGCCCGGTTGTAGCGCCACACCGCCTGGTAGTTGGGCGTGACCAGCCAGGCCGGGCCGGCGGGGCCCGCCGGCATCAGCAGCGCGGTACGCAGCTCGGCCGCCAGCGGCCCGGCCCTGCCCTTGGCCAATAGCGGCTCGCCCGAGGCCAGCGACACGCCCTGTGCGGCCCATTGCTGCACGCTGCGGCACTTGCCGGCGGCGGCATTGCTGGCGAGACAGGCATGCTCGCCTTCGAGCGCATTGGCCTGCGCGGCCAGCTCGGCCGGCACGCGCACCTCCACGCCCCACGGCACGTCCGCCAGCCAGCCCAGCCCCTTGAGGTAGCGCGCGGTGGTGGCCAGCGCATCGGCCGGGCTGTGCAGGATGTCGGGCTTGCCGCTGCCGTCGCCGTCGTCCATGTAGTGGATGAAGGTGCCGGGCATGAACTGCGTCATGCCGAAGGCGCCGGCCCAGGAGCCGCGGAACTCGTCGGGCTGCACCAGGCCCTGCTGCAGCAGCCACAGCGCCGCGAAGAAATGGCTCTTGCGCTCGTTGCTCGAGAGGTTGAGGCAGGCGCGGCTCAGCGTGGCATCCACCACCGGATAGCGGCCATGCAGCTTGCCGTAGTCGGTCTCGACGCCGAACACCGCCACCACCGTGGCGCCGTCGATGCCCTGGCGCTCGCGGATGCCGCGCAGCGCCGCGGCCTCGCGCTGCAGCAGCTCGCGGCCCTCGGCGATGCGCTCGGCATCGACACGGCGCGCGAGGTAGTCCCAGATCGGGATCTTGAATTCGGGCTGGCTCTGCGTGGCCGCCTCGATCACCGGGCGCAGGTCCTGCACGCCGCGGGTGTAGGTGTCGAAGGTCTCGCGCGTGACCTCAGGATGCCGCGGCAGCTCGGCCCGCAGCGAGCCGATGCAGGGCTCCAGGCCGGAAGACTCCTCGGCCTGCACCACGCAGGCCTGCAGCAGCACCGCCGCGCCCGCGGCTGCCCACCACCTTCGTCGCATCTGAACCGCCTTTCATGCACGTGTTCCGAAGCGAGGGAGTCTATGCCCTTGGAGCTCGGCGCTCAGAACGACCAGCTCAGGCGCGCGAACGCATTCCACTTGCGCTGTTCGGGCACCACGCCGCGCAGCCCCTTGGCCGCGGTGAGCGAGAGCGTGGTGTTGTGCCAGCCGCTCCAGTTGAGCCCCAGGCCCGCGCCGGTGGGATGCACGGTGGGGTTGATCGAGCGCACCGCGCTGGTGTCGACGAAGCCGTACACATCGGTGCGCGCGCCGGCCAGCGTCCAGCCGTCGTAGTGCAGCTCGGCGATGGCGAGCACGCCGCCGTCGCCGCTGATCTGCCCCGGCTCGTAGCCGCGCACCGAGGCCGGCCCACCCACCGAGAAGGCCAGCGCGCCCGGCAGGCTCTTGTGGCTGGCGAACTGCCAGCTCAGCTGCGCGAGGCCATACCACGCGCTCTCGTTCAGCCGGTAGAGCAGGCTGCTGTCGCCGGTGAGCAGGTTGACGCTGGTCGACTGCTCGGGCAGCAGCTTGTTGCGCGCATGCGCGGCCGACAGCACCGGGTTGAAGCTCCACTGCCAGCGCTCGCCGCTCAGCGTCATCGGCGCGCCGAGGTTGAGGCGGGTGATCGCATAGTGGCTCACCGCGACGCCGCGCACGTCGTTCGACGAATCGCTGAGCTGCAGGCCGCCGGTGAGGCTGAGCCAGAAGCGTTGGGACGAGTGGGCGAGCCAGCTGCTGTCGAGCCCCAGGCTGCTGCCGTCGCCCTTGACGTCGATGTCCTTGAAGTCGCCGGCGATCATCTTCGTGCGGCTCAGCGAGGCGCTGGCCCCCAGCCGCCAGCCGCTGGTCTGCACCGGCGCGTTGTACGACAGCGAGAGCGCCTGCGAGCCCTGCGAGGCGGTGAGGTAGGCGAACGAACGGTCGCCATCGGTGAAGAGCTTCTGGCGCCGCACCAGCGCCCCCAGCTCGACCCGGCCCGAGCTCTTGTAGCCGTAGTTGTCGACGAACACCTGCCCGCCGGTGCGGGCCGGCTCCTGCACCGACAGCACCAGGTCGGTCTGGCCGAAGTTCTGCCCGGCGCGCAGTGCGGCCTGCAGCTTGGCCTCGTTGATGCGGTTGAAGCGGGCCAGGTCGGCCTCGAGCCGGCGCGCATCGAGGTCGGTGCCCGGCGTGGCGCCGTGCACCCATTGCTGGACCCACGGCGCCGCGAGGTACTGGTTGTTCTCGACCACCACCTGGCCCAGCGTGCCCTCGACCAGCTGCACCACCACCGTGCCGTCCTTCACCTGCTGCTCGGGCAGCGTGGCCGCCGCGGTGAAGATGCCCTGGCTGCGGTAGAGCTGGTTGACGCCCTGCACCAGGCCCTGAAGGTCGGACCAGCGCACCTCGCGGCCCATGAACGGCTGCGCCGCCGCCGAGAGCTGCTCGCGCGTGAGGTGGCGCGAGCTGGTGAAGCGCACGCGCTGCAGCACGAACGACGGGCCGGTGTCGGCCGGCGCGGCCTCGCCGGCAGCGGCAGGCGCCTTGGGCGCGGCCTGCTGCCGCTCCTGCAGCAGCTTCTCGCGGCGCAGGCGCTCCTGCTCCTGCTGGGCGGGGTCGGCCGAGGGGGGCAGCGCGGGCACGGTCTGCGCCAGGGCGGGGAGCACGGCATGCAGGCTCAGCGCCAGGGCCATCCAGTGCGGTCGTCGGATCGTCACGGTCATTGTCTTCACGGGTTACTGCAAGGCGCCGATGAGCAGGTCGTCGTCGCGGACTTCGGCGGACTCTTCGTCCTGCTTGTTGTGCGAGGCGGTGGGTGAGCGCGGCGAGGTGGTGTTGACCGCCGGCGCTTCGCCCCGGCGCGGGTCGGGCAGCGTGAGCCAGCCGCCGAAGATGGGCATCGGCGCCAGGCTCACGCGCGGCAGGCGCCACTGCGTCCACGTGATGTCCTGCGACAGCTGCTCGGTGCTCAGGCGGTAGAACGCCGTCTGCGCATCGAAGGCCACCTCGTCGGGCCGGTGGAAATACAGCGCGATCGGCGACTGGAACCGCGTGACCAGCGCATCGGTGAACAGCGAGGTGCCCGCCAGCTGCAGCCAGAAGCTGCCCTGCGGCGTGATCAGCTGGGCATCGGCCTCGCGCGCGGCGGGGTTCACGTTGTCCAGGCTGACCTTCACCGCGGCGGTGTCGAGGGTGAGCGCACCGCTGGCGCTCGCATCGCGCAGCACCACGTCGAGCGGCAGGCTGAGCTCGCCGTTGCGGGTGTAGAGCTTGTCGATCTCCACGCGCTGGGTGCCGGTGACCGACACGTTGACGTTGTCGGCGCGGGCACCGTCGAAACCGGTGAGCGTGAGCGTGGTGAGCGGCGCGCCGGCCGAGTCGATGCGCATCGCGATGTTCGGCGCGGCCACGCTCAGCGGGCCGCCGCCCTTCAGCGTGAGCTGGTCGATCTCGAGCGCATCGCGCGAGTTGAGGCTGCCCTGCGACATCGTCATCTGCTGGCCGCTGACCTTGCCGTCGACCCACAGCCAGGGGTTGCCCAGCAGGTGGTCGAAGGTGAGGCTGCCGTGCACCGTGAGGCGCACGTCGCCGTTCTCGGCGCTGAGCAGCGGCGAATACACGCCGCGCTCGACGATCAGGTTGATGTCGCCCTGCGTGGTGGCCACGCTGAGCCACGGCGCATCGACCACCAGCGGGTCGCCCAGCCCCAGGCCGGCGTTGATCGTCGTGTGGGTGCCGGCCGAGCCGGTGCCGATGTGCACCGGCGCATCGTTGCGGCCGCTCAGCGTGCCGCCGGCCGACAGGTCGAGCACATCGCCATGCACGCTCACCGACGACAGCAGCACGTCGCCCGCGGCCTGCAGGCGCATCGAGCCTTCGGCCGCGATGCTGCTGCCCTGCCCCATGGTCCACGACGCCGCTCCGACATCGAGCGCGCCCGCGACGCGCGTCGCCTGGCCGGCCGCCTGCGTGCCCTGGCCGGCTGAATGCAGCGTGGCCGCACCGCCGACATCGACATTGCCGACGAGCGACAGGCTGCCGCCCGCGGTGACGGCCAGATCGCCGCCGAACGCTGCCGCCTCGTTGAAGCCGACATTGCCGCCGGCATCGATCACTAGGTTCCGGCCTGCGCTGAACTGCGCCAGTGCGACACCCGAAGTCGTCGCGATGGTCGCGTCTCCCTGCACCTGGGCCTGGCTGCCTGCGCCCATCGCGAACGAGTCGGACTGGATGCCGAGATCGCCGCCGACGGTGACGGTCTTCGCCGCGGCCAGCGTGATGGCGTGCGCGGCTGACAGCGTGGCGTCGCCACCCACCGTCGCATCGTCGCGCAGCGCCATTGCGCCGCCAGCATCGAGCTGCAGCGAGCCAGCGGACTTCAGCAATGCGAGTTGCTGGTCGCCGGAAGTCTTGATGCGCAGGGAACCGGCATCGATGGAGGCGCCGTTGCCCATCGTCCACGATGCCGCCTCGACGTCGAGGGCGCTGGCCACGCGGACCCGTTCAGCAGCCGCCTGCGTCCCTGCACCGGTCACGCGCAGCGTGGCCGCCCCGTTCACATCCAGCGTGCCGACGAGGGCGAAATCACCACCGGAAGTCAGCGTGAGATCGCCGCCCACGGCAGTGGCTTCGTTGAAGCCGACACTGCCGCCTGCGTCGATCACCAGCCCTTGGGCCGTGCCGAACTGCGCCAGCGTCACGCCAGAAGTCGTCGTGATGGCGGCGTTGCCGCCGATCTGAGCCTGGCTGCCGGCCCCCATCGTGAACGAGTCGGATCGAACCCCGAGATCGCCACGGACGTTGACGGTCTTCGCGGCCGCCAGCGTGATGGCTTGCCCCGCCGACAGCGAGGCGTCAGTGCCCACCGTGACATCGTCGCCCAAGGCCATCGCGCCGCCAGCATCGAGCTGCAGCGACCCCGCGGACTTCAGCAACGCGAGTTGCTGGTCACCGGAAGTCTTGATGCGCAGCGAACCGGCATCGATAGCAGCGCCGTTGCCCATCGTCCAGGACGCGGCTTCAACGTCGAGCGCGTTTGAAACAGAGGTCCGTTCACCAGCTGCCTGAGCCCCTGCACCGGTTACGCGCAGCGTGGCCGCGCCGTTCACATCGAGGGCACCGACAAGAGCGAGATCGCCGCCAGAGGTCAGCGCGAGATCACTGCCCACGGTGGCGGCCTCGTTGAAGCCGACACTGCCGCCTGCGTCGATGACCAGGTTCCGGCCCGTGCTGAACTGCGCCAGCGCGATGCGAGAACGCGTGGCGACGGTTGCATCGCCACCGACCTGGGCTTGGCTGCGCGCCCCCATCGTGAACGAATCGGATCGGACGCTGAGATTGCCACCAACGTGGACGGTCTTCGCGTCGGCCAGCGTGATGGCTTGCGCGGCGGACAGCGAGGCGTTGCCGCCCACCGTCACGTTGTCGCCCAGCACCACCGCGCCACTGGCATCGAGTTGCAGCGAGCCGGTGGCCTTCAGCAACGCGAGTTGCTGATCGTTCGAGGTCTTGAGGCGCAGCGAGCCGGCATCGATGGAGGCGCCATCGCCCATGGTCCACGAGGCGGCCTCGATATCGAGGGCGTTGGCCACCTGGGCATGTTCGCCTGCTGCTTGCATCCCTGCACCGGTCACGCGCAGCGTGGCCGCGCCGGCCACGTCGAGCGCGCCGATCAGCGTGAGGTCACCGCCAGCGGTCAGCGTGAGATCGCCACCCACCGCGGTGGCTTCGGTGAAGCCGACGTTGCCGCCAGCATCGATCGCCAGGCTGTGGCCCGCGCTGACCTGCGCCAGCGTCATGCCGGCGTTGGTGGCAAGGGTCGCGCTGCCGCCGATCTGAACCTTGCTGCCCGCACCCATCGTGAGCGAATCAGACTGGCTGGTCAGATCGCCGCCGATGTTGACGGTCTTCATGGCCGCCAGTGTGATGGCTTGCACGGCTGACAGTGAGGCATTGCCGCCCACCGTCACGTTGTCGCCCAGCGCCATCGCGCCGCCGGCATCGAGCTGCAGCGCTGCCCCGGTCTTCAACAACGCGAGTTGCTGATCGTTCGAGGTCTTGAGGCGCAGCGAGCCGGCATCGATGGAGGCGCCATCGCCCATGGTCCACGAGGCGGCCTCGATATCGAGGGCGTTGGCCACCTGGGCATGTTCGCCTGCTGCTTGCATCCCTGCACCGGTCACGCGCAGCGTGGCCGCGCCGGCCACGTCGAGCGCGCCGATCAGCGTGAGGTCACCGCCAGCGGTCAGCGTGAGATCGCCACCCACCGCGGTGGCTTCGGTGAAGCCGACGTTGCCGCCAGCATCGATCGCCAGGCTGTGGCCCGCGCTGACCTGCGCCAGCGTCATGCCGGCGTTGGTGGCAAGGGTCGCGCTGCCGCCGATCTGAACCTTGCTGCCCGCACCCATCGTGAGCGAATCAGACTGGCTGGTCAGATCGCCGCCGATGTTGACGGTCTTCATGGCCGCCAGTGTGATGGCTTGCACGGCTGACAGTGAGGCATTGCCGCCCACCGTCACGTTGTCGCCCAGCGCCATCGCGCCGCCGGCATCGAGCTGCAGCGCTGCCCCGGTCTTCAACAACGCGAGTTGCTGATCGCCCGAGGTCTTGAGGCGCAGCGAGCCGGCATCGATGGAAGCGCCATCGCCCATGGTCCACGAGGCCGCCTCGATGTCGAGGGCGTTGGCCACGCGAGTCTGTTCAGCAGCCGCCTGCGTTCCCGCACCGGTCACGCGCAGCGTGGCTGCGCCGCTCACATCGAGCGTGCCAACCAGGGCGAGATCGCCGCCAGCAGTCAGCGTGAGATCGCCGCCCACCGTCGTGGGTTCGTTGAATCCGACGTTGCCGCCGGCATCGACCGTCAAGCTGTGGCCCGTGCTGACCTGCGCCAGCGTCATGCCGGAGGTCGTGGCAAGGGTCACGTTGCCACCGACCTGAACCTTGCTGCCCGCGTCCATCGTGAGCGAGTGGGACTGGCTGCTCAGGTCTCCGCCGATGTTGACGGTCTTCGCGGCCGCCAGCTTCACGGCCTGCGCAACCGACAGCGAGGCATTGCCGCCCACCGTCACGTTGTCACCCAGCGCCATCGCGCCGCCGGCATCGAGCTGCAGCGAGCCGGTGGCATTCAGCAATGCGAGTTGCTGATCGCCCGAGGTCTTGAGGCGCAGCGAGCCGGCATCGATGGAAGCACCATCGCCCATGGTCCACGACGCCGCATCGATGTCGAGGGCGTTCGCCACGTGGGCATGTTCGCCCGCCGCTTGTGTCCCTGAACCGATCACACGCAGCGTGGCCGCTCCGGCCACGTCAAGCGCGCCGATGAGGGTGAGATCGCCGCCAGAGGTCAACGTGAGATCGCCGCCCACCGTGGTGGCTTCGTTGAAGCGGACGCTGCCGCCGGCATCAATCGCCAGGCCACGGCCCGTGTTGGCCTGCGCCAGCGTCACGCTGGCGTTGGTGGCAAAGGTTGCGCTGCCGCCGATCTGAACCTTGCTGCCCGCACCCATCGTGAGCGAGTCGGACTGGCTGGTCAGATCATCGCCCACGTTGACGGTCTTCGCGGTCGCCAGCGTGACGGACTGCGCCGCCGACAGCGAGGCATTGCCGCCCACCGTCACGTTGTCACCCAGCGCCATCGCGCCGCCGGCATCGAGCTGCAGCGAGCCGGTGGCATTCAGCAATGCGAGTTGCTGATCGCCGGAGGTCTTGATGTGCAGCGAGCCGGCATCGATAGAGGCGCCATCGCCCATGGTCCACGAGGCCGCCTCGACGTCGAGGGCGTTGGCCACGCGAGTCTGTTCAGCAGCCGCCTGAGTCCCCGCACCGGTCACGCGCAACGTGGCTGCTCCGCTCACATCGAGCGTGCCAACCAAGGCGAGGTCGCCGCCAGCAGTCAGCGTGAGATCGCCGCCCGCCGTGGTCGCTTCGTTGAAGCCGACGTTGCCACCGGCACCAATCGTCAAGTCCTGGTCTGTGCTGACTTGCGCCAGCGTCATGCCGGAGGTCGTGGCAAGGGTCACGTTGCCGCCGACCTGAACCTTGCTGCCCACGCCCATCGTGAGCGAATCAGACTGGCTGTTCAGATCACCGCCGACGTTGACGGTCTTCGCGGCCGCCAGCGTGATGGCTTGCGCGGCCGACAGCGCGGCATGGCCGCCCGCCGTCACGTTGTCACCCAGTGCCATCGCGCCGCCGGCATCGAGCTGCAGCGAGCCAGCGGTCTTCAGCAACGCGAGTTGCTGATCGCCCGAGGTCTTGAGGCGCAGCGAACCGGCGTCGATGGAAGCACCATCGCCCATCGTCCACGCAGCCGCCTCGATGTCGAGGGTGTTCGCCACCTGGGCCCGTTCGCCTGCGGTTTGCGTCCCAGCACCGACCACGCGCAGCGTGGCCGCGCCGTTCACATCGAGCGCGCCGACGAGGGCGAGATCGCCGCCAGCGGTCAGCGTGAGATCGCCGCCCACCGTGGTGGCTTCGGTGAAACCGACGTTGCCGCCGGCATCGACCGTCAGGCTGTGGCCCGTGCTGACCTGCGCCAGCGTCATGCCGGCGGTCGTGGCAAGGGTCGCGTTGCCGCCGACCTGGGCCTTGCTGCCCGCGCCCATCGTGAGCGAGTCGGACTGGCTGCTCAGGTCTCCGCCGATGTTGACGGTCTTCGCGGCCGCCAGCGTGACGGACTGCGCCGCCGACAGCGAGGCATTGCCGCCCACCGTCACGTTGTCACCCAGCGCCATCGCGCCGCCGGCATCGAGCTGCAGTGAGCCCATGGCCTTCAGCAGTGCAAGCTGCTGGTCGCCGGAAGTTTTGATTCGCAGCGCGCCAGCATCGATGGAGGCGCCATCGCCCATCGTCCACGAGGCGGCCTCGATGTCGAGGGCGTTGGCCACCTGAGTTCGCTCACCGGCAGCTTGCGTCCCAGCACCGGCCACACGCAGCGTGGCCGCGCCGTTCACATCGAGCGCGCCGATGAGGGCGAGGCCGCCACCGGAAGTCAGCGTGAGATCGCTGCCCACCGTGGTGGCTTCGGCGAAACCGACGTTGCCGCCGGCATCGACCGTCAAGGCGAGACCCGCGCTGACCTGCGCGAGCGTCACGCCCGAATTCGTGACAAGGGTCGTATTGCCGCCGACCCGAGCCCGGCTGCCCGCGCCCATCGTGAACGAGTCGGACTGAAGGCCAAGATCGCCCGCGACGTTGACCGTCTTCGACGCCGCCAGCGTGACGGCTTGTGCCGCCGACAGTGAGGCGTCGCCGCCAACCGTCGCATCGTCGCCCAGCGCCATCGCACCGCCTGCATTCAACTGCAGCGATCGGGCAGCCTTCAGCAGCGCAAGCTGCTGGTCGCCGGTGGTCTTGATGTGCAGCGAGCCGGCATCGATGGAAGCGCTACCGCCCATGGTCCACGAGGCCGCCTCGGCGTCGAAGGCGTTCCCCACGCGAGCCTGTTCAGCAGCCGCCTGAGTCCCCGCACCGGTCACACGCAGCGTGGCCCCACCGGCCACGTCGAGCGTGCCGGCAAGAGCAAGATCCCCGCCTGCAGTCAGCGTGAGATCGCCGCCCACCGTGGTGGCTTCGTTGAAGCCGACGCTGCCGCCGGCATCGATCGCCAGGCCGTGGCCCGTGCCTACCTGCGCCAGCGTCACACCGGAGGCCGTGGCAAGGGTCGCGTTGCCGCCGACCTGAACCTTGCTGCCCGCGCCCATCGTGAGCGAGTCGGACTGGCTGCTCAGATCGCCGCCGACGTTGACGGTCTTCCCAGCCGCCAGCGTGATGGCTTGCGCGGCCGACAGCGCGGCATGGCCGCCCACCACCGCGTCGTCACCCAGCGCCAGTGCGCCGCCCGCATCGAGCTGCAGCCCCGCCGCAGTGCTCAACAACGCGAGCTGCTGGTCACCCGAAGTCTTGAGGCGCAGCGAGCCGGCATCGAGGGTCGCCGCATCGCCCATCGTCCACGACGCAGCCTCGATGTCGAGGGCGCCCGCCACATGCACGCGCTCGGCCGCGGCCTGCGCACCGGTTTCGGCCACGCGCAACGTGGCGGCGCCATTCACGTCGAGCGTGCCCGACAACGCCAGGCGGCCGCGGGAGGTCAGCGCGAGATCGCCGCCGACCGACACGGTCTCGTCGAAGCCGACATTGCCGCCGGCATCGACCGTCAGGCCCCGGGCCGCGTCGAACTGCGCCAGCGTGACGCCGGAGGTCGCGATGATGGCGGCGTCGCGGCCGGCCTGGACCGCGCTGCCCCCGTCCATCGCGAACGAGCCGGACTGGCTGACGAAATCACCGCCGACGCTGACCGTCACGCTCCCGGCCACGCGGATCGCCTGCGCAGCCATCAGCGATGCATCGGTGCGCACCGCCACGTCATCGCGCAGCACGATGTCGCCGTCGGCATTCAGGTCGAGCGCGCCGGCGACAGTGATCTGCGCGAGCCGCTGGTCATCTGCGGTCCGCAGACTCAGCGAACGGGCATCGATCGATGCGCCGCTGCCCATGGTCCACGAGGCCGCGTCGATCTGCAGCAGACCCGTCGTGTGCAGGCGCTCGCCCGCGGCTTGAGTGCCGGCACCGCCCGCGTTCAGCGTTGCCGCGCCATGCACGTCGAGCGCGCCGGCCAGCACGAGATCGCGGCCCGCGTCCACGTCGAGCGATCCGCCGATCACCGCAGCGTCGTCGAAGCGCAGGTTGCGCTGCGCTGCAATGCGCAGGTCGCCGCCGATCGACAGCGTTGCCAGCGTCGCGTCGGTTCCCGCGTTGAGGTCCGCGTCGCCGCCCACCGTCACGCTGTCGGTGAGCGCAAGGGCGCCGCCGGCCTCGAGCGTCAGGCCGCCGGTGGTCTGCACCAGCGCCAGACCTTGGTCGCCGCTCGTGTGCACACGCAGCGAGCCGGCGTTGAGGGAGGCCCCCGGATCCATGCGCCACGAAGCGGCGTCGATCTCGAGCGCCTGGCCCACGTGGGCCGCCTGGCCAGAGGCCATCAGCGCATCGCCGCCAGCCTGCAGCGTCGCCGCGCCGTTCACATCGAGCGCGCCGTTGAGCGACAACTGCCCGCCGGCATCGACGACCAGGTCGGACCCCACGTCCACCTGTGCCAACGACACATCGTGCGATGCGGTGAGGCTCGTGCCGGTGCCGCTCGCGAGCTCGGCATTGCCGCCCATCGTGAACGACGACGAGGTGCTGCTCAGGCTGCCGCCGGCTTCCAGGCGCTTGTCGGCCGCGAGCGTGATGCCCTGGACCGCGCTCAGCTGGGCGTCGCCCGCCGAGGTGACGTTGTCGCCGAGGTCGATCTGGCCATCGGCGTCGAGCACCAGGCCCGCATCCGACAGCACCTGCGCCAGCTTCTGGTCACCCCGGGTCTTGAGCTGCAGCGAGCCCGCATGCAGCGAGGCGCCGGCGCCCATGGTCCACGAGGCAGCCTCGATGCCGGCCGACTGGCCGATCGTGGTCGACTGGCCCGCGGCCTGGGTGCCGCTGCCGGTCGCCCGCAGCGTCGCCGCGCCGGCGACGTTCAGCGCGCCCTGCAGCGACAGGTCGCCGCCGGCGTCGACCGACAGGTTGCCACCGACACTCACGGCTTCATTGAAGGCGACGTTGCCGCCGGCCGTAACGTTCAGCTGCGTGCCGATGCCGAGCTTCGCGAGGCCGAGGTCGCCTGCCACTGAAAGAGTCGTCGCGCCGCTGCTAGCCAGCAGGCTGCCGCTGCCCATCGTGAGCGCGTCGGCGCTGATGCCGATCGCCCCCGCGGTACTGCGCAGCACGCTGCCCGCGGACAGGTTCATCGCGCCGGTCACGATGCTCGCCGTGCCGGTCTGCACGTTGCCCGACGCATCGAACGAACCGGCGTTGACGGTGAGCGCGCCGCTTGCGCTCAGCGAGGTGAGGCTCACGGCATCGATCACGCTCAGGCTGGCCGCGCCGGTGGCCGCGGCCACGCTGCCGTTGTGCATCGTGATCGACTGACCGTCGGCCAGCAGGCCGTTGGCGGCCGTCAGCGTGCCGTAGAGGTCGATGCCCGCGGTGGCCAGCAGGTCGAGGCGGCCGCTGCGGCTGGTGACATTGCCCGCGCTCAGCGCGCCGGCGTCGGCCATCAGCGTGACCTGGCTGCCGGCCAGCGAGGCATCGGCCAGCGACAGCGCCGCACCTTCGATCAGCGTGGCGCCGCCGGTGTTCCAGCTCACCGGCGCGGTGGCCAGCACGTCGCCGTCGGTGGTCAGGTGCACGCTGGCGGCCGAGAGGTTGCCGGCCAGCGTGATGTCGCCGCTGGCATCGAGCGCATAGGCGCCGTTCAGCGTGGTGGTGCCCAGGCTCCAGGCGCCCGAGCTCGTCACGTCGACATAGGCGTTGTTGCCATTGAGCGCGAGCGAGCCGCCGGTCAGGCGCAGGCTCACCGGGCGGGCGCTGGTGCCGATGTCGTACCGGCTGCTGCCCAAGGCCGCGCTCAGCGAGGCGCCGTCAGCCACGATGTGGTAACTGCCGGCGTTGGAGGCCCAGTTGGTCAGCGCGCCACCGGCGCTCACGCTCAGGAAGCCGCCCGCGCCGATGCTGCCCAGCGCCAGGCCGCTGCCGTTCTGCGCCACGTAGATGTCGCCCGGGGCGCTGGCCACGCGCAGCGCATCGGTGAGCGCCAGGTTGATCGGCGCCGCGGCGGTGCCGATGCTGCCCTGGGTGGTGGCGATGTTGAGCCCGCCGGCGCTGATGGTGGTGGCCGAGCCGGTGCTGCTGGTGATGTTGCCGCCTGCGGTGAGGCGGATGTCGCCGCTGGTGGACTTGACCGCGCCGAGCACCAGCGCATCGTCCGACTCGATGTAGACCGCATCGCGCGCGGTAACGGTCAGCTTGCCGCCGGCATTCACCTTCACCGGATCCTGCTGCTTCACCGTGGCCAGGAGCTGCGTCGCCGTGGTCGTGAAGCTCAGGTCGCCCGGGCCGGCGCTCACGAGCGCGGCCTGGTCGTCGGCGCTGATCACCGGGTTGCTGCGGCTGATCGCGATGCCGAGGTCGGCCGCGTCCTTGCCCACGCTGCCCAGCGAGGTGTTCAGCGTCACGTTGTTGCCGCTGATGTTGGCCGCGCGGCTGCTGATGTAGCCGCTGGTCACCGGCGTGATCGCGGCCGAGCTGATCGCGATGTCGAGCTGGCTCTGCTTCCACTGCGCGCCGGTGGTGAGGCTGGCATACAGCGCCGACGCGGGATCGACCGTGTAGCGCCAGCTGCTGTTGTAGGCGGCGTTCGAGTCGAAGGGCTGGCTGGCGCCGAAGTTGTCGGCGAAGAAGGTCTTGATGCCGCTGTACTCGGCCTTCACCGCGGCGGTCACCGCCGCATCGCTCAGGCTGGCGCCGCTGACGCCCTGCTGGGCCGCCACGCGGGTGCGCATGGCCTCGAGGTAGGCGGCGCTGATTGCGAAGCCGGCATCGCTGTCATCGGCGAGGCGCTGCTTGATCAGGTAGTACTGCTGGTACTTGGCCGACACCTGGTTCTCGAAGGCCTTGACCGTCTCCTGGCCGGCGTTGGCCGCGGTCATGTTGAGCTTGTTCCACAGGCTCGACAGGTAGGCCGTTTCCTCGGCGCTGCGGCTCGTGGTGTCGATGCCGTTGAGCAGGCGGCCGTTGTCCAGCGTGATGGTCACGTCGCCGGCTTCGGCCGCGATGGTGTTCACCGTGAGGTTGCCGCTGGCCTGGCGCAGGTTGATGTCGCCGCGCGTGGCCACCGTGAGCTGGCCGCCGATGCTGATGTTCACCGCCTGGTTGGTCGCCACGTCGCCCAGCGAGCCGAAGCTGCTGGTCACGCTGACGTTGTTGCCGGCCAGGTGCGTGCCGCTGCCGCTGGGCAGCAGCGACTTGTCGACGTTGACCGTCACGTTGCCCGCCGCGGCGATCTGCTGCAGCGCGATGCTGCTGTTCTGCGCGGTGAGGTCGAGGTTGACCAGGCCGCCGGCGGATGCGTTGATCTGGCTGGTGATGGCCGTGAGCGCCTGCTGGCTGCTGCCGATGTCGCCCGTGGCGCTGAGCGTCAGCGTCTTGCTGTTGATCACCGCATCGGCCGCGTTGGCGAGGCTGCCGCCGGTGCTGCTGATGCTGGTGCTGCCGGCCGAGTTGCTGATGGTGCCGTTGAGCGTGATCCCGGTTCCCGAGGCCACCGACACCGTGCCCGCGCTGGCACCCACGAACTGCAGCTTGATCGGGTTGTCCGCCTTGACGTAGTAGTCGATCGACATCCGCAGGTCGTACGGGATCTTGTACTCCCAGTACCTGTCGGTGAAGGTCGAGCCGTAGTAGTTGGAGTAGCTGTAGCCGACGTGCGTCCAGTCCTGCGTGACCGAGCCGGCGCTGAACACGCCCGTCAGGTAGTTGCTGCCGCAGCTGCTGCACGAGGTGACGATGCCGCCGCTGCTGGTGGTCCACGGCGTGTCCTGGTTGGCGAACTTCCAGTTGCCCACCGGCAGGTATTTGGCATACCAGCCATCGGGCGGTGCGCTGTAGCTGCGCAGCACTTCGGCCGACTCGGTCCACTTGTACCACTGGTTCAGCATCGGCTGATAGCTGGTGGTGGCCTTGCCGTTGTCCCAGTAGCCCTCGGTGCTGCCGCTGGCGCCGTTGTAGGTCTGTGCGCTGCTGTTGGTGACGTAGTGCTGCACCAGCTGGCCGGCCTCGTGCACGTACCAGTCGGTGCGGTTGTAGTAGTTGGTGTCGGTGATGCGGATCAGGCCGGTGGTGGTGCTGCCCGCGTCGAGGTCGTTGACGACCAGCGCCTTGGTCGACGCGTTGTTCACGCGGATGGTGCCCAGGCCGTCGTCGACCAGGATCTGCCCGTCCTGGCCGGTGGAGACGATCTTGCCGCGCAGCAGCACCGTGCCGTTGCCGTTGGCCTTCACGTCGTCGAGCGTCAGCTTGCCCGACGCCACGTCGTATTTCAGCGTGATGCCGGCGTCGCCCGCGCTCATCAGCGACACGCCGGTGTCGATCGCGGTGCTCACCAGCACGTTGTGGCAGTTCATGCCAAACCAGTTGCAGGTGCGCGTGGCCTTGTCGTAGTAGAGCGGCTGCCCGGGGGTGATGCTGATCGTGTCGCCGGCCTTCAGCCCCTTGGCGTCGATGTAGGTCTGGATCGCGGTGTCGAAGCCGCTGCCGATGTTGACCGACCAGTTGTTGAAGTTGCCGGCGCGGATGATGCCGTTGACGTCGATGGTGCCGGCGTTGATGGCGATGAACGAGGCGTTCAGCGCATCCTTGGTCACCGCGGTGCCGAGGAAGCCGCTGTTCTTGATCGTGGCGTAGTCGGTGGTCAGCAGCAGCTTGCCGGTGTAGTCGCCGACCGAGGTGAACTTCCAGTCGCCGTTGCCGCGGTCGCTGCCGCCGGCATGGTTGGGGAAGGTGAAGGTGGTGCAGTTGGTGCTGCACTCGGCCGAATCGTTGAAGCCCCAGTTGTAGAAGATGTTCGACACCACCGTGGCGCCCGAGCCGTAGGCGCTGGCGTAGTCGGTGCCGTAGAAGTAGCTGTTGAAGCTGGAGATGCCCTTGTCCTTGATCGTGCTCTCGTAGCGGTCGGCGATCCACCAGCCCACCGCCTCGTCGGCGCTCACCGGTTTCCAGCCGCGGCTGCTGGTCGCGTAGCCCGACAGCGCCAGCGGCGAGAAGCCGTAGCTCTGCATGCCCGACACGTTGACCAGGTAGATGTCCGACACGGTGAGGTCCATCTCCTTGGCGGAGATGTTGGCCGTCTGCAGCAGGCTGCCCTGCTCCACGTCCACCGTCACGGTGCCGCCGAGGTTGGTGATGTCGCCCTGCACGAACAGGTCGGCACCGGTGGCGCTCGGGTTGTGCGTGATCGTGATCTGGCTGCCGCCGCTGTTGCTGCTCTCGTTGACGTGCAGCGCCGCCGGCAGGCTGTTGGAGGCGCCGCCGGTCACCAGCACCTGGCCGCCGGCGTCGTTGGGGATCGTCAGCGTGTCGACGATCAGCGCCTTGCTGCTGTTGTTGGTGATGGTGATCGTCGGGTCGCCGTGGGCGGTGATGCTGGGCGAGCCGGCCTTCACCAGCACGCGGTCGGCCGCCAGGTGCACGTCGCCGCCGGCGGCGGTGATGTTGCCCACGTACACCGCGTTGACGGTGGTGGCCGAGAGTTCGCTGAGCAGCGGCGTCAGGAACGACAGCTCGCTCACGATCTGCTGGTAGGCCGCCGAGTAGGTGTAGCTGGCCTGATCGCTGGCGCTCAGCGTGGCCACGTAGGTGTCGACCGCGGTCTTCTGCGCGGTGAGTTCGTCGATGTAGCTCTGCAGGCTGCTGCGCGAGCTGAAGCTCGGAACGTCCTTGACGGTGGCCTCGGTGCCGCTGCCCTTGGTCACGCTGCCGTCGGCCGCGATCGTCACCGACTGGTCGTGGCGGGTGCCCGCCTCCACCGTGGCGGTGTTCTCGAAGGTGACCGTCGACGAGGTGTTGGTCTTGCCCGAGCCGGCCTTGATCTCGGAGCTGAACAGCTCCAGGTAGGGGTTGTGTCCGCGGCCTGTGCCGGTGGCATACACCCGGCCTTCGTCGGCCTGCAGCCACACGTTGCGCACGCTGCTGATGCTGGCGCCGCTGCCGATGTCGATGTTGTTGTTGACGTTGGCGGTGGCATCGGCCGTCACGCTGGTGTCCACCGGCGCGGCGGTCCAGTTGTAGACGTCGCTCACTGCGTTGAGCAGCAGCGTGTTGTCGGTGATGCTGTCGGCGCTGCGGCCGGCATACACGCTCACGCTGCCGTAGCCGGTCAGCTTGGCATTGCTGCCCAGCGTGACGCTGTTGTTGGCCGTCACCGTCACGTCGGCGGTGCCGCCGGCGGCGCCCACCGCCGCGTAGGTCTTGGCGTTGGCCGCGCTCCACACGTTGGCCAGGCTGTAGGTGCCCAGCTGCACCGTGTCGACCTCGTTCTCGAGCGAGACGTTGCTGCCCAGCGTGATGCTGTTGTTGGCCGTGGCGGTGACCGACGATTCGGCCACCGCGCTCTGGATGGCGCCGCCGGTCGAGAGCTGGGCCGAGTCGTCGATCGAGAGCGTGCTGTAGGCATCCAGCCGCAGCCGGTTGCCCAGCGTCTCGTGCGCGGTCAGCGCGAACACGTCGAGGCTGGCGTTGTTGCCGAGCGCGATGCTGGCGCCCTGGTTGTCGATGTTGATGGTCGACTTGGCGGCATAGCCGTTGATGCCGCCGCCGGCACCGGCGCTCACCGAGGTGCTCCAGCCCGCCAGCGAGGGCGAGGCGATCTGGTTCACCGCGTTGGTGGCGGTGATGTCCGCCGCCTGCGATTCGAAGCCCACGTACTGGCCCAGCACCACCTTCGCATCGAGGTCGATCGTGGTGGTGGCATCGGCGGCCGCGCCGCCCACCACCGACACCGCGGTGGTGTCGGCGCCGGTGTAGAACTGCGTCTCGTGGCTGGCCAGGATCTTCAGGCCGCCGGTGCCCACGATGTTGCGGCTGCTCGTCCAGTCGGCGATCTCCACCGAGGCGGCGGGCGCGTTGTCGGAGTCGGTCGCGTTGACGAACGCGTTGGCCGCGCTGCCGCTGATCACCCCGCCGCCGCCGCCGGTGGCGAAGGCCTCGTTGCGGTCGGTGCTGGTGGCGGTGAGCGTCAGGTCGCCCGAACGGCTGACGCCGGCGACCGGGTTCCTGCCCATCACCACGCGGGCCGAAGTGCTCGATTCGGCGGTGGCGCTGTTGGTGCCGATGCCGATGATCGCGCCGCCGAAGTAGGCGTCGCCGTCGGCGCGCTGGCCGGAGTAGTTGAAGGCGCTGACCGTCAGGTCGCCGGTGGGCAGCGTCACGTAGTTGCCGACGCTGGCCTTGGTGGTGCTCTTGTTCTGCGCCACCACCTCGGTGGCCGCCAGGCCGGCCAGCAGGCCGCCCGAGGCCGCCAGGGCCTTGGCATCGGCGCTGAAGTAGCCGCCCTGCTGGCTGCTGTCGGTCTCGCCGGTCTGCGCGGTCACGGTCACCGTGCCGGTGCCGCTGAACACCGCGCTGTCGGCGATGCTCGCGTTGGCGCTGGTGTTGGCGGTGGCATAGGCGAACGAGCCCCCCACCGCGGCGCCAGCCGCCACCTGCACGCCATAGGCGCGCGCATAGGTCTCGGGCCTGGCGCTGGCCGTCACGCTCACGGTGCCGTTGCTGCCGGTGTCCACGCTGCCGATCAGCTGCGCGTCGACGTCGGAGTTGTCTTCGGCATTGCTGCTCACGCCCATCACGCCGATCACGCCGACGCTCACCGCGAAGCCGGTCGCCTTGACCTGGCCGCTGGCCGCTGCATCCACCGCGATGTCGGTGTAGCCGTCGAGCGTGTAGCCGGTCTTGCCGGCCCAGGCGTCGACGTCGCTGTTCTTCTCGGCACGCGACACCGAGGCGCCGACCACGCCGACGCCCACGCTCACGTTCTCGGGGCTGTCTTCGTTGTCGCCGCCCACCTTCACGGTGGTGAGGTCGCGCGCCGACACCTGCAGGCCCTTGCTGTCGTTGCCCACCGCGCGGGTCACGCCGGCGACCACGCGGTTTTCCACCAGCACGTCGGAATAGGCCACGCCCACCACCAGCCCGCCGCCGCCGGCGCTGAAGGCCTCGATCTCGCCGGCCGCGCCACCGCTGCCGTCGCGCTCGGTCGCCGAGACGGTGACTTCGTGCGCGGTGAGCTGGGTGTCGACGATCGCGCTGTCGACGATGTATTCGCGGGTGATGCCCAGGCCGCCGCTCAGGCCGGCGATCGAGCCTTGCACCGCACCGGCCAGCGTGTAGGTATGGGTGCGGCCATCGGTGCTGACCGTCAGCGTGCCAGTGTCCAGCTTGCCGCCGGAGACGTGCGCGGCCAGCAGGCTGGCGCTGTCGACCTTCAGCGTCTGGCCATCGCCGGTGACGGTGGCGGTGGACGACACCGCCGAGTTCTGCACCTGCCCCTGCAGCGCGAGGCTGCCGCTCTTCACGTCGAGGTGGGTCTGCTCTGCGGTGGTGAGCTGGCTGTTGTTGCTGGCGTAGCCCTTGTTGACGGTGGTGTCGGCCGCGCTGGCCGAGCTGGTCAGCTCGCTGTCGGCGCTGCCGGCATCGCCAGCGCCGAACTTGATGAAGCCCAGGCTCACCGCGCCGGCAAAGGCGCCCGAGCCGCCGGCCACGCTGTACACCTCGGCCTGGCGGTCGGCCTCGGCGGTGATGCTGGTGTCGGTGGCCTTGGTGTCGCTGCCCACCAGCTCGGCCACGGTGGACGAGCTCGACAGCACCACGTTGAAGGCAGCGCCGATGCCGGTGAAGCCGATGCCTGCGCCTGCGGCCACCTGCTTGGCGGTGTAGGTTTCCTGCGCGTCGATGCCCAGCGTGCCGATCGCGCCCGAGCCATCCTTGGCGCGCAGCACTGCGTCGTAGGCGCCGGCCCGGGTCTCGCCGCCCTGGTCGCTCACGTTGACCATGCCGGCCAGGCCGGCCACGCCGACGCCGACGCCCACACCGAAGGTGTAGCTCTCGATCGTGGTCGCCCGCGCCGCATCGATGTTCAGCGCATCGGTGTTGACGGTGGTCGAGGTGGTGGCGTTGTCGTCGTCCGGGTCGCGGCCCACGGTGGCGCGCGTGTCGCCGCCGATGCGGCTGACCGCCAGCGCGAAGCCCACGCCCACCTGCCCGCCGCCGCTGGCCGAGCCGGCCGCGAGGTCGCTCTCCTGTACGCGCTGCGCATCCACGTCGACGCTGCCGGCCGTGGTGGTGCCGCCGAGCAGCCAGGCCTTCACGTCGCCGTACTGCGTGGCCACGACCACCGAGGCCGCGCCCGCGGCGGTGCCGCCGCCGGAGCCGCCGGCCGACACCGCCTGCGCCATCTGCGTGGCCGCGGCGTCGATCTTCAGCGCGTCGGCATTCGCCGTACTGCCCTGGATGCGCGCATCGACGTCGTGCGTCTGCAGGTTCATCGACAGGCCGGCGATGCCGGCGCCCTGGCTCGCCCCCGCGATACCGGCCGAGATGGCCAGGCCCATGCTGTGGTCGCTGGCACGCACCAGCACGTCGGCGCCGCTCTGGCCGCTGACGCCGGAGTTGATCGTGCTGCTGGTGACCTGGGCCTTGGTCGAGCCCTCGAAGTCGTTGGTCGCGACGTTGATGGTGATCGCCGCCGCGCCGGTGCTGCCCGAGCCGGCCACGTTGATCGTGCGCAGCTTCTCGTAGCTGGTGGCGTTGACCACCAGGCCGTGCGCGCGCTCGGTGCCTTCGCTCAGCGCCTGGTCCTCGAAGCTCTGGCTCACCGCGTCGCGGTCGACGCCGTCGGCATCCGACAGGTCGCTCAAGGCCGGGCCATTGCTCAGCCGGCCGCTGCGCACGGTGGCGGCGGTGCCCTGCCCCAGCGCCTTGACGGTCGCGTTGTCGACCAGCGCCTGCGTCACGCCGAAGTCCACCGCGGTGGACACCGCGAGCGCCCCCGAGGCGCTGCCGGTGCCCACGCCCACCGAGCCGCTGCCCACCGCACTGAAGGTATCGGCCAGCGCGGTGACGAGCACGTTGTTGGTGGCGTCGACCTGCGCGCCGCTCGCGATCTTGGCGGTGACGTGGCCATCGGTCACGTTGGTGCCGATCGAGGCCGCGCCCGTCAGGCCGGTGCCCACCGAGACACCGGCGTCCACCGTGATCAGCCGGTTCTTGCGGCTGGCATCGACCTCCACGTCGGCTGCCTGAATGACCTTCGAGCGGCCGCCCAGCATCTGGGCGGTCACGTCGCTGTCGATGCGGTTGGTGCCGATGCCCACACCGGCACTCAGGCCGCCCTGCGAGCCTGCGGCCATGAAGCCGAAGCCCCAGTTCTCGGTGTAGTCGTGCGCCTCCACGGTGACGGTGGAAGCGCGGTACTGCGTGGTGCCGTCATGCATGCCGACGGCGCGCAGGCCCGCATCCACGCTCTGGTCGACGTTGTTCACGCCGATCGCGCCGCCGAAGGCGAGGCCGCCCTGCGCCAGGCCCACGCCCACCGCGGTGGCCACCAGCGTGTTCATGTCGCCGCTGGTGCCGCTGGTCGCCGACACGTCGACGCTGCCGCTGGTGTACAGATCGGTCCAGCCCACCTGCGCGGTGGTGCTGTGGTCGGAGGTGCCCAGGAGGTTGAGCGCCACCGCGAGGCCGCCCGAGGCGCCCTTCGAGTAGGCCACCGAGCCGGCACCTGCATAGACATCGGCCCGGTTGCTCGCCGTCACGCTGACCGAGCCGGCCTTCACGTAGCCGCTGGCCGAGGCCGCATCCCAGTCGCCGATGCGCGCGCTCAGCGTGTCGTTCACCTCGTTGACGGCCACCGAGCCCACGCCCGAGAGCGAGCCGTTCGACCCCGCGAAGCCGGCAGCCACGCTCACCAGCCAGGCCGAGTCTTCGGCGTTGACGGCGACGCTGGTCGCATTGACCGACGAGCCGAGGATCTGCGCGCTGCCGGTGCGGTGCACATCGTTGTGCACGTACGAGATGCCGAGGTTGTTCTTGCCCACCTGCAGGAAGCCCGCCACCCCGAGGGTGCGCGCGCCATAGGCCGACTGCGAGCCGTCGGACAGGAGGGTGCCGCTGAAGTCGTAGTCGCCGGCCTCGCTGCTGCTGCCCAGCGCATCGAGCTGGCTGTCGATCGCCGCGTCGACACCGCCTTCCACACCGAGCTTCACCGCGCCGGTGTTGGTGAGCGTGCTGCCCGAGAGCAGCGCGGTATGGTGCCCGCCCACCTCGTTGATCACGAAGCTGCCGTTGAAGGTGCTCGTGCCCGAGCCGCCGCCCAGGCCGGCCGCGCCCGAGGCGATGCGGCTGGCGTCGGTGGCATCGAGCGTGATGTGGCCGAAGTCGGTCAGCGTGCTGCCGGTCACGCGCGCTTCGGCCAGGTCGTGCTCGCCGTCGCCGATGTCGGCATAGGTGATCGCCAGGCCCACGCCGCCCTTGCCGCCGAGGTAGAGCGAGCCGCCGCCGATGCCGATGTCGGTGCGGCTGTAGGCGCCGACCTCCAGCGTGTTGCTGGTGCTGCCGGCATCGAGCTGGCTGTTCTCGATGCGGGCGCTCGCGCTGTCGCTCACCTGGGCCACCGAGGCCGAGGCACCGACGCTGAAGTTCTTGCCGCTGGGGTTGTTGGTGTTGACCGAGAAGCCCAGGCCGATGCCCAGCCGGTCGCCGCCCTGTGCCGCCTGCACCGTCACGTCGCCGGTGTTCAGCGCGCTCACGTTGCTGAGGTAGGCCTGCGCGTCGTCGCCGCTGTTCAGGATGGACACCGCACCCGAGAAGGCGGTGGTGCTGCTGGTGCTCGGATCCTGCCCGGCCTTGATGAAGGCGGCCGCACCGGCCACGCTCAGCTCGGCCGTCTTCTCGAGCGCCCGCACGTCGATCGCGCTGCGGGTGGTGCGCGCGGTGATCGTCGCGCTGCTCGCGCTGGCTTCGGTGTCCAGGTCGCTCAGCGTGGCCGAGAAGCTGCCCGAGGCGGCCAGGCCGAAGCCCGGATCCTCCGGCGCCGACGAGCCGGAGCCGCTGGCCTGCTGGCCCGACTTCGACGCGCCGCCGGCCGAGCTGGCGCTGCTGCTGCCGCTGGCCAGGCCGAAGGCGCTGGTGGCCTTGCTCACCAGGCTGTTCCACTTGTTCTCGAACTGCTGGCCGTAGCCGGGCTCGCCGGTCTTGGGCGAGGTGGCGGCGCCTGCGGCGGCGATCGAGGCATTGGTGCCGTCGGTGGCCGCATGCACGGTCAGCGCATCGGTGCTGATGCCGGCGGTGGGCGCGCTGCCCGAGGCGGTGGTGGTGGCCACGTCGTCGCGCTGCACCAGCGCAGCGTCGGCGCTGTTGTCGCCGATGGTCGCGCGGGTGTCGCCATCGGCGGTGTTGATCGCCACCGCGATGCCCACCGCCTTGGAATCGGTGTAAGCGAAGCTGCCCGCCGCAGCCCAGTTGCCTTCGTGCTGCTGCGCATCGATGTCGACCGACGAGGCGGTGACCGAGGCGGTGTTGCTGATCGAGGCCCGCGTCTGGTTGTCGAGGTCGAGCACGCCGACGATGCCGTTGAAGGCCAGGCCGGAACCCACGCCCGAGGTCGGCGCGATGACGATGTGCGACTCGTCGTTCTGCGCGCTCACCGACACATCGCCGGCGCCGGCATTGATCGTGGCGCCGGCGCCCACGCCGGCCACCGCGTTGCCGCTGTAGTTCACGTAGCTCAGCGAGGCGCCGAGCGACTTGCCGTCGTCGCCCGAGCCGGTGCCCGCGAGGATCAGGAATGCGCCGACGTTGCCGGCGATGTCGATGCTCTGCGCCTGCTGGTAGGCCTGCACGTCGACCGATGCGCCGAAGTCGAACTGATAGCTCTGGTCGCTGAACATGCTGCCCAGGCCGCTGAGGGTCTGCGCATGGCTCCAGCCGCCGGTGGCGGCACTGGTGGTGACCTTGGCGCGGTCGCCGATCCAGGCCTTGGCGCCGTGGTCCAGGCTCTGGTAGTTGAACGAGGCCGAGACCGAGTTCGCCTCCGCCTCGCCGCTGGCATTGGCATAGCTGGTGAGCAGGCTGCCGGTGAGGCCGGCCGTGGCGCTCACATGGTCGATCACGTCGCTGAAGCTGCCCCAGCGGTCGTAGGTGCTGACGATCGGCTGGAACTGCTGCGCCGCCACGCCCAGGCGCGTGGCATCGATGCTGGTGTATTCGCCGACTTCGGCGATCGCCTTGCTCGTGCCCAGCGTCAGGTTCACCGCGACGCTGCCGCTGTTTTCCACCTCGGGGTCGCGCGCCGTGCCGCTGCCCGACGTGGTGCGGGCCGAGACCGCGCTCTCGCTCGAGGTGCGCATCTCGCGCTGGTCTTCGCGCGCGGCCACCACCACGTTGCCCGACGACACGATGGACGGCGCGCTGGCGTTGTCGACGTTGTTGCCGATGTGGGCCACCGCCTGGTGGTCGGATTGCGCCAGCGAGAACGAGGCGCCCACGCGCAGGCTCAGCGTGCCATCGGCCTCCTGCACCATGTCGCCCAGCACCTTGGTGGGCAGCAGGCTCTTCACGGTGTTGTTGATCGCCGTCTGCGCCGCACCCAGCGCAGCCACCGGGCCCGCGCCCACCGTGCGCATGAACACGCTGCTGCCCACGGTGGAGCTGCTGTGCACGCGCTGCTGCGTGGTGCGATCGAGCGCCACCACGTCCACGTCGCCCACCTTGGCGGCGTTGGTGCCCACGCTGGCGCCGAGGTCGGCGATCGCGCTGCTGGTGAAATCGCCCAGCGCCACCGTCACGCCGAGCGCGGTGCCGGCCAGGCCGTAGGCGGTGCTGCTGACCTTGTAGGCGTTCTGGTTGTCGGCATGCACGGCCACGCTGCCGGCGGTGAGGCTGGCGCCGGTCTCGACCAGCGCCTTGCTGTGCGCGTCGGCACCGCCGACCGCCACCGCGACCACCGCCGCGTTGTCGTTGGTGGCCACCAGCGTCAGCGCGCTGATGTCGAGGCTGGTCTCGTTGTGCGAGGTGACCGAGAGCTTGCCGCCCGCGTTGATGGTGGCGCCGCTCTTGACCTGCGTGGCGCTGGTGGACGAGGCATTGCCGTACACCACCGCCGCGCCGACCAGCGAGTTGCCGTTCAGCGTGATGGCCGGATCTTCGGCCGTGGCGCGCGCGGTGCTGCCGAGCGAGACATTGCCGCTGGCCTGCACGTTGGCGGTGCTGTTCACCGTGACGCTGGCGTTGGCATTGGCCATCACCGCATAGCCGCTGATGCCGCTCACCGCGCCGATGGTGGTCATGCCGATCCACGAGCCCCAGTCCTCCGTGTAGGACGAGGTGGCGCGCGAGCTCGCGCTGGCGCTCACGTTGGCGGCATCGATCTCGCCCGAGAGCGTGAGCGAGGTGGTGGCACTGGCCTGGCCGTAGCCCTGCTTGTCGGTGGCGATGGCGGTCAGCGTCACGTCGCCCGAGGTCTTGGCGACCGAGGTGTTGCGGGCATCGAGCACCGAGCCGCTCTGCAGCGAGACGGTGGGCGCCTCGATCGTGATGCCACCGTCGGCCAGCAGCTTGCCGGCGATGTCGACCGCGGTGCCCGACGAGCCCTTGGCGACGATGGAGATCGTGCCGCCGTCGCTCTTCAGCGTCTTGGGCGCGGTGAGGTCGCCGGTGTTGACCGCCGCCTCGTTGACGTAGCTCGCGCTGCGCGCGTTGCCGGCGATGATGGCGCCGGTGCTGCCCACCTGCACCTGGTCGGCATCGATCACCACGCCGCTCTGCGTGTTGATCTTGCCCTGGATGCTCACCAGCCCGCTGCCCGACAGCGTGTAGCTGCCGCCGGTGAGGTCGCCGATGGCCTTGTTGCCGCTGACGAAATCGGTGATGTCGCTCTGCGAGGGCGTGCGCAGCGTCAGCTTGCCCACGTTGACGATGCCGCTCGAACCCACCAGGAAGCCGTAGCTGCTGGCGAAGGTGACGTCGCCGCCCAGCGCGCCGCCGCTGTACGCGTTGAGCGTGCCCCACACCTCGGGCTGGCTGCTGCGCACGATGTTCACCAGCTTGCTGCTGCCCGCCGGCACCAGCAGGTTCACCGTGTTGCCGTTGCCCACCACGAAGTGGTTGAACACGTTGATCGCCACGCCGCCGGAGGTGTAGCCGTTGACCACCTCCTGCGTCTTCACGCCGGTGCTGTTGACGGTGGTGAAGCCGGCCACCGCATCGATGTTGTGGTCGGTCGCCATCGCGTTGGCCGACACCGCCGTCAGCAGCCAGCCGAGCGGTCGGCTCACCTGCGGCACCGCGCGGGCGGTGCGGGGCGAGCGGCGGGGGGCGGCGGAGCGGCGCTTGGGCATCTGGGGTGTCCTGGGGGCGTGGGCGAAGTGGGGGCGGAAAAACGGAGCGGGATCAGGCGGCGCGCGTGTCGAGCTGCTCGCCCAGGCGCTTGAAGGCGCCGAGCGAATGCAGCTGCGCGTAGATCCAGGCCAGCCAGCCCTGGCGGAACCAGGCGTCGACGGTGGCCGCATCCAGCTCGTGCAGCCGGGCCTCGTCGATGATGTGGAGCCCGCCCAGGCGCAGCGGCGAGCGGTCGGCCGTCATCACCTGCAGGTTGAAGGGCTTGAACAGGTTGCGCTCGCCCAGCGCGGCGCAGAACTCGCGGGTGCGCGCATGCTCGGCGTCGAACTGGCGCAGGAAATTCATCACGCTTTCCAGCGTCTTCGTCGGCTGCTCGCCGTCGAACAGCGCCTCGCCGGCTTCGCCGGAGAAATGCGCGGCGGCCTGGTCGAAGCAGACGTTCTTGTCGTCGGTCAGCGCGAACGGATAGCGGCGGATGAAGGCGGGCGTGTAGCCGGCGTTCCAACGGCCGTCGTCCTTCAGTTGCGCGTTGCGCGCGTTGGCCAGCGACAGCAGCGCCAGCGGAAAGCGCTGGCCCTGCGCGTCGTCGGCGAACACCACCGGCAGGTGGCGGCTGGCTTCGAAGAACTCCACGCCCAGCAGCGGCACCGAATTGGTATCGCGCGAGAACGAGAAATCGTCGCTCGGTGCATAGCGCAATGCGGCATGGCGCTCGCGGTCGAGCAGGGCGGGGTCACGATAGAACAGCAGTTCGGCCATGGGGCAGGATCCTCTGGAATGGGGCCCCGCGAGTCTTGCAACCAAATGTGGAGAAACCTGGGAGCGTCTCCCCAGGCCAGCCGTGAAATCTGCACGCGCCACCCCTCACAATCACGGGCTTGTGCGCAGCCGGCGCACGAGGGGCGGCCGCTAAGATGCGGCCCGCTCCATGACCCCTGCCGTATCTCCGCTGGTCCTCGTCGTCGAGGACGAACTACCGATCGCCGAAATCCAGGTCGAGCACCTGCGAGCCGCCGGCCTGCGCGTGCACCACCTGGCACGCGGCGACGCGGTGGAGGCCTTCGTGCGCGCGACACCGCCCGACCTGGTCATCCTCGACGTGATGCTGCCGGGCCTGGACGGCACCGACGTGTGCCGCGCGCTGCGGCGCTTCAGCAACGTGCCGATCATCATGGTCACCTCGCGCAGCCAGGAGGCCGACCGCCTGCTCGGCTTCGACGTGGGCGCCGACGACTACATCACCAAGCCGTTCAGCCCGCGCGAGCTGGTGGCCCGTGCGCGCGTGGCGCTGCGCCGCGGGCATGCGGCGCCACCCTCGCCTGCCGAGCCGCTGCTGGTGCGCTGGGACCGGCTGCGCGAGCGCGTGCTGTGCGCCGGCCAGGTGATGGACCTGACGCCGCACGAATACCGGCTGCTCACGGTGATGCTCGCCCAGCCGGGACGCATCTTCTCGCGCGCGACGCTGCTGGAGCGCAGCTACGACGATCCGGGCGGCGTGTTCGAGCGTGCGGTCGACAGCCATGTGAAGAACCTGCGGCGCAAGCTCGCCGCACTGGTGCCCACGCACACCTTCATCCATGCGGTGTATGCGCTGGGCTACCGCTTCGAGCCGGTGGCCAACAACGCCGCCGAACCGCCGCCCAGCCCGCCGCCGGCCGGCGTGGTGGAGGTGGCGGCCGACCTGAAGGAGCGGCTGCCGGGTTTCCTGGCGAGCCGGCATGAGGCGCTGGCCGAGCTGAAGGCCGCCATGGCCGCCGGCGAGCGCGAGCTCGTGGTGCGCATCGCCCACCGCATCGCGGGCAGCTTCGCGCTCTATGGCTTCAAGGATGCGGCTCGCGCCTGCCAGCGCATCGAGGCGGAGGGCGCCAGCGCGCCGCTGCACCGCCTCGAGATGTGGCTCGACAAGCTGGGCCAGCACCTGCGGAAGGTGCAGGTCCGCTTCGTCGACGTGGAAACGAACTTCGGGCTGCTGGATTAGCGCCGGCCCGCCGCAGTGGCAAACCCGAGCGCGGCCACGCCCAGGCCGGGCTCCACGCGGTTGGAATAGATCAGCATCAGCGCATGCCCGCCGGCCGGCGGCGACACCACGTCGACGCGCGAGGCGGTGGCCCCGCTGCCCCACGACACCAACGAGCTCTCGCGCGCATCGGGCGGGCCATAGCTGCTCTGGAACTCGGTCAGCAGCGTCTGCTGGTCGACCTCGGTATCGAGGGCCACCATGAACAGGCGGTTGCGGTGGAAGCAGTAGCGCACCTCCTGCAGCGGGCTGTCACCGAACAGCAGGTTCTCGCGCTCGCGGGTGTAGCAGGACACGTCGCCGTCGGTGTAGGCCAGTGTCGACCTGCCGAGCTTGGCCACGTCGTCACCCCACATCACCCCCCGGAAGCCGCGCATCTCGACGGCCGAGGCCGTGAGTGACGCGACGCCAAGACCCAGCAGCGCAACAAGCTTGACGACGGTGCGGGAGAAGGAGGCCATGCGATTCCCTCGGGGAGTGGTTGGTGCGTCCAATGTGTCAATTCACGGCTATTTGTGTCAATTAGAAACATCACAGCCGGCCACCGCAGAGCGAGCAGGAAGTCGCAGTCTGGAGCGATGAAACAACTTCCGGCAGCTGTATCGGTTCGTAAAAACGGCTCAAGAGCCCCCTCCAATCCGCCGAATTGCCACAAGTCACGGTTCGCCGTTCTTTCGACTTTGAGGGAGGTTGAAGATGCAACGCAGAAACTTCGTGCTCGCGGGTTCCGCCCTGTTCGCAGGCGGTCTTGGCGGCGTCCTGCCCGCCAGCCAGGCGGCACAACTCACCACGATCAAGTTCGGCCAGTCGGCCTCGCTCTCGGGCGGCCAGGCCAGCTACGGCAAGGACGTGCGCGACGGCATCGCTGCCGCGTTCGCCGCGGCCTCCAAGGCCGATGCCGCCAAGGGCGTGCGCTACGAGCTGGCCACGCTGGACGATGGCGGCGTGAAGGCGCGCTGCGCCGGCAACGTCAACCAGCTGATCGATGGCGGCGCCGCCGCGATCATCGGCCTGACCAGCGGCGCCGGCGCCGAGGCCTGCATGCCAGCGATCGAGCAGGCGCAGATCCCGCTGCTGGGCACCGCCAGCGGCAACATGGCCATCCGCGCCAGCAACGCCAGCTCGGCCTACCACGTGCGCGCCGGCTACGACCTCGAATACCAGCGCATGGTGGCCTACGTGAAGGACTTCGGCCTGCGCCGGGTCGGCGTGGTCTACCTGCAGGACACCTCCAAGGCCAACATGGAGGCGATGAACGAAGCGCTGAGCGCGATGGGCATCGTGCCCAAGGTGGCCGTGGCGATCGACCGCAACAGCGCCTCGTTCGACGAGGCCGCCAACACGCTGATGGCCTCCAAGCTCGACTGCGTGCTGTTCACCGCCAACGCCGCGCCGGTGGCGGCCATCATCGAGCAGATGAGTGCGGCGAAGTACCCGGGCCTGTTCTACGCCTCGTCGTTCGCGGGCCAGGACCTGATCGACACCCTCACCGCCAAGCAGCGCAGCTGCATCATGAGCATGGTGGTGCCGCGCCCCAATGCGATGGGCGTGGGCGTGGTGGCGCAGTGCCAGCGCGACCTCAATGCCTACGACAACCGCACCCGCATCGGCATGACGGTGCTCGAGGGCTACATCACCGGCCGCATCGCGGTGGAAGCCGCGCGCACCGCGATGAAGGCCGGCGTGCCGGTGAACCGCGCCCGCATGAAGGAAGTGCTGGCCGGCCTGCGCGCCGACCTGGGCGGCTACCGCGTCGACTTCGGCGCCGGCCCGCAGGGCTCGCGCTACGTCGACCTGATCGCGGTCGACCGCTACGGCCGACTCGTCGGCTGATCGGCAGAGCCTGAAAACGACTTTGCAGGCCAAAGTCGCGACCCTGCGTTCCCCAAGCCCCCGCCGCCGAGTCGGCCGCTCACGCGGCTGTCACGGCCGGTGTTTATAACGTCGCCTTCCCAACCCACGGAAAACGCGGGGCGGGGCGACGGCCACGAGCATCGCTGCCCGCGCCCGCGTGAAGGCTGTACTTCATGCGGAAGCATCCCACTCCCGGCCGCCGCCGCGGCATCGCGATGGCCGCCACCGCCGGCATCGCCGCGGTGCTGATCTGGAACCTGCGCGAAGGCAGCGCCACACCCCCGCCTCCTGCACCTGCCGCGCCCGCACAGCCCGTGGCGCGTGCGCCCTCCCCGTTCGGTGACGGCCCGGCCGTGCTGGGCCCCGATGCCGAACCCGCGCCCGCCGCCGGCGTGCGGGCCGCCGAGGCGGCCGCCAGCGCCATCGTGCCCGCGGGGCCGCCGCCGGCCGGCATCAGCGCCGAGCAATGGCGTCAGCTGCAGGAGAGCCTGCGCGGCAACCCCAACCGCGAGGCCGAGCTGGCCCGCATCGTCGACTACATGGGCTTCCAGCACACCCTGCAGCAATACCGCGACCGGCGCAGCCAGGGCGCGGCGCCGGCCGAACTGCAGGCGCTGGCGCGGCAGGTCGACCAGGGCATCGACGTGCACCTCGCACGCGGCGAGCTCTCGGCCGGCGAGGCCAACCTGCTGAAGAGCACGGTGCTGCTCGATCTCGAGCCCGATCCCGGCCAGCGCGCGCTGATGCTCAACGAATGGCGCGACCAAGTGGCGCAGGCGCCGGCCACGGCCGACCCGCGGGCCGAGACCTACCGGCGGCGGCAGGCCGAGATCGTGGCCGCCTGGCAGGCGCAGCCGCCCGAGCGGCGCGACCCGCAGCAACTGCAAGCGCAGCTCGAGACGCTGCGCCAGTCGTCGTTCGGCGGCGAAGGGAGATAGCCCGACGCAGGTGCCGGACTTCGTGTTTCTCGTGTGCAACTCAAGGAGGAACGATGGACACACCTGCAATCAGGCCGACATGTTGGCACCGACTCGGCCGCTGGCTCGCCGCGCTGGCCTTCACGCTGCTCGCGCCCTGCGCGATGGCCGGCTACTTCCAGTGGGACGTGGTGGAACTGCCCGTCTCGTCCGGCGCCGCCTGCGGCGACGGCACGCCCTACCGCTTCTTCGTCAACCGAACGCCGTTCACGACCAACACCGTTGTGATGTACGAAGGCGGCGGCGCCTGCTGGGACCAGGACTCTTGTCTAGGCAAGGGCCACCTGAGCGCGAGCAATCCCAACGGCATACCGCCCGACTACCTGAGCAAGCTCGACACCGCGGCCTTCGGCCTGATCACGCCCTTCACCGCGCGGCTCGATCCCTTCGACCAGGTCCGCACGCAGAGCTGGAACATCGTCTACCTGCCCTACTGCACCGGCGACGTGCACACCGGCAGCGCGATGAAGGTCTACACCGACACCGACCCGGCGCATCCGCGGGTGGAGTTCCACCGCGGCCAAGCCAACGTGGACGGTGCGGCGCACTGGCTGCGCGCCACCATCGGCCAGCCGGGCGAGCTGCTGCTCACCGGCTTCTCGGCCGGCGGCGCCGGCTCGGCCGCCACCTACGCGCTGATGCGCGACACGCTGCAACCCGGCCGCTCGTCGCTGCTGGCCGATTCGGGCCCGCTGTTTCCGGCACCGCGCGCCAGCACGCCGCAGCAGTCGCCCTCGCTGCCGCTGCACAACCGCATCCGCGAAGCCTGGGGGCTGGACGAGCCTGGCGGCATGATCCCGCGCTTCGCCGGCCGGCCCGGCTTCGACCCCAACGACCTGGGCAGCGTGTCGGCCGCGATGGCGCTGAGCTATCCGCAAGACCGCTTCCAGTACGCGCTGTTCCAGACCGACGGCATCTTCTCGGCCTTCAGCTACGCCAAGTTCTACGGCGACATCATCAGCGCCGGCAGCGACAGCGAGCGCAAGGCCCGCATCAACCAGCGCTGGCGGCAGGACATCCACCAATGGATGCCGGTGCTCAGCCGCTACCCCAACGTGGGCTACCACGTGCCCTTCTGGCGCCTGCTCAACGACGCGCACTGCCTCACGATCGTCGACTTCTCGGGCACCGGCATCGAGGAAGACGGCATCGGCTCGCTGAAGCCGGTGGTCGACAACACGCTCGACCGCGACAAGCCGCCGATGCGCCACTACGAGGACGACAACTTCTGGGACTACCTGCGGCCGGTGAACCCGGTGCAGTACCTGGTGGCGGCGTTCCTCAAGCTGTTCGGGTGATGGCATGGGCGGGCCGATTCGCCGCAAAGGCCCGCCCGGCATCGATCTCCAGGCCGATCCACGTGCCCCGGCCCGGCGACGAGCGGATCGACAAGCTGGCGCCCATGCGCTGCGCCCGCTCACGCATGCCAAGCAGGCCCCAGCGCCGCCGGCCGGCGCGCAGCTTCTGGCGATCGATGCCCACGCCGTCGTCGCGCACCTCGAGCCGGAAGCCCTCGGGCCGATAGCTCAGGTGCACCACCACCCGGCTCGGCTTTGCATGGCGGAAGGCATTGAGCAAGGCCTCGCGGCCGATGCGGTAGGCCTCGTCCAGCGCCTGCGGCTGCAGCCGCCGCACCGTGCCGTGCCGGTGCAGCTCGAAGGGCAGCCGGTGCAGTGCCGAGAGCTGCTCGCCCACGGCCGCCATCGCATCGCCCAGGTCGGCATCGTCGCCGCCGGGCGCTGCACGAAGGCCGGCCACCCGGTCGCGCCCCTCGGCCAGCGCCTCGTCGGCATGGGCCAGCGCCCGCTCCATCATCCCGCGCGACGGATGCTCGGCCGGAATGCCCTGCGCGGCGGCGTGGAACTGCAGGATCAGGCCGTTGACGCTCTGCAGCAGCGTGTCGTGGAGCTCACGCGCGATGCGCTCGCGCTCGAGCGTGACCGTCATCTCCCGCACACGCCCCTCGGCCATCTCGACGCGGCGCACGTAGTCGCGGCCGATCGCGCCGAACATCAGGAACACCACCGAGATGTTGAGCCAGCGCAGCGCGGTGACCGTCAGCGGGTCGAGCGGGTAGCGCACCGGCACCGTCTGGGTCAGCGCGTCGACGCCGATGTACACCGCCAGCAGGAAGCCCAGTGCTCCGAAGGCCTGGCGCGGCGAGCGGCTGACGGCCACCGCCGGAATGAACACCAGCATGAAGTAGTGGATGCCGGTGGCCCAGCCCAGCAGCACCGACGACACGCCGGCGTGCACCAGCACTTCGGTCCACATCAGCAGCACCGCGGGCCGGTTGCGCCGGCGCGTGAGCAGCAGATAGGCCGTGGCATACATGCCGCAGCTGACCACGTTGGTGGCCGCCATCACCGGCATGCCGAGCAACGAGAACACCACCAGGTAGAGCACGTCCACGCACCCGGCCCACAGGGCGATCCGGCGCAACATCAGCCAGAACGCGCCACGGGACATCGGCGCAGGGTCGGGATACGTCATCGAGCTCCACAGTGGCCCGGCATGAGGCCGGGCCGAGCCATTGTGCAGGCCGCCCCCGAGCGGCCGCACGTACCGAAGCTCAAATTTGCGCACAGTCCCCCCGGGATGGGGGCCAGGCACAACGAGGCAGCCGCTAGTCGAGCCCGGTGCTCTTGCGATAGCGCTGCGCCTCGTCTTCCAGCCAGCCCCTGAAGGTGGCCAGCACCGGGCTCTCGGCCTTGTGCTCCGGGTAGATCAGGTAGTACGAGCGGTCGCTCAGGTACGGATGCTTCACCAGCACCACCAGGCGGCCGCTCGCCAGCTCGTCCTCGATCAGGAAGCGCGGGATCAGCGCGGCGCCCAGGCCGTGGATCGCGGCCTCGGTGAGCATCTGGAACAGCTCCATCCGCGGGCCGGCCATGTCGTTGTCGACCTGCAGGCCCTGCGAGCCGAACCACTCGCGCCACATGTAGGGCCGGGTGCTCTGCTGCAGCAGCGGCAACCGGGCCACGTCGGCCGGCCTGAGCGACTTGCGGCCGCCCATCAGCTGAGGGCTGCCCACCGCCACCAGGTTCTCGCGCATCAGGAATCGCGCCTCGGTGCCGGGCCAGCCGGCCTCGCCGGCATACAGCGCCGCATCGAACACCGTGTCGTCGAACAGGAAGGGCCGCGTGCGCGGCGTGAGGTGCAGCGTGATGCCGGGATGCAGCCGCTGGAACTCCGGCAGCCGCGGCAGCAGCCACTTGCTGGCGAAGGTGGGCACCACGCCCAGTTCCAGCGCACTGCCGGTGCCGCCCTGCGACATCAGGTCGAGCGTGTCGCGCTCCACCTCGTCGAGCCGGGCACGCACGTTGCGGCTGTAGCGTTCGCCGGCCTCGGTGAGCTGCACGCCGCGCCGCGTGCGGCGGAAGAGCTTCACGCCGAGAAAGTCCTCCAGGCTCGCGACCTGCCGGCACACCGCGCTCTGCGTCACGGCCAGTTCGTCGGCCGCCAGCGTGAAGCTCCGGTGCCGGGCGGCGGATTCGAAGGCGGCCAGCGCGGCGGTCGACGGGATCTTGCGTTTCATGCTCGGAGTTCCGAAAACGCACAAGCCGGTGCATACAAATCGTTTGCCCGGCGTGCGTTCTTCATTCTAAATTCCGCGTATTCAGCCCTTTCGCGCCTTGGAGCCACAGATGCGTTCTTCGAATAAAGCCTCTTTCCACTGGGACGACCCGCTGCTGCTCGACAGCCAGCTCACCGAAGACGAACGCATGGTGCGCGACGCCGCCCGCGCCTATTGCCAGGAGCGGCTGATGCCGCGCGTGCTCGAGGCCTTCCGCCACGAGAAGACCGATATCGAGATCTTCCGTGAGATGGGCGCCATCGGCCTGCTCGGCCCCACCATCCCCTCCGAATACGGCGGCCCCGGCCTCAACTACGTGAGCTATGGGCTGGTGGCCCGCGAGGTGGAGCGCGTGGACTCTGGTTACCGCTCGATGATGAGCGTGCAGAGCTCGCTG
The DNA here is from genome assembly GCA_966212505.1 of uncultured bacterium. GTDB lineage: Bacteria > Pseudomonadota > Gammaproteobacteria > Burkholderiales > Burkholderiaceae_C > CAMLIZ01. Next base: position 92,232 of record CBIHRS010000015.1, read on the forward strand.
GTGATGGTGCCGATCTTCGAGTTCGGCACCGAGGCGCAGAAGCAGAAATACCTGCCGAAGCTCGCCACCGGCGAATGGATCGGCTGCTTCGGCCTCACCGAGCCCAACCACGGCTCCGACCCCGGCAGCATGGTCACCCGCGCGAAGAAGGTGCCGGGCGGCTACTCGCTCACCGGCTCGAAGATGTGGATCACCAACAGCCCGATCGCCGACGTGTTCGTGGTCTGGGCCAAGGACGACGAAGGCGCGATCCGCGGCTTCGTGCTCGAGAAGGGATGGAAGGGCCTGAGCGCCCCGGCAGTGCACGGCAAGGTCGGCCTGCGCGCCAGCATCACCGGCGAGATCGTGATGGACGAGGTGTTCTGCCCCGAGGAGAACGCCTTCCCCGAGGTGCGCGGCCTCAAGGGCCCGTTCACCTGCCTCAACAGCGCCCGCTACGGCATCGCCTGGGGCGCGATGGGTGCGGCCGAGTTCTGCTTCCATACCGCACGCCAGTACACGCTCGACCGCAAGCAGTTCGACAAGCCGCTGGCCGCCAACCAGCTGGTGCAGAAGAAGCTGGCCGACATGCTGACCGAGATCACGCTCGGCCTGCAGGGCTGCCTGCGCCTGGGCCGCATGAAGGACGACGGCACCGCATCGGTCGAGATCACCAGCATCATGAAGCGCAACTCCTGCGGCAAGGCGCTGGACATCGCCCGCACCGCGCGCGACATGCTGGGCGGCAACGGCATCAGCGACGAATTCGGCGTGGCGCGCCACCTCGTCAACCTGGAGGTGGTGAACACCTACGAGGGCACGCACGACATCCATGCGCTGATCCTCGGCCGCGCGATCACCGGCATCGCCGCGTTCTGATGAGCCGCCCTGCCCCGCTCACCGGCATCAAGGTGCTGGACCTGTCGCGCGTGCTGGCCGGGCCCTGGGCAGGCCAGATGCTGGCCGACCTGGGCGCCGACGTCGTCAAGGTCGAGCGCCCCGGCGCCGGCGACGACACGCGCAGCTGGGGCCCGCCGTACCTGAAGGACGAGCAGGGGCAGGACACGCGCGAGGCGGCCTACTTCCTCTGCGCCAACCGCAACAAGCGCTCGATCGCGATCGACATCGCGCAGCCCGAAGGCCAGCAACTCGTGCGCCGGCTCGCCGAGCAGGCCGACGTGCTGCTCGAGAACTTCAAGCTCGATGGTCTCAAGGCCTACGGGCTGGACCACGAGAGCCTGAAGGCGCTGAACCCGCGCCTGGTCTACTGCTCGATCACCGGCTTCGGCCAGACCGGCCCCTATGCAGCGCGCGCCGGCTACGACTTCCTGATCCAGGGCATGGGCGGCCTGATGAGCGTGACCGGCCGCGCCGACGGCGAGGAAGGCGCGGGCCCACAGAAGGTGGGCGTGGCGCTTGTCGACGTGATGACCGGCCTGTACGCCACCATCGCGGTGCAGGCAGCGCTGGCCGAGCGCGAGAAGTCGGGCCTGGGCCAGCACATCGACCTCGCGCTGCTCGACGTGCAGGTGGCCACGCTGGCCAACCAGGCCGCCAACTACCTGGCCGGCGGCGTGGTGCCGCGACGCATGGGCAATGCGCATCCCAACATCGTGCCGTACCAGGACTTCCCCACCGCCGACGGCGACATGATCCTGGCGATCGGCAACGATGGGCAATTCGCACGGTTCTGCGCGATCGCCGGCCATCCCGAATGGGCGGCCGACGAACGCTTTGCCACCAACCCGCAGCGCGTGGCGCACCGCGCCGTGCTGATCCCGCTGCTGCGCCAGGCCACCGTGATGCGCACCACCGCGCAATGGGTGCAGGCGCTCGAAAGCGCCGGCGTGCCCTGCGGCCCGATCAACCGGCTCGACGACGTGTTCGCCGACCCGCAGGTGCAGGCCCGCGGCCTGCGCATCGAGCTGCCCCACCCCAGCGCCGGCCGCGTGCCGCTGGTGGCCAACCCGATCCGGCTGTCGGGCTCGCCGGTGAGCTACCGGCGAGCGCCGCCGCTGCTGGGCGAACACACCGACGAAGTGATCCGCGACTGGCTCGGCACCACCGCGCCGGGGTAGCCGGCGGCTGGATCGCCGTTTGCCTGCACGCGTGGAATGGAAGAGGCAGGCAGCAGGCAGACAACCGCGGCCGCGTGGCCGCGCGGCACGGGCGAGATGGCGCGGCGCATCCGCGAGTTCGATTGGGCAGCCACCCCGCTCGGCCCGATCGACGGATGGCCGCAGCGGCTGCGCACCTTCGTCGACCTGATGCTCGATTCGCGCCAGCCGGTCTACATCGCCTGGGGGCCCGAGCTCACCTCGCTGCACAACGACGCCTTCATCGAGATCCTGGGCACCAAGCATCCCTGCCTGGGGCTCCCTTTTGCAGAACTCTGGTCCGAGATCTGGGATGAATTCCATCCTCTCGTGGAAGCCACGCTGCGCGGCGAGGCCCAGCACTTCATCGATCGCCCGCTCGCGCTGCAGGGCCGCGAAGACCGGCCGCTGAGCTGGTTCACGTTTTCGTTCACGCCGCTGCGCGACGACATCGGCGCGATCTCGGGCTTCTACTGCGCCGCCACCGACACCACCGAGCACAAGCAGGCCCAGGAGGCCGCCCTGGCCGCCAGCGAGGCCCGCTACCGCACGCTGTTCGAGTCGATCGACGAAGGCTTCTGCGTGCTCGAGATGCTGTTCGACGACGCCGGCGCACCGGTGGACTACCGCTTCCTCGAGGTGAACCCGGCCTTCGCGCGGCAGACCGGCCTGGGCAACCCGGTCGGCCGCCGCATGCGCGAGCTCGCGCCGGACCTGGAGGCCGACTGGTACGAGACCTACGGCCACGTCGCCATCACCGGCGAGCCCAGGCGCTTCGTCAAGCAGGCAGCCGCGCTGGGGCGCTGGTACAACGTCTATGCCTTCCGCTTCGGCGAGCCGCACAAGCGCCAGGTCGCGGTGCTGTTCGACGACGTGACCGAGCGCCGCCGCGCCGAGGAGCGCGTGCGCGGCGCGTTCCGCATCCGCACCGTGGGCGTGATCGTGTGGGGCGAGGGCTTCCTGATCAAGGAAGCCAACGAGGCCTTTCTCCGCATGACCGGCTACACGCGCGAGGAAGCGCGGACCCTGACCTGGCAGGCGCTGACACCGCCCGAGTTCCACGAGGCCTCGCTGGTCGCCGTGCAGGAGATCGCCGAACGCGGCGAGACCACGCCCTACGAGAAGCAGTATTTCCGCAAGGACGGCTCCCGCTGGTGGGGCCTGTTCGCCGCGCGGCGGGTGGACGACGAGGTGGTGGAGTTCGTGCTCGACGTCACCCAGCGCCGCAACGCCGAGGCCGCGCTGCGGCAGGCCGACCGGCGCAAGGACGAGTTCCTGGCCACGCTGGCGCACGAGCTGCGCAACCCGCTGGCCCCGATCCGCAACGGGTTGCAGATCCTGCGGCTGACCACCCGCTCCGACGACGTGCTGCGCCGCACCGCCGAGATGATGGACCGGCAGCTCTCGCACCTGGTGCGCCTGGTCGACGACCTGCTCGACGTGGGGCGGCTCACCGCCGGCAAGCTCGAGCTGCGCAGCAAGCCGGTGAAGCTGGCGCAGGCGATGGCCAGCAGCGTCGAGGCCACGCGCTCCGTCATCGAGGCGCGCGAGCATGCGCTGGTGGTCGACGACAGCGGCGACGACCCGTGCGTGCTGGGCGACTTCGACCGGCTGGCGCAGGTGTTCATGAACCTGCTGACCAACGCGGCCAAGTACACCGAGCCCGGCGGCCGCATCCACGTGAGCCTGCGCAGCGAGGGCGACGAGGCGGTGGTGCGCATCGCCGACACCGGCATCGGCATCCCCGAGGGCGAGCTGGACAACGTGTTCGAACTGTTCTCGCAGGTGCGGGCCCACCAGGGGCAGACCGAAGGCGGGCTGGGCATCGGCCTGGCGCTGGTGAGGAAGCTGGTCACGCTGCAGGGCGGCCGGGTGGAGGCCGCGAGCGCCGGCCTCGGCCGCGGCAGCGTGTTCACGGTGCGGCTGCCGCTGCTCAAGGGCATGGGCGCGGCGCGCAGCCCGCAGGCGGCCGGCAGCACCGCCGAGGCCGCGCATCCCAGGCGCATCGTCGTGGCCGACGACAACCCCGACGCCGCGGCCTCGCTCGCCGAGATCCTCACGCTGCTGGGCCACGAGGTGTGGACGGCCGGCGACGGCGTGGAGGCGCTGGAGAAGGTGGAAGCCGTCGGGCCGGACATCGTCTTCCTCGACCTCGGCATGCCTCGGCTCGACGGCATCGAGGCCGCCCGGCGCATCCGGCAGACGCCTGCAGGCCATGACGCCCGGTTGATCGCGCTGACCGGCTGGGGCCAGGAGGCCGACCGGCAGCGCACCCGCGAGGCCGGATTCGACCAGCACGTGATCAAGCCGATCGACGCACCGCAGCTGAACGCGATTCTTGGATCATGATGGCGCTCCCGAGGGAGTCGCCCCATGAACGCCACCACCACACCGCCCGCCGCCGAGGAGTTCGGCAAGCCCGCCGACGGCTGGCGCCGCGCGCTCTACCGCATCGTCTTCGAATCCGACACCCGCACCGGCCAGCTCTTCGACGTGGTGGTCATCGCGGCCATCCTGCTGAGCGTGGCGGTGGTCATCGCCGACAGCCTCCAGAGCGTGGTGCAGCGCTCGGGCGACCTGCTCTCGGCCGCCGAGTGGACCTTCACCGCGCTGTTCACCCTCGAGTACGCGGCGCGGCTGCTGAGCGTGCGCCAGCCGCTGCGCTACGCGCTGAGCTTCTACGGCGTGATCGACCTGCTCTCGGTGCTGCCCACCTACCTGGCCATCTTCTGGCCCGAGGGCCAGCTGCTGATCGACGTGCGCATCCTGCGGCTGTTGCGGGTGTTCCGGATCTTCCGGCTCACCGAATACATGACCGAATACACCCAGCTCGGCCGCGCGCTGCACGCCAGCCGCCGCAAGATCCTGGTGTTCCTGTCGTTCGTGCTGATGGTGGTGCTGGTGATGGGCACCGTGATGTACGTGGTCGAGGGTCCGAAGAACGGCTTCACCAGCATCCCGGTGGCGATGTACTGGGCCGTGACGACGATGACCACCGTGGGCTTCGGCGACATCACGCCGCGCACCGACCTCGGCCGCGTGATCGCCTCCGCGATGATGCTGCTCGGCTGGGGCGTGCTGGCCGTGCCCACCGGCATCGTCACCGCGGAGATGACGGCCCAGCGCCGACCCGCTGAACCGGTGCCGGCTACTTCGCCGGCAAGGACCGCACGAACTCGATGGCGGCCGTTAGCAGCCTCCGGCGCAGCGCGTCGTCGCCATATGCCCGCGCGTCGGCGCGCACCCAGCCCGGCATCTGCTTCTCACCCATCTGCATGAGCACCACGCCCTCGTGCCCGAGGGCCCAGGCATCATTCCCCTTGCCCAGGCGCGCCAGCATCCCGTCGCGGCGCGCGCCGCACAGCAGATGCCCGTTGAGCAGCCATGCGAGGCCGCCGAACATCGGCTTCTCGGTGAGGCCGTGAACCGGCCGGAGCTCGTCGCGGATCAACTCTTCAAGGCCTTGGTCGCGTGCCATGGCACCTCCTTGTTCATCAAGAGCTGGATGCAGCGCCAAGGTACTCGCGGCGCAGCAGCGAGAGCTGCAGCATGTCGTGGTGGCGCCCGCCCCAGAAGCCCGCCTCGCGCAGCAGGCCTTCCTTCACGAACCCAAGCGACGCAGCGAGTTTCAGCGAAGGCTGGTTCATTGGATGGATCATCGCTTCGATGCGGTTGAGCGCCATGTTGTCGAACCCCCAGCCCAGGATCGCCTGCAGCGCCTCTCGCATGTAGCCGCGGCCTTGCCAGCTCGACGACAGCTCATAACCCACAAGACACTTTTTCCATGCACGGTGCCAGCCGAAAAGGCCGCATGTTCCGATCAGCTCGCTTTCGCCCTTGGGCTGCAGCGCCCATCGAGTGCCCGTCACGACGCCCTTGCGCCAGCCGGCAAAGGTCTCTATCAGTGCCGACGCCGCCGCCTCGTCTGCCAGCGGGTCCGAGCCGAACCAGCGCATCAGCTCGGGATCGCCTTGGATGGCATGGAGCGCCGGTGCGTCGCTCGCGACGATTTCCCGGAGCACAAGGCGCGGCGTTTCAAGAACGGGGAAATCACTCATCGGAGATGTGTTTCTTCATGGCGAGCGATTCTCTTCCCAGCCTCAGTACTTGACCAGCACCCGGTACTTCAGCGTCGTGCTGCCGCCCGCGGGCACCTCCACCTTCCACTCCGCGGTGCCGGCCGCCACCTTCGCGTGCTTCTGCGTTTCCTGCAGCATCGTCCAGTCGCCCGGCACCGGCTCGCGCACGGTCACCGTCACCGGCTCGGCCTTGGCGTTGCGCAGCACGATCTCGTAGGCGCTTTCGTAGGCATCGTGCTTGTTGGCCTGCGGGCGCACGCGGAAGTCGGTCTGCTTCTTGTCGGCCGTCACGTCGAAGGCATCGCCGAGGTGCAGCCGCACCTTTTCGTTCTTCGGCGTGTGGTCGATGCGGTCTTCGCCGATGAACTGGGCGTTGCCGGCGCTGTCGCGCTTGTACACGCGCACCACCCCCTTGGGCAGCGGCAGGCCGAGGTGGGCGCTCTCGCGGTTGCCGAACTCGACGAACACGCCGACCTTCATCTTCTGGCCCAGTTCGCCCACGCTCGAGCTGTAGTAGTAGTCGTTGCCCGAGAGCAGCAGCTCCTTCAGCACCGGCACGCCGGTGGCGTTGAGCAGCGCCACCTGCTTGGTCTGGTGGTCGGCGATGGTGGTCGGCCGGTTCAGCGTGTAGAGGTGGTATTCGAACAGCTGCTCCTGCTTCATCGCCTCGGGCGCCGGTGCGGCTGCGGCGCGCATCACCATGTCGCCGCGGGCCATCCGCAGTTCCTCCCTCACGCGGTTGACGTCGCCCGCCACCAGCTGCAGCCTGGCCTGCGGATAGGTGGTGCCGCTCTGGTTGGTCAGCGTGACCCAGCCGTTGAGGTCGAGGCTGCGGTCGTCGGCGCCCAGCTCGGCCACGTAGTTGGCCTGCCACGACAGGCCGCCGGTCAGGTACGAGAGCTCCACGGTCTGCGGGCCTGCGCGCCGGTTCTGCAGCTCGGTCACCAGCGTCGGCCGGTCGCGCAGGTTGTGCGGCACGCCATCGAAGACGATGCGGCCCGGCAGGCCGGTCTCGATGCGGTCGCCGATCTTCAGCACCACGCCTTCCTGCGCGCTCAGCACCTGCGCCGTTTCCACCTTCTCGGCGCCGCTGAGCGGGTTGGTGGTGACGATCCTGACGTTGCGGCCCACGTATTTTTCGAGCAGCTTGCCCGGCGTGAGCAGGTCGAAGTTGAAGTTCTGCTCCAGCAGGTCGAACGAGCCAGGCTCGCTCAGGCTGCGCAGCAGCGCGGTCTCGGGCCGCATCTGCGCGCTCACGTCGCGCAGTGCCAGGTGGTTGATGCCGGCATCTAGCACGATGCCGCGCGATTCCTTCACCAGCGCGAGGTTCTCGTTGTAGATGGTCACCGCGACCGACTGCTGGTCGTCGAGCGTGCTGCGCCGCTCCTCGGTGGGGGCGGATGCCGGCCCGGCCATCGCGGCCTGGAGGGTGAACAGGAAGGCCGCCAGGGCAAGGGGCGACTTGGCTGCTGCAGTCATGGTTTCTCCTCGATGAAAAGGCAAGCGCAACGCGCGCTCTGATCCCTTTCACGCAGCAGCCCCGAAAACGGGGTTAAACGGCCCGGCCTCGGGGTTGTCCCTCGGGTGCGGCCGGTTTGTCGCGTTGTTGACAGCCCCGGCGCGCCGCAGCTTCCATGATCCGCCCGCCTTGGCGCCCGGAAGCATGGTCAACATCAGCCGCGTCGATCTCAATCTCTTTGTGGTGCTGGATGCGATCTACACCGAAAGAGGCATCACCCGCGCCAGCGAGCGCCTGAACCTGACGCAGTCGGCGATCAGCCATGCGCTGTCGCGCCTGCGCGACCTGGTGAACGATCCGCTGTTCGTGCGCGAAGGCCACCTGATGGTGCCCACGCCGATGGCGCATGCGCTGATCCCGTCGGTCAAGCGCGCCATCGGCCAGATCGAGAGCTCGCTGAACCAGCTGAGGTCGTTCGACCCCGCCACCTCCACGCGGCAGTTCAGCATCGGCGTGGGGCACATGGTGGAGTCGGCCGCCATTCCGCGGCTGGCGGCGCGGCTGCGCGAGCAGGCGCCTCATGTGCGGCTTTCGGCCCTGCACCACGACCCGCAGGCGGTGGAGAGCGCGCTGGCCTGCGGCGACCTCGACGTGGCGCTGGACGTGATGCTGCCGCTGGCGCAGAACCTGCCGTGCACGCCGCTGCGGCGCAGCCGGCTGGTGGTCGCCGCTCGCGCCGGCCATCCGATGCTGGACACCGGGCTCAGCCTGGCGTCGTATCTCGCGCTCGACCACGTGGCGGCCGTCTCGCCGCGTTGCGGCCTGTCGATCGAAGACCAGGCGCTGCAGCGCCTGGGGCTCGAGCGGCGCATCGTCGTACGCTGCCAGCACCACTGGACGGCCTGCCAGCTCGTGGCCGGCTCCGACATGGTGCTGACGCTGCCCGAGGCCGCGGCCGAGACCGCGAGCGCGGCGCTAGGCAACGTGCTGCTGCCCTTTCCGCTCGACGTGACGGGGCCGGACATCCATCTCTTCTGGCCACTTGCGGCCAACGACGACCCGGCCAACCGCTGGCTGAGGGAGCAGGTGCTCGCCTGCTTCGGCCGCGCCGGGTCGACCGCCGATCAGAAGTTGTGAACCACGCCGAGGTTCAGCGCCTGGTTGCCCACGCCGCCCTCCGACGCATTGCCCACCGTGTAGAAGGCCTTGTTCTTGTTGCTGATGTGCGCGGCCGACGCATAAAGGCTGGTGCGCTTGGACAGCGCGTAGTAGTAGCCCACGCCGAACTGGCTGGCATCGAGGTTGGCCGAGCTCTTGTCGTTGTGGTGGACATAGCTGGCCAGCAGCGCATGCTGCCCGATCGTGGTCGACACGCCGAGCATGTATTCGCTCGCATCGGCCCATGATTGCGTGGCCACCGCAGCGCCGTTCTTCACCGATTGAACCATCGCATGCGCCTTCAGCGGCCCCAGGTCGTAGATGCCGCCCAGCACCCAGTTGCGCTTGCCTGAGGCGCCGGTGGCCGTGTTGAGCTTGTGGTAGCCCACGCCCACCCACAGCGGCCCCGCGGCATATGAGGCCGATCCGCCGATCGTGCGGCCCGCCTTCCAGTTGCCCACCGTCTCGCCTGCGGCGCCGAGCAACGAGGCTTCGAAGCCGCCGATCCGCGGCGTGGTGTAGATCACCGCGTTGTTCACGCGCGGGTTGCCCGGCCCGCCCGCTCCCAGCTCGAACAGGTTGCTCACCTGGCCGGCCAGGCCGGTGCCGAAGGGATCGACCGTGGTGATCACCACGAAGGCCGGCGTGTACTGGCGGCCCAGCGCCACAGAGCCGAAGCCGCCCGCGAGATCGACATGCGCCTGCCGGCCCATGAAGTTGTTGCCGCCGGTGCAGAAGTTGGGCGCGCCGGCATTCGAATCGGAGCAGAAGCCGGTCTCGGCCACGAAGCCCGCGCGCAGCCCGCCGCCCAGGTCTTCGGTGCCGCGAAAGCCGAGCCGCGACCCACCCGACACGCCCGAGCTCAGCGCCACGCGGTGCGCGCCGCCCGGCACGCCACTGTCGAGCACGCCGCCGACATCGATCTTGCCGTAGACCGTGACCGACGACTGGGCCGAGGCCCCGGCCGCAAACGCGCCGAGCACGGCGACAGCCAACACAGATTTCTTCATTGCAGTTGCCCTCATGTGTGGAAAGCGCACCTCTGCGGGTGCGCAGGCATGCTAGGCAAGGGGTGCTGCAGACACCAATGAACAATCCGGGGCCGGACCATGAACGGCGTTCATCGGCCTGGCTGTGCGGCCCGTGCTATCCCCAGAGCTTCCACCATGGCCGCTGCGGTGCCTGACTCGGTGCGGCCCGCAGCTCCAGGCCCTGCACGCCGCCGCACAAGGGGCAGAACGCGGTGAACATTTCCGGCTCCGCATTCGGAGGCAGGTTTGGAAATGCCACGCGGATCAGGTCCGACGGTGCGTCGAACAGCTCATCGAACCCACACTTGTTGCAAGCATGTAGGGTCCAGCGTCCACGCTCTGCCAGGTACTTCTCGGTGACCATCACCGGGTGTGGCCCTGAAGTCGCGGGTGGAGGCGCCAGTCGTTCATCGCGTTATCTCCCCCGCGAGAAGATTGCCGATCCGCTCCCGCAACGACTCGTCGGGTTCAGCGGCCAGCGCAGCCTGCAGCGCTGCCTCGGCAGGCTTCGGCCAGTCCGCCCGCCCCCACGCCGAGAGCGCACGTACAGCCATGTTGCGATTGCGGACCACCGGGCTGCGCAATCCAGCCTCGATCAGCGGCCATCCCTTGCCCGGGAATTCGGTGAGTGCCTGAAGAATGAAATCCAGCGCCGCATGCTGCCGATACTCGCGGCCCAGGCCCACCTCCTGCGCGGCACCGGTCGCGATAGCAGCCAGATCCAGCTGCTGCAGCGCGAGTTCGATCACTTGATCGGCCTGTGCCGGGGTGGCGGAACGCATCAGAAAGAACCACTGCTCCGAGAGGCGTGCTCGTTGCCGTTCGAACCGAGCACTCCAGGCATTAAGGCCAAGCGCTTCGGCTGCCGACGCGGCCTGCTGGAAGTCCTGCTCATCAGCAGCCCGCAGACCTTGCAGAGCCAGCGTATGCCACCGCTCATCGGCCATCAGGCCGGCGGCCAGCGCCCGTACCGATGCACGCAGTTCCACCGTCCAGCCCAGCGCAGCAAGCCCTTCCCAGTGCTGATCTTCATCGTCGACGAACGCCCTCAGCCGATGTGCGGAAAGAAACGCACGCAACGAAGAGGGAGGCTGCTTCGCAAGGTGCTGGAGATAGCAAAGAACAGCCTGCGCACCATCGTCGTATTGGCCGATGCCCTCGGCCGGGCCGCCGTTGATCAAGGCTTCAAGGATCTCGCCGGCCCCGAGCAACAGTTCGTCATCGATCTCGTCAGCCCGCAATGCGGCCAGGAGTTCGCCGCCGGTGGCGCAGGCATGGGCAAGGTACTCGTACATGACCGAGTTCTTGTAACCCTCGCGCAGCAGCCAGGCCTTGATGTCCGCGCGGCTCGTATGAGCAAGGCGCTCGACGAGTTGAATGCGCCCCCATCCGTCGACGCACCGCGCCAGGGCGAACAAGACGTCCTCGCTCTCCTCCTCTTCGAGCGTGCGGCGGAGTGCCACCGCCGCATAGAGCGTGAACTCATCGTGCAGGCCCAGCCGGAGCAGCAATTCCGTGTCCTGCGGAGGAACCAGCAGGCCGAGCAGCGAGATCGCCACCTTGACGGCGCCACGATCAGGGCTCTCGGTCGCGAGCCAACGGGCAAAGACATGCAACTGCTCCGGATCGAGGTCTCGACGCTGCTGGAGGCTCTTCAACAACGGGTCGACCTGACGGAGAACATCACCACCGGCGATGCGATCGTAGAAGCTCCTGACGTGCTCGATCACAGGCGACCGCAGCGCCAACGCGAGTGCTTCCGACAACTCGTCAGCCGACGCGTCCGACCCGGCCCCATGGTGACCCAGGACGCCGTCGAGGGCACCAGGGGCCCAGCCGACGCCAGCCCCCTGGCCCGCACGAAGCACGGCATCGTCAGGCAAGGTCTGCGCCTCGGTGGGTAGGCCCGCGTCCGGCGCGATGTCGAAGCTCAGCAGGAAGCGGTAGATGCTGGGCCGGCCTTGTTCCCAAGGCACGGGAAAGCCCCACTGAGTGACAGATTGCTCAGGCGCGTTGACGCCAAGCAGCTTCTTGAGCCAATCATTCATGTGCTCCCCCTTCTTGGCGCGCATTGTCGCCAAGGAGCGGGCTCACGAAAGACCTCAGTTCGAGGGATCCGCCTTTGCCAGGCGATCCAGCAATTCCATGCCGCGCGGGTCTTCGGGCCTGAGGGTGCGTGCGGTCTCGATCGCGGTGCGGGCCTCTTCGTCGAGCGGGCGCGACCAGCCCTGCTTTTCGATGCAGGTGATGATGATCGCGGCGAAGTTCAGCAGCACGCGCGCGTTCTGCGGCATCGAGGCGGCGGCGGCGCGCATGCTCTCGATCGCCGCAGCGAGCTTGCCCTGCGCCATCAGGCGCACGCCTTCGCTCATCGATTCGGTGGCCTGCTTGCGGGCAGCGGCCAGCAGCTCGCGGCCGGCCTCGCCCATGCCGGCGCGGTCGAACACGTTCTGCACGCGGCGCAGCAGCACGTCGTCGTCGTGGTTGTTGCGCGTGACCATCAGCAGCAGCTGGGTCGCGTCGTCGCGCTGCTCGGTCTGCATCAACGTTTCGGCCACGCGCAGCGCCATGTCGGGCGACAGCGGCACCGGCGCGTACTGCGTGTGTTCGCGGATGTCCTTCATCGCCACGGCCACCGCATCGGCATCGCCGGCAACCTGATGGGCGCGCAGCTCTTCGGTGCGGGCCAGCAGGCGCGCATCGCGGCTCTCGGCCTTGCGCCGCAGCTCGGCGATCACCTGCAGCGCCTCGGCAGGCGCGCCGCTCTCGCTGTGCACGCGCGCCAGGCCCAGGTAGGGGTCGGGGTTCTCGATCGAGCTGTGCTCGCTGAGCTTGATCGAACGCTTGAACGACTGCAGCGCGAGGTCGCGGTGCCCCTGCTGCAACGCCGCGCGGCCCAGGGCCGATTGGCGCACCGCCGAGTTGGGCGAGATGTGCGCCGCCTGCTGCAGCACCGAGAGTTCGCGGTCGACCTGGCCCTGGTTGGCCAGCACCTCGGCCAGGCAGTCGTAGGCATCGAGGTATTGCGGATGGTCGCGCACGATCTCCTCGAGCAGCCCGCGCGCCGCGGTGAGCTTCTTGGCCTGCAGGTGCAGCCGCGCGAGGCCCAGCTTGGCCCACGGGATGGGTGCGCGCTGCACGATGGCCTCGTACACCGCGCGCGCCTTGTCGGTCTCGCCGCACAGCTGGTACAGCTGGGCTTGCAGCCGCAGCACGTCGGCGGTGTTCTTGCTGCCCTGAGCCAGCTGCTCGCCGCACAGTTGCAGCGCCTTGCGGTAGTCGTAGGCCTTCATCGCGGCCACGATGCCGGCCAGCGCCGACTTGCGCTCCATCAGCTTCTGGATGCGCGTCTGCAGCATCGCCTCGGTGATGGGCTTGAGCAGGTAGTCGTCGGGCGCCTGCTCGGCGGCCACCGAGACCATGTCGTTGCTCTTCTCGGCGGTGATCATGATCCACACCGCCGCCGGGCTGATCCATTCGTTGTGGCGCGCCTCCTCGAGCAGCATCTGGCCGTTCTTGCCGGGGCCGAGGTTGTAGTCGCACAGCACCACGTCGTACTTGTTCTTGCGCAGCAGGTTGATGGCGTCGCGCGCATTCGGCGCGGCATCCACCCGGCTGGCGCCGCAGCGCGCGAGGTGGCCGCGCAGCACGCCGCGCATCATCTCGAAGTCTTCGACGAGCAGGAAGACGCGATTCCCCACGGGTTCCATCACGGTCGCCTCCTCGTCACGGCAGGGTGATCACGAAGCGCCCGCCATTGAGGGCGCTGGCGTTCTCGAGCCGGGTGCTGCCGCAGCGCTCGCCGTTGCGGTGCAGGTTGGCCACGAGGCGCGAGAAGAACAGCCCCAGGCCGGTGCTGCCGGTCTGCACGTTGATGCCCTGCTGCGACGGGAAGCCCTGCGCGAGCATGAATTCCGGAAAGCCCGGCCCGTCGTCCTCGACGCGGATCTCGAGCTGCCCGCCCTCGGTGCCCAGCGTGAGCCTCACCGTGGCGCCGGCATAGCGCACCGCGTTGAACAGCGCCTGCACCACTACGCTGGCGATCAGGTCGCGGTCGAAGAACCACAGCGGCTCGCAGCCGCCGAGCTCGCACTCGAGCGTCAGGCCCTTGATCTGCGCCAGCGGGCGCACGCGCGCCAGCGCCTCCTCGGCAAACTCGGCCAGTTCCACCTCCACCGGCTCAAACGGGTACATGCCCTCGTCGAGCTTGTAGATCGCCATCAGCTGCACCAGGTTGCCGTTGACCCGCTGCGTCTCGTACAGCGCCTGCGTGGTCAGCTGGCGCGCCTGAGGCGGCAGTTCGGCGCCCTGCTGCGCGATCTGCGTCAACGCATCCTCGAGGTAGGCGGCGATCACGCAGATGGAGTTCTTCATGTCGTGCGCCGCAGCAGCGACAAACGCCGAAATGTTCATGGTTCTGCCTGCGTTGGATGACATGTAGATAACGGGCGAAATAGGCTGCGGCTTGAGCGCGCTTGTGGGCAATAGTGCGCGGCACGGCGTTCCGGCTTGCTAACAAAAAGACACAACCTCCCCATCCCTGGCCCGTGGGGGTGGTGTGCGTTACGGCGCGTTGCCGTCGATAAACTGCGCCCGCCGCGGGATCCGATCCGCGGCTCATCCATCAAGAATCAGCTTCCGGGGGAGTCTCCTTTGCGTGTCGGTCATTGGGCGCCGTTGCGGCGTGTCGGCGGGTCTGCGGTATGTGTGTTGTCGGCCCTGCTCGGGCAGGCCTATGCCGCGGTGCCGGCACAGTGCCCGGTGGCGGAGGCTGATGCCGCTGCCCCGGCGGAACCGCCGCGCCTGGCGCTGGCGATCGACAGCGCCAACGAGGCGCTGGTCAAGCGCCACCTGAAGCAGGGCGACGATCCCAATGCCTGCGCCAATGGCGCCAGCCTGCTGAGCCGCGCGGCCACCGCGGGCCAATGGCCGATCGCACAGGCCCTGCTGCTGGCGGGCGCCCGTGTCGACGAGCCGCGCAACGCCAGCGGCCTCACGCCGATGATGCGCGCCGCCGAGAGCGGCGAGTTCGGCATCGCGCAGAAGCTGCTCGAGCTCGGCGCCGATGCGCGCGCCACCACGCCGCGCGGCGAGAGCCCGCTGCACTTCGCGGCCGGCATCGCCTTCAGCGATGCCTTCACCCGCAGCCGCGAGCAGCTCGACCTCGTGCGCGCGCTGGTGCGCAGCCACGGCGGCGTCAACGCGCAGACCGCCCAAGGCGTCACGCCGCTGCAGATCGCCACCGAGCGCGGCAACCTGCCGCTGGTGGTGCAGCTGCTGAGCCTGGGCGCCGACGTCAACCTGGCCGACCAGTCAGGCCGCACCGCGCTGGCCATCGCGCACAAGCTCGAGCGCGACGACCTCGTGCTGCGCCTGCGCCATGCCGGCGCCAAGAGCGACGTGACCGGCTGGGTCTCGCTGGCTCAGCTGGTCGAGCAGCGCCGCCATGCCGAGCTGAAGGACGTGCTGGCCAAGATCGCACCGACCACGCTCAATGCGGTGCAGCGCCAGAACCTGCTCACCATCGCGATCCTGGCCGACGACGCCGAGGCCATCACTGCCCTGGCGCGCTGGGGCGTCGACCCGAACGCGGTGTTCGAGTACCAGGAAGGGCTGGACGCCGCGCCGACCACGCCGCTGTTGTTCGCGCTGTCGCAGCGCGCCGGCACACCGCTGCTGAAGACGCTGCTCGAGGCCGGCGCCGACCCCAACCGTGTGGTCGCGCCCTCGATCGGCGGCACGCCGCTGGCCGCCGCGCTGATCGCCGACCGCTACGACGTAGCCCACCTGCTGCTCGATGCCGGCGCCAACGCCAAACACGTCGACGAGGCCAGCGGCCAGACGGTGCTGATGAGCGCAGTGCTCACCGCCGATCCCGCACAGCAGGAAAAGTCGCGCCCGCTGCTGGTGAAGCTGCTCGCTTCCGGCGCGCCGGTGGATGCGCGCGATGCGCATGGCCTCACCGCGCTGCACCTGGCCGCGATGGCTGGCAACGAGACGGCCGTCGACCTGCTGCTGCAGCGCGGCGCCGACGCCACGCTGCTCGACGAGAAGCAGCGCTCGGCGCTGTACTACGCCCGCAAGGTCAAGGCCAAGGGCGTCATCGCGATGCTGGAGAAGCCGGCGCCGAAGCCGTGATCAGGGCGGCGAGACGACGGCTGTGACAGGCGCGGTGCGCGGCAGCGTCACCGTGAAGCGGGTGCCTTGCCCGGGCTCGCTGTGCACCTCGATGCGCCCGCCCAGCGGGCCGGTCACCGCGTTGTGGGCGATGTACAGGCCCAGCCCGGTGCCGCCCTGGCCCAGCCGCGTGGTGAAGAACGGATCGAACACCTTGCCGAGCTGCGCGGGCTCGATGCCGCGGCCGTTGTCGCGCACCTCGAGCCGCACCGAAGCTTCGCCTTCGGCCTGGCACGAGATCCACAGATCGCCCTCGTCTGTGGGGCCGAAGGCATGGTCGAGCGCATTGGTGAACAGGTTGGTCACCACCTGCCCGACCGCACCCGGGTAGCTGTCCATCCCGAGGCCGGGCTGCAGGTCGAGATGCAAGCGCACCGGCCGGTGCTTGAGCAGGGGCTCCAGCGTGGAGACCACCTCCTCGACCGTCTGCCGCAGGTCGAACCCGCGGCGCCGTTCCGCCGTCTGGTCGGCAGCGGCCTGCTTGAAGCCGCGCATCAGCTCGGAGGCGCGCCGCAGGTTGCGCTCCACCAGATCGCCCGCCTCGTCGCAGTAGGCAGAGAAGGCATCGACATCGCTCTTGCGCAGCGAGCCGGACACGGCCTTCCGGCTGAAGCGCACGGTCGCGTCGCGCAGGCCGCTGGAAACCATCAGCGCATTGCCGAGCGGTGTGTTGAGCTCATGTGCCAGCCCCGCCATCAGCCGGCCCAGCGCGGCGAGCTTCTCGGAGCGCACCAGGTCGGCCTGCATGCGCGAGTTGTGCGCCAGCATCTCGCTCAGCTCGGCGTTCGCCTTCTCGAGCGCCACGGTGCGGTCGAGCACCCGCTGCTCCAGCGTCTCGTTGAGCTGCCGCACATGCTGCTCGCCCTCGTTGCGCGCCGCCTCGCTCGCCTCCAGCCGGCCCAGCATGTCGTTGTAGGCCTGGGCGAGTACACGCGCCTCACCCCCGCCGGGCTGCACGAGCGGACGCGCCCGGCCCTCCCCCACGTCGGCCAGGTGCCGGCTGAGCACGCGGATGGGCTGCATCAACCGTCGCACCATCAGTGCCACACCCAGGGTGAGCGCCAGGCCCACGGCGACGACCACGCCCAGCAGCGCATCGAGCGCGCGGCGGAACGGCTCGCGTGCCTCGCTCATCGGGAAGTTCGCGCCGAGCACCCAGTCGGTCGAGCGCATCCGCGTGAACGACGTCAGCGAATACAACCCGGTCGAATTGACCGTCTCGGTCGTGCCCTCGAAGCCCTGCTCGACCGCAAGGTCGTAGCCCCGGTTCTTTCCTGCAGGGGCCGCCACCTTGAGCAGGCGCGCCGGATCAGGATGCATCAGCATCAGGCGGTCGCGCGTGGTGATGAACAGATAGCCGCGCTGCCCGACGCGGTAGGCCTGCAGGTCGGCCGCATAGTGGCGCGACAGCAGGTTCAGGCTGCCCACCATCGCGCCGACGATACGGCCCTTGTCGTCGGTGACCGGCGCACTGATCGCGAACGCCGGCTGCGCATTCGGCGGCGAGGCGGCAAAGGGTGCAGACATGCGCCGGGCGCCCGAGGCGAGCGACGCCGCGACCAGCTCGCGCTCCACCTCGGCCGGCAATGGCAGCGCGCCGGCGGGGCTCTGGACCACCAGCTTCCCTTCACCGTCGTAGACGCGGATGCCCCGGTCGAAGCTCAGATGCAGGAACACGCGCGAATCCATGAAACGCTGCAGTGCCTGGACATCGGCAAGGCTCGTGGCGTCGCGGGTACGTGCCACGCCGGCCAGCACCGTCTGCGCGATCGCGAACTTGTCGTCGAGCCGGCTGGCATGGGCCTGCAGCATCGCAAGCTGGTTCCGGCCCACGAGCTCGAGGTAGCGGGCCTCGAAGACCCGAAGCGCATGCACCGTCACCAGGCCGAAGCCCAGCGCGAACAGCGCGCCGACCAGCAGCGCAGCCCGCGTCGCGAGGGTCATCGACTGCAGCGCGGACATCATCCGCGCCATGCGCTCGCCCACCATGTATTCCTCCTGCCCGCAGGAGCATACTAGGCGCGGTTCCCGTCTTACGAGAAGTGATCCGACTCCGCCATGTCCGATTCGCCCGCCGCCGACGACCCCGAAGGATTCCTGCCGCTGGCCGAGGAGGCCCCGGAGACGGAACACCTCACGGAGCACTGGCGCGTGCTGATCGTCGACGACGACGAAGACGTGCACCGCGCCACGCAGCTGGCATTGCACGACGTGGTGATCGAGGGTCGGCCGCTGCGCTTCCTGCATGCCTACACCGCCGCCGAGGCGCTGGCCATCCTGTCGGCCGACCCGACCATCACCACCCTGCTGCTCGACGTGGTGATGGAGACCCCCGACGCGGGGCTGCGGCTGGTGCGGCGCCTGCGCCACGACCTGGGCCGCAACGAGCTGCGCATCATCCTGCGCACGGGGCAGCCGGGCTACGCGCCCGAGATCGAGACGGTGCGCGACTTCGAGATCAACGACTACTGCACCAAGGCCGAGATGACGAGCATCCGCTTGTTCACCAGCCTCACCACCGCGATCCGCTCCTACCGGCTGATCGTCGACCTGCAGCGCGAGCGCGACGAGCTGCAGCGCCTCAACGCCTCGCTGGAAGAGCTGCGCGCGGCCGAGAAGGCACAGGCCGAGAAGCTGCTCTCGGCGGAGCAGGCGCTGCGCCTCGCGCACGAGACCACGGAGCAATGCGTGGTGCAGCGCACGCAGGAGCTCTCGCAGGTGGTGGGCGAGCTCGAGTCGTTCAACCGCATGGTGTCGCACGACCTGCGCGGGCCGCTGTCGGGCATCGCCGGCATTTCGGGCCTGATCCAGACCGAGCTCGACCGCGGCGACGTCGAGCGGGTGCGCCGCTGGCTCTCGATGATGGAGTCGCACACGCTGCGCCTGACCCGGCTGGTCGACGACCTGCTCAACCTCGCCCGCAGCAGCAAGGGCGAGCTGGTGCGCACGCCGCAGCCGATCGGCCGGGTGCTGGCCGAAGCGATCGAGGTGCTGGCGCTGTCGGCCTCGCCCGAGCAGCTTTCAGCGGTGTCGGCCGGCTGCCTGCCCGACCTACCGGTCGACGCCGGGCTGATGCGCCAGGTCTTCGTCAACCTGATTGGCAACGCGCTGAAGTTCACGCGCGCCGTAGATGCGCCGTGCATCGAGGTGCGGGCCGAAGCGCAGGCCGGTCAGTGGTTGATCAGCGTGGCCGACAACGGCACCGGCTTCGACGCCGGCCGCGTGGCCGAGCTGTTCAAGCCCTTCGGCCGGCTGCATGGCCCGCAGTTCGAGGGCAGCGGCATCGGCCTCACCATCGTGCGCCGCATCGTCGAGCGGCACGGCGGCCGCGTGTGGGCCGAGAACCGGCCCGAAGGCGGGGCCAGGTTCTGCTTCACGCTGCCGGGCGAGGCATAGAAGCGGCATCGAAGCGGGCGCGGTAGTCGTCGCGCTCGGTGCCGCACCAGCGGTCCCACCAGGTGAACCACAGCCCGTAGTTGCCGCGCGCCGTCTCGTGGTGCAGGTGATGGTGCGTGGTGGTGGTGAACCGGCCCCAGAACCAGTGGCGCACGAAGCCGCGCGGCATCGTCTCCACCGCCGCATGGCCATGGGCATTGCGCAGGATCTGGTGCAGCCCGAAGGCGAACAGCACGCCGCCATGCAGCGGCACCACCAGCAGCGCCAGCGGCGTGACCAGCCCGTTGATCACCGCCTCGATGGGATGGAAGGCATACGCTGCCCAGGGCGACGGGTTGCGTGAGCGGTGGTGCACGCCATGCACGCGGCGGAACAGCCAGGGCGTGTGCAGCAGGCGGTGCGTCCAGTAGAAATACAGGTCGTGCCAGAGGATCATCGCCGGCAGGCTGAGCACCAGCCAGAGCCAGCCGTGCCGTGCCGGATCGCGATAGATCTCGGCATGACCGCTGACGACCAGCGCGAACACGCCCATGCCCATCGCGCCGAAGATGAAGAGCGAGCTGAGCGAATACAAGAACTCGCGCCGCATGTCGCGGCCCGTGGGCCAGGCGTCGATGAGCCGGTGCGCCAGCCGGCGCTTCAGCAGCACGTGCAGCAGCAGCCACATCAGCGCCGCGGCGAACAAATAGCGCCCGCCTTCGAGCCGCAGGTTGAAGGCATAGGCGCCGACGAGGAATTGCCAGGCAGTGGGGTCGAACGAGAACATGGGCGGCGATGCTACGGGCATGCCCGGCCCACGGACAGGCCCTATGCGACGGATGGCGTGTGCAGCGCCACGGGCGGCGGATCCTGCGTGGCCGGCGGCAGCGCCGCGACGCAGGCGCGGTTGCGGCCTTCCTTCTTCGCCCGGTAGAGCGCCTCGTCGGCCGCGTGGATCAGCTGCGCCGGCGAGCAACTGCGCGGATCGAGCGCCACCGCGGCGCCGATGCTCACGGTGACGCAGGGGCTCTGCGCATCCCCGGTCGGGATGCCTGCCCGCATCACCGAGGCCCGCACCCGCTCGGCCACCGCCGCCGCGCCGGCTTCCGGGCTGCCGGGCAGGATCACCGCGAACTCCTCGCCGCCGTAGCGCGCCACCACGTCGCTGGGACGCAGCGAGGCATCGCGCACGGCCTGCACCACCGCCTGCAGGCAGGCATCGCCGGCCGGGTGGCCGAAGCGGTCGTTGTAGCGCTTGAAATGGTCGACATCGAGCAGCAGCAGCGAGAGCTGCGCCTTCTCGGGCGCCGCGCCCTCGCCTTCACACAGGCGGATCGCACGCTGGTGCTCCTCGCGCAGGGTGATGTCGAAGTAGCGTCGGTTGTAGGCGCCGGTGAGCGCATCTTCGAGCGACAGCTTCTCGAGCCGCACGCGCGCCTCGAGCAGGCGGCCGGCCATGCTGCCCAGCGTGCCGAGCAGCACGCCGGTTTCGTCGCGCGAGGCTTCGGGCTGCGGTGCATCGAGCCGGCCGTTGCCCACCGCATCGGCAAAGGCCACGGCCTCCTGCAGCGGCTCGGTGATGCTGCGCGCGAGCAGCCAGCCGATCACCGCCGCCAGCGCCAATGCAAAGGCCGAGATCGCAACGATGGCCTGGTCTGTGCGGTGCGCAGCCGCATCCAGGTCGGCCAGCTGCGTCTCGATCTTGCGCGTATGCACCTGCAGCAGCTGGTCGAGCGCATAGAGCGAGGCCACATGCGTCGGCGAGACCTGCTTGTTGAGGATGCGCGAGGCCAGGTCGGGGTTGAACGCCTCCACGCTCTCGGCCGCCGCCCGCAGCCCGGGCTTGCCCCGCTCGAACAGCTGCTGCACCTCGGCGATCAGCGGGCGCTCGTCGTCGAAACGGTCGAGCTGCAACAGGCTCTGCAGCGTCTGCGCGAAGTCGGCCTGCTTGCTCTCCATGGCATGCATCAGCGACTTCGATTCCTCAAAGCTGGTGGCGGTGCCGAGCCGGCGCGCCAGCAACTCCTGCTGCAGCAGGTGCTGGCGCATCTGCGTGACCGTGATCAGGCGGCGGTTCGAATCGGCCACCAGCGCCGAGAGCTTCTGCCGTGGCTCGCGCGCCCCCAGCATCGCGATGGCGGCCACGCCGATCATCAACGCGAGGATGGCCGCGATGCCCAGCGTGAGCCGGACCCCGATGCGCAGGCGGTGCAGCAGCTTCATCGGCGCAACAGCGCCGCCATCTCGGCGGCGGCCTGCGTGTCGTCGAGCTGGCCGTTGAAGTGGCGGTCGACAATGTCCCAGATGCGCTCTTTCAGCGGCGAGGCCACGCCATGGCCGAAGGCGACGGTGCCCACCAGCGTGTTGCGGCGGCTGGCCTCGGCCAGGTCCTTGATGCCCTTTTTGCCGCAGTCGTCGAAGGCCGCGTCGGGCACGTCCATGCGCGCCGGCACCGAGCCCTTGATCACGTTGAAGTCCGACTGCAGCGTCTTGTCGAGGATGGCGGCCGCCAGCTTCTGCTGGCCCAGTTGCCTGTCGGCGCCCTTGACCCGGAACATCGCGAAGTTGTCGATGCCGAACGACACCGCGCCCTGGCTGCCCGGGATGCGGAAGCACGCGAAGTCGCGCCCCGGCTGCTTCCTGGCGCCGAGGAACTCGCCCTTCGCGAAGTCGCCCATGATCTGGAACGCCGCCCGGCCGTTGATCACCATCGCCGTCGCGAAATTCCACGCCCGGCCCTGGAAGTCCTTGTCGACCAGCCCACGCAGCTGCGACATGCGGCGGAACACCTGCAGCAGCACCGGCGAGCCGATGGCCTTGGCGTCACGCTCGGTGAACGCCTTGCGATAGAAATCGGCGCCGCCTGTGGCGAGCACCACGCCATCGAACACCATCGCCGTCTGCCACGGCTCGCCGCCGTGGGCCAGCGCCACGAAGCCGGCCTGCTGCACCTTGCGCCCGGCCGCGATGAACTCGTCCCAGGTGGCGGGCTCGGCGTTCACACCGGCCTTGGCCAGCACGTCCTCGCTGGCCCAGACCCAGTTGTACGAATGCACGTTGATCGGCACCGCGATCCACTGGCCGTCGACCTTGGAGAAGCGCTGCACCGCCGGCGGCACCACCTTGTCCCAGCCCTCGCGCGCGGCGACGTCGTTCAGGTTGGCCAGCACGCCCTTGCGCGCCCAGTCGTGCACCTCGAGGCCCATCACCTGCACCGCCGTGGGCGGCAACCCGGCCTCGACGCGGGCGCGCAGCGTCTTCATCGCCTGCTCGCCGCCGCCACCGCCGATGGGGCTGTCCTTCCAGGCCACGCCGTCCTTCTCGACGCGTGCGCGCAGCGTGGCCGCCGCGGCGGCCTCACCGCCCGACGTCCACCAGTGCAGCACCTCCACACCGGCCTGTTGCTGTGCCCGCACGGCGCCGGAAGCCACGGCCAGGGCGGAAGCCAGCATGATGCAAACCGATCTCATGGGTCGACCTGTCCTGAGCCTCTGTCTGGGACATTTCGACGGCGGGAGCCGGGGCTTGAGTCAGGAATGACCGCGCAGAAGCGGTCTTATTCCTCACTCGGGTGCGCCATCCGCGCCATGCGCCGCGAAGAGATCACACTCGCGATCGAGGGGCGGCGCAGGAAGGCTGGAGCCCCGGCTGCCGATCGGCCTGGACGATGTGCCGGCCCAGCAGGACAACTACCGCCGCAGCGGTTTCATGCTCGGATGGGCGAACGTTCGCTTCGCCGGCAGGGCAAGGCACAGCGGACAGGCGCCGCCGGAGCAGATCGTGCCGCAGGCACGTGGCCTGCCCGGTGGATGGAATGGAGCCGGGCTGCGCGGTTCGGATCTGGGCCCACACCATCGTGTGCAACAGGGCCGCTAGTGGACGTGCCGCGTGTTCCCGGTCGCTTCGCACCTTCGTCACTGCATCGTCTGGCGTCGAATGGATATTCAACTCAACAGCCGATATTCAGTGGGGGAAGTCCTTGTAGAGGGTTAGGCGTTGCTGGCGGCTCTCACCACCTCTTGACGGAAAAGTCGTCGTCGATGTACAGGTGGCCATCGTTGAAGTGATGGTTGAGGCAATCAAAGCCGTTCAACTTCGCCAGTGGCGAAACAGCGATGGGGGCTCTTTCTTCCTTGTATCGCTTGGCCGCCTTACGTGCGTGGATAGCAAGCCCGCTGAGGTAGTTGACGCTCACTCGGTAGTACCCGTTTCTCTCAACATCCTCATTGAACTCTTCGTGGCCAATCAGTTCGAGATCTCCGACAGATGTGCTGTATCTGAATTGAAGCTTGAAGGATTTGCTCCCGGAAAGACTGGAGAACCCCTCGACCAGGAGCGATGAGTTCTTGATTTGAAGGTTGTAGTGGTACCGGACTTGGCAGAACTCGCCGGACACTGAAACCGCGGTGTACCTGCCATCTGTGGTGCCGAGTAGTACCACAAGTCTCTCGCTCCGGGGCGCCTCTGCATCTGACGCCGTGACAATGAGTACGACATCGTTCAATCCATCTCCGTTCAGGTCACCGGTCGTGCTTGTCCATTCTTCGTACTTCTTGTCCGGGAAGAGTGACTGAGCAACTTCCACTGCCTCTGTCGCCGCGTGAGTCCTGCCTTGCACGTCGGCAAAGAATATGAGGGCCGCGAGCAACAAGATCCGGCGTGCCAGCCTTGCAGAGAGGATCATGATGAAACACCTAACGAATGAAAGGGACTTCCCCGTCCAGAGCCACGATGTGGATGAGCACGGCAAGACCGCGCTGATGCGCCCCAGCGTCCCGCGCAACCAAGCCCTCGATCGACGGGTTCGATCTGAGCAGCGTCCTGCTCCACCTCATGCCGTGAGCGCTCCTACTTCAGGTGGTCGCAGCCCCTCGGGGGCATGCCGCCCAGTTTGCGCACCTCCTGCTTCAGCGCCTCTTCCATCGTGATCCCTTTGGCCCGCACGTCTTGCTCCAAGCGTTTCTTGAACTCTGCTGCCGCGTCCGGACGAGGGCCGCTCCCCGTGTCACTGACCATCAAAGCGAGATTCCTTAAGCAAATCTCGCTCAATACCCCCAACTGGCCTTCCTGCCTTGAAGCACGCGGCGACGCCAGATAGGCCGGCTTATAGGTATTCCACACTGCCCAGCCACCCACAAAGCTCACCAATGACACAAGCACTGTCGCGATCGCTGCCTTGCGCATGCCAATCGTTTCGCCGTTCGCCGTCTTTCCCAGCCAAGCCAGCAAGACTGCCGCAAGCACCAAGGGTCCGAATTCCCAGAACATCTCAGCGTTGGGATTCCTGAACATGACCAGCCTTATGCCGGCAAGTAGGAACGCCACGATTACCAGTAGAGAAACGGCTAGCGCAAGGAAAACAGCTTTGAAAGCCGACCCCAAGGTCAGCGACGATCGCAACAGTAAACGAGAGACAAGGACGAGCAGCAGTGCATGTACTGCTGCGCCTGCAAGCGCTAGAGCAAGTACGGCAAGAATGAACATGGGATCGTTCGATGTGAGCGGCATGACCCGGCTTGCCGAGACATGTCAATAGATGGAAGGGCTAGCTTCCAGCGACAAACAGCTGTTTGCGTGCGATAGCTTCAGCGTTTTCCCGTTTGAAAGCCTTTGCGTACTCACGATTTGTGAACGAGAACCCGATGCCGGTGACGACGCCAGACACGAATTCGCGCTTTAGCGTGGGGATGCGAACGGGCTGAAAGTAGCTGGACTGCCCCGCGGCCGGCCTCGCCATGAATATCACCGATAGTGTGGTGAGCCCCGCAAGAGCGGCAGCGAGCGGACCGACGTACTTGGCGATGGCTTCGCCAACGAGTCCGGATACGCCGAGCAAGACGAGCACCGCAAAGTAGATGGCAAAGGCCAGCACGAAAAGCAGCAGCCGATGCACGAAGTTCTTGGGGCGGCGCTTCGCGGAGGAGGCACAACGACCGCAGAACGGCAGGGGCAGTTGAAAGGTGGTTTCCGTCCCTCCAGCGAGCAGATACGTTGTACGGCGAGTGTCTTGGGGGATGATGCGGAGTTCCTTCTTTGTGCCGCAGTTGCAGCACAGGTGACTCGGGAACGTGAATTCGACACCTTCGCAGAACTTGAGTGTGCCTAATGGAATGTGCATGCTTGACCTTCCCCAACTCCGCGATCTACTTGAGTTTGTGTGTCTACACAAAGTTGCCCAAGGGTTACGCCGCCACGGGTCAGCGGGGCACGACGCCGTACTGCGGCCAGTCGTTGAAGTGCGTGGCGTTGTTTGACCAGTTGCTGGCGCCGGTGATGCGTCCGTAGGCTTCCGCGGCGCCGGTTCGGCCGTGGTCGACCGCGAAGGACAGCGCGGTCACCAAGTGGCCCCAATTGCCCTGGGGAAACGCCTCGGCGCCGGCGTCCGCGTAGTTGCCCATGATGCTCAGGCCAGCCGTCGAATCCAGGTTGTCCCCGTAGTTGATCTTGTACACCTCGCCCCACGTGGCGTAGTAGGAACTGGACGTGGGCCCGACGGTGCTACGGTATGGGCCCGGGCCGACTCGCCACGAGTATTCGCCGTACGCCGGCCCCCGCCCGGACAGGCCGAGCGGCACGCGGTAGAAGTAGTCGCGGACCTGCGCGAGCACCGCCTTGTCGGCGCTGGCCAGCTTCATCTCCTGGTCCCAGGACCAGCCGATGCTCGCGACGAGGAAGAGATGCTCGAACAGGCTGCGCTGCAGGCCCGGGGCAGGATCCTGGTCATCGTAGGTGGCAGCCAGCCCGGTGGCGGGGCTGTTGGTTAACACGTGCTGCTGGTGCCACAGCTTCAGGTTGGCGACGATGCTGGCCGCGGCATCGCGCTTGAAGGGATCGCCATCGGGCGACACGGCCGCGGCCGAGGCGATCGTGCGATAGCGCCAGGCGCGAGCGCGCGTCTGGGAGCTGTATAGCTTGTCGGTGCCCGTCTTGCCGCTGCCGGCATCGGTGAGCCAGGCGGCATAGGCATTGGCCTGCAGCGTTTCGAGGTGGAAGCGCTCGGCCGTCATCAGCCACGCCGTGTAGCCGGCATGCGGGTGATGCGCGACCTCCCAGCGGTTGGGGTTCGTTCCATCGCCCGTCAGGTCCTCGCTTCCAACGTAGGCCGTGGGGTATTGGCTGAACAGTGGTGTGGCGCGGGTTCCTGCGTCGCGATAGAAGATCGAATAGCTTCCGAAGGCGCTTGAGTGCTGAAGCACACTGGCGGCGGCTCTCGGATCGCCGGAAGCGGCGTACAGAGCGTCCCAGTGGGGCAGCAGCCCGATCCCGGGCGTGTAGCCCGTTGAGCCCATGTCTGCTTCCCAGCCCAGGCGGGCCATGGGAACGTAGCCCGACGGCAGTGCCGTCAGCGTGGCACTTGCCGGTTGGCGATAGCCGTAGTTGGGCACCAGCTTTGTCGCGCGCAGCAGGCTGGGGTCATGCTGGATGGCCGTTTCTGCAAAGTTGGCCCCCACCACGTCCCAGCGCACGCCCTTGGGCATCAGCACGCTGGGGAAGGTCCGCGTGGTGTTGGCGATCGTCACGGTTGCCGCTCCCGCCTTCGGCGAGGAAGAGGCGGGCGCGGCGCCGTTCTCTACCGCAACGCGCACGCGGTAGCGTCCGCCTTTCCAGAGTTGGACGTAGAACACGGCCCGCACGCCGGCATCCGCCGGGAATGCGCTGATGTACTGGAATGCAGCGTACTCCGGGCCGGCATGCTCGGTCAGCACCCGGGCCGACGTTCCGATCAGCGAGGCCAGCGATACCGTTCCATAGCTTCCATAAGTGACGGACGCTTGCGGTCTTGCGGCCGCGAGATGGCTTTCCGCCAGGGGCAACCCCGGGTTGCCGGTGGACGACTTGGCGATCGACAGCGGCGTCGGCGTGCCGGCCACCAGGGCTGCGGTGCCGGCGACCAAGGCATGCTTCACGCTGCCATCGTCCCAGGTCGAGATGGGAACGAGTTGCACCTGTGCCGAGCCGGCGCTGACCACATCCGTGGGCAGCAGGAGTCCCTTGCGGAACACCTGGCCGAATGAGAACGGAACGGCGCTGCCGGAAGCGCCCGCTGTGGCCGTTACGGAGGCCAAGCTTGCTGGAGCTGGAGCTGGAGCTGGAGCTGGAGCCGGTGCCGGTGCCGGTGCGGGGGGCGATGACTCGACGTCGCATTCCTTCACCACGCCGTAGATTGGGTCCTTGCCGAAGAAGGCGTTGGTACAGGCTACCTGACCACTGAGCGTGCGAAGGACCCATGCCGTGCCTGAGCCGTAACGCACGTTGGTCTTGGACGCGACAGTGAACGTCTGACCTTCGGTGGCCACCTGCGTCCACTGTGGGGCAGGTGCAGGTGCAGGTGCAGGTGCAGGCGCAG
>CBIHRS010000016.1:0-117477 GCA_966212505.1 uncultured bacterium
GTTTTGCGTGAGCGCCACCCGCGAAGGTGGGTCAGTTTTCGGTGAGCGTCAACACATGCCCCTGCTGCAGACGCTCGAGATCGAAGAACTGGTGCGAGCCAGCATCGTGGAGCGCCAGCGGTCGGATCTCAAGAGCGACGTCCGGCGCGTCGCGATCGCGGCGAGACGTCTCTCCAACGGCGTCAGGGTTCGAATCGCTGCTCTGGCAGCCGAAGCGGCTGAGGGCGATGGTGCTGAGAGTGCTCCGTCGACCGGCGAGGCCGGAGCTGGGCATGTGCCCGATGTTGGTGCCGCCTCGGCGACCTCGCCAGTCGACGAAGGCATGCCAGCAACCCCGAATGACACCCCAGATGAGGTCCTGCCCGAATGAGTTCCTATGACACCATCACCAAGCTTCGCAGCGATGGGCTGCGATACGTCAGCAAGGTGTCCGGCTCCCAGTTCGGCAGTCTCGGCAATACGACGCGTTCGTGTTTCAAGTGCGGCGTGCACCGTCCGACATCACAGCTGAAATCGGTCAAGCTGATCGGCAAGTTCCGGGTGGTGTGCAAACCGGGTTGCGCCCCCTCAGGTTCGGGGTGATGCGAAATCCCCCTTCCGGCCACATGCGTTGGTGACTCCCTGCCAACGGCCGGATTTGGCCCCCAGTGATTTTGTCGCTCGGGGGCGCTTTTTATTCGACGTTGGGGAGGCAAGGGGCTGCGGAGAATATCGACATGCAAAAAAAACAGCGCCCGTTGCGGGCGCTGAAAGAGAGGGGCCGGCCGAGCGGGCTTGGCCGAACCGTCCGAAGCGACTGGAAATTGGACCAGTCGGATGGACTCTTTTAGGGTTTCCCCAATTCGATATTCGGGTCTACTTTTTCAGTTCTCAAATTACCAGCCCGGGCGGGGCATGCAAAATGCGTCCATCAATGATTGCCACAGGCTGGACGCGCTCGCCACGTAGATAATCTGAAGAAGAACTGACATACTCGCCCCCGATTAGTTGAAGGTCTTGCAACCGATGGGCGAGAGTGTGCGAAAAGTCGTACGACTTGGACACTAGAAACCTATCTAGTCGCACGTAGGAGTTGCGAGGGTTTGCTGACCGGACAGAGGGCCGCAGGGGGAGGATAGTAGGCGTTGTGCACCTTCGCCAAAGCAAGAGTCGCGCGAGGAGATGCCGTTCCCGCGCACTACGAGGGGGCGCCTAGCGCGCTTGAATGAGACCGAGTTCCACTGCCTTGATGAGAGCCTGCGACTTCGAAGCGACGCCCAGCTTTCGAAAAAGATTGCCGAGGTGATAGTTCACCCCATGGTGGGTGATGCCGAGCAAGCTTGCCGTTACCTGTGCGCTCTTCCCAGCCATGGCCCACTGCAGGATCTCGATTTCTCGGGCGCTGAACTCGATCGGATGCTGGGTCGGTTCGGCCATCAGCCGAAGCGCTGCCGTCTGTGCATGGACGGCAAAAAACTGCAGATCGGCCATGAGCCGACATAGGTCCTCGCTGCGTGCGGGAAGCCGGTCAGGGCCGTCAACGCCCAGTAGAAAGTGCCGATGATCGGGAAGGTGGAGAGCGACAGCAATTCCTTCCTTGAAGCCGAACGACGCCTGCTCTTCCCATAGTTCAGCAGCGCCGCCCTTGACGTAGAAATCTTGGTCGTAAGTGAAAGGCAAGGACGTCTGTTTGAGTCGAGACGCCACAGGATCTCGAGCCATGAGCTCGGGATTACTTGTCGCGTCAAGGAGGGTCTGAGGTGTGTTCCCTATCACTGCGACATGCGGCTTTGACCGCAGCGGACCCTCGGAAACCACCACAGCGTTGATGAACTGGAATCCGAGATCCGCGGCCATGCGCAGCAACGTCGCCTCAAATGAAGCCAGATCCCTGCACTCTGATACCTCGAAGTACCGCTCGAGCTGCATCCTAGGGCCTCTTCATCGGGACTAAGAAGGTTTGTAGTTGCGTAGTTCGCATGGCACTGCGGACACTACCCCATATGAAATGAAAGATAGCGAGGAAGAAGTTATGACAGTCGCAGCATGGGTCGTGGTTAGTTGGAGCCCTGTGTACGCAACAACGGCGCAGGTTATGGGCGCAATTGGCTCAATGAGGCCGACCGACAAATACCACGGGTGCCCAATGGCGGGAGAGCCGGAGACTTCCGGGCAGGCTCTATGGGTCGGTTATATCGAGGAGCAGCCATTCGGAATCTCATGGGACTGGGCGGAAACTCAGCCAGAAGTGATTGTTCTGGCTGACCCGATGACAATTGTGACGAATCTCATCCTGACGAATCATGACGGGATACCATTGGGTCCATCCGACACAATCCTACACTTGAACTGTGTGGTACACGCGTTGGAGTGGCAATCGCATGTGCTCGCGTCAAACCGCTTGCCCTACCCGCAAGAGGCATCGGCGGCGCGCGAACGCTTCGCGCCCCAGGTGCCGTTTGGTCGAGCCTCGTCTTTTGCACTGGGTCGTCCGTAGCCTGGCCGGCGATATGTGCGCCTAAGGTCGTTTGGGTAAAACCGGGACGGTCGATGCGCTCTCGCATCGTCCGTTTCCTGCTTCCCGGATACTGGCGGCTATGGACATCGACCTGCCTCTGCCTGAACGGGTGGAGTACAAGCGGCGGATCATTCGTATCGCCCTCAAGACCAACCACGACGGCCGGTGGACGAGTACCTATTCGATTGACGGCGGCCCCAGATTCGAAGCGGTCTTCCGGCCTACCTACTTCCGGCAAAAGGCGTTCGAGGAAGCGCTCAGCGCAGCAAAGCTGCACATCAATCGCGCCGGTTAGAAAGGGGCTCGCCAGCCAACAAATGAGCAAACAACGCCGGCGAGCCACGGTCGCGAATTTTAGGGAGGTAGAGAACTGCACCTGCTGAGACAACAGGCGTGAGGACGGCGACCGCGGGGAGCATTCTAGGCACGCACGCGCTCAGATCGTCAGGACTGAAGGGTCAATCCCCAGCCTGAGGTGGAGAGCGCGCAGTTCCGCATTGCGTTGACCCGCTCGCACTGAGCGCCCGCGTCTTCCGCCGCCATTCGGCCCTGTCGCTGGCCATGGGCTCTGCTGCATTCCATCAAGGCAGACAGCCCTCGCGGAGACTGGACGAATGCGACAATCGCCAGCCCCAAGGTTCGTGTGACCCCTGATGTTGTAACGAATTGCGCGATGCGGCGCCACAGCGGCGAGTAACTGTACGATCTCCGCACCGATGGCGCGTCTTACAAGCCCCAATGACTTCAATCGACTTTTTGGAGGTCAGCCAAGCGAATGACTTGCGAACCTTCAAACGGAAGCTGATCGAGGTCAGCGGGAACCTTGGCTTCCCGTTAGTTGGCTGTGTTCTCACTACGCTCGGCCCGGCAGTCGACCGCCCCAGAGCCGTGTTCCGGGTGGGTAACCCGCCAGAGGCTTACCAGAACTCTTACTCTGACCTCGCGCTCACCATGCGAGACCCGGTGATGACGTTTTTGCGTGAGCACAAGTTCCAAACCATTACCTACGACCAATCGCTGTACGTCGCATCCGGCACTGCCGACCTATGGGACGAACAGGCATCCTTCGGCTATCAAACCGGAATGGCTGTGTCGTTGGATCTTCCGGGGAATCAACGGTTCTCTTTCGGAGTAAATCGTGATCGGCCGCTGCCGGAGGGAGCGGAACTGACCGCGCTCCGAGCAGGCCTTCTGCACTTTGCAGTGCATGCTCAAGCAGCAGCATCGCGTTTACAGCGAGATGCCGGGGCTTCTGCCGCCGGGAACCCAGTGGCCGGCCACTCGCTGACGGGACGCGAACTGGAGTGCCTGAAGTGGACCCGGGAGTCGAAAACTGCCTGGGAGGTTGGTCAGATTCTCGGCATCAGCACGAGCACTGTCGCATTGCATCTCTCAAACGCCAGGAAGAAGCTCGGGTGCTATAGCAAGCATCAAGCTGTACTGAAGGCGATTCAGGACGGGCTGATTTCATAGTTGCTGTGCGCACGAATCTTTGCTCGCCCGGCAATCCTGTAGCAAGACCGCGATCGATTGCCGGATAGATCGACAAACCTCCGATCCACTGGCGGGAGTCGGTGGCAGTAGTCCTACACCGCATGCCGTCCGCCTCAGCGGTGGGGCAGCCTAGTGTGCGGGATCTCCTCTTCCTCGCGGGTCTCGCTCTGACGGGGAGTGTTGCTCAGGTGGCGGGAGCCTTTCGTCCGCCATGGTGAGCTAAGAAGAACTGGAGATGCTCGACCCAGGGAAGTCGGTAGGGACGAGGGGCGTTGTATCGACCGGCATTTTCGGCTCCGCGCTGGTTGAATTGGACGCCGCCGCCTTCATCGCGTACCTCTCTGTAGATCCGAGTGTGAATGAGTGGCTGACAGTTGAGCCAGACGAGGAGTGGGCATTTCGAAGACGCGTGGAACTGATCGCCTTCGACGCCAGCGCCCAAAGCATCGGCATTTGAGTGTTGCACCGGTTGACGATGCTCTGACACTACCTGAGCCAAATGGTCTCGTTTCGGTGATGGGCTGTATCACTGCCCTCGGTCTCTGTCAATAGTTCAGCCTAACAGCTAGCGCTGAGCCACTTGCTTCGCTTGAATTGAACTGTGACCAGAAACGTGGACGACAACGCGGGTCGCGAAGTACGGGTAGGAGCGGGAGTATGTTGGCAAAACTACAGCGTGGACGCGCTCAGTCTGTGGACGCGCTCAGCGCGGAGCGGTCTTCCATTGATGCGAAACGGGGCAAAACCTGCCCGCCGCCGGCGAACGCGGAAAGAGCAACGAAGCAGCGGGCGCGCAGCTTAGCAATTCGGCTCATCCATCATCTGGTGCGATGCGGACTTGCAAGGAGCGTGCGCTGCCGTAGGCCATTGGCACCGACGGCTCTTCGCCCTTGCTTTGCGTTCCAGCGCTGCTGGCAGCAGCAGGCTAGCACCGAGCACCGGAGGCGAAGTTGCTCCGCGGCTTATAGCTTGGAATGCGCAGCGATTGCAGACGCGGAAGCAGTGCGCTGGGTCAATCGACTTCTCTGTGTCGGCCTTAGCGGTGATGCGGAATGACTTTGCTGAAGTTCATGGGACCCACGGTCTCGGCTTGGCTCTCCGCCCTCAAGGTCCTCGGGACGTCTACGAAGGAAGTGTGGTTTCCGACGATGCCGTCGAGGATAGTGGAGCACGTCCCTTGCGGTAACGTCGAAGGCAGCCCACAAGTCGGGTTCGTCCTGACTACCCGAGAGCGAGAGTGCCTCCAGTGGACGATTCGCGGGAAGACCACCTGGGAGGTGGCGACGATCCTCGGCATCTCTCAGCACACCGTCGCTGCGATTCTTCGTTCGGCGATTTCGCGAATGGAAGCACCAAACAAACAAAGCGCCGCGCTAAAGGCGTTCCAGTTGGGTTTGCTCGGAGAAGAGGTAGGCAACTCCGTCGACAGCGACATTGTGAAAGCCGGGCCGAGCGAGCACGGAATATCGAAGGACTTGGACGTAAGGACCTGGCCAGACGTCCGAATGCAAATTGGAGCGTTGCGAGATCTCTGCTTCGAGCACCTGATCACCGACTCTTTAAGAGTGCTTCCCCCCAGGCATGCTGGACGCTGGGCGCTTGGCGGGCGAACACTATGGCACTCCACCGTCCTACGACAAAGAGTTGGATTGCAGTGGCCGTGGGTGATGGATCTCAGTGGTCTGGTGATGCTCGAAGATCCCCTTGCAATCGAGACAAATGTCCAAGTTGTGAATGTCGAGGATGAGTTGATCGGCAGTGGTCCTCCGATCCTTGAGCGAATGCACGTGCTCAACTCCTTGAGGTGGCAGCAGGTGGTTGCGGATGCGTTTGGGGTGATCCTTCCGGAGTTGAGGGACACCTAGAAAGCCAATATGACTCGCGGAGTTTCTGTTCCGCGCCGGTCGTTTGCATCTTCATAACGCTGTATCCCGCAAGTGCATAGGCTGCGTGCAATGGATCGATCCCTTCCTTCGTTGGTTCTTCCTGTTCTCGACCAAAGTCCGGCGCTCCGCCAGCGGGCGTTCGAACTCGGGCTTTGGTGCCTGGACGAAAGCTTTCACGGGTGGCGCGAAAGGCATCGATTCATTTGCAGCCATGGGCACCCGGTAACGATTACGCCCCGCTACCTTGTCGAAGCGTTCAGAGCTTGTCCCACATGCAAGGCTCAAGAACGGCTGCAAGAACTGAAAGCACGTGCGGCACTGTTCGGCGTGCAGTGCATGAACCTGAGCTGGCACGGCAGTTCATTTGCCTATTCCTTTCGATGCAAGAGCGGGCACACCTGGAGACACAAGCCCTCGTCGGCCTCTTGTCCGTACTGTCACGTGGGTCGAGCAGCGCGACATACAGATCCTGATCGGCAACTCAAACGGCTTCGAGATATGGCCCGCCTGAACGGCGGCGCGTGCCTTTCCGATGGTTGGAGCGGCGATGAGTCTAGGTACCAGATGCGCTGTGCGGAAGGGCACGAATGGTGGGCGCGCGCCGTTCAAATCTTTGCGGGCCGGTGGTGCAAGCAATGCTCCACCGCGAGGCAACGGACTGGCATTGATGCAGCAAAGCGAGCGGCGCTGCGGTACGGTGGCCAATGCTTGTCGACGGAATGCCCTGGCGGTTCCACATCATTGTGGTGGCGGTGTGCGGAGGGGCACCACTGGAGCACTTCACTCCGCAAGGTCTTGCGTGGTGATTGGTGCCCGCAATGTGCAGATCTCGGGCAAGTGTTTCCCGCTCGCCCACCTCAAAGCACTGGCCACGCTGAACTACTTTCGGTTCCAGCGGTGCGCTGCGGATGATGCGCTAGGCGCGCACGGCGTCGCATCCCGCCCAAGTGTTGCGTTGTTACACGCGGTCGCAAACTGCCGGCCTCGGTTCAGGGGGGCACGCGGTTCGCGATGGCGCTCGAAGGGCACCGCTTGAATACACTGCTTTCTCGCCGAAGACACAAAATCCAGAGGAGGGGCGTGGCATGAATCGGTCCGATGTGTGGGAACGGATTGCCCAAACGTTAGGTGTTGCGGCGGGCCTCCTGCCGGATACCGAGCAGCGCCTGTACCACCTTCAGGGGCTGGACGCTGACGACGCCTCCGACCCGCTCAACGGTCTCGGGGTCGAAGCGTGGGTGATGCACGAGGCCGTGGACGCGCACTACGACCTTCGCATC
This sequence comes from uncultured bacterium, assembly GCA_966212505.1. Taxonomy (GTDB): domain Bacteria; phylum Pseudomonadota; class Gammaproteobacteria; order Burkholderiales; family Burkholderiaceae_C; genus CAMLIZ01. The sequence goes on from CBIHRS010000016.1 coordinate 7,158, forward strand.
GTCGCCCTCGGTACCGAGGCGATTCCGATCAGCGACCTGCTGCGCCGCCACCTCCGACTGCGCACCACGCTGGCCGACGGCAGCTTCTGCTTCCGGACCGGCATGATCCGGGCCGTCAAACGGCACGTCCTGCTGGATGGGCAACTCGTGCGCTACGAGCTCACGGTGGTGCCGTTCACATGGAACCTGACCCGCCGGCGCGGAAGCCAGGTCTGGCAGGACCAGACCCTGCAAACCATCGTGGGCGATCTGCTGACTCCGCTCAGCGCCATCGGCGGTTGGAAGTTCGCTGCCGACGTTCCCGACTTCCTGGCTCGCGGCAACCATGGCGGCATCTATCCCTATCGGGTGCAGTACCGTGAAACCGACTGGCAGGTGCTCTCGCGCGAACTGGCCCGCGAAGGTCTGAGCCACTTCTATCAGGAAGACGACGAAGCGCCGTGCAAGCATGCGATGCGCATCGTCAGTGATACGGCGAGCAACCCCGAGGATCCGACCAGCGAGCAGAACAACGGCATCGAGATCCAGCGTGCTTCGAGCGAGCATGAACGCGACACCATCCAGGTGATCGGGCGCTCGAGCCGGCTGCAGTCCTCCGTGACGACGATCGTCGGCTGGCATCACGAGAGCAAGACCATCCTGGCTGGCAGCCAGCCGGCGCGATCGCCGACCAACCTGCAGTTCGAGGACTACTTCGACGCCGGACACGATGCCTTCAGTGACAGCGCAGCCGCCGAACACTACGCCGGCATCCGCCGTGATGCGCTGGATTGCCGCGAAGAGCGGTGCTTCGGCCGCAGCACGCTGCGCTCCGCGCGTGCCGGCACAGTCATCCGCGTGCGGGGGCAGCACGATCTGCTGGGTATCTCAGGCCAGGGAGCCGACCTGCCCAAGCTACTGCTGACGCGCATCGTCCATGTGGGGATGAACAATCTGCCGGCGGCGCTCTTGCGAGCGGTCGCCCAGCATGCCCACGAGGCAGGGCCCGAGTTGGTGGCCGCGATGGCCGATGCAGCGGCGATCGATCCGCTTGATGAGGCCTTGATCAAGGAAATGGAGGCCAGCGGCTACGCCAATGCCTTCGAAGCCCTCGATACCAAGATCCCTTGGCGCCCCGAGACACCGCCTGCGCCTGCGCTGCTCGAGCTCGATGCCGCCGTCGTTGTTGGCCCTGATGGCCAGACCCAGGCCAGCGGCGCCGACGAGATCTATCGCGATGCCCTCGGCCGGGTCCGCGTCTGTTTCGACTGGCAGCGCGGCCAGCGGCCAGATGACCGGTTGAGCTGCTGGCTGCCGGTGAGCCAGGTGGCCGCCCACGCACTGGGAGGCGCACAGTTTGTGCCGCGGATCGGCCAACGCGCACTGATCGGCTTCATCGACGGCCACCCAGAGCGACCTTATGTCCGCGGCACCATCCACACCGGCCGCGGCGAAGGTGGCATTGACCCTACGCCTGGCGGCGATGCGCCGGCCGTGGCCGGTGACCAGGGTGTGTTCAAGCTCGCCAACGACGCGCGGCCCAGTGGTCAGGGCAACCTCGTCGGCATCGGCAATGCACCTGTATGGCACGGCGGCGCGGCGCAGGATCATCGCAACGCTGCCGGCATCAGCGGCATCCGCGGCAAGGAGTTCGGTGGCGATGGCTTCACCCAGCTCGCCTTCGACGATCAGGACCAGCAGCTTCGCGTCGAGTTCGGGACAACCCAGCACGCCAGTTGGTTGCGTATGGGCCACCTAGTGCACCAGCAAGACAACTACCGCGGAAGTTTCCGCGGGCTAGGCTGGGAGGCCAGCACCACTGCGAGCGGTGCGCTGCGTAGCAAGCAGGGCCTGCTTTTCAGCACCTACTCGGCCGCGCCCAACGAACCTGCTGGCAGCAACGGGGCCGGCCAGGCGCTGGTGCAGCAGATGCTGCAGCTCGCCCAATGCTTCGATGAAGTCGCCGGTACCCATCAGACTGTTCGGCTCGGCACCGCCATGGCTGCTGGCGACAAGGCGCCGATGCTGCAAGCCCTAAAGACCGTCGTCGACGGCATGGTCAGCGCCAGCGGCTTTGCCGAGGCGGTGTCCGATGCGGACAACAAGGTAACCGCCGTGGCCAATGGAAGGCTGCCGCACCCGGGTGCTCCCATCGTGGGTGTCGTCGCTAAGGGCGGCTTGGCGCTAGTGGCCGGCAAGGACATCGTGCTCGGCGCCCAGCAGAGCATTCACCTCGGGGCCGGCAGGGACGGTAGCCGGGCCATCAACGGTACCGCCCGCTTGCACACGGGGCAATCGATCGGGGTGCTGGCCGGTGCCGTCAAGGCTGGCGAGCAGGCTGCAGGAACGGGCATTACGCTGATCGCCGGCAAGGGCGATGTGAATGTCCAGGCCCAGGACGACCAGATGCAGATCGCCGGCCGAGGGTTGGTCAACGTGATGAGCGTTGCGGCCCATGTCGACTGGGCCGCGGCGAAGAAGATCACCGTACAGACCGCGGGCGGAGCGCGCATGGTGATTTCGGGGAGCGGCATTCAGACGGAATGCCCGGGGAAGATTACCGTGCACGCCGCATCGAAGAGCTTCTCCGGGGCTAGTAGCGAGGACTACGTGCTGCCGGTACTGCCGAAGGCCGAGACCACCTGGGTCAAGCTCGAGTCGTACTACGACGATGCCTGGAACACGCCTTGGCCATTGGAGGATGCCCGGCTCAAGATGAACGGGAAGACCGTGGCAGAAGGCCTGGCGATCAGCAAGAGTTGAGACACAAGAATGGTCCAGTCGAAGAACACCGAACCTCTCAAAGTGCTGGCCAGCAAGGATGGCGATGTCATGGCCATCGCTGGCAGTGCCTATTCAGAACAGGAGATTTCGGAGGACCGCGAAGAAATCATCCAAGTGCTGCACGCTGCCTACCTCCAGTTGCTGGACGACATGGAGGAATTCCAACAGCAATGGGATGCTGATCACCTCAACGCCGTGGCGAATGCACTAGGCAAGGGCGCTGTGGACGGCAGCGGCGACTGGGGCAAGAGCATCGGTGATCTCTTTGACAAGGAGACATGGGTGCAGGTGGGCGAGAAGGTCAAACACTTCGGTGGCAAGGTTGTCGACACGATGGTCGTCTATTCCGCTGAGGAGTGGTCAACCTTGGTGGACACCTTCCATGAGGCAGAGGATCTTGTTGACCACAGCGAGGAAACGTTGGGCAACTGGGCGTGGTGGGAGGCTTTGGGTGAGAAGAAGTTCGATCAGGCCGTGGGCTATGGCAAGCGGCGCCTGGACGAAGCATCAAAGGCTGTCGTCGAGGCTGTTGACAGCGCGATGGAGTCTGCCGATCGTGCTGCCAAGCTCTATAAGTACCGCAACGAGATCCTCGACCTGCCCAACTTGGTAAGCGAGAGCGACGTCAAAGGCATTCAGCATTTTGTAGACACGGTGCTGATGGACATCGACCCTCAACTGGCGAGGTCGATGAACGGCAGTGAAGGATTTCAGCTAGCACTTGAACTGATCGCCGACCACGACACCGCCTTGAACTATGTGGTGTATCTCTCGCTGATGATCGAAGCCGTGCCGCCGAATTTCTACCTCTACACGTCGAGCAAATTCGGCATTCAGGTGCTGCTGGAGGTGCTGCTGACCATCGTGTGCGCGTTCCTCACGGCTGGCACGGGGGTGGCGGTGCGGGTCTCGACTTTGAGTGCTCGTTTGTTGGCGGCAAGCGCGAGGGCAACATCCGTAGCCAGGCGCATCAAGAAGGCGCAGCTCGCTGTCGAGGCATACGTTCGCATGATTGAGGACTTCTTCGACGTGTCTAAGCGCATGGAGCAACTGGCACGAAAGCTTCGTGGTGTTCGGACGCGGGGCACAGTCGTCAAAGGTCAGACCAAGCAGACCTTGAGCGCTAAACGCGAATTGGTGAAGCGTGACTCGCGATGTCGCTTGTGCGGTAGCACTGAGCACACGACGCCTCGTGGGCGGTTGGGTATGGTCGTGTACGACTAGGAAAGTTGTGTGCGTCTTCGAACAATTGCAGATATAGAGCCATGGCCGGTAGAAAACCTAACAAACCCAAGCCTCGTAGGAAAACCACGACTAGGGCAAAGAGCGAAGAGGGAAAGAAGGCATCTTCGGCGAAGCGTGAAAGTGAAGAAACCTATCGCGAGGGGCGCGTAACGAAAGACCGGGGGTACCTGAAACGTATAACCGAGAAAGTCTCAGAGTTCCCCGAGCATCCAATTCATCACAACATAGCGATGCAGGCCCATCACGTCATTTCAGCGACGGGAATGAAGAAGTCGGGGTTGGGAAATAAAATCAAGAGATTCGGGTACAACATCAATCTGCTTGGAAATCTCGTTTTTCTTCCATCTACGCTTCAGGGTGCCTGCCATCTTGGTGTGCAGCCTCATCGCGGAGACCATAGGACTCCGGCCGTGCTAGATCCGACCGGGTATTGGGATGATGATCATCCGCCCGAGTATCATGAAATTGTTGCTGGTTTTTTGATGGAGATGAAGCTCGGGCTGACGAAGGAATGCCCTGGTTATCTAGGCGGTGCGAAAGAAAAAGCGGCGAGACTTTACGTCCGGGAGCAATTGGATGGGCTGAGTCAGTGGATTCTCAAGTTGATTCAGCGCCAGCCTGGTGAAGCACCCCTGACCTCTGTTTACGCACATTTCCAACCAAAAAGTTCAATTGGGTGTTCGGGCGCGACCTCGACCACGAACCACAGCGCACGTCGACCGTGTGGGGTGGAGCGAAATCACTTGGGTCGGAGCGTGAAGGGGCAAACCCCAGAAAATATTACCTATGAACGAAAGCAGTGGTACAAGCTGACGATAGGGAAATAATATGTACGAAGATGAGTATTACTTCATAAGAAAGCCGAAGAATCGTCGGGATTTACCGTTCCTAACGCCAGATCCGTCGACGGCGAATCGAAACTACGAGTTTGAAGCTCAGACTATTGGAACCCCTCCGCTCAAGTTCCACAACGGCTGGAAGGACGAGAATCGGGCAAAGGGAATCCGGACGACAGCACCAGATGTTCTCTTTTGTGGAAACAATCTGGTTGTGCAGGACAAGGTTCGTGAAAAGCTTTTGGATCTTGAGCTTCCTGCTGTTCACATCTTTCCATCCATATACATCGACGACCAAGATAGATGGCACGAGGATCGATGGTTCTTGACCTTTACAGAGGTTCTCGACTGCTGGGATAGAGAGGCGTCCGACTATGAACGCGATGGCCCAACTATTCAACTTGGCGGTGAAGAATATTTCTTGGTGTATGAATTTGCGCTAAACAAGGATATTCTTGATTCAACCCCTCTTGAAAAGCGCCTGCTGTTCAAGATGGGTGGTGTGTTGAGTGCTTATATAACGGCCCATCAATCGGTCTTGGCAAAGATCTTCGGTGAGCAAGGGAAAAATGGTGCAGAGTACATAAGAGTCAGCGATTACGGAAAATAGTGCCACTACCTCCCCGACAGGGCAGGGACTTGATTCTTTCGTTGGTCATTTACCAGAATCGACGTTAGTGTGGCGATGAGGAAATCCGATTCCGAATACTATTTCATTCGATGACCAACGACCGATGGGCAGAACATCCCCAGTCTTAAGGCGGACGACGTCACATCACTCCGCGACTACGACTATGCATGGCAGCCGGTTGGATCTCCGCCGTTCGTTTTTTGTAATGCTTGGCGAGACCGCAATCGACTCAAGAAGATAAAGGAAAAGATTGGCCCGGTCCTGTTCGAAGGCTTCAATGTCGTGGTGGATAGCAAGATCCGGGAGGCGTTAATTTCCCACGATATTCCTAATCTACAGATAAATCCTGCCGTCTACATCGACGACCACGACAGGATGCACAAGAACTACTGGTTCCTCACATTCACCGCGACCTTTGATTGCTGGGAGCGAAAGACCTCGGCTTTCATCGATGAGCCCATCGATGGCGGAGGGATGGTTTTGTACCATGTCGACGAGTTCCGGCTTGATGAGCAGCTTCTGGAAAAGAAGCCATTGAAGGAGAGGCTGCTATTCAAGATTGGCGGCGCAATCGATGCGCTAGTCACCGTCCATGAGAAACTGGCGCCGCTATTTCGCGGTGATGGTGTTGAATTGCGAAGGGTTTGCGGAAATCGTTAAGCTCTTGGTGGAATTTCGTCGTCCGACATGAAACTATTGAACAGACTGTTTGCCATTTCCTCTGCTGCGATGTTGCTTTCCCCTTCGGCGGCCACGGCTGAAGCACTCGCGCCCAAGATGGTGTCGATCCCTGAAGGCAGGATCACGTTGCTCACGTGCCCCACCAACGGCGCGATATGTCCTGAGCACGAGTACGTCCAGCGGGAAGTGACGATTGCGTCGTTCGAACTTGGCGCAACCGAGGTCACGTTCGCTGATTGGGATGCATGCATCGAGGATGGGGGATGCGTTAGTGAAAGGTCCGACTGGGCCTTTCTCAATCGACCGGTACATCCACCGTGCAATGAGAACGAGAGTTGCCAATATCCCTTCGATGAAGGCTGGGGGCGAGGTCAGCGTCCCGTCATCCATGTCAGTTGGGAAGATGTCCAGCAGTACATCGCTTGGTTGAATCGCAAGACGGGCAAGACATACCGACTGCCTACCGCCGATGAATGGGAGTATGCGGCGCTGGCCGGCGCGACAACGACGTTCGACTGGGGCGACCGCATCGGCAAGAACAAGACGAACTGCGATGGGTGTGGCAGCAAGTGGGACAACAAGCAAACCGCACCAGTTGCATCATTCAAGCCCAATCGCTGGGGGGTGCACGACATGGTGGGCAATGTGAGCGAATGGGTGTCGAATCGCTTTCCCACTCGGGTGCGCGGTAGTCAGACCTGCATGACCTACATCTACAAAGGCGGTGCCTGGTCTTATCGGGTCAAGTCCATGGACCCACGGCTACATGGATCGATGGACGGCCGGTTTCGGGAGAGCTATGTGGGCTTCCGCTTGGCGAGATCGCTCGGTAGGAGCGGCGATTGAATCGCCCGCCGCCGGCATCGTTCGCGCGGGCCGGTTAGAGACGCGGCCACTACCCGTTGTTGCCTGGTGTCTCTTCAGGGCCTACAACGCTACGCCGGCGCTTGATGATCACCTGCGGGGCCGTTGTCTGGGGCTTCGAACGGATCGAGCGAATTGACTGCTGCGCCGGCCGCTGTCCGCGGGCGGCTTTGACCGCAAGGTGTAGCTGCGACTTGCACAAGGGCTGCAGGTGGTCGCCGTTGACCTGAAAAAACTGGCCCTCGTCGTTGGTCGCCAGGGCGCCGAATTGCGCGCCCTTCGTCACCCGACCGATCACTCGCAGGCCGATGGGGAGCCGGGCGCGGCCGAACTGCGTGACACCATCGATCTCACCGAGGTGCACCTTCCATTTGGCGCGGGCAGTCATCGTCGCGTGCTGTTGGTGGATTGGGGTCGCCTGGACATCGAGGCTGCGGCCACGATCAGGACAACGGCCCGGGCGAAGGGTCGCTGTAGCTCTCGTCGACCGGAATGCCTTTGGCCTTCAGTTCCGCTTCCTTGTGCGCACGCGTCTCGGCGGCCTGCTTGAGCAGGGCCGGCACGACGGCCTTCCAGCGCGGCCGGTCCGCGCCGTCGACAAACCCACGGAAGTACTCCACCTGCGACTTCACGTTGAGCGTCACCAGGTAGGCGCCCGGCTTTGCCGGATCGGTCAACGTCGGCTCGCGCTGGAAGCTCACCTCGAGGAACAGCCCGTTCGCCTCGAAGGTCCACGGCGTGCGGCTCTCGATGCGCATCCACTCGTCCAGCGTCGGCACGTAGGCGACATCGAGGCCGATGTACTTGCTGCTGCCCAGCGCGTAGTCCAGGCGCTGCTTGCCCGTCAGCCGCGGCGAGCTGGGATCGGTCAGCGGTTTCCAGCCCTGGCCGGTGATCTTGCGCAGCAGGCCGTACATCGCGAGCCGCGCCTCGTCGTGGCCAATCAGCTTGGCCTCCGACAGTGCGGCATAGATCGCGAACTCATGCAGCCCCTCGTTCTGCTCGGCGCCGAGATCCTGCTGGCCCTGGAGACCGATCGCATGCGGGATCGTCAACGAGTTCGCCCCGTGTTCCAGCACCACCTCCGCATGCGGTGGACGATCCCAGTCGGCGCTGTAGAAATCGATACCGGCGGGCTGGTGCTGGACCTTGATCGGCGCAAAGCGCTTCGCAAAGTCGGGCCCCATCTCTCCCACCTTGAGGGTGACGCGAGGCGGCTGGGTTGGGTTCATGGTCGTGGGCTGAGAAGAACGGTCACTGCAGGCGGCGAGGACGAGCGCCAGGGCGGCGAGAACGGCAAGAAGACGCATTGCTTCAGTCGTCGGGCAGGGTGGCCCAACCGGCCATGGTCGCGATCTCGCCTTCCATGAACGCCTGCTTCTTGTACATGAGGTCGTGGAACATGTCGGCGGCCTTGGTGATCCACTTCATCCGGCTCGTGAAGTCCTCCAGCACCGTGTCGTCCGGCGCCTTCGACTTCAGCTCGGCCTTGTCCTCGCTGCAGGCGTTGGTGAACACCAGTTCGAGGTCCGGCGTCGCCCAGTTGATCCATGCGCTGCGCTGGCTGGCGACCCACCAGGCGAAATCGGGATCCTGGTAGATCAGCGGCTGCAGGATGACGCCCTGTTCGTGGTTGGCAATCGCGATCAAATGGTCGTATTGGATCTGGCGGCGCCGCTTGGGCTGCGTCTCCTTCTCGAATTCCTTGACCTTCGCGAAGCCCTGCCGAATGTAGGGTGAGACGGCCAGTTGCTTGATCACCGGCAAGGCCTCGCCGCTCCACGGCAACTTGGCCACCTGCGACTTCACCGCGGGCACGTAGTTGCTCGCGTTGCGGTTCTCGATGCAGGTGTCGAACGACTCCGGGTGCTTGTTGTAGTACCAGTGCCAGCCGCTGATGTCGCAGAACAGCCAAAAATTGCCCTTGCCGAGGCCGTTCTTGGTCTTCTCCGACAGCACGGCGGCCTGCAGGCGGATCCGCTTCAGTTCGAGCGTGCACGCGACCGTCTTGCTGGCGAAAGCGCCCAGCGCCATCCAGTAGTAGCGACCCTTCTTGGAAGGGTCGCCGCCTTCTTCCGTCTCAAGGTAGAAGCGGGCATAGGTCCCGGAAATCCGGCGTGCACGGACCGCGAAGTTCTTGATGAGCGTGGCCTTGAACGGCCCCGTCTCGTCGCTCAAGCGCAAGTACGCGAACTGCTGCGCCATGGACCACATGACATTGCAGTCGCATTTCACGTCGACGCATGAGCCCTGGGTGGTGTTGGTCGGGGCCTTGACGAGAGTGGGGTCGGTCACGGTGCTCGCGGGTTCGAAAGGAGAGGGGACGGGTGCCCGGTCAGGTCTCGAGCTGGTGCCAGCGCAACTCGAAGGTCAACTGTTCCGCCGCCCGGGTGGACACGCGTGTGGTCTGTCCGTCGTCCGAACTCGCGCCGGCCTGGAAGCCGTCAGACGCCGTGATCTTGAACGGGATGCCGGTCAGCGGCTTGCCCAGCGGGTCCAGCAGCGCAAAGGCCTCGTCGTACAGCTTGACCGTGGTGTCGGGCAGGCGCTCGATCTCGGCGCTGCCCTTGGCGGCCGAATCCCAGTTGTGGCTTGCGGCGAGCACGCGGAAGGTGCCAGGCGTCTTGAAGTCGATGTTGCCGCCATCGAGCACCACCTGGCTGTTGCCGCCAGTGAACTCGACGCGCGTCTGCGCGGTGATCGTGATCTCGTCGTTGACGCTGACGATCTGAACGTCCTTGTCGGCGAAGAGGCGCAGTTCGTCGGTGTGGGCGCGCAGGCTCACCGGCCCGTGCGCCGCCTTCAACTGGATGCCGTTGTCGCAGGCATACCAACTGGCCGTCTGCCCCGCGACGAGGCTCGCGGTGCGGCCGGCGGTCTCGTGCCAATCGCTCTGGCTGACCCAAACCTGGTCCTGCGCGGCCATGCTGGCGATGCCAGCTTCGCTGACGGCGGCCAACGCGCTCGAGGAGTCGAAGACGGCTGTGGGCGTGGCCGGCCGCTCGACCGGATCGGTCAACTGGCCTTGGGCGTCGGCCTTCCTGGCTTCCTGCCCGTTCACCGGCCCAGGGTACTTGCCGTCCTGCTTCGGATCCAGGCTCTTGATCAGGTTCGGCATTGTCTGCCCCGGTTCATGGGCATCGAGGGCTTTGGCCTGTACCGGCTTGGCGGCATCGTTGAGCCGCTTGCCGAGGTCTTGCGCGCCTTGGAGCAGGCCCAGCGCTTCCGCCGCATCCATCTGCGTCGAGGCGACGCTGTTGTGGCGTCCTTCGCGCACAGTGGTGCTGACCAGCAGGCCTTGCCAGGCCCGGTAGCTGCCCCAGCCCTGGGTACCGAGTTCCAGGCCTTGCCCGCGCGCCGCGCCGCGCTGGCCATCGGCGGCCGATTGCCGGATCAGGTGGCCCAGGCCCATCTCGGCCGCGGTGTAGCTGCACAGCAGGCGCATCCGCAGCTGTCCCTGGTGATCGTCCAGCACCCATTCGTTGTAGCCCGAGCGATCGAGCGTGGGGCTGTGCACGCCCGCGATCACGCCTGGGTGGTTGACCTCAGTGCCTTCGCCGGCGGCAAACGGCGGCCGATCCTGCTGGTTGTGCAACTGGCCGACGACCAGCGGGCGATCGATGTGGCCATCCAGATGGTCCACCAACACCTCGGCAGCGTGGCGTGGTGGGAAGGGCATGCCGAAGTTCGCGCCGGCGGCCCGCTGCATCGTCCGAGTCCAGGTGCCGCTGGCTTCATTGCCGGGTGCGTTGCCGCGCGTGTCGGGGCTGGTGGCATCGTGCGGCAGGCCGCCGGGATTGGGGTTCTCGCCGCGCTGCCAATGGCGTTGGAGTTTCACGCGGAGGTCGCGCTCCGTGGTGAGCGGTTCGCCCGCCAGCCCCACGATCAGCGCGGTTTGGCTCCCGGCGACGGTGGGGGCGCGCTTGAACTCCGGGCGCACCGGCACCTGGGCGGGCTGCAGCAGCGTGCGGCAACGATAGCTGCCCTTGGCCAGTTCGTGCTGCTCCAGCAGCCGGGCGGCCTGGGAGCCGAGGTTGTTGCAGACCTCGTGCGTCACCCGCAGCACCGCATATCGGCCGTTGCCGCTGGCGTGCTCGACCAGCGAGAACTCGGCGCCGGGGATCAGCCGGCGCACGCTGCCTTGGGCCTCGCCGCGCAGGTAGTGCTGCTCGGCCCGCTCCAGCTCGATGGCCGCGGCGCGAGCGGCATGCGCCTCGTCGTCGTAACGGTAGGCGCCGCCGCCGTCATAGGTTTCCAGACGCGGCAGTTCGCCGCGCGGCAGGGCACTGTTCGCCAGGCCCTGCGCACCGCGCAAGTGCTTGTAGTTCCAGGACCCGACGGTGACGGTGCTTGGGCCGGCCCGGCCCCGCAGGCTGAAGTGCGTCAGCGTGTCGACCCGGTCCAGGTCGAAGCGGCTGGCGCTGTCGCGCGACTGCGCGAAGCGCACGCTGCCGAGGTCGGCGCGCCGGGCCAGCGGGTCCGTGATCACGAGCCGGTGATGCGCCTTGCCGCTCGTCTCCTTCGACGCTTCGTCGTCGGAGAGGTGTTCGAAGTGGTACGACAGGCCTTCTTCTCCCAACAAGCGGGTCACGAAGGCGAAGTCGGTTTCATTGTGCTGGGCGCAACTGCTGCGCTTGCGCAGCGACGCGTTCACGTCGACGCGGAACTGGGCCTGCGGGTAGTCCTTGAACACGTCGGCGACGATGCCCAGCACGTCAAGGTCCTGGAACAGGAAGTTGTCGCGACGCAGGCCGAGCAGGCTCAGCCAGGGGCGCATCACGAGGCGGTGCCGGGCATGGCCGCCGTCGCTGCCCAGCCGGGCGACCTCGAAGACCAGGCCGTGCCAGGGCCGGCGGCTGCCGTCGGCAATCAACAGGCGCAGCGTGGCTTCCTTTCCCAGCAGGCTCTGCAGGTCGGGGTCGGCATGCAGCGAGACCGCATCGATCTCGATCGAGAAGCACTGGTTGACTTCCTCGACCACCCGGGCGCGTTCGGGGACCAGCACGGCGCTGTCCTCGAGCGGGACTTCCAGTTGTAGCAGTCGCTCGCGCTGGCCAGGGCCGAGCAGCGCGTCGGCCAGGGCGGCGACGGCGTCGGCATCGAGCCGCGGGATCGAAAGCATGGAACCTCCTCTTGCGCGCGTGGGCGTTCTTGTGATGTGTAACGTCAGCGGCGCGAACGATAGCAGCGGCTGGACTCCGAAAGAGCCTCAGGAAACATTGCCTTACCACCTGTCCCTGAGACTGGGGGGATAGCGTTAGCCTCAATGCCATTGGTCCGCTGGCACACTCCTGACTGGGAGACTCTCGTCGTCCGACGGCCGGCGTGCGGGGTCATACGCCAATGAGGGAGCCGATGCAAAAAGATTTGGCGCAGCAGGCGCTGAGCGCGCTTGTGGGCGTCACGGACATTACCCAGCAGGATCGCCTGCTGGTGCTGCACAGCACGTTAGGCGCAAACGAATTGCTGGCTGAGCGCGCCGAGGTGCTGGAGGGCATCGGCCCGTTGCCTTGCCATCTCGAGGGCGAGGGCACCGAGGCCGACGTCGACTACATCGGCATGCGGCAACGCTTGACGGTGCTCTCCCAGCGTTGCGACATCACACCGAACGACCTGCTCGGCCAACCGGTCCTGCTGCAGTGGCTCACCGCCGACAGCCGCAGCGAGTTGCGGCCGTTCCACGGCTTGGTCGTCGACTTCGCGCTACTGGGCTCCGATGGTGGGCTCGCCCGCTACGAGCTGATCGCCGAGCCCTGGATCGCGTTCCTGCGGTGGCGCCAGGACAGCTTCCTGTTCCAGGACATGACGGTCGTCCAGATCGTCGAGGCAGTGTTCCATCGCTATGACGGCCAGGGTAAGCTAGCGCCGAAATGGCGCTGGGACCTGGCCGATCCGAAGACCTATCCGCGTCGCTCGGTCTGCGCGCAGCACGCGGAATCGGATTGGCATTTCGTCGCGCGGCTGCTGTCGGAAGAAGGGCTGTTCCTGTGGGTCGAGCACGAGGGCGATCCCGCATCGCCTGGGCTGGGGTCGCACACGGTGGTGATCGCCGACCACAACGGCGGGTTCGCGCCGGCGCAGCAGCCGCAGATCCGGTTGGCGCGTTCCCACTCTGCGAGCTTTGACGAGGACGCCATGCAGCGCTGGTCGCAGAGAGGCGAACTGGCGTCGGACGCGATCGATCTCGCGAGCCACGACTACCGCGGTTGCGATGCGCGTCCAGTGAGTGCCATCGCGCCGAACGCGGCCGACCTGCCGATCCACGACGTGCCCGGTGCCTACGCCTACGAGACCCAGGCGCAGGGTGAACGGCTGGCCCAACGCTGGCTGGAGGCCTTGCAGCAGGCCTCCGAACAATGGGCGGGGCGCGCGACGGTGCGCAGTCTGCAGCCGCTGCGCAAGTTCGAGGTGCCGAACGCGCCCGCGGACGAGCGGGGACCGTTCGTCGCGACGGCGCTGGTGCACCGGGCGCGCAGCAACTTCAGTGCGGACATGCAGGCGCACCTGTGCCAATCGCTGGGCGACTTGCCGGCTTGGGCCGAGGTGCCCGACGACACCCGTGGGCGACGCGCCAACGCCAGCGCCGAACCGCTGTATGCAGTCGAGATCACCGCACAGCGCCTGGCACTGCCGGTACGTGCGCCGGCTAGTGCGGCGGGCCTGCATGCGCGGCCGACCGTGCACGGGGCACAGACCGCGATCGTGGTCGGCTCCGGGCCGATCCACACCGACCGCGACCACCGCGTGAAGCTCCAGCACCACTGGCAGCGCGGTGGGACCGCCAGTCACGGGCTGACGCTGCCGCAAGGCGACAACGCGCCCGCCTCCGAGGCCTCGTCGACCTGGGTGCCGGTCGCCGAAATGCAGGCCGGGGCGAATTGGGGCAGCAACTTCACGCCCCGTGTCGGCCAGGAAGTCGTGGTCGGCTATGTCCGCGGAGACGCCGAGCGTCCGGTCGTGCTGGGCGGCGTGCACAACGGCATCGGCACCGGCGCTGCCAACGGCGGTGCGGACGGGCAGGGCAACCAGGTCATGGGCGGCCAGGGCGGCGCCACCGGCAACGCGCCGCAGTGGTTCCCGGGGCAACAGGCCCGTGGCGACCAAGTCGGCCACAACCACCCGGCCGCGCTCGAAGGCTACAAGAGCCAGGCGCTGGCCTCGAGCGCCGATGGCGGCGGCGGTGCCAACCAACTCGTGAACGACAACACGCCGGGCAGCAACCGGATCGAGGTGTCGACCACCACTGCGACGACGCGGCTGCAGCTGGGCCGGCTGCGTCACCAGCAGGACAACCTGTTGTTGCAGCCCCGCGGCCATGGCATCGACCTTTCAACGCAGGCCTATGGTGCCGTGCGCGCTGGTGGCGGCCTGCTGCTCAGCGCGCATGGCCGGCCGGCCAGCACCGATGCGGCCGAGCAGATGGACACGCGCGAGCCGCGTGCCGTGCTGCAGAGCCTGCGCACTTTGGGAGTGACGCTGGCCGAGACGGCACAGGCGCACGAGGCGAAGCTCAAGGACGAGCCGGAGCCGGCGAAGCTGCCGGTGTTCGAGGCGCACCAGAGCCTGTACGACAGCCTCGACGGCAAGACGGGCGGGTCGGGCAACGAAGGTGGTCTGGGCACCTATGCCAGCTTTCTGCGACCGGACCTGCTGATGGCCGCGCCTGCGGGCGTCGCCTGGCTCACCGGTGGCAGCCACGTCGGCGTGTCCGGCGGCACGACGGGATGGACCGCGGCCGAGCACATCACCATCACGGTCCAGCGGCACCATGCGACCGTGGCGGCGCAAGGGATCGTGTGGGCCACGCAGGGCCAGGCCGCGCAGGAGGGACCGACCGAGACGGGCATCAAGCTGCATGCCGCGACGGGCTCGTTCAACCTGCAGGCCAACAGCGCGACGATGAAGTTGGCGGCCGACAAAGGCCTGACGGTCACGTCAACCGCGGATGCGGTCAAGGTCGGCGCGCCCGAACACGTGCTGCTCAACGGCGGCGGCAGCTCGCTGCGCATCGACAGCAGCGGCATCACGTTGACGTCGGCAGGGCCGGCGGGTTTCAAGGCCGCGATGAAGGAACTGACCGGGGCGGCGAGTGCCGATACGAGCCTGACGCTGCCGAAAGCCGAATTGAAGGGCTGCGCGCAGTCGCTGGGTGCAGCCCAGGCGGCACAGGCTGCCACCGTCGCGCTGTCGTGAGCGGCCCATGACCCAGGACACACAGGTCGATCTGATCTCCGACCGCCTCCATCGCGAGTGGACCGAAGCGAAGGCCGAAGTACTGTGGCTGGCACTGGATGCGCGGCCAGTGGGCAGCACGGCCGAGCAGGGCGGACTGCTGGAGGCACTGCAAGCGCGTTCGGCCGTCGAGGTGCGGGTTCCCCATGGCCAGGTTGATGCGGCACTGCGTCCGCGTTGGTATGGCTTGTCTCCTGACCAACCAGCCGACAGTGCGCTCCTGCGTCTGAGCGTCGAACATGCCCTCCTCGAAGTCCAGCCGGAGCGTTTGCGCCAAGGGGGCGGCCGGGTCGTGGCCGGTTGGTTCGTCCTCCGGCGGGACGCGTCCCCCGACCGCGCGGCCATGGTGCTTGGGCGGCACATGGTCCAGCGGCGTCTGGGTCGCGACATGCTGCTGCGGCTGCATGATCCTGCGGTGCGGTGGTGGCTGTGGCGTTTCCTGGAAGATGCGCAGCGGGCCGCGCTGCTCGGCGCGGCCGCGGCATGGTGGCTGTTGGATCCAGTTGGTGAACTGGACGTGCTGACGCCGTCCGCCGTCTCCGGTGACCTCGACTTGTTGCTGACCGACGAACAGTGGTCTGATGTCCTGGGCATCGCCGCGCTCAACAAGGTCTTGCGTGAAATCGCGCCCTTGCACGAAGACCGCTTGGCGCGCGAACCTCGGGTCGAGCTAATGATGCAAGCCCTGCGTGACGCCCGCGCTCATGGCTGGAACGAACCGGGCGACGTGGCGCTATTCATTCAACATGCGCTCAGCGTGCATCCCCGCTTCGCCACCCATCCGCTTGTGCGCGAGTTGCTGGAACGCCGTGAACCTGATGACTTCTACGGTGGACTGGTGGCAGATCTCGGCGAGGCTGAGTGGAACATCGTCCGCCGTGATTGCGAATTGCTGGAAGCTCGACCGACATGACCCAAGCGCCGAATTCCTTGTGTGACGTTTGCAATGCCGCGGGTTTACCGATCCTGCCGGTGCGCTATGTGCCGGTGCCCAAATCGGTGTCGCAAACGCTGCCCGCGTGGGCCACGGCCGAGCGCGTGAAGAGCGTCCAGCTGAGCAGCGAGTTCCACTACGCCCTGCGCACGCTGCGCACCGGCTATGTGTACCTCTTCTACGCCAAGCACGTCCGCGGCGCCAATCTGTGGGAGTGCTACTCGGTGACCGAGGACGGGTGCCTAGTGAAGGCGCCCGACGTGATGATGGCGCCAAGCCAACCGCAGCCTACCGTCCAGTGCTCGCGGCAAGGTCACAGCAACGTGCGGCTGCATCACCTAGTGATCGAGCGGCCCGAGAAGTGCGGTACGACCTGGATCGCCTTCACCGAGCACAAGTGGAGCGCGGACACGGTCCAGACCTATACCACTGACGCCAAGCTGCGCAGCGCGCGCATGCAGGCGATCGAGCCGGCCGCGATGGCAAAGGGCACGCGGCACAGCCACGGCGTGGAGGCGACCGCGGCTGCCCTGGAGGACGTGCTGGAGTACGCCACGGCCTTCAGCACCGCCTGGCTGCCGCACGACTCGAACCCCGGTGTGTTCAGCCAGCCGGACGGAACATTCGACGCGGCGCGCCTACCTCGGGTTTGCACGCGTTACCCTTGGCACCAGCGCCAAGGGCAGGCCGCTCAGGCAGTGAAGGCGATGCTAGTTCGCGCGAAGAAGGGCGACGGCTCACACCACACGCCACAGGTATTTGCCCTCTGGGACGCGGTTGGGATGGCGCACGAGTTGAACGGCTATCGCAACGATGCGGCGGGATGGCTCAAGCAGTACGGCGACGAGCGCGAATTGGAGATCAGCGGACTCAATGCGATCGATGCCGTGCACAAGGCGCTCGAGCGGCAAATAAACGACGGGTACGACCGACTCGCGAAAAATACGGCGCAGATGCCCGACTTCGAGGAGTCCTCAATTCGCACAAGAGCGGTCATGCGCTATGCGAAGGGCAATCCTTCTGACCTGGGCAAGCCGCTTTACGAACTCGACGAGAAGTTCAAAGCGAACCAGATCGACGAAAAGACTTACAAGCGGGACCGAACTGCGATCATCAACCAGTACAGCAGCGATCCCGCTGCGATGCAGGCTGAATACGCCAAGATCGATCAGCATCGCAGCGATCTGAAGGCGGCGCGCACGACGAACTTGGCCAAGGCAAAGAAAGATGGCCTTACTCGCTCCTGGGATAGCTACGAGGACCACCTTGACCGCGACGCGATCAAGCAGTTCCGTGGTGCATGGTCGGCGCTGCTGGCAAAAGCCGATGCTCTCATTGACGAGCGCACCCAGGGACTGATCGCTTGGCTTGAAGCCCCGCTGTTCGTCGATGCCCTTGAGGACTTCCGGCCGAACAACATTGTCGACGGGGTGACGTTCGAGGACGTGATCGGCAACGCCATCTTCGGTATCAACTCATCCAAATCGGGCGCCAAGAAGTTGGCCCAATGGGTCGCGCAGACCCAGGGGGACCTCAAGCAGAACATCGTTTGGCGAGCAATTGCGCTAAATCAGCATGAAGGCATGGCCTCGATTAGCCACGCGCTGAAGGAAGCCGACGAACACAAGGCCAAGCGGACGGTGGCGGACGCGCTGACTGTTGAGGGCTATTTGACGAAGACGCTGAAGGGCTTCGCTGACACCTTCAAGAAGGCCGTCAGCGTGTCCAACTCGAACACGAGCGCAAGCAGCGAGAAGGGCAGTTGGGCTTTTGGGGTCAAGCTCAATGACATCAACACCCGCGGTACCGACAAGGTCGCGATAACAGTGGGGGAATTTGTCTTCCGGCAGTTCAAGGTCAACGGCATGGCCGAATTCGTCAGCGAGAAGATCATTCAGCACGTGTTTGCCGTGCGGGCTTTCGTGACGCCGGCCGATTCGCTCAAGCTGATCGTGCAGCAGGCGAAGGACCAGAAGGTTGCGTCGGAAGCCATCCTGCAGCGGTTGCGCAGCGCGCGGGCGTTCCTCGAGGCGTCGCCCGAGGCCTTCAAGGCCGCACAGTCCAGCGATCTGGCGCATGCGTGGGAGCACTTCAAGAACACGCACAAGGACGGCCCTATCGCAACACGGGATGCTCGCCTGGCCGTCGTCGTGATGCTGATCGAGGGCTTCAACTTCCAGAAGTTGTTGGCGGAGTGTTACACCAAGGGCGACGCGAAGACCTGGTGGAGCTTGGCCGCCTCTTCGATGTCGATCGCCTCGGCGCTCTTTGACATTGCTAGTGTCCCGGCCAAGGCGCTGTTCAAGCCGGAGAGTTGGAGTTACCAGCAATTGAAGCTTTCTGGCGGACTTTTGTCATCCGGGGCGACGGTGATCGGGGCTGTGTTTGATTGGGTCGATGCCGGCAAGGCGGACGACAAGGGGCAGAGCCGGCTGGCTGCGCTCTACTACGCCAAAGCGTTCTTTGGCGGCATCGGCGGCCTGCTGACGTTCGGCACGACTCTGACGTATGCGGCGCCCTTGATTGAGCGACTCACTGGGCGTGCGGTAGTCGGCCTAGCGATGCGTTCAGCCGGCGCCTGGGCGACAGAGCTGATTGCGACGCGCATCCTGCTCATGGCCGCTGGAACTTGGATCACCGTCGGGGTGTTTGGGATCCAGTGCTTCATTTGGGCCTTTTCCGACAACAAGCTTCAGGAGTGGTGCACGTTGTGCGTCTTCGGTACCAAGCGCAAGGCCAAGGACGCCTACAAGACGCCGAAGCAGCAGCAAGAAAGTTTTGAGGCTGCGCTCGTCGACGTGGGGCTGGCAGCATGAAGCAACAGCCCCTGCAACTCGATGATGAGGGCCGGCTCATGAAGTTGAGCGGTCAGATCGCAGATTACCGACGCTCGCGTGAGAGTGCGAGCTTCGTGTTTACGTCTGCCGACCAGGCGACGATGGGCTTGGTCGCGGTGGCGGCTGGGGTTGCAGGGGCCGCGGGCTTGGCGATTGGCACCGCTGCGAATGCTACGCAGATTGAGGAAGAGGCGGACCGGGTTGAGTTCAGGCTTGGCGACCATCACGTGCAGGGATGGCTGTGGCGGAGCCCGTTCAGTGAGGGCGATGAGGTCGAAGTGCTGGCTTCGCGGCGCGGCGACCACTTCGAAGCGATCGCGATTGCACGCCCGTCCGACCGCACGATCGCACTTTTCCCTCATTGTTCGAGGGGGCGATGGCCGCACTTGCTTATAGCTGCGAAGTGGTGGTTGCTGTTGGCGAGCAGCGGCTTCGCCTTCGTCTGCTTGATGTTGAAAGCGCCCTTCAGCGTGTTGCTGTCGGAGGGCATCGTGTTGTGGGCCGCGCTTGGTTTCTACGGATTCTTCGGGTTGATGATCACTAGCTTGGCCAGAAAGTGGTGGCCCTTCGTCCGCGGTGCTGAAAGCGTGTTCCGTGCACTGGGATGGGCAAGGCCGGGGTGGATTGACCTCAAGCGGATCACCCGTTCCCAGCGCACCAAGTCCACACCCGTCGAATACGGTCGGTTCTACTTCTACTACTGACTAAGGGGCTGCAATGGTGAACCGCCCCCAGTCAGCGGCGGCCAATGCGTCACGGCATTTGCTGTTGGGTAGACGACGAATCCTTGTAAGTGGGCCGATGGTGAGCAGGAGTTGCGTGGGTAGTGATAGGCGCTCGACTTGGCGTGGCCAATTCAGGTCAAGTTTTCGCGCAATTTGATGATCGGAATGCGTGCTACGGGTGAAGCCAGAGCGGAGAGGCGGGCCGATCGCCTTTTTGCTGCCATGTTGTCCTCGTCGCTCGATGTCGGGGTGGTCTGCATCGACACCGAATGGAAGGGCGCGATGCACCACTATCGATTCAAGTGCCCAGAGGGACATCAATGGCTACGTCGGGCTTCCGTACAACGCAAGAATCCGCGTTGCAACGTTTGCACACGCGCGACGGTTGGACCACAGGAGCGTCTGGGAGCAGCCCCAGGCGTTGTTTGCGTCGAAACAGAATGGTTTGGACCGAAGCATCGCTACCGACTGCGCTGTGAACTGGGCCACGAATGGCTGCGGCGTGGGGATGCGCTGAGTTCCAATCCCGAGTGTCCAGAGTGCAAGCATAAGAGGAAACATCAAGCCGGTTCGTTTGCCGCAATGGTGGCCACCGCGCTCGCCGAGGGCGTGATCTGTCTTGACGAGCAATGGCATCCGTCCGACGTGCCGTATCGCTTCCGGTGCTCCGCCGGGCATGAGTTCTCAAAGCGAATCGCGGAAGTGCGCAGGAGCGGGCGCTGTCCTGAGTGCTGGCGAGGTACGCAGAGTGAGCGTCAGTTCAAGCATGCGAACCTTGAAAGGTTGCACGCCCGGGCGCTGGCTCGCGGAGGCGCCTGTCTCAACACCGAGTACCTCGGCCTGCAGCAGCAATACGAATTTCGCTGCGCGGCGGGGCATCACTGGCGCACCTTGCCCTCCTCGATCTTCTCAGGGAGTTGGTGCAGGATGTGCAGTACGGCCAAGCTGGCCGAAACAGCGCGGCTGAAGGATGGGCTCGAGCGGCTCCAGGCGATGGCTGCGGCGCGTGGTGGAGCGTGCTTGTCGAGTGCGTACGTCCACGGGAAGGCGCGTTATGCCTTCCGCTGCGCGAAGGGTCACGAGTGGGAGACCTTAGGCGCGAATGTGCTGCGAGGTGCTTGGTGCCATCTCTGCACTTTCGACGCGAAGCGGCTCAGCATCGACGACGCGAGGGACGCGGCTCATGCCCGAGGAGGCGAATGCTTGAGTGAGGCCTATGTCAATGTCAAGCAACGGCTGCAATGGAGATGCGATCGCGGCCACGAATGGTTGGCGTCGCTCCAGAACGTCCGAAAAGGCCATTGGTGCCGTTGTTGCGCGAGCATCGCGAGGATAACCAGGAGTGATTCTCCAGCTCGAAAGAAGTACGGAGACGCTGGGGTGCGATTCGTCCACTCATGATGCGGCGGCAACTGCCTGCGCGCCACTCTGCTCGTCGGGCTTTTCGATGGCGCCGGCGGTCGAAGAGCTATTCCGAATCTTCTGCAGGCTCGTTCGGCGGTCGGTACCACCGCACGGTTTCCATCACTCCTTCGGGTTGCGGCTCCGGCGTCGAACCAACTCCAACCAGGACGTCTTGCGCCTCGGCGGAAGGGTAGGCGCAGGCATTGCAGAGGCGAATGGTTTGGCGCGCAGCCCAAAGGCTGATGTATCCGGGCCTCTCCAGCACTGCGAGGGCGGCCAGCGCTCGACGACGCAGGTTCTCATCGTTGCCAAGCTTCGCGAACTCAGCAAGCCCCAACAATTGCATCCGTACTGTCAGTCCCCTGAACAACTCGCGCGCATGAACCGGGAGGGCGAGTTCAGCAGCCTCGTCAAGGTCAAAGTTCAGCAGTGGCATTTGAACCCCTGAAGGCAAGCCGGTGCACTGTAAGGGCCGACTTTCTGCTACGTGAATATTGCCCGGAAGTTGAGCTTGACCCCGGGCACAGCCGATGCTGGTTTAGATCACGATGGTAGCGGGTGTTTGCGACTTCCGCGGACATCCCAAGGTGGACTTCAAGAGCGGGTCGTGGGCTATGTGGGTCAGCGAATTCGCAGTGACCATTCGGTGACGACCATTCCGCGGTAGACCGCTCAGCGACTCTGCCTGTCAGAGCCAGTAATCGTTCCGCCACCTTGGGCGCAGACGAGACCCTCTCAGCGATCGGCCGGGGGATGTAGATGGGCTGCTGATGTCAGTATCGGCGCGCAGGCGGGTGCGCGGGGCCGGTACTCGAGGCAATGCAACGAACGCAAAGCGCATCGGCCGTGATCGGTCATCGCCGGAACAACTGGCACCAAACTGGCACGGACCCGCAGAAAGCCAAAAGCCCGTTAGCGGCTACTAACCGGCTAACGGGCTTGAAATTTGGCTCCCCGACCTGGGCTCGAACCAGGGACCTACGGATTAACAGTCCGGCGCTCTACCGACTGAGCTATCGGGGAAGAGCCTCGCATTATAGCCACGAATTTTCGGGCTTTGGAAGAGGCTCGAAAAAATTCAATCGAAGGTCGGCGTTTCGACGCCCAGCACCTTGTGCAGCTTGGGGCTGGTGGTGGTGTACTGCAGCAGCACGCGCTTCTCGGGGAAGATGTACGGCGAGGCGCCGAAGGCGGCGAGCGCCGCTTCGTGGAAGCCCGAGAGAATCAGCTTCTTCTTGCCGGGATAGGTGTTCACGTCGCCCACTGCGAAGATGCCTGGCACGCTGGTCTCGAACTTCTCGGTGTCGACGACGATCTGCTTGCGCTCGAGGTCCAGGCCCCAGTCGGCGATCGGGCCGAGCTTGGGGCTCAAGCCGAAGAACACCAGCAGCATGTCGGCCGGCACCACGCGGGTGACGCCGTCGCCGCCTGTGACCTTGACGGCAGTGAGCACGCCGTCCTTCTCGTCGTGGCCGGTGATCTGGCCGACGATGAACTGCATCTCGTAGGCCTCGCACAGCTCGCGCATCTTGGCGACGCTGGCGGGCGCGGCGCGGAAGCCGTCGCGCCGGTGGATCAGGATCACGCTTTCGGCCTTGTTCGGGCCTTCCTGCGCGAAGTTGAGCGTCCAGTCGAGCGCCGAATCGCCGCCGCCGACGATGATCAGGTTCTTGCCGGCAAACTGGGCCGGGTTCTTCACGCGGTAGAACAGCTGCGTGTCGTTGAACTTCTCGATGCCGTCGACCTTGAGCAGCCGCGGCTGGAACGAGCCGACGCCGCCGGCGATGAAGAGGGTCTTGGCGAGGAAGCGCGTGCCCTTCGAGGTTTCGACGTCGAAGCGGCCGTCTTCGCGCTTGTGCACGACGGTGACTTCCTGCCCGAGATGGAAGGTCGCGCCGAAGGGCTCGATCTGCTTCAGCAGGTTCTCGGTCAGCTCCTTGCCTGTACAGACAGGCACGGCCGGGATGTCGTAGATCGGCTTGTCGGGGTAGAGCTCGATGCACTGCCCGCCAGGGTAGGCGAGCGAATCGATGATGTGGGCCTTGATCTCGAGCAGGCCCAGCTCGAACACCTGGAACAGCCCCACCGGGCCGGCGCCGACGATGACGGCATCGGTCTCGATCACGTCGCCGGGGGCGGCCTGGGCAGGGGCTTGCGGTTCCATCATCGGATCAGCTCGGAGACCTTGTCCTTGCGATCCTTCCACTCGTCGGCGTCGGGCAGCGGCGCCTTGCGCTTGGTGATGCTGGGCCACTTCTTGGCCAGCTCGGCGTTGATCTTGATGAAGGCCACCTGATCGCCGGGTACGTCTTCCTCGGGGAGGATCGCGTTCACCGGGCACTCGGGAATGCACACCGCGCAGTCGATGCACTCGTCGGGGTCGATCGCGAGGAAGTTCGGGCCTTCGCGGAAGCAGTCGACCGGACACACGTCCACACAGTCGGTGTACTTGCAGCGGATGCACGATTCGGTGACAACGTGGGTCATGACCTGGCTCGGTAGGGTGAGTTGAGTAGGAATGCGGGCCCCGTTTTGGGGCGATCCGGAATTCTAGGGCTTCAGGGTTTGACCCGAGGCTTGGGAGACCTCGGGCCGTGAGGGATTGCTGACGGTGCGCAAGGCCGCGGCACCGGCGCCCACGGTCACGATCGTGGGCCGCCCGGCGTGGAGCAGGCTCGCCTGCTGCAGCGTGGCCACGGTGTGGTCGCTGTGCAACTGATCTGCGCAGCCGGCGCGCGAGACCACGCTCACCGGCGTGTCGGCGGGCCAACCGGCCTGCTGCAGGCGGCGCGGCAGGGCGGCCAGTTGCTTGCCTGCCATGTAGAACACCTCGGTGTCGGCACTGCGGCTCACATGCAGTTCGCCGGTTTGCGTCATCGCGGTGCTCAGGCTGACGTTTCGCCCGGTGCCGCGCCTGGTCAGCGGCCGCTGCGTGGCCGCGGCGGCGGCGATGGCGGCCGTGACGCCCGGTACCACTTCGCTCGCGATGCCGGCTTCGGCCAGTGCCTCGAGCTCTTCCTCGAGCCGGCCGAACACGCTGGGGTCACCGCCCTTCAGGCGCACGACGATCCGGTGCTCTCCGGCGTGTTTGACCAGCAGCGCATTGATCTGGGCCTGGGCCGTGCTGTGGCAGAAACCGCGCTTGCCGACGTCGATCCACTGTGCATCAGGGGCCATCTCGCGCAGGGCCGGGTCGGTCAACGCATCGAACAGCACGACTTCCGCCTGCGCCAGCCAGCGTGCGCCGCGCAGCGTGATCAGGTCGGCCGCGCCCGGGCCGGCACCGATGAAGATGACTTTGCCCGGGCCGTCGCCCATCACTGCGCCTTCTTGACCAGCAGCGCGCCGCTGGTGCGGTTGGTGGTGGGGTCGACGACGATCAGCGCACCGCCGACGCGGTTGTCCAGGTAAGCCTCGACCGGCAGCGGCGCCTGTGTCTCGATGGTGACGTGGCCGATCTCGTTGACGGCCAGTTCGTGCGCATCGGTGGGCTGCAGCGTGTGGATGTCGAGGCGATGGTCGATGCTGGAGATGCGCGCCTGCACCCAGCGGTTGCCGTGGCGCACCCAGTACTTGCGGCCGACGATCGCCGGCTCGGTATCGAGCCAGGCCAGCGTGGCGCTGAAGCTCTGGGTGGACTTGAGCGTCCCGGGCGTGCCGATCCAGTCGCCGCGCGACACGTCGATCTGCCGATCGAGCACGATGCCGGCCGACTGGCCTGCCTTGGCGCTGGCCACCACTTCACTGGCATAGCGCACCTCGGCCACGACCGCCTGTTCGCCGCTCGGGAAGAGCTGCACCTTGTCGCCGGCCTTCACCTGGCCGTGTGCGATGCGGCCCCACAGGGTGCGCGGCTGGTTGCCCGTGCCTTCGCCTTCGCGGGCGACGTACTGCACCGGCACCAGCAGGTCGCCTTCAGTGCGCTCCTGCGTGGTGGGCAGGCTCTCGAGCAGCTGCAGCAGCGAGGGGCCGTCGTACCAGGCGGCATCGAGCGGCTGGGTCACGTTGTCGCCGCGCAGCGCGGAGACAGGGATGATGCCGGCCACTTCGATGCCCGCGGCCTGCGCGAACTTCTCGAGCGCGCCGCGCACGGCCTTGAAAGCGGCTTCCATCTGCTCGACCGCGTCGAGCTTGTTCACCGCGAACACGATGCTGGGAACGCGCAGCAGCTGGGCCAGCAGTGCATGGCGGCGCGTCTGCGGCAGCAACTGGACCTCGGCGGCCTGCCAGTCGATCTTGGTGATGTCGACCAGCACCACGGCAGCATCGCTGCCGGCCGCAGCCGTCACCATGTTGCGGGTGTACTGCTCATGGCCGGGCGCATCGGCGATGATGAACTTGCGCGTCTTGGTCGCGAAGTAGCGGTAGGCCACGTCGATGGTGATGCCCTGCTCGCGCTCGGCCTCGAGGCCGTCGGTCAGCAGCGACAGGTCGATCGGTGCGCCGGCGGCTTTCTTCTCGAGCGTGTCGAGCTGGTCGGCCAGGATCGCGCGGCTGTCGTACAGCAGGCGGCCGATCAGCGTGCTCTTGCCGTCGTCGACGCTTCCAGCGGTGAGAAAACGCAGGGCGCGATGGTCGGTGGTCTGGGTGGCCACGGCTTGTTCCTTCAACACGGCAGACATCAGAAATAACCTTCCTTCTTGCGGCGCTCCATCGACGCGTCCGAGGTGCGGTCGTCCATGCGGGTGGCGCCGCGCTCGCTCACCGTGACGGTCAGCGTCTCGGCCACGATCTCGGCGGCGCTGGCGGCCTCGCTCTCGACCGGGCAGGTGCAGGTCATGTCGCCCACCGTGCGGAAGCGCACCTGTGCGGTCTCGACCGTTTCACCAGCCTCGGGCGGAGTGACCTCGGTCAGCGGCACCAGCAGGCCCTTGCGGCGGATCACCTGGCGCTCGTGCTTGTAGTACAGGCTGGGCAGCGGGATGTTCTCGCGGGCGATGTACAGCCACACGTCGAGCTCGGTCCAGTTGCTGATCGGGAAGCAGCGGAAATGCTCGCCGGGCTTGTGGCGGGTGTTGAACAGCGTCCACAGCTCGGGGCGCTGCTCCTTGGGCTGCCACTGGCCGAAGCTGTCGCGGTGGCTGAAGATGCGCTCCTTGGCGCGCGCCTTTTCCTCGTCGCGGCGGGCCCCGCCGATCAACGCATCGAAGCGGTGTTCTTCGATCGCTTCGAGCAGCGTCACGGTCTGGTGGCCGTTGCGCGACTCGAGCGGATGGGCGAGGCGCACGGTGCCGCGCTTGATGCTGTCTTCGAGATGGCCGACGACCAGGCGCTCGCCCATCTCGGCGACGCGGCGGTCACGGAACTCGATCACCTCGGGAAAGTTGTGGCCGGTGTCCACGTGCAGCAGCGGGAAGGGCAGCTTGCCCTTGAACTCGTTGCCGGCCACGCGGGTCTTGAAGGCCTTCTCGGCCAGGCGCAGCACCACGCACGAATCCTTGCCGCCCGAAAACAGCAGGGCGGGGCGCTCGAACGAGGCTGCGACCTCGCGCAGGATGAAGATCGCTTCTTCTTCCAGCCAGTCGAGATGGCTGTGGTCGAGCTGGGGCAGCAGCTTGTCGACGCTCACGGGGGCGTTCATGCACGGTCTCCAATCATCGATACGGCAGGGGCTTCTTCGTCGTGCTTGACGTGCAGCCCGCATTCCTTGGCCTTTTCATCTTCCCACCACCAGCGGCCGGCGCGGAAATCTTCGCCCACTGCGATGGCGCGCGTGCAGGGCGCGCAGCCGATGCTGGGCATGAACTGGTCATGCAGCGGGTTGTAGGGCACGTCGAAGGTCTGGATGTAGTGCCAGATCTCGTTCCAGGTCCAGTCGGCCAGCGGGTTGAGCTTCAGCCGGCCCTTGTCGTCGGTGTCTTCGAAAGGCACCTCGCCGCGGTTGTTGCTCTGCTCGCGGCGAAGGCCGGTGACCCAGGCACTGCGCTCGGCCAGCATGCGGCCCAGCGGCTCGAGCTTGCGGATGCCGCAGCAGGCCTTGCGAAGATCGATGCTCTCGTACATGGCCTTCTCGCCATGGTCGCGCACGAAGTGGATCACCGCTTCCTGCTGCGGGCGGTAAACCTCCACTTTCAGGGCATAGCGCTCCTCGATGCGAGGGATCAGCGCCACGGTTTCATCGTGCAGCTTGCCGGTCTCGAGCGTGCCGATCGCGATGGGCAGTTGCAGCCGTGCGATCAGGTCGGTGACGACCATGTCCTCGGCACCCAGGCTGGTGGCCTGCACGATGCGGCCGGCATGGCGCTCGGCAGCGTCGCGCAGCAGCTTCGACGCGTTGGCGACCTTGGCGTCGAAGTCGGCGCTCTTGCGGGCGTAGAGGGCGATGGCGCTCATATCGCGGCTCCCTGGTTCACGAACTCGGCGGCAGCCTGGCGCTCTTCGAGCGGGCGAGCGAACAAGGGGCGATGCTCACGCACGTCACCCTGGTAGTGGCCGGCGAAGAAGCCCAGCGCGCGCTCCGCATGCTCGCGCTTCTGGTCGCCGCGCAGCGCCACCGCATCGAAGCCGGTGCGCTGCAGCAGCGGCATCATGTCGACCACCACGTCGCCGGTCGCACGCACTTCGCCGCCATAGCGGAAGCGGCTGCGCAGGATGCGGGCCTGGCTGTAGGCGCGGCCGTCGACCCACTTCGGAAACTGCAGCACGATCAGCTGCAGGCGCGGAAGGTCGGGCTCGATTTCCTCGATGTCGACGTTGTTCGGCACGATCACGCCGGTGGGCAGGCCCGCAGGCCAGGTGTCGCGCACGGCGTGCCACTGCTCCAGCGTCAGCAGCTGGTTCGGCGTCGGGTTCGGGTGCGGGATCGGGCCGTCTTCGCCTGCGGCGGTGTGCCAGAGGTCCTGGTATTTTTCGACGAACTTCATGGTCTGGTTCCTCAGGCAGCGGCGGTGGCGTGGCGTTCGGCGTCGGCCGCCTGCTTGAACGGCACGAGGCCGATGCGCTTGACGGTGTCGATGAAGCGCTCGGCGGCCTGCCGCTCACGCTTGTAGGTGGTGATCAGCGCCTCGATCACGTCGGGCACTTCGTCGGCTGCGAACGAGGGGCCGATCACCTTGCCGGGCACCGACTGGCCGCTCAGCGTGGAACCATCAGAGCCGCCCAGCGACACCTGGTACCACTCCTTGCCGTCCTTGTCGACGCCGAGGATGCCGATGTGGCCGCTGTGGTGGTGGCCGCAGGAGTTGATGCAGCCGCTGATGTGCAGGTCGATGTCGCCGATGTCGTAGAGCTCGTCGAGATCGTTGAAGCGCTCGGTGATCGCGGCCGCCACGGGGATCGAGCGCGCATTGGCCAGCGCGCAGAAGTCGCCGCCGGGGCAGGCGATCATGTCGGTGAGGAAGCCGATGTTCGGCGTCGCGAAGCTCGCCTCCTTGGCGGCCTGCCACAGCGCGAACAGCTCGGTCTCGCGCACCCAGGGCAGCACGAGGTTCTGGTCGTGCGTGACGCGCAGCTCGCCCAGGCTGTACTGGTCGGCCAGCTTGGCGGCCAGTTCCATCTGCTCGTCGGTCACGTCGCCGGGGGCCTGGCCGGGGCGCTTGAGCGACAGCGTCACGGCCTTGTAGCCGCGGGCGCGGTGCGCATGCACGTTGCGGTCGAGCCAGCGCTTGAAGGCGACAGGCGCGTCGGCCGGCGCAGTCCACGGCTGCGCGTTCGCGTCGATGCCCTGCGGCAGCACGAAGTACTGCGCCACGCGATCGAGCTCGGCCTGCGGGATGATGTGGGCCGCGCCGTCGACGTCGCGCTCGAGGATGTTCTTGAACTCCTCGTTCACCGCGTCGACGAACTTCTGGCCCTCGGCCTTGACCAGGATCTTGATGCGCGCCTTGTAGAGGTTGTCGCGCCGGCCATAGCGGTTGTACACGCGCACGACCGCTTCGATGAACACGAGGATCTGCTGCCACGGCACGAACGAGTTGACCACCGTGCCGATCACCGGCGTGCGGCCCATGCCGCCGCCCACCAGCACTTCGAAGCCGACCTGGCCGGCCTCGTTCTTCCGGAGCTGCAGGCCGATGTCGTGCCAGGCGATCGCGGCGCGGTCTTCCTGTGCGCCGCTGACGGCGATCTTGAACTTGCGCGGCAGGAAGGCGAACTCGGGATGCAGCGAGCTCCACTGGCGCAGGATCTCGCAGTAGGGCCGCGGGTCGACGATCTCGTCGGGCGCGAGGCCCGCGAACGCATCGCTGGTGATGTTGCGGATGCAGTTGCCGCTGGTCTGGATGCCATGCATGTCCACCGAGGCCAGCAGCTCCATCACGTCGGCTGCCTTGGGCAGCGGGATCCAGTTGTACTGGCAGTTCTGGCGCGTGGTGAAGTGCGCGTAGCCCTTGTCGAACTCGCGCGCGATGCGCGCCAGCATGCGGAGCTGGCGTGAGCTCAGCTCGCCGTAGGGCACGGCGATGCGGGCCATCGGCGCATGGCGCTGGATGTACCAGCCGTTCTGCAGGCGCAGCGGCCGGAAGTCGTCATCCGTGAGCTCGCCGCGCAGGTTGCGCTCGAGCTGGTCGCGGAACTGCGCCGCGCGGGCGTGGACGAATTGACGGTCGAATTCTGTGTACTGGTACATGGTCAGTGGATCACTTTGAGTCCGGCGGTCACCAGGGAAACGCACAGCATCGCGCGTGTGAGCTTCTCGGGCATCGACTTGGTCAGGCGGGCGCCGAGCCAGATGCCCGGCAGCGAACCGATCAGCAGGGCCCCCAGCAGCCCCCAGTGCACGTGGCCGAGCGAGGCATGGCCGATACCGGCCACCAGGGTCAGCGGCACCGCATGGGCGATGTCGGTGCCCACGAGGCGCTGCGTGGGCAGGCGAGGGTACAGGATCAGGATGAGGGTGGCGCCGATGGCGCCGGCGCCGATGGAGCTGAGCGACACCAGCACGCCCAGCAGCAGGCCGGCGGCAACCGTCAGCGGCGCCTTGCGCGAGGCAGGAATCGCCGCTTCCAGCTTCAGGCCCACCTTGTGCCAGGCACTGCGATAGGCCACGGTCACGGCGGTGAGCAGCAGGGCGATGCCGAGCGAGAAGGTCAGCGTGCTGGCCCAGCCCTTGGTGATGCCGGTGAGGTGCATCAGCGCGATCGTGGCCAACGAGGCGGGGATGCTGCCCAGCAGCAGCAGGCCCATGATGCGGTAGTCGACATGGCCGTGGCGGTGGTGGGCGATCGAGCCGCTGGTCTTGGTGGCGGCGGCAAACCACAGGTCGGTGCCGATCGCCAGCGGCGAGCTGAGCTTGAAGACGCCCATCAGCAGCGGCGTCATCAGCGAGCCGCCGCCCACACCGGTCATCCCGACGATGGCGCCGACACCGAATCCGCTCAAGATCGCCAGCCAGTCCATGCAAAGTCCAAAAAGGGAGGGCCCGGAATGGGCCCCGTGGGCGGACTGTACGGAGCGTCTATATATTTGAGAAGAACAGATTAGTTGATTGATTATTCTTATGCGGAATGAGACTAAGCATCTGCGGGTGCCGAATGGGCGCTTCTAGAATTCCTGGATGAGCCGACTCTCTTTGCCGCCGCGCCTGCTGGGCGCCCTGTTTCTTCTCTGTTCGCTGGTGCTGGCCGGGTGCCAGACCGCTCCCAAGACCTCTGCGCCAGTCGCCACGGCGGCTGTCGAGCCTCCTCCTGTGGCGGCCGTCGTCCCGCCGAAGCCGGTGCGGCCTCCGCGCATCGGGCTGGCGCTCGGCGGCGGTGCCGCCCGCGGGTTCGCGCACATTGGTGTGATCCAGGTGCTGGAGGAAAACGGCATCAAGCCGGATCTGGTGGTCGGCACCTCGGCCGGCAGCCTGGTCGCGACGCTCTATGCCGCCGGCAGGACCGGCGCCGAACTCGGCGCGATGGCGCAGACGATGGACGAATCGGCGATCACCGACTGGTCGTTTCCCGGCCGGGCGCTGATTCGCGGCGAGGCGCTGGCCAAGTATGTGCGGGATCACACCGGTGGCCGCAGCATCGAGCAGATGAAGCTGCCGCTCGGCATCGTCGCGACCGACCTCGACAGCGGTGCGCCGATCTTGTTCCAGCGTGGCGACCCCGGCATCGCGGTGCGTGCGTCCAGTGCGGTCCCGGCCGTGTTCCAGCCGGTGAAGATCGGCACGCGGGAATACGTGGACGGCGGGCTGGTGTCGCCGGTGCCGGTGCGGTTTGCGCGCCAGATGGGCGCGGAACTGGTGATCGCAGTCGACATCTCGGCGGCGCCCGAGGGCAATGCCACCGGCGACGTGATGCGCATGCTGCTGCAGACCTTCGCGATCATGGGCCGCAGCATCAATGGCTACGAGCTCAAGGAAGCCGACATCGTGATGCGGCCCAAGCTGGCCGGCGTGTCGAGCGCCGATTTCAGCGTGCGGGCCAAATCGATCCAGGCCGGCCGCGAGATCGCCCAGGCGCTGTTGCCCGAGCTCAAGGCCCGCATCGCGGCCCTGACGAAGTGATGGCGCAATAAAAAAGCCCGACGCTTGGGGCATCGGGCCTAAGGTACCTTGAAAGGGGGTTTCGAGAGGTACCGAGGAGACAACCTTTCAGGGAGACTGCGATTCCACGGGTACCGCAGTGCTCCATAGATGCGAGGGATTTGAAAAAGTTCAACCCCTTCGCATCGCGACTTGTATCAAGCCGCAGCAGCAGCGCGCTTCGGCTTGGCGGCGGTCGCGGCCTGGGAAGCCTTGACGGCGGTGGTGGTCATCGCCTGGAAGTTGGCTTCGGCCACGTCGGCGGCCTGCTTGGCGGCCTTGTGCACGCTTTCGTAGGCGTTGTTGGCGGCGGCGACGGCCGACTTGACCAGCGCGACGGCGTTCTCGGTGCCGGCGGGCGCGTTCTTCACGGCGGTGTCGACCACGGCCATGAACTGGCTCTGGGCCTCGGCCAGCTTGGCTTCGGCGACCTTTGTCACTTCGGCGTTGGTGCTGGCGGCGATGTCATAGACATGGCGGCTGTAGGCGGCGGCCTTCTCGGCGGCCGGTTGCAGCAGGCCGGCTTGCAGGGCCAGCAGCTCTTGCGCGTCCTTCACGGAGAAGGCGGCCTGGGCGGTTTCGGCGGCTTCGCCCAGCGCGGTGCGGGCGACTTGCAGGTTCAGTTCGACGAGCTTCTCGACGCCTTCGAAGGCCTTGTTCGTCAGACCGAACAGGGTTTCGACGTTGGCTTTCTGGGCGGCGACCAGTTGTTCAGCGGTGAGCATGAAGGACTCCAAAGAGTGGGGTTGCGGTGAAAAAATGTTTGCTGCGCTGCAGCATGACTCGAAGTATAGGGATGCGTCGGGCCATTGCAAGTCCTTTTTGTTGCATCGCAGCAATCTAGGGCGGCCGTACTAGGGTTTCGCGACCAAGGTCACAATCCGCGACCACGCCGATGCAAGCCTTCTACGCAGACCATTTCGTCCTGCCGCTGCCTGAGGGGCACCGGTTTCCGATGCCGAAGTACCGGCTGCTGCGCGACGCTGTGGTGGCGGCGTTGCCTGGCGTGCGACTGATGCCGGCGCCGGAGGCGACCGATGGTGAACTGGCCCTGGCCCACACCCCGAGCTATGTGAGCGCGGTGGCCGAAGGCTGGCTCACACCGGCCCAGCAGCGGGAGATCGGCTTTCCCTGGTCGCCCCGCATGGTCGAGCGCGCGCGGCGCTCGGTGGGCGCCACCATCGCCGCGTCGCGGGCTGCGCTCGCCGAAGGCGTGGCAGCCAATCTGGCCGGCGGTACGCACCACGCACAGGCCGACAAGGGCAGCGGCTACTGCGTGTTCAACGACGTGGCGGTGGCGGCGCGGCTGATGCAGGCCGAGTGGCACCGCATGCACCGGCGGCTGCTGCGCGTGGCGGTGATCGACCTCGACGTGCACCAGGGCAACGGCACCGCGGCGATCTTCCGCGACGATCCCACGGTGTTCACGCTGTCGATGCACGGCGAAAAGAACTTCCCGTTCCGCAAGGAGCCCGGCGATCTCGACGTCGATCTGCCCGATGGCTGCACCGAAGCCCCCTACCTCGAGGCGCTGGATGCGGCGCTCGAGACCCTGTGGCGACGCCACGACGAAGCGCTGCCGGGCCTGGTGTTCTACCTCGCCGGCGCCGACCCTCACGAAGGCGACCGGCTCGGCCGCCTGAAGCTCACTGCAGCCGGCCTCGCGGAGCGCGACCGCCGCGTGTTCGAAGCGACGCGCCTGCGCGGCATCCCGGTGGTGATGACGATGGCCGGCGGCTACGGCCATGCGATCGAGGACACGGTGGCGGTGCAGCTGCGGAGCTTCCGCGAGGCGTACGCCAGCTGGGAGGCATGGCGCGGGAGGCGAGCGACGATGGAACAATGCGGCGTATGAGCTCACGCCCCGAAGCCGCGGCCCGCGCCCGCCCAGAAGAGCGCAGCGCGTACCGGCACTTCAGTGCCATCACCACCCGCTGGATGGACAACGACGTGTACGGCCACGTCAACAACGTCATCTACTACAGCTTTTTCGACACCGCGGTGAACCGCTACCTGATCGAAGCCGGCGCTCTGGACATCCACCGCAGCGAGGTGATCGGCCTCGTGGTGGAGACGCGCTGCAACTACTTCGCCTCGCTCGAGTTCCCGCAGGTGGTGGATGCAGGCCTGCGTGTCGCCCATGTCGGCAGTTCGAGCGTGCGCTACGAGGTCGGGCTGTTCGCGGCCGGCGAGCCGATGAGCGCCGCCGGCGGCCATTTCGTCCATGTCTATGTCGACCGCCAGACGCGCCGGCCGGCGCCGTTGCCCGATGCGCTGCTGCGCGCCCTCGAACCCCTCCGGATCACCGCATGAGCGACGCCACTCCCACGCCCGAATCCATTGCCGCCGTCGATGCCGCAATCACCTCGCGCCGTTCGATCCGAGCGTTCCTGCCCACGCCGGTGCCGCGCGAGACCATCGCAGAGATCCTGCGCGTGTCGTCGCGTGCCCCGTCGGGCACGAACACGCAGCCCTGGAAGGTCTACGTGCTGGCCGGCGAAGCCAAGGCCGCGCTCTCGGCCAAGATCCGTGCGGCCTACGACGATCCGTCGCAGCGCGCGGCGCATCAGGAGGAGTACGCCTACTACCCGACCGAATGGGCGTCGCCCTACATCGACCGCCGCCGCAAGGTGGGGTGGGATCTGTATGGCCTGCTCGGCATCGCCAAGACCGACAAGCAGCGCATGCACGAGCAGCACGGACGCAACTACGCGTTCTTCGATGCGCCGGTCGGCCTGATCTTCACGATCGATCGCATCATGCAGCAGGGCAGCTGGCTCGACTACGGCATGTTCCTCGAGAACATCATGATCGCGGCCCGCGCGCGCGGGCTGCACACCTGCCCGCAGGCGGCCTTCACGCAGTTCCACCGCATCATCACCGAGCATGTCGGTGCGCCGGCTTCCGAGATGGTGGTGTGCGGCATGTCGCTCGGCCATGCCGACTGGAGCCGAGTGGAGAACACGCTGCAGACCGAGCGCGAACCGGTCGAGAACTTCGTGCGCTTCATCGACTGAACAATCGAGCAGGCGTTCAGCTTCCCTTCAGTTTGCGCGGAAGGGCGATTCCTATAATCGTCCGCGCCCTTCCAGGAGACAAGGTCCGCTCGACGGACCGCGGGCGCGATCCACGACAAAAGGACGCTGCATGACGCCCTCGCTCCCCGCTCTGTTCGGCATTCCGCTCGACTTCATCCTTTTCGCCTGCGTGCTCGCGGGCGTGGCGCTCTTCCATCACCACACGCTGCGCGTCGCGCTGATCGGCCTCGTCACGATCACGCTCTACAAGCTCGTGTTCACCGGCTTCCATGGGGTGCCGGGCGTGGGTGGCCTGGCTTCCCACCTGGCCCATGAGTGGGTCACGGTGGCCAACCTGTTCGGCCTGCTGCTCGGGTTCGCGCTGCTGTCCGACCACTTCGAGAAGAGCCGCCTGCCGGCGCTGCTGCCCGACTACCTGCCCGACGACTGGAAGGGCGGGTTCGTGATGCTGGTGATGGTGTTCGTGCTATCGAGCTTTCTCGACAACATTGCCGCGGCGATGATCGGCGGCACGATGGCCAGCGTGCTCTACAAGGGGCGCGTGCACGTGGGCTTTCTCGCGGCCATCGTCGCGGCCTCGAATGCAGGCGGTGCCGGCAGCGTGGTGGGCGACACCACGACCACGATGATGTGGATCGCCGGCGTGAAGCCGCTGCAGGTGCTCGAGGCCTACATCGCCGCGATCCCGGCGCTGCTGTTCTTCTGCTTCATCGCCGCGCGCCAGCAGCATGCGCACCAGCCGATCACCAAGGATGCGCCGGCCGGCCTGCGGGTCGAGTGGGTGCGCCTGCTGATCGTCGCGATCATCCTGCTGACGGCGATCTGCACGAACGTGTACTTCAACATGCGGCAGCCCGAGGTGCTCGATCACTATCCGGTGATCGGCATCGCGGTGTGGGTCGCGATCTTCGTGACGATGCCGCTGCGCCGCCCGCAGTGGAGCCTGCTGACCGGTGCCGCACGCGGCAGCGTGTTCCTGCTGTCGCTGGTGCTGTGCGCCTCGATGATGCCGGTGGAGCACCTGCCCGCAGCCTCGTGGCCCACCGCGCTGGGCCTGGGCTTCGTCTCGGCGGTGTTCGACAACATCCCGCTCACTGCGCTGGCGCTGCACCAGGGCGGCTACGACTGGGGCTTCCTGGCCTATGCGGTCGGCTTCGGCGGCTCGATGATCTGGTTCGGCTCGTCGGCCGGGGTTGCGCTGGCGAGCATGTATTCCGAAGCCCGCTCCGTCGGTGCGTGGGTGCGCAGCGGCTGGCATGTGGCGGTGGGCTACGTGCTCGGCTTTGCGGTGCTGCTCGCCGTGCTGGGCTGGCATCCCGATGCGGCGGTGAAGCCGGCGCCTGCGCCGGCCCCGGCGACCACGTCTGCCTCGTAGGAGATCCGATGCTGAAGGTTCTGGTCGCGCGTGCGGTATTCCCCGAGGTGGTCGAGCGCTTGCGCACGCACTTCGAGGTCGAGGACAACCCGAGCGACGAAGACTGGAGCCAGGCCGAGCTGATCCGCCGCCTGCAGGGCAGGGCCGGTGCGTTCATCACGGGCACGGTGCGCATCGACGATGCGGTGCTCGCGGCCTGCCCCGATCTGCGCGCGGTGTGCAACATGGCCGTGGGCTACAACAACATCGACCTCGCGGCGTGCACGGCGCGCGGCGTGCTGTGCACTAACACGCCCGATGTGCTCACCGAGACCACGGCCGACTTCGGCTTCGCGCTGATGATGGCCGCGGCGCGCCGCATCAGCGAATCGGAGCATTTCCTGCGCCGCGGCGAATGGCGCAAGTGGGCCTACGACATGCTGGTGGGCAGCGATGTGCATGGCGCCACGCTCGGCATCCTCGGCATGGGCCGCATCGGCCAGGCCATCGCGCGGCGCGGTGCGCTCGGCTTCGGCATGCGTGTGATTTATCACAACCGCTCACGGCTCGACCCCGCGCTGGAGGCGCCGCTGGGCGCACAGTATGTCGACAAGGACACGCTGCTGCGCGAAGCCGATCACCTCGTGATCGTGGTGCCGTATTCGGCGCAATCGCACCATGCGATCGGCGCGGCCGAGCTGCGCCTGATGAAGCGCAGCGCCACGCTCACCAACATCGCACGCGGCGGGGTGGTCGACGATGCCGCGCTGGCGGCTGCGCTGCGCGATGGCGTCATCGCTGCCGCGGGCCTCGATGTGTTCGAAGGCGAGCCGCAGGTGCATCCCGCGCTGCTCACGGTGCCCAACGTGGTGCTCACGCCGCACATCGCGAGCGCCACGGTGGCCACGCGCCGCGCGATGGCCGAGCTCGCCGCCGACAACCTCATTGCCGCGTTGGGGCAGGGCCCGCGCGCAGGCCGCCCGCCGACGCCACTGAACCCCGAAGTGCTCACGACAAACCCGTAGTGGGCCGTCACCTCTCGCTGCCTAGAATGGCCCGCTGAACATCTCCGCAAGAGAGGGCCATCGCAGTGAAGATCAAGAGCCAGAAAGACTTCTGGTCCGGGTTGATGTTTATCGTGACCGGCATCGTGTTCGCCGTTGGGGCGCTCAACTACAGCCTGGGCAGCGTCGAGAGTCCCGGGCCCGGCTATTTCCCGTTCGGTCTCGGCGTGCTGCTGGCGCTGCTGGGCGGCGTCGTGCTGTTCAAGGCTTTGACCATCGAGGTCGAAGGCGGCGACCGCATCGGTGCCATCGCATGGCGTCCGCTGATCGTCGTGGTCGGTTCGGTCACCATCTTCGGCTTCGCGCTGCCCCGTCTGGGGCTGGCGCTGTCGCTGCCGCTGCTGATCGTGCTGTCCAGCCTGGCGGGCAACGAGTTCCGCTGGAAGGACGTGCTGATCAACTGCGTGGCGCTCACCGTGGGCAGCTGGCTGATCTTCATCGTCGGCCTCAAGCTCAACATCGGCCTGTGGCCGGGCAACTGAGGGCCGCACGATGGATCTGTTCCACAACCTCGCCATCGGCTTCCAGACGGCGCTGAGCCTGCAGAACCTGCTGTATGCCTTGTTCGGCGCGGTGCTGGGCACGCTGATCGGCGTGCTGCCCGGCCTGGGGCCGGTCGCGACCATCGCGATGCTGCTGCCGTCGATCTATGCACTCGATGCCACGCCGGCGCTGATCATGCTCGCGGGCATCTACTACGGCGCGCAATACGGCGGCTCCACCACCGCGATCCTGATCAACGTGCCGGGCGAATCGTCGTCGGTGGTCACCGCGATCGACGGCTACCAGATGGCGCGGCAGGGCCGGGCCGGCGCGGCACTGGCCACCGCGGCGCTGGGCTCGTTCTTCGCCGGCTGCGTCAGCACGATGATCGTGGCGTGGATGTCCGAGCCGCTGATCGTGCTGTCGTTCAAGTTCGGCGATGCCGAGCGCTTCGCGCTGATGGTGCTGGGCCTGATCGGCGCGGTGGTGCTGGCCTCGGGCTCGCTGGTCAAGGCGATCTGCATGATCGTGCTCGGCCTGCTGCTCGGCCAGATCAACACCGACGTGATGACCGGCGTGCCGCGCTACAGCTTCGACCTGCCCGAGCTGATGGATTCCGAAGGCATCGGCTTCGTCGTCATCGCGATGGGCGTGTTCGGCTTCGGCGAGATCATCGCCAACCTTGGCCAGCCGGCCGAGCACCGCGAGGTGTTCACGCACAAGGTCAGCGGGCTGTGGCCGACGAAGGAAGACTTCCGCCAGGCCTGGCCCGCGGCGCTGCGCGGCACCGCGCTGGGCTCGGTGCTGGGCGTGCTGCCGGGCGGCGGCGCGCTGCTGGCCTCGTTTGCCGCCTATTCGCTGGAGAAGAAGGTCGCCAAGGATCCCAGCCGTTTCGGCAAGGGCGCGATCCAGGGCGTGGCCGGCCCCGAGAGCGCCAACAACGCCGGCGCGCAGACCTCGTTCATCCCGATGCTGACGCTGGGCATTCCGCCCAATGCGGTGATGGCGCTGATGATCGGCGCGATGACGATCAAGGGCATCCAGCCCGGCCCGCAGGTGATGAGCACCAACCCGACGCTGTTCTGGGGCCTGATCGCATCGATGTGGATCGGCAACCTGATGCTGGTGGTGCTGAACCTGCCGCTGATCGGCATCTGGGTCAGGCTGCTGACGGTGCCTTACCGCTTCCTGTTCCCGGCGATCGTGGTGTTCTGCTGCATCGGCTCGTACACGCTGAAGAACAACGGGTTCGATGTCTACATGACCGCGCTGTTCGCGTTTGTCGGCTATGTGTTCCACAAGCTCGGCTGCGAGCCGGCGCCGCTGCTGCTGGGCTACATCCTCGGGCCGATGATGGAAGAGAACCTGCGGCGTGCGCTGAAGCTGGCGCATGGCGACTGGAGCACCTTCATCACGCGGCCGCTGTCGGCCGGGCTGCTGGTGGCGGCGGCGCTGCTGATGCTGGTGGTGCTGCTGCCGTCGATCCGCAGCAAGCGTGAGGAGGCGTTCCAGGACGCCGACTGAACACAACCGGGAGACGCGAGATGCCTACTGCCTTCGACTGGACCCGCGGCTATCCCTCCACCCGTCTGCCGGTCTTCGGCCGCAACGTCGTGGCCACCTCGCACCCGCTGGCCGCGCAAGCGGGCCTGCGCATGCTGTGGCAGGGCGGCAATGCGGTGGATGCGGCGATCGCCGCGGCGGCCGCGATGACGATCTGCGAGCCCTGCAGCAACGGGCTGGGCTCGGATGCGTTCTGCATCCTGTGGGATGGCAGGCGGCTGCACGGGCTCAATGCATCGGGCCGCGCGCCGGCCGCATGGACGCCCGAATACTTCGGCCTCAAGCACGGCGCGGGCCGGCCGCATCCGCCGGTGCGCGGATGGGATGCCGTCACCGTGCCAGGCGCGGTGGCGAGCTGGGTCGCGCTGAGCGAGCGCTTCGGCCGCTTGCCGTTCGCCGACCTGATGGCGCCGGCCATCGACATCGCCGAGCGAGGCTATGCGGTGCCGGTGGTGGTGCAGCAGAAGTGGCACGCTGCGGCTCAGGTGCGCGAGCTGGTGTCGCAGCCCGGCTTCGCGGCCACCTTCCTGCCGCGCGGGCGTGCACCCGAGGTGAGCGAACTGTTCCGCATGCCGTCGGCGGCTAGGGCGCTGCGGCTGATCGGTGAGACGCGCGGACAGGCCTTCTACGAGGGCGAGATCGCCGAATGCATCGCGCGCCACGCCCAGCAGGAGGGCGGCGCGATGACGGTGCAGGACCTGGCGGGCTACCGGCCCGAATGGGTCACCCCGATCGAGACCACCTACCGTGGCCACACGCTGCATGAGATCCCGCCCAACGGGCAGGGCATCGCGGCGCTGATCGCGCTCGGCATCGTGTCGAACTTCGAGCTGGGCGCGTCGCAGCCCGACAGCCCCGAGGCCCTGCATCTGCAGATCGAGGCGATGAAGCTCGCGTTCGCCGATGTCTACCGCTACGTGGCCGAACCTTCCGCGATGGAGGTCTCCGCCGAGCAGATGCTCGACAGCGGCTACCTCGCCTCGCGCGCGAAGCTGATCGACCCGCGGCGTGCGCAGGATTTCGGCGCCGGCAACCCGGTGAAGGGCGGCACGATCTACCTCACCGCGGCCGATGCCAGCGGCATGATGGTGAGCTTCATCCAGAGCAACTACATGGGTTTCGGCTCGGGCGTGGTGGTCCCCGAATACGGCGTGTCGCTGCAGAACCGCGGCCATGCCTTCAGCCTCGATCCCCGCAGCGCCAATGCCGTGGCACCGGGCAAGCGGCCGTTCCACACGATCATTCCCGCCTTCCTGACGAAGGACGGGCAGCCGGTGATGAGCTACGGCGTGATGGGCGCCAACATGCAGCCGCAAGGCCACATGCAGACGCTGGTGCGCATGCTCGATTTCCAGCAGCCGCCGCAGGCCGCCTGCGACGCGCCGCGCTGGCGCTTCAACCAGGGCCTGTCGATCAACGTCGAGAGCGCGATGGACCCGGCGACCGTGCAGGCGCTGAAGGCGCTGGGCCATCAGGTCGAGGCCATCAACGACAGCTACCAGGACTTCGGCGCCGGCCAGTTCATCTGGAACCTCGGCGATCCGGCGGTGCAGGGCTACATGGCCGCCAGCGATCCGCGCCGCGACGGGCAGGCGGTCGCGTTCTGATGGTCCCATCGCTGGGCTGGCGCAGCGAGCTGCTGTTCGCGCGCTTCGATGCGCAGATCACCGAGGCGGCCGGTCACCTCGTGGTGCGCACGCCGCACAACCCGACCTTCTACTGGGGCAACTTCCTGCTGTGGCATCGCGCGCCCGGTGAGGCCGATCTCGCGCCGTGGCTGCATCGCTTCGAGCAGGCGATCAGCGGGCCGCAGCCGGCCTCGCGGCATGTGGCCTTCGGCCTCGACGTGCCGCATGTGGCGCTGCCGCGCAGCTTCGCCGAAGCAGGCTTCGAACTCAGCGGCATGGCGGTGATGACGCTCACGGCCGGGCAGTTGCGCGAGCCGGGCCTGATGCGTGGGGGCCCCTTCGAGATCCGCCCGCTGCGCCTGCCCGCCGAGGCCGAGGCGGCGATCGATCTGCAGATGCTGTGCAACGACCAGGGCTTCGAGCCGCAGGGCTACCGCCGCTACCGGCACGAGCAGATGCAGCGTTGCGCAGCGATGTCGGCCGCGGGGCTGGGCGAATGGTTCGGCGTGTGGCACCAGGGCGAGCTCGTGGCCGACTGCGGCCTCTTCCGCGAGGGTGACGAGGTGCCGGCCGGCGAGCGCATCGCGCGCTTCCAGCATGTGGAGACACATCCGCAGTGGCGCCGCCGCGGCCTGTGCCGGGCGCTGGTGCATGCGGCCTGCTGCCATGGCTTCGGGGCGATGGGCGTGCCGCGGCTCGTGATGTGTGCCGACCCCGACGACGTGGCCATCGGCATCTATGAATCGCTCGGCTTCCGCCGCGAAGGCTGGCTGTGGCAGATCCAGCGCCGCGCGCCCGAGGACCGCATGCCGCAAGTCGGCCTTTCTGCCTGACGAAAGCAGCCTCGGCATCGCGTTCATAGAATCGATCGCGATGTCTTCCACTTCACGCAGCGCGCCTGTCTGGCCCGGGCTCGCGCTGGCACTGCTCGGTTCGATCGCCTTCTCCGGCAAGGCCATCATCGTCAAGCTGGCCTATCGCTACGGCGTCGACGCGGTCACGCTGATCATGTACCGCATGCTGTTCGCGCTGCCGATGTTCCTCGTGCTGGCGTGGTGGGCCGGGCGCGGCAAGCCGCCGCTCGCGCGGCGCGACTGGCTCGCGGTGCTGGGGCTGGGCTTCAGCGGCTACTACCTCGCGAGCTACCTCGACTTCGCCGGGCTGCAGTACATCAGCGCCAGCTTCGAGCGGCTGATCCTCTACCTCAACCCGACCATCGTGCTCGCGCTCGGCGTGCTGCTGTTCAAGCGCCGCGCCACGCTGAAGCAGCTGTCGGCGCTGGCGGTCAGCTATGCCGGCGTGCTGGTGGTGTTCGGCCACGAGATGACGCTGCAGGGCGCCAACGTGGTGCTGGGCGCGGTGCTGGTGTTCGGCAGCGCGATCAGCTATGCGGTCTACCTCGTCTACAGCGGCGAGGAGGTCAAGCGCCTGGGCTCGATGCGGCTCACCGGCCTGGCCACCTCGGTGGCCTGCGTGCTGTGCATCGCGCAGTTCGTGATCGTCAAGCCGATGTCGGCGGCGGCAGTGGCGCCCGAGGTGATCGGCCTCTCGATGCTGAACGCCACGGTGTGCACGTTTGCGCCGGTGCTGATGGTGATGATGGCGATCGAGCGCATCGGCGCGACACTGGCGGCGCAGACCGGCATGGTCGGGCCGATGTCGACCATCCTGATGGGCGTGTTCATCCTGCGCGAGCCGTTCACGCCATGGATCGCGCTCGGCACGGTGCTGGTGATCGCGGGCGTGTGGCTGCTGGCCCGCTGGCGTTGAGGAGAGTAGACGATGGATCTCGGGATCAAGGGCAAGTGGGCGCTGGTGTGCGCTGCGAGCAAGGGGCTCGGCAAGGGCTGCGCGAGCGCGCTGGTGCGCGAGGGCGTCAACGTGGTGATCACCGCGCGCGGCGCCGACGTGCTGGAACAAACTGCCAATGAACTGCGCGCGCT
This sequence comes from uncultured bacterium, assembly GCA_966212505.1. GTDB lineage: Bacteria > Pseudomonadota > Gammaproteobacteria > Burkholderiales > Burkholderiaceae_C > CAMLIZ01. Next base: position 49,833 of record CBIHRS010000016.1, read on the forward strand.
GGGCATCGGGGCCGAAGTGCGTGCGGTGGCCGGCGACATCACCACGCCCGAAGGCCGCGCGGCGGCGCTGGCCGCGTGCCCGCAGGTCGACATCCTCGTCAACAACGCCGGCGGTCCGCCGCCCGGCGATTTCCGCGACTGGCACCGCGACGACTGGATCAAGGCGGTGGAGGGCAACATGCTCACGCCGATCGAGCTGATCAAGGCCACGGTCGATGCGATGGCGGAGCGCGGCTTCGGCCGCATCGTCAACATCACCTCGAGCGCGGTGAAGGCACCGATCGAGACGCTGGGCCTGTCGAACGGCGCGCGCTCGGGGCTCACCGGCTTCGTCGCCGGGCTGGCGCGGCAGTCGCGCCTGGCCTCGCGCAACGTCACGATCAACGGCCTGCTGCCCGGCCAGTTCGACACCGACCGCCTGCGCAAGACCAGCGAGGCTGCGGCTGCACGCACGGGCCAGGATTTCGAGACGCTGTGGGCCCGGCGCACCGAGGCGATTCCGGCGCGGCGCTTCGGCAGCGCCGAAGAGTTCGGCGCGGTCTGCGCCTTCCTCTGCAGCGCGCAGGCCGGCTATCTCACCGGGCAGAACATCCTGCTCGATGGGGGCGCATACCCCGGCACCTTCTGAGCCCTTTTCTGCACCTGAAAGCTGCGCGGCGCACACTGCAATCCTCGTGTCCACGCAGGGGATGGCCATGGTGTCTGCAACCGACGGCGAACATGTGCTCTACGGCTACCAGGGCAGTGGCAGCGCGGCGGTGGAGGCCGCACTCGTGCTGGCGCAGCTGCGCCATCGCATCGTCAACGCCGCCTCGTGGGACGACGCCTCCGAGCTCGAGGCGCTGAGGCAGGTGAACCCGCTGCTGCAGATCCCGGCGCTGCGCTGGCCCGACGGGCACACGATGAGCGAGAGCGCGGCCATCCTGATCGAGCTGGGCCTGCGACATCCGGCAAGCGGCCTGCTGCCGTCGGACCCGGCACTGCGCGCACGGGCGATCCACGGGCTGGTGTACGTGGCGGCCAACTGCTACGCGATGATCGGCCTCATCGACTATCCGGAGCGCGTGCTCGTCCACCCCGATGAGGCGCAGAAGGCGCAGGTGGGGCAGGGCGCGCGGCAGCGGCTGCACGCGTTGTGGAGCAGCTTCGCCGATCAGTTCGAGCCGCAGCCGTTTCTGAGCGGCAAGCGCCTGGGCGCACTCGACCTGTTGGCGGCGGTGGTGTCCAAATGGTCGGGTGGACGCAAGCATCTGCGTGAGGCGCGGCCCCATTGGTACCCGGTGCTCGAACGCATCGAGCAGCATCCGGCGGTGGCGGCGGTGTTCGAGCGCCACTGGCCCGCATCAGCGGCGTGACGACACCGCGATCCCCGCGACGATCAGCGCGAACGCCAGGCCGTGGTAGGGCTGCGGCGGCTCGCGCAGCAGCGCGGCCGACAGCACCGCGGCGAACAGCGGCGTGAGGTTGCTGAAGAAGGCCGCGATCGCCGGCCCGACCACCGTCACGCCCAGGCCCCAGCAGCGGTAGGCGACCACCGACGGGCCCACCGCCACGTACAGCAGCGCGAGCGCGACGAACGGCGTCCAATGCAGTTCGGCGGTGCTCATCGCCGCTTCGCCGAGTGCGCCCGCGCCGGCCCACAGGCTGCCGAGCACCGTTTGCACCAGCAGCGCCTCGGCCCAGTTCCACGCCGGGCGCGCATCGCCACGCAGCGACGCCGGCGGCCGCGCCAGCAGCCAGCTGTAGAAGGCCCAGCTCAATACCGCCAGCAGCATCAGCAGGTCGCCGACGACGAAATGCACGCGTGCCAGCGTGGCGAGATCGCCGCGCGACAGCACGACCACCACGCCGGCCAGCGACAGCGCCGCGCCCCACCATTCGCGGCCGCGCGGCCGCTCGGCGTAGAACAGCGCGCCGATGCCCATCATCCACAGCGGCGAACTGGCAGCGATCAGCGTGACGTTCAGCGGCGTCGAGGTGGTGAGCGCCAGGTATTGCAGCGCGTTGTAGCTGCCCACGCCGAGCAGGCTCAGCAGACCCAGCTCGCGCCAGCGCTCGCGCACCTGCTGCCGCGCGGCCGCGGTGCCGAAGGCGCGCCAGCCCAGCGGCAGCAGCAGCAGGCTCGCGAGCACCCAGCGCATCGCGTTGAGCATCAGCGGCGGCACGCTGCCCACCGCCATGCGGCCCACCACCGCGTTGCCGGCCCACAGCAAAGGCGGCAGCGTGAGCAGCAACGCGAGGCGGGGCGTGATCTTCACCATGCGGGCCCCATCGCGCCGCAGTTCCAGCACTGGTCGAACGGACCGTCGATCTGCTCGTGGCAACTGCGGCACACCCAGTGCCGCCATGTGGGGTGGCGCAGCTCGTGCAGGCGCCGGCGCGCGAGATCGAGCTGGCCGTCGTCGAGCACCCACAGCTCGGGCAGCGCCTGGTCGGGCGGGATCTCGCCGGCGATGCTGCTCACGTAGGCGCGCTGCACGCTGACCTCGATGCCCTCTTGCGTGAGCATGTCGGCCCACAGCGTGGCGATGGCGAGGTTGGGGGCTTTGGCGAGGCGCTTCAAGTGATCGATCCTAGCCCAGCCTCGCGTGGCGGCGCTTGACCTCACGCGGGCACATCCCATCGGCCATGGCGTAATCTGCGCGCTCGCCATTCGAAGGAGAGCCTGCCATGCCCAAAGCCGTACAGATCCAGCAGTTCGGCGGACCCGAGGTGCTGCAAATCGTCGACATGCCCGTGGGCGATCCGGGGCCGGGCGAGGTGCGCATCCGCCACCAGGCCTGCGGGCTCAACTACATCGACGTGTACCACCGCACCGGCCTGTATCCCAACCCGCTGCCGCTGCTGCTGGGCATGGAAGGCGCGGGCATCGTCGAGGCCGTGGGCGAGGGCGTGATGCACCTGCAGGCTGGAGACCGTGCGGCCTATGCCAGCGCGCCGCCCGGCGCGTATTGCGAAGTGCGCGTGATGCCGGCGCGCTGCGTGGTCAAGCTGCCCGACGGCATCGACTTCGAGCAGGGCGCGGCGATGATGCTCAAGGGCCTGACGGTGCAGTACCTGCTGCGCAAGATACAGCCGCAGGGCGGGCTGCGCGAGGGCGACTTCGTGCTGTTCCATGCGGCAGCCGGCGGCGTCGGGCTGATCGCCTGCCAGTGGGCCAAGGCCATGGGACTGCAGCTGATCGGCACCGCGGGCAGCGATGCGAAGTGCCGGCTCGCGCTGGAGCATGGCGCCAGCCACGCGATCAACTACGCGACCGAGGATTTCGCGGCGCGGGTGAAGGAGATCACCGGCGGCCGCGGCGTGAAGGCGGTGTACGACTCGATCGGGAAAGACACCTTCGAGCGTTCGCTCGACTGCCTGGCACCTTTCGGCCTGCTGGCCAGCTACGGCAATGCCTCCGGCCCGGTGCCGCCGGTCAACCTGGGGCTGCTGAAGGGCTCGCTCTACGTCACGCGGCCATCGCTGTTCGCACACATCGCCACGCGCGAATCGACGCAGGCGATGGCCGATGACCTGTTCGAGATGGTCGGCAGCGGCCAGGTGAAGATCCGCGTGGACCAGCGCTATGCGCTGGCCGACGTGGCGCAGGCACACCGCGACCTGGAGTCGCGCAAGACCACCGGCTCCAGCGTGCTGATTCCTTGAGCCGTATGGCGGTTAGCTTTTCCTGACGCGCAGCAGCTCGTCGAGGATCAGGAAGGCCGCGCCCAGCGTGATCGCGCTGTCGGCGACGTTGAAGGCCGGGAAGTACGACGCGTGGTAGTGGACCTGGATGAAGTCCACCACGTAGCCGTGCCACAACCGGTCGATCACGTTGCCCAGGGCGCCGCCGAGGATCAGCGAGAGCGCCGAGGCGAACAGCTTCTGCCCGCCGTGTCGGCGCAACAGCCACAGGATGAACACCGCCGCAGCCAGCCCCAGGCCAGTGAACATCCAGCGCTGCCAGCCCGAGGCGTCGCGCAGGAACGAGAACGCAGCGCCGGTGTTGTGGGCGCGCACGATGTCGAACCACGAATAGATCGTGACGACGTCGCCGTTGCTGAAGGTGCGCAGGATCATCACTTTCGTGATCTGGTCGAGCAGGATCACGATCAGCGCGATGCCGAGCCAGGGAAACAGGCCGGCGGAGCCGGAAGACTTGTTCTTCGCCATGCGTCAGTGCTGTGGGTTCAGGCGATGCGGCGTTGCTCGCCTTCGCCGAAAAGGTTGCTCGTGCAGCGGCCGCAGATCGTCGGGTGGGCGGCATCGCTGCCCACGTCGTCGCGGTAGTGCCAGCAGCGTTCGCACTTGGCGGCTTCCGATGGCGACACGTTCACCTGCAGCGTGTCGCCCGGCTGCACCACCGCGGCCGAGGTGATCAGCACGAACTTGAGGTCTTCGCCGAGCGTGCGCAGCAGTGCCTCGTCTTCGGCCGCGACGCTGAGCGCGACGTTGGCCTGCAGCGATGAGCCGACGCTGCCGGCGCTGCGCAGGTTCTCGATCTCCTTGTTGACCGCCTCGCGCACCTCGCGGATGCGCTGCCACTTGGCCAGCAGCGCCTCGTCGGGCGCGGCGAACTCCCAGTAGGTTTCGGTGAAGATCGTGTCGCCGCCGTTGAACACCTTCCAGGCTTCCTCCGACGTGAAGCTGAGGAACGGCGCCATCCAGCGCAGCATCGCGCTGGTGATGTGCCACAGCGCGGTCTGCGCCGAGCGGCGGGCGTGCGACTTGGGCGCGGTGGTGTAGAGCCGGTCCTTCAGCACGTCGAGGTAGAACGCCCCCAGGTCTTCCGAGCAGTAGACCTGCAGCTTGGCCACCACAGGGTGGAATTCGTAGACCTCGTAGTGCGCCAGGATCTCGGCCTGCAGCTGCGCAGCGCGCGACAGCGCATAGCGGTCGATCTCGAGCAGCTCGCCCAGCGGCACTGCATCGGCCTTGGGATCGAAGTCGCTGGTGTTCGCGAGCAGGAAGCGCAGCGTGTTGCGGATGCGGCGATACGCATCGACCACGCGGGCGAGGATCTTGTCGTCGCCGGCGATGTCGCCCGAGTAGTCGGACGCGGCCACCCACAGGCGGATGATCTCGGCGCCCAGCTTCTTGCTGGTCTCCTGCGGGTCGACGCCGTTGCCGAGCGACTTGCTCATCTTGCGGCCCTGGCTGTCCACGGTGAAGCCATGGGTCAGCAGGTGGCGGTAGGGCGCGCGGCCCTGCATCGCGCAGCTGATCAGCAGCGACGAATGGAACCAGCCGCGGTGCTGGTCGTGGCCTTCGAGGTAGAGGTCGGCCTCGGGGCCCTGCTCATGGCTGCCGCCCGGGTGCGAGCCGCGCAGCACGTGGAAGAAGGTGGAGCCGGAGTCGAACCACACGTCGAGGATGTCGGTGCTCTTGCGGTAGTGCTCGGCCGAATGCTCGCCGCTCGTGCCCAGCCATTCGGCCGGGTCGAGCTTGGCCCAGGCCTCGATGCCGCCCTGCTGCACGAGGTCGGCGGCCTTGTCGATCAGGCGCAGCGTCTCGGGGTGCAGCTCATCGGTCACCTTGTGCAGGAACAGCGGCAGCGGCACGCCCCAATTGCGCTGGCGGCTGATGCACCAGTCGGGCCGGTTGGCGATCATGTCGCGCAGGCGGGCCTTGCCGTTCTCGGGGTAGAAGCTGGTCTGCTCGATCGCGTCGAGCGCCATCTGGCGCAGCGTCTTCGGCGCCTTGTCGACGGTGAACACGCCATCGCCTTCGTCCATGCGGACGAACCATTGCGCCGCCGCACGGTAGATCACCGGGCTCTTGTGGCGCCAGCAGTGCGGGTAGCTGTGCTGGATCTTCGAGGTGGCCATCAGGCGGCCCGCGTCGCGCAGCGCGTCGACGATGTTCGGGTTGGCCTTCCAGATGTACTGGCCGCCGAACAGCGGCAGCGCGGCTTCGTACACGCCGTTGCCTTGCACCGGGTTCAGGATCTGGTCGTGCTTGACGCCGTGGGCGACGCAGGAGTTGAAGTCTTCCACGCCATAGGCGGGCGACGAGTGGACGATACCCGTGCCGTCGTCGGCGGTGGCGTAGTCGGCCAGGTACACCGGGCTCAGGCGGTCGAAGCCGGGGTGCACGTGCGCGAACGGATGGTGGAATTCCAGGCCTGCCAGCGCCTTGCCCTGCGTGGTGGCGACCACCGTGCCCTGCAGGCCGTAGCGCTCCAGGCATTTCTCGACCAGCGCCGAGGCCAGCAGCAGCAGGCCGCGCTCGGTGTCGACCAGCGCGTACTCGAGCTCGGGGTTGAGGTTGAGCGCCTGGTTGGCCGGGATGGTCCAGGGGGTCGTCGTCCAGATGACGACGAAGGCGTCCTTGTCCAATGCTTTCAGCCCGAAGGCCTCGGCCAGCTTCTGCGGCTGCGCGGCGAGGAAGGCCACGTCGATCGTCGGCGAGGTCTTGTCGGCGTATTCGATCTCGAACTCGGCCAGCGAGCTCCCGCAGTCGAAGCACCAGTACACGGGTTTGAGGCCGCGGTAGACGAAGCCGCGTTCCATCACCCGCTTGAGCGCGCGGATCTCGCCGGCCTCGTTGCCGAAGTCCATCGTGCGGTAGGGATGGTCCCAGTCGCCCAGCACGCCCAGGCGCTTGAAGTCGGCCATCTGCTGCGCGATCTGCTCGGTGGCGTAGGCGCGGCTCTTGGCCTGCACCTCGTCGCGCGGCAGGTTGCGGCCGAAGGTCTTCTCGATCTGGTTCTCGATCGGCAGGCCGTGGCAGTCCCAGCCGGGCACGTAGAGCGCGTCCATGCCCTTGAGCTGGCGCGACTTGACGATCATGTCCTTCAGGATCTTGTTGACCGCGTGGCCCATGTGGATCTGGCCGTTGGCATACGGCGGGCCGTCGTGCAGCACGAACTTGGGCGCGTTGCAGCGTGCGTCGCGCAGCTTCTTGTACAGGCCCTTGTCTTCCCACTCCTGCACCCAGGCCGGTTCGCGCTTGGGCAGGTCGCCGCGCATCGGGAAGGGCGTGTCGGGCAGGTTCAGCGTCGCACGGTAGTCGGTCTTGTCGGTCACGGTGAAGGCTCGCAAAGAATTGGCTTCGGGACGGCCGCCGCAGGCGTTGCGGAGGCGGTGCAGGCGTGGCCCGGCGCATTTCGCCGGACAGGCGCTGCTGCGCTCAGGCGGCAGCGCGGCGCACGGCGAGCATCAAATTCGGCTGCGGGTGGTTTCGCGCCGCGTGTGGGTGTGCGGCGTGAGCTGGGAAGGCGACGGGCCCGAGCAGGCCTGTTGCATGGCGCTTTGCATCGGGCGATTGTACCGGGGGCGTCCGTTGCGCCGGGCCGGGCCAATGGTTGCGCCAGCGCAGCCAGCCGGGCGGCGGGTGGCCCACAATGCCGGGCCATGCCCAGAACCTTGCCGGGCCGCCTGGCCGCTCTCGCGTTGTTCGTCCATGCGGTCTCGGCCGGCGCGGAGGAGGCAGCGCCACCACCACCGCCCCCGCCTGCGCCGCGGCTCGAGGGCGCGCTGGGTCCGGTGGTCGATGTCGGCCCAGACTATGCCGGTGCCACGCATGTATCGGCTTCCACGCACGTGGGGTTCTTCCTGCGCTACGGGCGCATCACGGTCAGCAACACCGGCGCCTTCGTCACGCGGCGCGCCGACGACATCTTCCGCGGGCTGGGGGCCGACCTGGTGCGCAGCGACCGGCTGCGGCTGCACCTGTCGCTGCGGCTGGACCGCGGCCGCAAGGCCTCGGACACCGGCGTGGCTGGTGGCGTCGACGAGATCCGGCCGACGCTGCGCGGCAACTTCTCGGCAACCTGGCATCTCGATCCGGCCCAGCCGGTGGATGGCTGGAAGGTGGGGCTGGGCCTCAATGCCGACCTGCTGGGCCGCGGCGGCGGCCAGGTGATGAACCTGGGCGTCAGCCGCGACCATCCGTTGCGCCCGACACTGCTGTGGAACTACGGCGCCGGCCTCAGCTGGACCAGCGGCGAATACATGCGCGCGCACTTCGGCGTGACCGAGGCGCAATCGGCGCGTTCCGGCGTGGCCGTCTACCGGCCCGGCTGGGGGCTGCAGGACGTGAGCGTGTCGACCGGCTGGCGCTGGGAGTTCGATCGACAGTGGGTGGCGTTCTGGAACGTGTCGGCGGGCCGCCTGCTCGGGCCGGCGGCCGACAGCCCGCGCACCGAGCAGTCGATGTTCTGGTCGACGCGGGCCGGGATCGCGCGGCGTTTCTAGGCGGGATGCGCGGCCAGCCAGGCGCGGGCGTCGGCCTCGTCCTGCGCGATGCCGGCCTTCAGCGCTTGCAGCGATTCGTAGCGCCGCTCGTCGTGCAGCTTGTGCAGCAGCTCCACCCGCACCGTGCGGCCATAGCCGCTTTCGGTGCCGAGCGCGGCGGGCCACACGAGGCAATGCGTCTCGAGCAGCACCCGGCCGGCATCCTCGATCGTCGGCCGCACGCCGAGGCTCGCCACGCCGGGCAGCGGGTCGGCCGTGAGGCCGTGCACCCGGACCACGAAGATGCCTTGCGCAGCCGGCTTCGCATGGGCGAAGCGCAGGTTCAGCGTGCGGAAGCCCAACTCGCGGCCCAGCTTGCGGCCATGGACCACATGGCCGCTGATGCTGTAGGGCCGGCCGAGCAACGCGGCCGCGCGCTCCATGTCGCCGGCGGCCAGCGCCTCGCGCACCGCGGAGCTCGACACGCGCAGGCCATGCACCTCGTAGCTCATCATGCGTGCGACGTCGAAGCCGGCCTGCGCGCCGGCCGCATCGAGCATCGCGTAGTCGCCGGCGCGGCGGGCGCCGAAGCGGAAGTCGTCGCCCACCAGCACATAGCGCGCGTGCAGCCCCTGCACCAGCACGCGGGCCACGAAGTCCTGCGGCGGCAGCGAGGCCAGGGCCTCGTCGAAGCGCAGCACCACCACCTGGTCGATGCCGCAGCGCTCCAGCTCGCTGAGCTTGTCGCGCAGCGTGGCGATGCGCGAGGGCGCCAGCTCGGGCTTGCCCGAGCGCGCGGCGAAGAAGTCGCGCGGATGCGGCTCGAAGGTCATCACCGTGCTGGGCAGGCTGCGGTGGCGGGCTTCGCTGTTCAGCAGTGCGAGCATGGCCTGGTGGCCGCGGTGTACGCCGTCGAAGTTGCCGATCGTCAGCGCACAGGCGGGCGCGATGCCAGGGTGATGGAAGCCGCGGAACACTCGCATGCGAGGGATTATCGGCGCAGGAGGGGCGCGGTCAGCGCGTCTCCGCCATCGCGGGCAGGTGGCGTTGCAGGATGGTTCCCAGGTCGTTCAGGTCGAAGGGCTTCGCAAGGTAGTCGTCCATGCCGGCGGCCAGGCACTGCTCGCGGTCGCCCGAGACCGCATTGGCGGTGAGCGCGATGATCGGCAGGTGTCCGTGGCCCAGCGCCGGCTCGTCGCGGCGCCAGCGCTGCGTGGTCTCGAAGCCGTCCATGCCCGGCATCTGGCAGTCCATCAGCACCGCGTCGTAGCCCTCGGCGCGCATCCGTTGCAGCGCGTCCTCGCCGTCTTCGGCCACGTCCACACGCAGGCCGAAGCGCTCGAGCATGCTGCGTGCCACCAGCGCATTGACGGGGCTGTCGTCGACCACCAGCACGCGGCCGCGCAGATGGAATTCATGCGGCCGCCAGGCTTCGTCGCCGGGGTCCGGCTCGGCGGGCAGGTGCGTGACGGCCACCGTGAAGCGGAACACCGAGCCGCCGTTCCTGCCCGGCTCGTAGCGCACATCGCCACCCATCGCGCGGGCGAGCTGGCGCGAGATCGTGAGGCCGAGGCCGGTGCCGGCGCGGCGCGAAGGCGCTTCGCCGGCCTGCGCGAAGGCATCGAAGATGCGGTCGGCCTGCTCGGGCGCGATGCCGTGGCCGCTGTCCCTCACCGTGAAGCAGAGCAGGCCTTCGCGGGCGCTCACCTCCAGATTGATGTCGCCGGCGCGGGTGAACTTGATCGCGTTGCCGATCAGGTTGTGCAGCACCTGCTTGACGCGGGCTGCGTCGCCACGGGCGCGCGGCGGCAGCGGCTTGAGCCAGTGGAGGTGGAAGCGCAGGCCCTTCTCGGCCGCGATGGCGCTCAGCAGGTCGGTCACCTCGTGCACCGTGTCGACCAGCACGAAGGGCTCCTGCTCGATTTCGAGCCGGCCGAACTCGATGCGAGAGAGGTCGAGCAAGTCGGCGATGACGGTCTGCAGGTGGCGCGCCGAGCGCCGCATCACCTCGATGCGGTGGCGCTGCTCGCCATCGGCCACCTGCAGGTGCAGCAGCTGCGCCATGCCGAGGATGCCGTTGAGCGGCGTGCGCATCTCGTGGCTCACGGTCGCCAGGAAGCGGCTCTTCGCGGCGCTGGAGTGCTCGGCCAGCACGAGCGCCTGCTGGCGCTGCTCGGCGATCCAGGCGTTCTGGTAGCGCAGCCGCAGCAGCTCGACCAGCCGCGCCTCGCTGCGCCAGCCTTCGAGCGCCAGCACGCTGAAGTAGATCAGCAGCGCGAGCGCGGTGAGCGTGCTGTCGCGCGTGCCGATCAGCACCTGGTCGGCGGCGATCGGAGACAGCACGGCGGACAGGTACAGCAGGCTGGTGCGCCAGTGGCTGAAGGTGGTGAACACGCCCACCGCCGCCACGCCCACCGCGCCGGCGAGCAGCACCGTGCTCGCGATGCCATGGGCATAGGGCATGAACACCACCGTCATCGAGCCCCAGCTGGCGGCGTCTACGCCCATCAGCACGATGTAGCGCCACAGCCAGCGGCGCAGCGTGGCGCGGCGGTCGGGGGCGCGCTGGAAGTTGCGGGTGTCGGCCACGCGCAGCAACGCCATCAGCAGCTTCAACCCGAGCCAGCCGAGGGTCAGTGCGCGTGGCGCCACCGGCCACATCATCGCGGCCACCAGCAGCGCGAAGCCCGCGCCGGCCATCACCGGCGGTGGCGTCAGGTCGTACAGGGTCTGCACCCGGTCGAAACCGATCTGCGCGCCGATGTCCGGCTCCGGCGCACGCCGGTCATCGCCGTCGGGCGGATGCAGGGCTCCAAGCATGTGTCTCGTTCGCGGCCCGCCGCGTTGTTTACTTCTCGTTGCAGCTTAGCGGCGGGCTGCGGCGACAGGCGTAACGCCTCGCCGGGGATGAGAACTCAGGCCGTGCCGAAGATCACGCTTTTGTCGGCGATCCAGCACCACTGGCCGGGTGCGAGTTCAGGTGGCAGCTGCAGTGCGCCGAAGGCGCTGCGATGCAGTGCGTTCACGTGGTTGCCCACGGCCGCCACCATGCGCTTGACCTGGTGGTACTTGCCTTCGGTCAGCACCAGCTCGAGCCTGTGCGGCTCGGGCGCGATGGCCTCGACCGCGCGCACCGGCTTCGGGTCATCGTGCAGCACCACGCCCTGCACCAGCCGCTCGAGCTGAGAGGGCGTCAGCGGATCCGCAGTGGTGGCCTGGTAGCGCTTGGGCACGTGGCGCTTCGGCGAGGTGAGCTGGTGGATCAGCGCGCCGTCGTCGGTGAGCAGCAGCGCGCCGGTGGTGTCCTGGTCGAGCCGGCCCACGGGCTGCACGCCACGGCGGCGCAGCGGCGGCGGCAGCAGCGTGAGCACGCTGGGCCAGGCCGAGGGCTTCTGAGAGCACTCGTAGCCGGCCGGCTTGTGCAGCAGCACCAGCGCCTTCTCGTGGTATGTCCAGGGCTTGCCCTCGACCTCGAACACCAGGCCCTGCGGATCGAACTCGGCCGACGGATCGTCGACCACCTCGCCATGCACGCGCACCTCGCCGGCCAGCACCAGGCCTTCGCATTCGCGGCGGGCGCCGAACCCTTGGGAAAAAAGTATCTGGGCAAGCTTCATCGGGAGCGCCATTCTGCCGCCGAAGGCCAGGCGGGCAGGCTGGTCGCATGGTTCACCGCGTTGAGCACCGCCGCGGCGGTGACCTGCGCGGCGAGCGCGCCGAGCAGCGTGAGGTGCAGGCTGCGCTGCGCGGCGCCGGTGGCGAGCGCGAACATCGTGTCGCCGTCGCTCATCGTGTGCACCGGGTCGAGGGTGCGGGCCAGGCCGTCGTGCGACATGGTCGCGAGCTTGCGGGCCTGGGCCTTGGTCAGCACCGCATCGGTGGCGACGATACCGATCGTGGTGGCGCCGCCGATCAGCGGCTGCGGCAGGTCGCCGGCCACGATCGCGCGGGTCGAGTGGCGCAGCGACAGTCCGTCGTCGGTGCGGGCGCCGGCAAGGGTCTGGCCGCAGCGGGGGTCGATCACGTCGCCCACCGCATTGACCGCGACCAGCGCCGCGACCGTGATGTCGTCGACCCGCACCGAGGCACTGCCGATGCCGCCGCGCATGGCCTGCGCCATGCCGAACAACTTGCCCACCAGCGCGCCGGCCCCGGCGCCCACCGAGCCCTGCGCCGACTGTCCGGTGGTGGCGGCTTCGCAGGCCGCATAACCCGCGGCCGCATCGGGACGGATGCGGCCATCGCCGACGAAGAGATCGAACAGCACCGCGGCCGGCACGATGGGCACGCGCACCGGCCCCACCGGCAGCCCGAAGCCGCGCTCCTCGAGCCAGCGCATCACGCCGCTGGCCGCATCGAGGCCGAAGGCGCTGCCGCCGCTGAGCAGTACGGCATGCACCTGCTCGACGAGGTTGTCGGGCTGCAGCAGGTCGGTCTCGCGCGTGCCGGGTGCGGCGCCGCGCACGTCGACGCCGGCCACCGCCCCCTGCTCGCACAGCACCACGGTGCAGCCGGTGGGGCGGCGCGCGTCGGTGAAGTGGCCGACCTTCAGGCCGGCCACGTCGGTGATCGAACCGCCTGCCGCTGCGCTCGACATCTCAGGTGAGCGCGCCTGCGGTGTCCTGCATGCGGGCGCTGACCTCGCCGAGGTGGTGCAGCGTGTCGCCGAAGGTGAGTTCCATGCAGGTCAGGCGCTTGAAGTAGTGGCTGCCAATGTACTCGTCGGTCATGCCGATGCCGCCGTGCAGCTGCACCGACTGCTGGCCGACGAAGCGCATCGACTGGCCCAGCTGCACCTTGGCCTGCGAGATCGCGCGGCGGCGCACCGAAGGCTCGTCGTTGAGCTTGAGGCTCGCGTAGTAGCTCATCGAGCGTGCCAGCTCCAGCTGCATCTTGCAGTCGGCCATGCGGTGGCGCAGCGCCTGGAAGCTGGCGATCGGTACGCCGAATTGCTTGCGCGTGTTGAGGTATTCGGCGGTGAGCGCCAGCAGCTTGTCCATCGCGCCCACGGCCTCGGCGCACAGCGCGGCGATGCCGGCATCGACCGCAGCCTCGAGCACGCCGAAGGCCGCGCCAGCGCCGACCAGCAGCGTGGCGGGGCTCTGCTGCAGCGTGAGCTCGGCGGCACGGGCCCCGTCTTGCGTGCCGTAGCCGCGCGTGGCGACGCCGGCCGCGCCGCGCTCGACGAGGAAGAGGGCGATGCCGCCGGCTTCATCCACCGCGCCGCTCACGCGGGCCGGCACGATGAAGGCATCGGCCTGGTCGCCGGCCGGCACGATGCTCTTGGCTCCGCTCACTGTCCAGCCGTTGCCGGCTTGCGATGCGGTGGTTTCCACATGGTTCAACCGGTAGCGCGCCTTGCGCTCCTGGTGTGCCAGCACCACCAGCGCCTCGCCGGCGGCGATCTTCGGCAGCCAGGCCGCCTGCGCTTCGGCGGATGCAGCCTGCAGCACCGTGGGCGCGATCAGCGCGCCCTGGGCCAGCGGTTCCAGCACCAGGCCGCGGCCCAGCTCTTCCATCACCACCATCGCCTCGACCGCGCCGAAGCCCATGCCGCCGTGCGCCTCGGGCACGTAGAGGCCGGTGAGGCCGAGCTCGGCCAGTTCGGTGTAGGCGGCGCGGTCGAAACCGCCGGCCTTGACGATCGCGCGGCGGCGCTCGAAGTCGTAGCCCTTGTCGACCCAGCGACGCACCGCGTCGCGCAGCTGTTCCTGGTCGTCGGAAAAATCGAAGTCCATCGTTTGTCTCCTCGTCAACCCAGGACCGTCTGCGCGACGATGTTGCGTTGCACCTCGTTCGATCCGCCGTAGATGGTGGTCTTGCGGGTGTTGAAATAGGTGGAGGTCAGCGGCGCGAGGTAGGCCGCGCCCACGTGATCGCCCTGCCAGCCGGCTTCCATCGCCTCGTGGATGTAGGGCAGGCCGTAGGGGCCGGCGGCCAGCATCATCAGCTCGGTGTAGCGCTGCTGGATCTCGCTGCCGCGGATCTTCAGCAGGCCGGCCACGTCGAGCTGCTTCTTGCCGCCCTGCTCGGCGCTGAGCACACGCAGCACCATCATCTCGAGCGCGACGATGTCGACCTCGAGCAGCGCGATCTGGTCGCGGAAGCGGGCATCGTCGTACACGGCCTCGGCCTTGGCGATGCGCTTCAGGCGCTCGAGCTCGCGCTTGGCGCGATTGACGTCGGCGATGTTGGTGCGCTCGTGGGCCAGCAGGTACTTGGCGTAGGTCCAGCCCTTGTTCTCCTCGCCCACCAGGTTCTCGGCCGGCACCTCGACGTTGTCGAAGAACACCTCGTTGACCTCATGTTCGCCGTCGAGCGTGATGATCGGCCGCACGGTGATGCCGGGGCTCTTCATGTCGATCAGCAGGAAGCTGATGCCGGTCTGCGGCTTGCCTTCGGTGCTGGTGCGCACGAGGCAGAAGATCCAGTCGCCGTACTGGCCCAGCGTGGTCCAGGTCTTCTGGCCGTTGACGATGTACTTGTCACCCTTGCGCTCGGCGCGCGTCTTCACCGAGGCGAGGTCGGAGCCCGAGCCGGGCTCGCTGTAGCCCTGGCTCCACCACACCTCGCCGCTCATGATGCCGGGCAGGTGGCGCTTCTGCTGCTCGGGCGAGCCGAAGGCCATGATCACCGGCGCCACCATCACCGGCCCGAAGGGCACGATGCGCGGCGCGCCAGCCAGCGCGCACTCTTCCTCGAACAGGTGGCGTTGCACGGCATTCCAGCCGGGGCCGCCGAATTCCTTGGGCCAGCCGTAGCCGAGCCAGCCCTTCTTGCCGAGGATCTTGGCCCAACGCTGCATATCGTCGCGCGACAGGCGCAGCGCGTTGTGCACCTTGTGGCTGATGTCCTTCGGCAGGTTCTCGGCGACCCACTGGCGGATTTCCTGGCGGAAGGCGGTTTCTTCCGGCGTGTAGTTCAGGTCCATGGCTTGTCTCCTGTATCGCAGCTTTTTAGCACGATCGTTCGTTTCCAAGCTGTCCCTGGGGTGACATCGCGTCACCTGGCGAAAGTAATCCGATTCACCGGCGTGTCATTCGCTGGTCACCTGCGGGTCAAGGTGTGGCCCGAGCATGGCGGCTCTTGCAGTGCACACCTTTCTCGTTCTGAAAACTCTGTAGCTCGATGGATCTGATTCTCTGGCGCCGCGCCGATGCGCTCGAAGGGCACGAGGTCGACGATGACATGGCGCGTGCGCTCAGCCACAAGGGCGAGCGCCAGGCGCAGCGCGTCGCGCAGTGGCTCAACCACGTGCTGCCCGCCACCACCCGCATCCTCGTGAGCCCCGCGGTGCGCGCGCAGCAGACCGCGAAGGCGCTCGACCGCAAGTTCAAGACCGTGCCGGCGCTGGCGCCCGATGGCAGCGTCAGCGGCCTGCTCGATGCGGCGCGCTGGCCCGAATCGCGCGAGCCGGTGCTGGTGGTCGGCCACCAGCCCACGCTCGGGCTCACTGCGGCCTACCTGCTGGCCGGCATCGAGGTCGACGTTGCCAATCCGTGGCGCATCAAGAAGGGCGCCGCGTGGTGGCTGCGTTGCCGCGAGCGCGCCGAGGGAGGCCCGGAAGTCATGGTGGTCACCGTGAGGTCGCCCGACTTCCTCTGATCTACCATGGTGTCGTTGTCTCCAACGATGCCACGACACGAACGATGGACCTGATTCTCTGGCGCCATGCCGATGCCTTCGAAGCCCGCTATGGCGAAGCCGATGCAGAGCGCACGCTGACACCCAAGGGCGAGGAGCAGGCGGCGCTGATGGGGCGCTGGCTGCACAGCGTGCTGCCCGCCGACACGCGCATCCTCGTCAGCCCCGCCAAGCGCACGCAGCAGACGGCCGCCGCGCTGGGCCGGGATTTCGAGACGGTGTCGGCGCTCTCCTCCGGCGCTTCGGTCAGGACGGTGTTGGAGAAGGCCGGTTGGCCCCGGTCGAAGCAGCCGGTGCTGATCGTCGGCCATCAGCCGACCGTCGGCCTCGTCGCGGCGCGGCTGATGTGCGGCTTCGAGCAGTACTGGTCGGTGCAGAAGGCCGGGGTGTGGTGGCTGCGCGGCGAGCGCGACGATGGACAGGCCACGCTGGTGACCATGCGCGTGCCCGAGCTGGCCTGAACATCGCACCTGCCCGCAAGACCCTGCTGGCGGCAGGCGAGCGGGCCTTCCTAGAATCCCCAGCCGCTTCGTCACCTTCAGGAGAGCCCGCTCATGCTGCGTGAAGACCTCGATAGCCTCGTGCCCGCGCGCGACTTCAACCGGCGCGACTTCGTGCGCACCACCGTCGGCAGCGGCTTTGCCGCCGCGGTGCTGCCGGTCATGGCCCAGACCGTGATCCAGACCGACACCGAGGGCCTGACGGCCGGGCCGGTCACCATTCCGGTGGGCGACTTCAAGATGCCGGCCTATCGCGCGATGCCCACGGGCAAGGCCAATGCGCCGGTGGTGCTGGTGGTCAGCGAGATCTTCGGTGTGCACGAGCACATTGCCGACGTGGCGCGCCGCTTCGCGAAGCAGGGCTACATGGCCATCGCGCCCGAGCTCTTCGTGCGCCAGGGCGATGCCAAGGCCTACACCGAGATCTCGAAGCTGATGGCCGAGGTGGTGGGCAAGGTGCCCGACGCGCAGGTGCTGGGCGACCTCGACGCCTGCGTGGCCTGGGCCCGCGCCGAAGGGGCCGACACCTCGAAGCTCGGCATCACCGGCTTCTGCTGGGGCGGCCGCTTCGTGTGGCTCTACAGCGCCCACAACCCGTCGCTGAAGGCCGGGGTGGCTTGGTATGGCCGCCTGGCGGGCACGCCCACGCCGCTGACGCCGCAGCATCCGCTCGACGTGGCCGACAAGCTCAACGCGCCGGTGCTGGGCCTGTACGGCGGCCAGGACCAGGGCATTCCGCTTGACACCGTTGATAAGATGAAAGCCGCTTTGGCGAACGGCAGCAAGGCCGCCAGGGCCTCGCAGTTCGTCGTGTACCCGGACGCCGGCCACGCCTTCCATGCCGACTACCGCCCCAGCTACAAGCGCGAGGCGGCGGCCGACGGATGGGCGCGCTGCCTGGCTTGGTTCAAGTCGCACGGCGTGGCCTGAAGCCCGCCCACGCTCACCGGAGCCGCGCCTCGATGGCGCGGTTCTTTTTTGCACCCATCAGAAGATCAAGACCCCCTCATGACGCTGCTGTACATCGTGCTGTCCACGCTGCTCGGCGGCCTGCTGTCGGTGCTGATCGCGGCCAGCCTGACGGTGAGCATGCTCGGTCGCATCGTCAAGAGCCTGGTCAGCTTCTCGGCCGGCGTGCTGCTGGGTACCGCGCTGCTGCAGGTGCTGCCCGAGGCCTTCGAGAGCAAGGCCAGCCCGCATGCGCTGTTCCTCACGCTGCTGCTCGGGCTGCTGTTCTTCTTCCTGCTCGAGAAGGCCGAGCTCTACCGGCACGGCCACCATCACGAGGGCGACGATCCGCACCACCACCATCACCACGGCTTCGATGCCGAGCAGGCCGGGCGCGGCGGCTGGACCGTGCTGCTGGGTGACAGCATCCACAACTTCTGCGACGGCATCCTGATCGCCGCCGCCTTCCTCACCGACCTGCGGCTGGGCTGGGTGACGGCGCTGGCCATCATCGCCCACGAGATTCCGCAGGAGGTGGGCGACTACATCGTGCTGCTCAACGCCGGTCTCTCGCGCCGCAAGGCGCTGCTGTACAACGCGCTGTCGGGGCTGGCGGCGGTGGCGGGCGGCGTGGTCGGCTACTTCATCGTCGGGCCGTGGGAAGCTCTGTTCCCGTTCATGCTCGTCGTGGCCTCGAGCAGCTTCGTCTACGTGGCCGTGGCCGACCTGATCCCGCAGCTGCAGCGTCCGCTGCCGCTGAAGGACACGGTCTCCCAGCTGGTATGGCTGGGAGGCGGATTGGGCGTGGTGTTCGTGGTCAAGCAGTTCATGCACCACTGAGGACATGGAGCCCCCGGCCGCGGAGTACCGCGTCCGCCCCCCGCGGGGGCTGCGGCCCCGCCTTGAGGCGGCTCGGCGCCGGGGCCGATTCGCCCACCGGCACGGTTCCTAACGTACGACGAGCACCGGGATCGTGGTGTGCGTCAGCACCTTCTGGGTCTCGCTGCCCAGCAGCAGCGAGGCCATGCCGCGGCGGCCGTGCGAGGCCATCACGATCAGGTCGCAGTTCTGCTGCTGCGCGTGGTCGACGATGGCCTCCCAAGGGTGTAGGGCTTCCACGGTATGCGCCTCGCAGGGAATGTCGGCCGCGCTGGCCTGGTCGACCACCTGCTTGACGCGGCTGGCCGCGATGCGCTCCTGCGCATCGAAGAACTCCTGCGGCGGCGTCGGCTGCATCTCGGAGATCGCGCTGTAGGGGAAGGGCTCCTTCACGCTGATCACATAGAGCTGGCCGTTGAGCTTGCGGGCGAGCCCGATCGCGGTCTGTACTGCCTTGGCCGTGATGTCGGAGCCGTCGGTCGGCACGAGGATGCGCTGGTACATGGTTCACCTCCGAGGGTGGTTGCGATGGACGCAGTGTTCCCCGAACGGTAGGCAAGCCCTTGAGCAGGGTCAAGATCAGTGCATGGCCTCGTTGCTCTGATGGTCTTCAGATGACGGCACCCGGCCGCGGAATACCGCGGCCACCCTCCGAGAGGGTCCGAGCCCAGCTTGGGGCGGCCCGGCGCCGGGCTCAACCCTTGGCAACTGGCCGCGACGGGTCGGCGCACCACTCGCTCCACGAGCCCGGATAGAGCCGGGTGGTGCCCAGGCCTGCGTGTTCCATCGCCAGGATGTTGTGGCACGCGGTGGCGCCGGAGCCGCACTGCTGGATCACGGTCGAGAGATTGCGGCCCTCGAGCACGGCGCTGAATTCGGCGTGCAGTGTTTCCGGGCTCTTGAAGCGGCCATCGGAGCCCAGGTTGTGCTGGAAGAAGCGGTTGCGCGCGCCCGGAATGTGGCCCGCGGCCTTGTCGAGCGGCTCCACCTCGCCGCGGTAGCGCTCAGGGGCGCGTGCATCGACGACGGTGACGGCGTCGAGCTTCTGCAGCAGCGCATCGGCCTCGATCGTCGGCATCGTGCGGTCGCCCAGAGGATAGGCGGGCGCATCGCTGCGGGCCGGCACCGCGGTATCGAGCGTGCCGCCGGCCGCCTGCCAGGCCTGCAGCCCGCCATCAAGCACCGCCACTGCGTCGTGCCCCAGCCAGCGCAGCATCCACCACGGGCGCGCCGCGAACATGCCGCCCTGTGCGTCGTACACCACCACCTGCGTGCGCGGCGTGATGCCCAGCGCGCCGACCAGCGTGGCGAAGCGCTCGCGCGTGGGCAGCGGATGGCGGCCGCGGAAGCGGCCCTGCGCATCGATCTTGTCCGACGACAGGTCGCGGTCGAGGTGCAGGTAATGTGCCCCGGGGATGTGGCCGGCGGCATAGGCCGCTTCACCGGCCGAGGCGTTGGCGAGGTCGAAGCGGCAGTCGAGCAGCACGAGGTCGGCATCGCCGGCGCGCAGCGCGAGCAGGTCTTGGGCGGAGATCAGGGTGCGGTACAGGCTCATGAATCGGCGGCGGGAAAGGTGGAGTCGGGCGCCGCGCTGCGGCTGCGCAGCAGCGTGGCGGCGAGGCCGGCGCCGACGATCAGCAGCATGCCGGTCAGCGCCATCCAGGTCACGGGATCATCGAACAGCACGACCCCGTAGAGAAATGAAAAAACAATGCCCAGGTATTGCAGGCTTGCGTTGGACAAGGTGCGCCCGATCGCGTAGGCGCGGGTCATCAGGATCTGGGCGGTGGTGGCGAGCACGCCGGTGGCCAGCAGCAGCGCGGCGCCTTTCCAGGTGTGGACATGGAAGCCGGTCCACAGCGAAGACAGCAGGCCCGCGGCAATGCCGCCGAGCGAGAAGTAGAAGACCACCCGATATTCGGGCTCGCCCGCACGGCCCAGTGCGGTGACCTGCAGGTAGGCCAGCGCCGACAGCATGCCCGACAGCAGCCCGACGAGGCCGGCCCAGAGCTGGTTCTGATCGAGCGTGGGCCGCAGCACGAGCGCGACGCCCGCGAAGCCGACGAGCACCGTACCGATCAGCCGACCATCGATGCGCGTGCCGCCTTGCGCGCCGACCACCACCGCCCCGCCGATCAGGAACAAGGCCATCCAGACGGATGACATGTAGTTCAGCGTGACGGCCGTGGCCAGCGGCAGATGGCCGATGGCATAGAACCACAGGCACAGCGCACACACGCCGCAGAGCGAGCGCCAGAAGTGCATCGCCGGCACGCGCGTGGCGAGGCTGCCGCCGCGCACGCGCGTCAGCGCCGCGATGAACAGCGCGCCGATCATGCCCCGATAGAACACGATCTCGCCGGTGCCGTACTGTGCCGACGCCAGCTTCACGCACACGCCCATCGTGGCGAAGAGCAGCGAGGCGAGGACCATCAGCAGCGGAGCGGACATCCGCTGATGGTAGCCGCGCAGTCCTATGCAAGCGCGTACCGCATGAACCTGCCGGAACCCAGGGGCGCCGCGGATCCGGCTTTGCCGGGCCGCTGGCGCCGCCCCCTTGAGGGGGAAGCGCCGCAGGCGCTCCGGGGGTGGTCCATCAGCCCTTCAGGTCCATCACGCGGCGGTACCACTCGTGGAAGTGCTGCATGCCGTCTTCCATCGGGCTCTGGTAGGGGCCGGTCTCGTTGTCGCCGCGTTCCATCAGCGCCTTGCGGCCGGCATCCATGCGCAGCGCGATCTCGTCGTCCTCGATGCAGGTCTCCATGTAGGCGGCCTGCTCGGCTTCGACCATTTCGCGCTCGAAGGCCGCGATCTCTTCCGGATAGAAGAACTCCACCACGTTGATCGTCTTCTGCGGCCCCTTGGGGTACAGCGTGGAGACGACCAGCACGTGCGGATACCACTCGACCATGATGTTCGGGTAGTAGGTCAGCCAGATCGCGCCGTGCTTCGGCGGCTCGCCGTTGTTGTAGGCCAGCACCGCGTCGTGCCACTTCCGGTAGATGTCGGAACCGGGCCTGTTCAGGCAGTCGTTGACGCCCACCGTCTGCACCGAGTGGTGCGGCCCGAACTCCCAGCGCAGGTTGCTGCAGGTCACGAAACCGCCCAGGCCGGGATGGAAAGGGCCGACGTGGTAGTCCTCGAGATAGACCTCGATGAAGGTCTTCCAGTTGTAGTCGCACTCGTGGATGTGCACCTTGTCGAGCACATAGCCGTCGAAGTCGAGCTCGGCGCGGGGGCCCAGCTTGGCGAGATCCGCGGCCACGTTGCGGCCGTTGTCCTCGAACACCATGCCGTTCCACACGTGGGTGCGGTAGTTGTTCAGGTGCAGGCAGGGATCCTCGGGGAAGTGCGGTGCGCCGATCAACTGGCCCTCGAGGCCGTAGGTCCAGCGGTGCAGCGGGCAGACGATGTTGCTGCCGGTATTGCCGCGTCCGCGCAGCATCACGGCCTGCCGATGCCGGCAGACGTTGGAGATCAGCTCCACCCCGTTGGGCGTGCGGATCAGGGCCCGGCCTTCGCTCTCCTGGGGCAGCGCATAGTAGTCGCCCACCTCGGGCACGGCCAGCTCGTGCCCGAGGTAGCGCGGACCGGCAAGGAAGATGCGTTCCTGTTCCTTGCGGAACAAGCCCTCGTCGAAATAGGTGGAAACAGACAGTTGCGAGCGGCTGCGCTCAAGAGCTTCAATCGTGATGCTCAGGTCGGACATGATCCCCAGGATCTCCAAAAACCAATGTCAACCCCCCACCGGCGGTGGCATGAAATATGGTGGGCAAATCCCGCTCCCTTGCCTGAAAGCGGGGCCGGCGATTGTACCCACTCCCCATGTCAGGGCCGGTCTGCTGTCCATGCGGCCTTTGTGTTGCGTCAATCGTCGGTTTGGGGGAGGACTCCACGTGGTGAGAAATTTGGAGTTGGGCCTTCAAGCGCTGCTGACTACAATCGTCGTTTGGTTTTCACCTGTTGAAATGACGTCCAGCGAATCCCTTCCGTCCGACGCCCCGGCCAGCTATGAACAAGCCCTGGCGGAGCTGGAGCGGTTGGTGCTTGCAATGGAGGGCGGACAACTGCCCCTGGACCGCCTGCTCGAGAGCTACCAGCGTGGCGCAGAACTGCTCGGCTTCTGCCGCGCCCGCCTGCAGGCCGTGGAGGAGCAGGTGAAGGTGCTGGAAGACGGCCAGCTCAAACCCTGGACTTGAGGCATGAATCGGGATTTCGATCTCTGGATGCGCCGCGAGCTGGATGCAGTCGAACACGCCCTTGACCGGTGGGTGCCCGACGATGCACCGGCCGGGCTCGGCGAAGCGATGCGCTACGGCGTGCTCGATGGCGGCAAGCGGCTGCGGCCGCTGCTGGTGCTGGCAGCCTGCGAGGCCGTCGGCGGCCTGCGCGAGGCGGCCCTGCGGGCCGCGGTGGCGGTCGAACTGATCCACGCATATTCGCTGGTGCACGACGACATGCCCTGCATGGACAACGACGTGCTGCGTCGGGGCAAGCCCACGGTGCATGTGAAGTACGGCGAAGCGCAGGCCATGCTGGCCGGCGACGCGATGCAGGCGCTGGCCTTCGAGGTGCTGACACCCGACGACGGCGTGCCGCCTGCGCTGCAGGCCCGGCTGTGCCGCCTGCTGGCGCGCTCGGCCGGCCATGCCGGCATGGCCGGCGGCCAGGCCATCGACCTGGCAAGCGTGGGCGTGTCCCTCGGCGAAGATGCGCTGCGCGACATGCACCGCCGCAAGACCGGTGCCTTGCTGCGTGCCAGCGTGATGATGGGCGCCGCCTGCGGCGAGGCTTCGGCCGATGCGCTCGATGCGCTGAGTGACTACGGCGCCGCGATCGGCCTGGCCTTCCAGGTGGTCGACGACATCCTCGACGTCACCCAGGCCTCGGAAACCCTGGGCAAGACGGCCGGGAAAGATGTGGACAATAACAAGCCGACCTACGTGTCGGTGCTGGGGCTCGATGCCGCCCGCGCCTATGCGACCCGGCTGCGCGACCAGGCCCATGCGGCTTTGCAGCGCAGCGGCCTGCCGCATGCGGCGCACCTGAGCCTGCTCGCCGACAAGGTGGTGGAACGTGACTGCTGAGAGTGCCGCCGCGCTGCCGCTCCTGCCCCGCATCGAGAGGGCCGAACTCATGACCAATCACCCGTTGCTGCAGACGATCAACAGCCCGGCCGACCTGCGCGGGCTGTCTCGCCCCGAACTGCAGACGCTGGCCTCCGAGCTGCGCGACTTCGTGCTGCAGAGTGTCAGCAAGACCGGCGGTCACCTGTCGTCGAACCTGGGCACGGTGGAGCTCACGATCGCGCTGCACTACGTGTTCAACACGCCGCACGACCGCCTGGTGTGGGACGTGGGCCACCAGACCTATCCGCACAAGATCCTCACCGGCCGGCGCGACCGCATGGGCTCGCTGCGCCAGCTCGGCGGCATCAGCGGCTTCCCGCGCCGTGACGAGAGCGAATACGACACCTTCGGCACCGCCCATTCGTCGACCTCCATCTCGGCCGCGCTCGGCATGGCGCTGGCGGCCAAGATGAAGGGCGAGGACCGCAAGGCGGTGGCGATCATCGGCGACGGCTCCATGACGGCCGGCATGGCCTTCGAGGCGCTCAACAACGCCGGCGTCACGCACAACGGGCTGCTGGCCGACATGCTGGTCGTGCTGAACGACAACGACATGTCGATCAGCCCGCCTGTGGGCGCGCTCAACAAGTACCTCGCCCGCCTGATGAGCGGCAGCTTCTACGAGGCCGCGCGCCAGGGCGCGAAATCGGTGCTGAAGAACACGCCGCTGTACGAGCTGGCGCGCCGCTTCGAGGAGCATGCCAAGGGCATGGTCGTGCCCGGCACGATCTTCGAGGAGCTGGGCTTCAACTATGTCGGCCCGATCGACGGCCACGATCTCGATGCGCTGATCCCCACGCTGGAGAACCTGCGCGACAAGAAGGGCCCGCAGTTCCTGCACGTGATCACCAAGAAGGGCTACGGCTACAAGCTGGCCGAGGCCGATCCGGTCAACTATCACGGGCCGGGCAAGTTCGACCCCGCCGTGGGCCTGCAGAAGCCGGCCACGCCGCCCAAGCCCACCTTCACGCAGGTGTTCGGCCAGTGGCTGTGCGACATGGGCGCCGCCGACGAGCGGCTGGTGGGCATCACGCCGGCCATGCGCGAGGGCTCGGGCCTGGTGGAATTCGAGAAGCGCTTCCCGAAGCGCTACTACGACGTGGGCATCGCCGAGCAGCATGCGGTCACCTTCGCCGGCGGCCTGGCCTGCGAGGGCATGAAGCCGGTGGTCGCGATCTACTCCACCTTCCTGCAGCGCGCCTACGACCAGATGATCCACGACGTGGCGCTGCAGAACCTGCCGGTGGTGTTCGCGCTCGATCGCGCCGGCATCGTCGGTGCCGATGGCGCCACCCATGCGGGTGCCTACGACATCGCGTTCATCCGCTGCATTCCGAACATGAGCCTGCTGACGCCGGCCGACGAGAACGAATGCCGCATGGCGCTCACCACTGCGTTCCGCCAGGACCATCCGGTGGCGGTGCGCTACCCGCGTGGTGCCGGCGTGGGCGCCGAGATCCAGCCCGGCCTGGTCGAAATGCCCTGGGGCAAGGGCGAGGTGCGCCGGCAGGGCCAGCGCATCGCGGTGCTGGCCTTCGGCACGCTGTTGTATCCCGCGCTCGCCGCCGCCGAGAAGCTCGATGCCACGGTGGTCAACATGCGCTTCGCGAAGCCGCTCGACACCGAGCTGCTGCACGAGATCGCCCGCACGCATGAGTGCATCGTCACGGTGGAAGAGGGCTGCCTGCCGGGTGGTGCCGGTTCCGCGGTGATGGAAGCCCTGCAGGCGGCCGGTTTGAAGAACCCGGTGCTGGCGCTGGGCCTGCCTGACGAATTCATCGAGCATGGCGATCCGGCCAAGCTGCTGGCGATGTGCGGGCTCGATGCCGCCGGCATCGAGCAGGCCATCCTCAAGCGTTTCGGCGCCAAGCCGGCGCTGGTGCGTCCCGCCGCCAATCTCTGAGTCGGCGTCGCGCCGGCGACAGGGAACGCACTGTTCCAGGCGTAGAACACTGGAACGTGAAATTGGCCGCTAGAGTGCGGCCTCTGGAAAAGAGCCCAGCCGGGCAGGGGATGGCCGTTTGGTGCGATCCTTCTGCCTGCTGACCTGTTACCGATCATGACCCACCCGACCGACACGCTGCACATCCCCGACACTCAGAGCGAGCGCGACGAGCGCCGCCTAGTGATCCAGCGTGTGGGCGTGAAGGACGTGCGCTACCCGTTGCAGCTGCGGGTGGGCGGCCAGGTGCAGCAGACGGCGGCCCAGTGGGACCTCGACGTCAGGCTGCCGGCCGACAAGAAGGGCACGCACATGTCGCGCTTCGTGGCCTGGCTCGACGCGCTCGATGCCCCGCTCGATGCCGCCACGCTGCGCCAGCAGCTGGCCGTGATGCTCGACAAGCTGCATGCCGAAGAGGGCCGCATCGAAGCCCGCTTCACCTTCTTCATCCGCAAGCGCGCGCCGGTGTCGGGTCTGCAGAGCCTGCTCGACATCCAGGGCCGCTGGATCGCCGAAACCCGCCATGGCAAGACCGCTATCTGGGCCGAAGTTGGCGTGCCGGTGAAGAGCCTGTGCCCCTGCTCGAAGGAGATCTCCGACTACGGCGCACACAACCAGCGCTCGCTGGTGACCATCCGCGTCGAGCTGCTGCAGGACATCGGCTGGAACGAACTGGTGCGCTATGCGGAAGAGTCGGCCTCCAGCGAGATCTGGCCGATGCTCAAGCGTGCCGACGAGAAGTGGATCACCGAGCGTGCCTACGAGAACCCGAAGTTCGTCGAGGACCTCGTGCGCGACGTGGCGCTGCGGCTGAATGCCGATGCCCGCATCGGGCGTTACGCGGTCGACGTGGAGAACTTCGAGTCCATCCACAACCACAGCGCCTACGCGCGCATCGAGCGCGACTGACGCTGCCCCTGCCCGTCAGGGCTTCTTCTCGAGCCGCAGCGTGTCGTTGTCGCGCTTCATCTGGAAGCGCGTGAGGAAACTGTTGCCCAGCAACACGTGGTCCATCGGCGCCGGCACGATGACCGCCTGCACGTTGTGCACGGTGACCTCGCCCACACGCACCGTGTTGAGCGAGATCACGTAGCCCGGCACGGTGCCGTTGGCGGTGTTCATCATCACGCGGCTGCCGTTGCGGTAGTCGAGGCCGATGCGATCGGCCTCGCTCTGCCCGATGGAGACCGAGGTGGCGCCGGTATCGACCAGGAACTGCACCGTGCGGCCGTTGATCGCGCCGCTGGTGAAGAAATGGCCGCCCAGGCCGGCGCTGAGCACGATCTGGTTGCCCGATTCGCCGCCCATGCTGCCGCCACCCATGTTGACCGGCGCGCCGATGCGCAGCACCGTGGTCTGCCCGTTGGCGTCGATGCGCGCCTCGTCGGCGCTGAGGCCCAACAGCTTCACACCCTGCACCGTGGCGCCCAGCGGCACCATGCGGACCTGGCCGTCGATCACCAGCAGGGCCTTGTCGCCCATCGCGCCGTTGAAGGTGACCTTCTGGGCCTGTGCGCCGGCCACGGCCAGCAGCGAGAGAACGAGGGCGAGCCCGCGGCGTGTGGAGGACAAGAGGGCAGCCTAGTCGCGGAAGTTGTTGAACGAGAGCGGAACGTCGGTGACGTCCTTCTTGAGCAGCGCGATCGCAGTCTGCAGGTCGTCGCGCTTGGCGCCGGTGATGCGCACGGTGTCGCCCTGGATCGCGGCCTGTACCTTCAGCTTGCTCTGCTTGATGAGGCCCTGGATCTTCTTGGCGGTGTCGCTGTCGATGCCGGCCTTGACCTTGATCACCTGCTTGACCTTGTCGCCGCCGATCTTCTCGATCTTGGCCGAGTCGTCGAGGAAGCGCACATCGACGCCGCGCTTGGTCAGCTTGGCCAGCAGGATGTCCTTCACCTGCCCGATCTGGAAATCGCTGTCGGCGAACAGCGTGAGTTCCTTGTCCTTGCCTTTGTCGCTGATCTCGATACGCGCGTCGGAGCCCTTGAAATCGAAGCGCGTGCCGATCTCCTTGTTGCTCTGGTCGACGGCGTTGCGCAGCTCTACCAGGTTGGGTTCAAGGACGGTGTCGAAGCTCGGCATGAGAAGAGGATGGTTGAAGCTGGGATCGGCGAAAATTCTGCCATGCAAACAGAGTTCACGGTCGAGCGCGGCGTCAATCTGCGACCCTACAACAGCTTCGGCCTGCCGGCCGTGGCCGAGCGGCTCGTGCGTGTGAAAAGCGACGCGGATGTGCGGCGCATGCTGGCCGTGCCCGAGCTGGGCCGGGCGCCGAAGTTCGTGCTCGGCGGCGGCAGCAACGTGGTGCTCACGCGCGACGTGAAATCGGTGGTGCTCAAGGTCGAGGTGCCGGGGCGCCGGCTGGTCGAGGAGCGGCCCGATGCGTGGATCGTCGAGTTCGGCGCCGGCGAGGTGTGGCACGAGGCCGTGGCCTGGACGATCGAGCAGGGCTGGCCGGGGCTGGAGAACCTGGCGCTGATCCCGGGCACGGTAGGTGCTGCCCCGGTGCAGAACATCGGCGCCTACGGCGTGGAGCTGAAAGACCGCTTCGAGTCGCTCGAGACGGTAGACCTGGTCACCGGCCGCAGCGTGCGGCTCGATGCCTCGATGTGCCACTTCGGCTACCGCGACAGCGTGTTCAAGCAGGCGCTGGCCGGCAAGAGCGTGATCACGCGGGTGCGCCTGCGCCTGCCCAAGCCCTGGGTGCCGGTGATCGGCTACCTCGACCTGGAGCGCAAGATCCAGGAAACCGGCATCACCCAGCCCGATGCGCGCCAGATCTTCGACTGGGTCTGCGCGATCCGCCGCGCCAAGCTGCCCGACCCCGCGCAGATCGGCAATGCCGGCAGCTTCTTCAAGAACCCGGTCGTCAGCGCCGAGCAGTGCCGCGACATCATCGGCCGCGATCCCGAGATCGTGCACTACCCGATGCCCGACGGCACCGTGAAGCTGGCCGCCGGCTGGCTGATCGACGCCTGCGGCTGGAAGGGCAAGACGATCGGCCGCGCCGGCGTCTACGAGAAGCAGGCGCTGGTGCTGGTCAACCGTGGCGGCGCCAGCGGTGCCGAGGTGGTGACGCTCGCCCGGGCGATCCAGGAGAGCGTGTACGGCCGTTTCGGGATCCGGCTGGAGCCGGAACCCGTCGTCGTCTAAGGGCTTACTTGTCGTTCGACAGCTTGGCCAGCGCGGCGCCCTGGCCGAGCGACAGCAGCCCGGCCTGCGAGTAGATCGCCAACTTCTCGCGCGTGTCGACGATGTCGAGGTTGCGCATCGTCAGCTGGCCGATGCGGTCGGCCGGCGTGAAGGGCGCGTTCTCGACCTTCTCCATGCTCAGGCGTTCCGGCGCGTAGGTGAGGTTGGGCGACTTCGTGTCGAGGATGGAGTAGTCGTTGCCGCGGCGCAGCTCGATGGTGACCTCGCCGGTCACCGCGCGCGCCACCCAGCGCTGCGACGCCTCGCGCAGCATGATGGCCTGCGGGTCGAACCAGCGACCCTGGTAGAGCAGGCGGCCGAGCTTGCGGCCGTTGTCGCGGTACTGCTCGATGGTGTCTTCGTTGTGGATGCCGGTCACCAGGCGCTCGTAGGCGATGAACAGCAGCGCCAGGCCCGGGGCCTCGTAGATGCCGCGGCTCTTGGCCTCGATGATGCGGTTCTCGATCTGGTCGCTCATGCCCAGGCCATGGCGGCCGCCGATGCGGTTGGCCTCGGCCAGCAGTTCCACCGGGTTGGCGAATTCCTTGCCATTCAGCGCAACGGGGAGGCCTTCTTCGAAGCGCACCGAGACTTCCTCGGCCTTGACTTGCACATCGTCGCGCCAGAAGGCCACGCCCATGATGGGGTTGACGATCTTGATGCCGGTGTTCAGGTGCTCGAGGTCCTTGGCCTCGTGCGTGGCGCCGAGCATGTTGCTGTCGGTGGAGTAGGCCTTCTCGGCCGACATCTTGTAGCCGAAGCCGGCCTTGGTCATGAAGGCCGACATCTCGGCGCGGCCGCCGAGCTCGTCGATGAACTGCTGGTCGAGCCAGGGCTTGTAGATCTTCAGCTCGGGATTGGTCAGCAGGCCGTAACGGTAGAAACGCTCGATGTCGTTGCCCTTGAAGGTGCTGCCGTCGCCCCAGATGTGGACGTCGTCTTCCTTCATGGCTGCCACCAGCATCGTGCCGGTGACGGCGCGGCCGATCGGCGTGGTGTTGAAGTAGGTGACGCCGGCGGTGCTGACATGGAAGGCGCCGCACTGCAGCGCGGCGATGCCCTCGGCCACCAGCTGCGCGCGGCAGTCGATCAGGCGGGCCTTCTCGGCGCCGTATTGCATCGCACGGCGTGGGATGTCGTCGTAGTCGGGCTCGTCGGGCTGGCCGAGGTTGGCGGTGTAGGCGTAGGGCACGGCGCCCTTCAGGCGCATCCAGTGCAGCGCGGCGCTCGTGTCCAGTCCGCCGGAAAACGCGATGCCGACCTTCTGGCCGGAGGGGAGGTTCTGAAGAATGGTGGGCATGGAGCGACAGGGTTTTCAGGCGGAAACCGCGATTTTAGGGGGTCTGCTGCAGTGCATCGTGCGGAGTGCGGCAGTGGAACAAGTCACGTCGTCGGCCTGCGGTGCTCGCGCGTTGCACAGGAACCCCGGTTGCCAGGGCTTACAGTCGCCACCATGTCGAATGCGACCTCCATGTCGTCTCCGCAGGGCGCCGCGCCGCCCGTGCTGCCCCATGCCGGCGACGCGCTGCCGCCGGGCACGCGCCTGGGCGAGTTCGAGATCCGCCAGATCATCGGCTCGGGCGGCTTCGGCATCGTCTACCTGGCCTGGGACCATGCGCTGGAGCGCGAGGTCGCGCTGAAGGAGTACATGCCGGTCACGCTGGCCGGCCGCGGGCCGGGCCCGCGCGTGACCATCCGCTCGATCTCGCACGAGGAAACCTTCGCGCTCGGGCTGCGATCGTTCGTCAACGAGGCGCGCATGCTGGCGCGCTTCGACCATCCGTCGCTGGTCAAGGTCTATCGCTTCTGGGAAGACAACGGCACCGCCTACATGGCCATGCCGATGTACCACGGCCGCACGCTGCGCCAGGTGCGCCAGGCCATGGGGGCCGGTTCGCCGGGCGAGGCCTGGTGCCGGGCGCTGATCGATCCGCTGCTGGGTGCGCTGGAGCGCCTGCACCGCGAGGACGTGTTCCACCGCGACATCGCGCCCGACAACATCATGCTGTGCGACGACGGCAAGCCGGTGCTGCTCGATTTCGGCGCCGCACGGCGGGTGATCGGCGACAAGGCGCAGGCGCTCACCGCCATCCTGAAGCCGCATTTCGCGCCGATCGAGCAATACGCCGACGTGGCGGCAATGCGCCAGGGGCCATGGACCGACCTCTACGCGCTGGCCGCGACCATGTACTACATGCTCACCGGCCAGCCGCCGCTGCCGGCCGCGCCGCGCGCGCTGCACGACGAGCTGCCGCCGCTCACTCGCCTGCAGCCTTCGGGCTGTTCGCAGAACTTTCTGCAGGCGCTCGACTGGGCGATGGCGGTGCGGCCGCACGAGCGCCCGCAGAGCGTGGTGCTGTGGCGCGACGTGCTCGAGGGCCGCATGGCGGTGCCCACGCATATGCGGCACGACATCACCACGCCGGGCGTGACCACGGTGTCGGTAATGTCCTCCTCCGCTGCCGGCTCGCTGAAGGACACCGATTTCGATCCCACGGTGCCGATGGCACCGCCGGCACCCGCAGGCGTGCCGGGCGGGCATCCGTCGCCCGCGGCGGTATGGCGCGGCATCACGGTGAGCGGCCCTTCGGCGTCGGCACTTGCCGAACCGCAGACGGGGCCGGTTCTCGAGGGGGCTGAGACCGTTCCGCACGACTGGCAGGACGACGAGCCGGAGATGGTGGCCGACGCCGTCACGGCGCCTCCTCCGAAGCCGCGTGGCCGACCCTGGTTGTGGGTGGGTGCCTCTTTGGCGGGCGTGGTGCTGGTGGCTGGCGCGCTCACATGGAAATCGGCTGGCAAGACTGCTGCGACCGCACCGGCCGCTGCTGCTGCCGCCGCCGTCGCGGTGCCTGCCGAGGCGGCGACCCCGCGGACCAAGCCGCCGATGCTGATCGAAACGGCGGCAGAGGCCGGTGTGCCGGTGGTTCCGCCGGGCGCCGTGGCCAGCGGCAACGCCGACGCGACGAAAGCACCGGCGGTTGCCGAGGCAGGCAAGGCGAAGGTCGCGGCGCACAAGCCGGTGGCGGCCCAGCGCCCCGCCGAAGCCCGCGCCGTGGAGGCCGACCACGGCCCTGCCCGCGAGCTGTGCGCCAACCACCGCTTCCTGGCCAAGGTGTTCTGCGTCAAGCGCGAGTGCGACGGCAACCCGCAGCTGCACAACCATCCTGAGTGCGTGCGCATGCGCGAGATGGAAGAGCGCAACCGCACGAGCCGGCGCGAGCCCTGACGCGGCAGCCATCTCATCCGTCGCGTTGGCGACACCCTTGATCGGGAAACGGCCGATGCGCCTGCCTCGGGCCCTGGGGTACACCTGGGGCATTCGCTGTCAGGAGAACGCCTCGTGCCATCCGTTTCCGCCGAACGCCCTCACCACGCCTTCTGGCCGCGCCGCCTGCCGCGGCAGCTCACGCTGCCGGAGACCACGCTGTGGTTCAACCTCGAGACCTCGGCGCGGCGCTATCCCGACAAGCCGGCCTATGTGTTCTTCGGCCGCACGCTGAGCTTCCGGCAGGTGCAGCAGCAGGCCGAGGCGTTGGCCGGCTGGCTGCAAAGCCGCGGCGTGAAGAAGGGCGACCGGGTGCTGCTGTACATGCAGAACTGCCCGCAGTACGTGATCGGCTACTACGCGATCCTGCGGGCCGATGCGGTGGTGGTGCCGGTCAACCCGATGAACCGGGCCGACGAGTTCGGCCACTACATCACCGATCCGGAAGCCAAGGTCGCGCTGTGCAGCGCCGATCTCGCTGGCATCGTGGCGCAGGCCAACGCCGCGCTGCCGGAGCCCCAGCGCCTGCAGCATGTGCTGGTCACGCGCTATGCCGATGCGCTGCCCGAAGGCGGCATTCCGGAGGAGGAAAAGCCATCGGCCGCGCTGCTCGACTGGCTGATGTCGGATCCTCCGCTGCCGGCCGGCTGCTCGCGCTGGACCGAGGCGCTGCAGGCCGGCCAGCAGCCCGGTCCGCACACTGCGCAGGCCGACGACCTCGCGCTGCTGCCCTACACCTCGGGCACCACCGGCCTGCCCAAGGGCTGCATGCACACGCACCGCACGCTGATGTCCAACGCGATCGGCGGCGGCCTGTGGGGCTACGCCAGCGCCGACTCGGTGGTGCTGGGCGTGGTGCCGCTGTTCCATATCACCGGGATGATGTACGGCGTGCTCGGGCCGGTGTACCTCGGCGCCACCGTGGTGCTGATGCCGCGCTGGGACCGCGAACTGGCCGGCCGCCTGATCTCTCGCTACCGGGTCACGCACTGGACCTGCATCCCGACGATGATCATCGACCTGTTCGGCAGCCCCAACTACAAGAGCTTCGACCTCTCCAGCCTGGTGTACCTGAGCGGCGGCGGCGCCGCGATGCCGCAGGCGGTGGCCGAACGGCTGCAGCAGGAGTTCGGCCTCACCTTCGCCGAAGGCTACGGCCTGACCGAGACGGCCGCGCCCAGCCACGGCAACCCGCCCGAACGGGCCAAGCTGCAATGCCTGGGCGTGCCGATCTTCGGCGTCGACTCGCGCGTGGTCGATCCGGTGACGCTGCAGGAGCTGCCGCCGGGCGAGGTGGGCGAGATCGTCACCCACGGCCCGATGGTCTTCAAGGGCTACTGGCGCCATCCGGAGGCCACGCGCGCCGCCTTCATCGAGATCGACGGCAAACCCTTCTTCCGCACCGGTGACCTGGGGCGGATGGACGAAGAGGGCTACTTCTTCATCACCGACCGCCTCAAGCGCATGATCAACGCGAGCGGCTTCAAGGTGTGGCCGTCGGAAGTGGAGCTGCTGCTGTTCAAGTGCCCGCTGGTGCAGGAGGCCTGCGTGATCTCCGCCAAGGATGCCTACCGCGGCGAGACGGTCAAGGCCGTGGTGGTGCTGCGCGCCGAAGCTCGGGGCAAGGCTACCGAACAGGACATCATCGACTGGGCGCGCGAGCACATGGCGGCCTACAAGGTGCCGCGCATCGTGGAGTTCGTCGAGAGCCTGCCCAAGAGCGGCGCCGGCAAGGTGATGTGGCGCCTGCTGCAGGACAAGGAAGCCGAGCGCGCATCGGCCGGCTCAAAAGCCTGAGCCGGGTTGCTTCAGGAACTCGGCTTCCTCGGGCGTCGAGGCGCGGCCGAGGATCGCATTGCGATGCGGGAAGCGGCCGAAGCGCGCGATGATCTCGTGGTGACGCCGCGCGTAGTCGGCATAGCCGGCCAGCCCTGGCGCTTCCTCGGCCAGGCGGCCGAACAACGCCAGCGCCTCCTGCTGCGCCGCCAGGTTCTCGGCATGTTCGAACGGCAGGTACACGAACACGCGGCGCAGCGGCTGCAGCTGCATGTCCTGGCCGTTGCGCACCATCTCGCGCGCGGCCGCCAAAGCCAGGTCGTCGCCCGCAAAGGCACGCGGCGAGTCGCGGAAGGCGTTGCGGGTGAACTGGTCGAGCAGCAGGATGCGCGCGAGCGCCGGGCCGGGCTGCCAGGCCCAGTCTTTCAGCTCGTCGCACAGGGCCTGGTGCATCAGGCCGCCGAAGCGCGAAGCGATCTCGTGGTCGAAGGCCGGATCCTTGCGGAACCAGCGCTCGCGCGTGGCCTCCAGGTCGGCGGTCTCGGGCGTGCCGAACCAGAACTCCAGCACGTCGTCGGGCGTGGCGGCGGCGCTCATCGCCACAGAAGATCCTGCGTCTCCGGATGACGGCGCATGTAGACCGCCACGTAACTGCACAGCGGATTGACCTTCAGCCCCTGCGACCGTGCATGGTCGAGTGCGGCCTGCACCAACGCGGCCGCAATGCCGCGGCCTTCGAGCTGCGGCGGCACGCCGGTGTGGGTCATCTGCATCACGCCGCCGTTGAGTCGGTAGTCGGCCACGCAGAGGCGGCCCTCGACGTTGGTTTCGAAGCGCGATTGCGCTGGGTTGTGGACGACGGTCCACTGGGGCTTGTCGTTCATTGCAATCCGAATTCAGCAGATTTGGTGCCTGTTGTACTCCAATGCCGCACCGGCCGTGTACCGAGGCTTATCGCCCCAGCCGCTGCCACAGGTAGCTGAACTCCAGCGCCATCAGGTCGGCGCGCTGCACGTTGTCGGCGGCGCCGCCGTGCCCGCCTTCGATGTTCTCGTAGTACAGCACCTCGTGGCCCTGGGCCTGCATGCGGGCCACCATCTTGCGCGCATGGCCAGGATGCACCCGGTCGTCGCGCGTCGAGGTGGTGAACAGCACCTTGGGGTACTTCACGCCGGGCTTCACGTTCTGGTAGGGGCTGTACTGCGAGATGAAGGCCCACTCGGCCGCGTCGTCGGGGTCGCCGTATTCGGCCATCCACGAGGCGCCGGCCAGCAGCTTGTGGTACCGCTTCATGTCCAGCAGCGGCACCTGGCAGACCACCGCGTTGAAGAGGTCGGGCCGCTGCACGAACACCGAGCCCACCAGCAGCCCGCCGTTGCTGCCGCCCTGGATGCCCAGGTGCTGCGGGCTGGTGATCCTGCGGCGGACCAGGTCTTCGGCCACGGCGATGAAGTCGTCGTAGCTCTTCTGCTTGCCGGCCTTCACTGCTGCCTGGTGCCAGCCGGGGCCGTATTCGCCGCCGCCACGGATGTTGGCCACCACCAGCACGCCGCCGGCGTCGTACCAGCTGCTGCCGTAGCTGCCGGCATACCAGGGCTGCAGCGAGATCTCGAAGCCGCCGTAGCCGTACAGCAGCGTGGGGTTGCGGCCGTCGGCGGCGGCGCCCTTGGGCCAGACGACGAAGTAGGGCACGCGGGTGCCGTCCTTCGAGGTGGCGAAGGCCTGCTCGACGCGCATGCCGGATGCATCGAAGAAGGCGGGGCGCGATTTCAGCGGCTCGCGTGCATCGGTGCCCGTGGTGCCGAGCGACAGCGAGTCGGGCGTGAGGAAATCGGTGTAGGTCAGCAGGTAGCGTTCGCCGAGCGGATCGTCGGCCACCTGGGGGTCGTGCAGCGCATGCACGCCGAGGTTGCCGGGGAAGGGCGCCTGCACCGGCCGCATCGTCCATTTGCCGCCGGCGAGCGACCATTCCTCGAGCCGGCTCGCGACGTTGTCGAGCACGTTCAGCAGCAGGTGGGTGCGTGTCGGCGAGAAACCGGCGAGTGAGCGGGTGGCCGTTGGCGTGAACAGCGCCTGCAGCTGGCGCTCACCTTTCATGAAGCCGTCGGCCGAGGTCACCAGCAGCGAGCCGCGCGGGAAGGTGTGGCCGTCGACGGTCCAGTCGCTGCGCAATTCGAGCAGCAGATGCTCATGCCAGAAGACGATGCTCGCGTCGTCGGGCTTGGGGATGGGCTGCAGGCTGCCGTCGGCCTGCAGCAGCCATTGCCGCGAGTTGTAGAAGTCCAGCGAGCGGCCGAACACGGTGCGTTCGAAGCCCGGCGTGTGGTCGACGCTGACGAAGGCTGCCACGTCCTTGGCGTCGCCTTCGAACACGACCGGGGCCTGGGCGAGCGGCTGGCCGCGCTTCCAGCGCCGGATCACGCGCGGATAGCCCGAGTCGGTCATCGAGCCGGGGCCGAGGTCGGTGCCCACGTAGAGCGTGTCGGCATCGATCCATTCGACGTCCGATTTGGCCTCGGGCAGCTCGAAGCCCTTGTCGACGAAGCGCCGCTCGCGGATGTCGAACTCTCGCACCACCACCGCATCGGCCCCGCCGCGCGACAGCGACAGCAGGCAGCGTTCGTAGGCCGGGCCGAGGCAGGTGGCGCCGTGCCACACCCAGTTCTCCTTCTCGGCGGCGGCCAGCGCATCGAGGTCGAGCACGATGTCCCAGGCGGGCTCCGGCTTGCGGTATTCGGCCGGCGTCGTGCGGCGCCACAGGCCGCGCTTGTGCGCGTCGTCCTGCCAGAAGTTGTAGAGCCAGTCGCCGCGGCGCACGACGAAGGGGATGCGCTCCTTCGAGTTGAGCACCTTCAGCGCGTTGTCGCGCAATTCGCCGAAGCGGGGGTAGGCCTCGATCTGCCGCCGCGATTCGGCGTTGCGCTCGCGTACCCAGGCCAGGGCCTTGTCGCCCTGCACGTCCTCCAGCCAGAGGAACGGATCGGCGGGGGTGTTGGAGTCGGTGATGACGGGAGTGTCTTGGGCCATGGCAATCGGGGTGACGATGCTGCACAGTGCGGCGCCGATGAGCGCCAGCATGAGGGGCAAACGCATGGGGATCGTGGCGGCTTGTGGCCGCTGTACCTCAGGGTGGCCCGATGATAGGCCGGGGCTTCCGGCCTCAGCTTTCGCGGGGCTTCATCAGCACCTGCGGCGTCACCTCGACGCTGCTGCTGCCGTCATCGATCCAGAGCGTGCCGTCCTGCACGTTGACCTGCAGCCGCATGCCGCGCTCGGCCATCGCGCCCAGCGCCTGGCTCTGCTCGGCCGGCACCTGCCAGACGCTGAGGTTGTTCACCCGCGTGAGCTTGTTGGCCAGCGGCTGCCACCACAGCGGCACGCTGCTGGCGTAGGCGAACACGGTGACCCGCTCGGCCCGGCTGCAGGCCTTGAGCAGCCGGCGCTCGTCGGGCTGGCCGACCTCGACCCACTGCACCAGCGCACCGGTGAGGTCCTTCTGCCAGAGGTCGGGTTCGTCGACGTCCGACAGGCCCTTGGCGAATTCGAGCTCGCCGTGCAGGTTGTCGGCCGGCACCTGCAGTGCGAAGGCGAGCACCCGCATCATCATCCGCTCGTCGGTCTCCGAGGGGTGGCGGGCGAGGGTGAGCGCATGGTCGCCGTAGACGTGGCGGTCCATGTCGGCGAGCTGCAACTGGACCTTGAAGATTGTGGATTTGAGGGCCATCGCGGCGTGGGGTGATGTCGACGGGGAACCGCGCACTGTGCCACACACGACAATCACGGATTCTCCAGCGAGGACCGAGATGAGCTTGAAGAAGACCGACCTGGCGCGCCGCCTGGGCTCGAAGATCGAAGGGCAGATGAAGGGCGCGGCCATTCCCAACCGCTTTGCCCAGGGCGCAGCGCTGCCCGACAAGCGCGAGCAGCGCCGCCTCGATGCCGCGGCCGGGCTGGTGCCGTTTGCCTGCAAGCTGCCGGCCGAGCTGGCCACGCAGCTGCGCGAGCGCGCCGCCGCGCATCCCGAGGGCCTGAACGGCCTGGTCGCGCAGTTGCTGCGCGAGGCGCTCAAGGGCTGAGCGGGTATCCCACCGGGGCGGGCGTTTCGTGCTCGCGCCGGTCGGCGGCGCTGCGGCGGCCGAGGTCGAGCAGCGCCATCACGTCGAGCGCCTGCTCGGGAGGCACCGGGTTGGCGGCGCGGCCGAGGATCGTGTCGCGCAGCTGCTCGTAGTAGGCGAGGTAGTTGCCCGGCAGGGTCGGCAGCGTGTGCGGCGTGAGCTGGCCATCGGTGCCGGCCAGCATCAGCTCGCCGGCCTGCGCATCGTGTCCCCAGGCGTCACGGGCCGCGGCCTCGGGGCGCAGGCCGGCCTTGAGCGCATCCTCCTGCGGATCGAGTCCGTGCTTCACATAGCTGCCCCGGGTGCCCTGGAGCGTGAAGCGGGCGCCGGCATGGGCCGCGAGCATGCTGGCGCCGAGCGTCACGCGCAGCCCGTCGGCGTAGCGCAGCTGTGCCAAGAAGTGATCGTCGGCCCGGGCGCCCGTGCGCAGCTTCGCGATGTCGGCCTGCAGCGCCACCGGCCAGCCGAACAGCTGCAGGCACTGGTCGATCAGGTGCGGCCCCAGGTCCATCCAGATGCCGCCGCCCGGTGTGTCGGCCTCGCGCCAGCGGTCGCGCACCTCGGGCCGGAAGCGGTCGAAATGGAAGGCGGCATGGCGCACCTGGCCCAGCGTGCCGTCGGCGAGCAGCTGCCTCGCGGTCATGAAGTCGCCGTCCCAGCGCCGGTTGTGGAAGACGCTGAGCAGCCGCTGCTGGCTGCGGGCCAGCGCAACGAGGTCCTGTGCCTGCGGCGTGTCGAGGGTGAACGGCTTGTCGACGACCACATGGCGACCGGCCAGCAGCGCAGCGCGGGCCAGTGGATGGTGGGTGTCGTTGGGCGTCGGAATCACGACGAGGTCGACCTCGGCGCGCGAGATCAGCTCGTCGGCGGTCGCAAAGGTGCGTACCCCGTCGCCCAGGGCAGCCTGCACCCGCGCGGCATCGCTGCTGCTCACGGCAACAAGCCGGAGCCCCGCGGTGGAGAGGATCAAGGGGGCATGGAAGGTCTGGCTTGCGTAGCCGAAGCCCAGCAGGCCCACGCGCAGCATGGTGTCGGTCATCGCGCGAGTCTGTGGTGTTTGCCCGGGCATGGCAAGGGTGGGGTCGCAGTGGCATCATCCGCCGCTTCGCGTCCGACAAAGAGCTGTGATGACCGACGCCTCCAATCCCCTGCTGCAGCGCTGGGATGCCCCCTATGGCCTGCCGCCCTTCGAGCGCATCGCGCCCGAGCATTTCGAGCCTGCGTTCGAGCAGGCGATGCGCGAACATCGCACCGAAGTCGATGCGATCGCCGGCAATTCCGAGCCGCCAAGTTTCGACAACACGCTGGCTGCCTTCGACCGCAGCGGGTTGCGCCTCGCCCGCATCGAGGCGGTGTTCGACAACCTCTGCGCTTCGGCCACCTCTCCTGAGCTGCAGGCGGTGCAGCGCCGCATGGCGGTGCCGCTGGCCGCGCACCGCAGCGCGATCGCGATGCATGCCGGACTGTTCCGGCGGGTGCAGGCGCTGCATGAGCGGCGGCAGCAACTGGGGCTGACGCCCGAGCAACTGCGGCTGCTGGAGCGCGTGCAGCTCGATTTCGTGCGGGCCGGCGCGCAGCTCGAACCCGCGGCGCAGATCCGCTACGCGGCGTTGATGCAGCAACTGGCCGAGCTGAACACGGCGTTCGCGCAGAACGTGCTGGCGGCCGAGGCCAGTTATCAGCTGGTGCTGCAGAGCGAAGAGGATCTGGCCGGCCTGCCGGAGTTCGTGCGGGCGGCTGCCCGTGAGGCCGCCGCCCAGCGTGGCCTCGCTGGCGGCCACGTGATCACGCTGTCGCGCTCGTTGATCCTGCCGTTCCTCACCTTCTCCGAGCGGCCAGACCTGCGCGAGCAGGCGTGGCGGGCCTGGGTCGCCCGGGGCGAGGGTGAGCACGACAACCGGGCCCTGGTGTGCGAGATCCTCCGCCTGCGCCGGGAGCAGGCGGCGTTGCATGGGTACCAGACCTATGCCGACTACGCGCTCGTCGATCGCATGGCACGCACGCCCGCCGCGGCCAACGAACTGCTCGATGCCGTGTGGACACGGGCGCTCGCCGCATTGGAGCGCGAGCGCGCTGCCCTGCAGGCCCTGCGGCACGAGGCCGGCGTCGAAGGCGAGATCGCGCCCTGGGACTGGCGCTACTGGGCCGAGAAGGTACGCCAGCGCGATTTCCAGCTCGACGATGCTGAGCTGAAGCCGTATTTCTCGCTCGACCGCATGGTCGAGGCGGCCTTCGATTGCGCCGGCCGGCTGTTCGGCGTGCGCTTCACGCCGCGGCCCGGCCTCAAGGCCTACCACCCCGACGTGAAGGTCTACGAGGTCCATGCGGCCGACGGTGCGCCGGTGGGCCTCTTCCTGCACGACAACTTCGCCCGTCCGGGCAAGCGCAGCGGCGCCTGGATGAGCGGCTTCAACTGGCAGTCGCGCAATGCCGACGAGGCCGGCACGCCGGTGCGGCCGATCATCGCCAACAACAACAACTTCGCGAAGGGCGCGGCCGGCGGGCCGACGCTGCTCGGCTTCGACGACGTGCGCACGCTGTTCCACGAATTCGGCCATGGGCTGCACGGCCTGCTGTCCGACGTCACTTACAGCCAGCTCGCCGGCACCCAGGTGCTGCGCGATTTCGTCGAGCTGCCGTCGCAGCTGTTCGAGAACTGGGCGACGGAGCCGCAGGTGCTGAAGCGGCACGCACGCCACTGGCAGACCGGGGAACCCATTCCCGATGCGCTGGTCGATCGCCTGATGGCGGCCCGGCGTTTCGGCCAGGCCTACGAGACGGTGCGCTACACCGCCAGCGCGCTGGTCGACATGGCGCTGCACAGCCACCCCGACCCGGCACAGATCGACGATGTGTGCTCCTTCGAGGCCCAGGTGCTGCGCGAGCGCGGCCTGCCGGCGGGCACCGGCATCAACCACCGGGCGGTGCATTTCCAGCACCTCTTTTCCAGCGACGCCTATGCGGCCGGCTACTACGTCTACCTGTGGGCCGAGGTGCTGGATGCCGACGGCTACGGCGCCTTCGAGGAGGCCGGCGACCCCTTCGACCCGGCCGTGGCCGCCCGGCTGCACCGCTGCATCTACGCTGCCGGCAACAGCGTGGAGCCGGGCGAAGCCTATGCCGCCTTCCGGGGCCGGCCGCCGGAAGTGGGGCCGTTGTTCGAGAAAAGAGGGCTGGCCGAGCCGGTTTGAGCCAGGACAGCAAAATCGTGTCAACGGCTTCCGGACGGCCGCGTTGTGGCTGGGAGCGATTTGCTCGATGACGATCCTGGAGAGGACCCCACCATGAAAAAGCTGCTTGCCGCCCTGATCACCACCGCCTTCGCCGCTGGCGCCTTCGCCCAGGCCGCCGCCCCCGCTTCGGCACCTGCCGCCCCGGCCGCCAAGGAAGCCAAGGCCGAGACCAAGAAGGTTGCCAAGCACAAGAAGGCCAAGAAGGCCAAGAAGGCTGCTGCTGAGAAGAGCGCCAGCTGATCGCGCTTCGGCACGATGCTGCAAACCCGGCCCCTGGCCGGGTTTATTTTTGGGCGCTCCGAAATCGCCGTCAGCGTCCCGGCGGGCGGTGCAGCCGCGGTGCCTGGTCCAGCGGCGCCAGCAGGCGGCTGCGGACGATGCGGTCCCACTTGCGCTGTTCCCAGGTCTGCGGGCCTTCGAGCGGCCACTGCTCGATCGTCGGCGCCAGCTCGGTGCGCGGCAGCCGCATGTAGCCGGGCCGTTGGCGCCGCAGGATCCACAACCCCGGGCGCAGCCGCCGCGGCAGCCCTGCCTGGGCTTCGCTCACCCAGTAGATGCAGTTGCGCTGTGCCCAGAAGGCCTGGCGCTCGAAATGCACCCGGCCGGCGATGCCGCTCTCGGCGGGCAGCACCACGTGCTCGGTGGGGGTTTCGATGACCGCGAACACCAGATCGCCCGGCGTGTCGCCGTGGCCGCGGCAGACCAGGATCACCCGGTCGATGTCCTGGGCATGCAGGCGATCGATTTCATGGTCGCGTTCGAGAACGACCAGATCCATGGCCTGCCATGCAGTGTTGAGTTCCATCCTCATGGGGCTTCTCCGTCAAGGCACGCGACGGTAGAGCCTGGGCCCCTGAATCACTGTGAGGAGCCACAACAAACTGCAAGATTCGGCAGCGTTGGCGACGCTGCCCCCGCTTGAAGAAACCCGGGGATACAAACAGGGAGCGGTGCGCTCCCTGTTTGCTACCCGGGTTCCGTTTCAGCGCTTGGGCTGGGTCAGCCGGGGGCCGGGACGGGCTGCACCGTCACGACGCTGGCCCCCCGCGGGAGCCGGCTGCGGCCGGCCGCCCTGCGGCGCCTGGGCGTGACGGGGTGCCTGGGGCTGGGGGGCACGGGCCGGGCGCTGGCCATCGGCCTTGTGCTCGTGTTTGTGGGGCGCATGGCCCTGCGCCTGCCGCTGCGGCTGCCCTTGTCCCTGCCCGGGGCGGGCCGGAGGACGGGCGCCGCCGCCACCCCCGCCGCCGCGCTTGCCGCGGCCACCACCGGCGCCCGCGTTGAGCACCATACGGCCCAGCACGATCGGCTCGGGCTTGGCATTGGGGTCCGGCTCGAAGCCCGGCACCACCTCGCGCGGGATGCTGCGCTTGATCAGCTTCTCGATGTCGCGCAGGAAGGCGTCCTCGTCGACGCATACCAGCGAGATCGCCTCGCCCTGGGCGCCGGCGCGGCCGGTACGGCCGATGCGGTGCACGTAGTCTTCCGGCACGTTGGGCAGCTCGTAGTTCACCACGTGCGGGAGTTGGTCGATGTCGATGCCGCGGGCCGCGATGTCGGTGGCCACCAGCACCTGCAGCGTGCCGGCCTTGAACTCGCTCAAGGCCTTGGTGCGGGCGCCCTGGCTCTTGTTGCCGTGGATCGCCATCGCGCTGATCTCTTC
The DNA here is from genome assembly GCA_966212505.1 of uncultured bacterium. GTDB lineage: Bacteria > Pseudomonadota > Gammaproteobacteria > Burkholderiales > Burkholderiaceae_C > CAMLIZ01. The sequence continues at coordinate 92,278 of CBIHRS010000016.1, forward strand.
CTTGTTCAGGAATTCGGCCAGGCGGTTGGCGCCGTGCTTCATGCGCGTGAACACCAGCACCTGGTGCCAGTCGCCACGCCGGATCAGGTGGGCCAGCAGTTCCTTCTTCTTGTCGCGGTCGACCGGGTGGATCTTCTGCGCGATGGTGTCGGCGGTGGCGTTGCGGCGCGCCACCTCGATCAGCGCGGGGCTGTTCAGCAGGCGGTCGGCCAGCGCCTTGATGTCGTCGCTGAAGGTGGCCGAGAACAGCAGGCTCTGCTTCTTGGCCGGCAGGATCGCCAGCACCTTCTTGATGTCGTGGATGAAGCCCATGTCGAGCATGCGGTCGGCTTCATCGAGCACGAAGATCTCGACCTTCGACAGGTCGAGCGTGCCCTGCTGGTGATGGTCGAGCAGGCGGCCGGGCGTGGCCACCAGGATGTCGACGCCCTTGCGCAGGCGGTCGATCTGCGGCTGCATGCCGACGCCGCCGAACATCACCATGCTCGACAGCTTGAGGTACTGGCCGTAGGTGCGCACGCTTTCCTCGACCTGGGCGGCGAGTTCGCGCGTCGGCGTGAGGATCAGCGCGCGGATCGCGATGCGGCCCTTGGCATCGCGCGTGGCGGGCGTGGAGGAGAGCCGGTGCAGCATCGGCAGCGTGAAGCCGGCGGTCTTGCCGGTGCCGGTCTGCGCGCCGGCCATCAGGTCGCCGCCTTTGAGAACGGCGGGAATCGCCTGGCTCTGGATCGGAGTGGGGGTGTCGTAACCCTGCTCGCGCACGGCGCGCAGGATGGGCTCGGCAAGGCCGAGGGTGTCGAAGGACATCGATGGAGTAGAGGTTCGGCCTGTCGCCCGTTCGTGGGCGCCAGTCGCAGGCTTTGAATTCGAGGATGGCGGTGCGAGGTGCACGCCCAGGCGTCGGAGATGACGACAGCGCAGAAGACTGGAGGCGGCGCTGATGCCGCGATTGTACCGGCCGATGCCTTTGTCTTTGTTTGTCATCGGCATTAAAAGATGCTCACCACGAGCTCCCTAGATCGAGGCATTGGTGGTATTGCGCGCAGGTGCCGCGCTTCCGAGACTGGCTGTTCCGCACCATCACTCATCTCAAGGGAGACATCCATGCCTGTTCACGAGCGCGCCCTCATCTGTGGGCGCATCGGCGCCGCGTTGCTGCTGGCCGTCGGCCTGCCGCTCGCCCACGGGGCTTTGCCGAGGGTCAAGGCCACCCACCCCCATGTGTTCGTCGATGCCGCCCGGGTCGAGGCGATCAAGGCCAACCTCCCGCAGCCACCGTCGTTTCCAGCGCGCGGCTCGCTGCAGTTCGCGTTCACGCCGAAGCTGCCGTTGGCCCAGGCGCTGAACACCGGCGATGCCAATGTGTTCGATGGCTACGACACCACCCGCAACCACGTGTTCATCCGCCACGTGCAGAGCTACGACGTGCCGGCCGGCTCGCCGCCCACCATCGGCCTGCAGGTCGCGCTGCAGTCGGCCCAGCTCGGCGGTGGCTACATCGCGGTCGCGCGGGTCGACCTGCCGGCTGATGTGTCGGCGGTGCTGCAGCTCAACTGGGATGCCAGTACGCACACCGCGAGCTACCGCATCAACGGCGGCACCGCGGTCGCGATGAACTGGGCGCGGCAAGGCAACGGCCAGCCGGTCGAGTGGTCGCCCGACGGACAGCACTTCGCGTTCTGGGGCCGCTATGGCGAGCAGGTGAGCGACGTGCGCCTGACCGACATCGCCACCGGATCGGTGACCAGCTACCCGAGCATCGACCTCAACGTGCAGCGCTCGTGGGCCAACGTGAAGGCCACTGCCGACCGCTATGCCGACACGCTGCTCACCTGCACCGTGCCCACCGATCCCGCCACCTGCAACAGCCCGGTGGTGCTGACGGGCGCGACACCAACCCATCCGCTCACGGTGGAGGCCGTGGCCGAAACGCTGGGCATGGCCTGGCTCGTCACCGGCCAGAGCCGCTACCGCGATGCGGCGCTCAACTATGCGAGCCAGCTGATGCGCGTGCCCTATGCCGAGGGCGGCGAGTTCTACATGCGCGGCCGCATCGCTGCGATGGGCATGATCTACGACTGGCTGTACGGCGTGGTTTCGACGACCACGGTGCGCGGCGCGGGCCTGAGCGGCCGCTACGACACTGCGCTGGCGGGCGCCATCGTCGCGACCATCACCGCCACCGATGCCGGCGCGTATCCGTTGGGCGAGATGATCTGCGGCAAGCAGCCCCTCACGACGAGCCCGCTCGATTGCCAGAGCAAACCGATGATCGAAGGCTGGGATCCGGTGGCCAATGCGGGCACGCCGAGCATCGCCTCGTACTACCTCTCGGGCCACCAGCGCAACGACGTGCATGCGATCGCGCAGTCGCTCGCGGCCATCGCCAATGAGCGCCCCGAGGTCAACGCGATGCTCGACACGGCCTGGCAGCACTTCGACCGCGGCTTCTACCGCGCCCGCAACTGGGCCGGCATCGACGGCGGCCACCAGATGGGCTGGTACTACGGCTTCGCCAACAGCAGCTACGAGCCGCTGGAGCTGTGGCGCACCGCGCTCGACTGGAGCTCGGCGCCCGCCGTGCCGTCCTATGCGAAGCGGCAGTTCCTCTTCTCGCTGTACGGCATGCGTGGCACGGTGCCGGCGTCGTTCCCGAAGACGGGCGACGTGTTCGACGGCAGCTGGGACGATTCGATGGCCTCGGCCGCGCTCTACGGTTCGCAATATGGCGACGTGACGATCGCACCGGTGTCGCAATGGCTGTACGACAACTACATCCTGCCGCAGCGCTCCGGCGGCAACCTGTGGGACCTGCTGCTGTGGCGCCCCGGCAAGGCGACCCGCGCGCCGGATTCGCTGCCGCTGTCGGGCCTGTTCCGCGTGAGCGGCCAAGTGCTGATGCGCGACAGCTGGCAGTTCGCCAACGCGACGCTGCTCGAGTTCGAGTCGGCCTCGTTCACCAGCGAGAACCACCAGCACTTCGACCAGAACAGCCTCGCGCTGTTCTACAAGGCGCCGCTGCTGGTCGACAGCGGCTACTACGACGGCTACGGCATCAAGAACAGCATCCACTGGGGCAACTACTACATCCGCAGCATCGCGCACAACACGGCGACGGTGTTCGACCCGGCGGAATCCTTCAGCCTCTGGGGCACGCCGTACTCCAACGACGGCGGCCAGTGGCTGTTCGACGGCAAGGTGTCGTATCCCACGATCGAGCAGGCGCAGACCGGCGTCAACGCGCTCGATGGCGTGGCCCGCTACCAATATGGCAGCGACTACACCTACACCGCAGGCAATGCGAGCCGCGCCTATGCCAAGGCCAAGGTCGATCCGTCGTCGGGCTACCTGCGGCAGGTGCTCTTCCTGCGCAAGCCGGGCTTCTGGGCCAAGCCGGTCACGGTCGTGTACGACCAGGTCAAGGTCGTCGCCGGCAAGGAAGGGCTGGCCAAGAGCGTGCTGTGGCACAGCGTCAACGAGCCGGTGGTCAACCACCAGGCAGCCCGCGGACCGGGCGTGTGGGACGTGCCAGCCGTCAGCGGCAGCCAGCTCGTCGAGGTGCGCAACGGCGGCGGTCTGGCCTACCTGCAGACGCTGCTGCCCGCGTCGCCCAAGCTGCGCAAGATCGGAGGTGCCGACGCCAACGGTGCGGGTTGGCGCTTCGCCGCGCCGGCGCGGCAGACGGACGGTAGCTACCTGCTCACCGATTTCCGCCCCAACGCCACCGAGGCCAAGCTGGCGACCGAGGGCGACATGGGCGCCTGGCGTGTCGAGGTCACCGACGCACAGTCGCGGGCGCTGTCGACCTTCCTGCACGTGATCAGCGTGGCCGACGACGGCAGCGTCTCTGCGCCGCCCGCCGCGCGGCGCCTCACCGCCGATGCCGGCACCGAAGCCGTGCTGCTCGGCGAATCGCTGGTCGCGGTGTTCCGCGCCCAGGGGCTGCAGGGCACCAGCCACGGCCTGAAGATCGACAACCCGCGCGGCCGCCGCTACATCGTGACCGGGCTGGCACCGAACCAGGCCTACGCGATGAACGTGAGCCTCGTGCTCGGCAGCACGCTGAGCTACGTGACCTTCACGCCGTCGAGTTCGGGCGCCTACCGGACCACCGCGCAAGGGGTGCTCACGGTCAACTGATCGGTGGGGGACGGCGCTGGGCGACAATAGCCGGCTTCGGCGGGCCCTTCCGGGCCTGCCGCCTTCTGTGCAGGATTCCAAGAATGGCCCAGTACGTCTTCACCATGAACCGCGTCGGCAAGATCGTTCCGCCGAAGCGCCAGATCCTCAAGGACATCTCGCTGTCCTTCTTCCCCGGTGCCAAGATCGGCGTGCTGGGCCTCAACGGCTCGGGCAAGTCGACGCTGCTGAAGATCATGGCCGGCCTCGACAAGGACATCGAGGGCGAAGCCGTGCCGATGCCGGGCATCCGCATCGGCTACCTGCCGCAGGAGCCGCAACTCGACCCGAGCCAGACGGTGCGCCAGGCGGTCGAAGAGGGCCTGGGCGGCGTGATGGCCGCGAAGAAGCGCCTCGACGAGGTGTATGCCGCCTACGCCGAGCCCGATGCCGACTTCGACGCGCTGGCCGCCGAACAGGCCGAGCTCGAGGCGGTGATCGCCGCGGCGGGCAGCGAGAACACCGAGCACCAGCTCGAAATCGCGGCCGACGCGCTGCGCCTGCCGCCGTGGGAAGCGGTGATCCAGCACCTGTCGGGCGGCGAGAAGCGCCGCGTCGCGCTGTGCCGGCTGCTGCTGTCCAAGCCCGACATGCTGCTGCTCGACGAGCCCACCAACCACCTGGACGCCGAGTCGGTCGAGTGGCTGGAGCACTTCCTGCAGCGCTTCCCCGGCACCGTGGTGGCCATCACCCACGACCGCTACTTCCTCGACAACGCCGCCGAGTGGATCCTCGAACTCGACCGCGGCCAGGGCATCCCCTACAAGGGCAACTACTCCGACTGGCTCGACCAGAAGGAACAGCGCCTGGAGGTGGAGCAGAAGAAGGAAGACGCCCGCATCAAGGCGATGAAGGAAGAGCTGAAGTGGGTGCGCTCCAACGCCAAGGGCCGGCAGGCCAAGAGCAAGGCGCGCCTGGCCCGCTTCGAGGAGCTGAGCGACGTCGAATACCAGCGCCGCAACGAGACCAACGAGATCTTCATCCCCGTGGCCGAGCGCCTGGGCAATGACGTGATCGAGTTCCGCAACGTCTCCAAGAGCTTCGGCGACCGGCTGCTGATCGACAACCTGAGCTTCAAGATCCCGGCCGGCGCCATCGTCGGCATCATCGGCCCCAACGGCGCCGGCAAGTCGACGCTGTTCCGCATGCTGCAGGGTACCGAGACGCCCGATTCGGGCGAGGTGCACATCGGCCAGACGGCCAAGCTGGCCTTCGTCGACCAGAGCCGCGAGAACCTGGCCAACGACAAGACGGTGTGGGAAGACATCTCGGGCGGCCTCGACAACATCGTCGTCGGCCAGTTCGTGATGCCCAGCCGCGCCTACCTGGGCCGCTTCAACTTCAAGGGCAACGACCAGCAGAAGCTGGTGGGCAACCTCTCGGGCGGCGAGCGCGGCCGCCTGCACCTGGCCAAGACCCTGGCCCAGGGCGGCAACGTGCTGATGCTCGACGAACCGTCGAACGACCTCGACGTGGAAACCCTGCGTGCGCTGGAAGAGGCGCTGCTCGAGTTCGCCGGCTCGGCCATGGTGATCAGCCACGACCGCTGGTTCCTCGACCGCATCTGCACCCACATCCTGGCCGCCGAAGGCGACTCGCAGTGGACCTTCTTCAACGGCAACTACCAGGAATACGAAGAGGACAAGAAGAAGCGCCTGGGCGAGGAGGGCGCCAAGCCTCACCGCCTGCGCTTCAAGGCGCTCAAGTGAAACAGCGTTTGTAAAGCTTGAAATGCGTCACGCCATCCCCTGATTTCGGGTTCTGTACCCGGGCGGGGGCTGGTAGCTTAGGAGCCTGGTCGCGAGCGCGTCCGGGCTCTTTTGTTTCAGGCTCGGAACTCGCAACGGCCGAGGGCCTCATAGGCAATCGGCGTGCCTTCTTTCCGCCGTCCGAGCTGTATCCATGGACCGTTTCCGCATCTCCGATTTCTTCCGGCCATCGGCCCTGGTCCTCGCGCTCGCCAGCCTCGGGCTGGGAGGCTGCGCCAGCCTGAGCAGCATCACGGCAGCGGTGATCGGCGCGGCGCCGCCGGTGCCGGCGCCACAGCACATGAACGGCGCGCCGATGAGCGCCACGCCGCCGGCCGCGGCCGCCTCTGCGGCCACGGCTTCGCCCGCTCCGGCGCCGGTCGCGGTGGCAGCGCCTGCCCCGGCGCCCGCGCCGGTGGGCGGCCCGCCGGCGTTTGCCACCGTCACCAAGGACGCGAAGAAGGTCGACGGCCTGTTCACGCTGTGGCAGAAGGACGAGAAGGTCTGGATCGAGCTGAAGCCGGAAGACTTCAACAAGCCCTTCTTCCTGAGCCCCAAACTCGCCAGCGGCATCGGCGAGGCCGGCCTGTTCGGCGGGCTGATGGCGCGCAGCTGGGGCGAGGCCTACGGCAAGCCGCAGGTGATCGAGTTCCGCCGCATCCACAACCAGGTGCAGATGATCGCGATCAACACCGCGTTCAGCGCCAAGGACGGCACGCCCGAGGCGCGCGCGGTGCAGGCCTCGTTCTCGCCCAGCCTGCTCGGCAGCTCGCCGGTGTTGAGCCAGCCGCATCCTGAACGCAAATCGGTGCTGATCGAAGCCAACGGCCTGTTCGTCAGCGACATGCTGGGCGTGAGCATGCTGCTGCAGCGCCAGTACAAGCAGGGCTACGGTTTCGACCCGCGCCATTCGGCCATCACCGAGATCCACGGCAAGGCCGACGAGGTGATGTTCGACGTGATGAACCACTACGCCACGCCGTCCATCGCCAGCAGCGGCTCGGGCTCGTCGGTGCCGCAGTCGCTGCCCGATGCGCGCAGCATGTTCGTCACGATGCACTACTCGCTGGCCAAGCTGCCGGACGAGACCATGCATCCGCGCAAGGCCGATCCGCGCCTCGGCCACTTCACGACCAACATCAACGACTTCGGCGACGACCTCGCGCGCAGCCCCAAGCTGCGCTACGTGAACCGCTGGCGCCTCGAGAAGAAGGACCCCGCGGCCGAGCTCTCGGAGCCGGTGAAGCCGATCACCTTCTGGATCGACCGCACCATCCCCGAGAAGTACCGCGGCGCCATCAGCGCCGGCGCGCTCGAGTGGAACAAGGCCTTCGAGCGCATCGGCTTCAAGAACGCCATCGTCGTGCACGTGCAGCCCGAGAACGCCGACTTCGACACGCTCGACCTCGGCGTGGCCTCGATCCGCTGGATGACCAACTCGAGCCCGCAGTTCGGCGCCATCGGCCCCACGCACGTGGACCCGCGCAGCGGCGAGATCCTCGATGCCGACATCGCGGTCGAGAGCCTGTCGTCGCGTTCGATCCGCTCGGTGCGCTCGCAGGTGCTGGGCCGCGAGCTGATGAGCGACTGGCCGGGCCTCGAAGATCCCGCCAAGGCGGCCGGCCATCGCCACGACCTGCTGGCCTGCAGCTATGCCGACCAGGCGGCCGAGCAACTCGGCTATGCGCTCGACGTGCTCGAGGCGCGCGGCGACCTCGCGCCCGACAGCGCCGAGGCGCAGCAGTTCGTGCTCGACTACCTCAAGGACACGACGATGCACGAGGTCGGCCATGCGCTGGGCCTGCGGCACAACTTCCGCGCGTCCACCGTCTACACCGAGGCGCAGCTCAACGACCCGGCCTTCACCCGCGAGCACGGCAACACCGGCTCGGTGATGGAATACGCGCCGATCAACCTGCCGCGCCCCGGCGAGAAGGGCGGCACGCCGTTCCAGGCCACGCTCGGCCCCTACGACTACTGGGCGATCGAATACGCCTACAAGCCGCTGCCGGCCGACAAGGAGCCGGCCGAGCTGGCGAAGATCGCGGCGCGCAGCGTCGATCCGCAACTGGCCTACGGCACCGACGAAGACAGCTTCCTCGGCATCGACCCCGATGCGATGCAGTTCGACCTCGGCCGCGACGTGCTGGCCTTTGCACGCAAGCGCATCGACATCGCCCGCGACCTGCTGAAGCGCCAGGAGAACCGCGACTTGAAGCCCACCGAGGACTACTCGGTGCTGCGCCGCTCGGTCAGCTATGCGCTGCGCGACGTGAGCCGGGCCGCCGCGGCGCTGGCGCGCCAGATCGGCGGCGTGCGCACGCTGCGCGACTTTCCCGGCTCGGGCCGCGACCCGCTGGTGCCGGTGCCGGCCAGCCAGCAGCGCGAGGCACTCGACCTGTTGACGCGCGGCCTGCTGTCGGCCGATGGCCTGCGGATCTCGCCAGGGCTGGCGCGCCGGCTGGCCCCCGATTTCCAGGAGCGCACCGATGCGGTCTTCGAAGGGGCCGGCAGCGTCTCGACCGACTTCTCGCTCGACAGCGCCGTGCTGTCGCTGCAGCGCGCGCTGCTGGCGCAGCTGATGAGCGACACGGTGGTCTCGCGCATCGTCGAGAGCGAGGGCAAGTCGCGCCCGGCCGATGCCTTCCATGTCTCGGAGCTCTACAGCCGGCTCGACAAGGAGATCTGGAGCGAGCTCGGTGCCCGCGGCGACATCCCGGTGCTGCGCCGCGAGCTGCAGCGCGACCATGTGAACCGGCTGGCCTCGCTGCTGCTGCACCCATCGAGCATGAGCCGCAGCGATGCGCGCAGCCTGCTGCGGGTGGAGGCCAAGGACCTGCTAGCGCGCATCAACGCCGCCGCCAAGCGGCGTGATTTCAGCGCCGAGACCAAGGCCCACCTCGCCGACGTGGCCGATACATTGAACCAGGCGCTCGACGCCAAGATCGAGCGCGCCGGGCTTTGATGTCAGCCCCCGTCCCGGAGTACCGGGATCCGCCCCCCGAGGGGGCTGCCGAGCCGGCTTGAGGCGGCTCGGCGCCGGCTCGGCTGGGCGCTGCGTGCCGGTGCCCGGGCCCTGCAAAACCGCCGTTCATCGCATCGTGACCGGCGGTAGCTTGGAGCCGGCGTGCCGGGCGGGTATCGTCGGCGCTCATGGCTTCCGTTCCGTCTTCCCCGGCTCCTGATCCGCGCCCGCGCGGCACCCTCCTGGGTGCCCTGACGGGTCGCAGCGTGGCCATCGCGCTGGCGCTGGCGGTGCTGGCGGCGCTGGCGCTCAATCCGATGTTCGCCACGCCGTTCCCGGTGGTGCTGGGGCGATCGCTGTTCGTGGGCATGGTGCTGCTGCTGTCCTTCAGCGCCGCCCGCCACTGGTCGCCATCGTGGCTGCCGCACTGGATCGCGCCGCAGGTGCTGGCGGTGGTGCTGGCCACGCCGCTCGCCACGCTGGCGGTGTACCTGCTGTCGGTGGGTGGCGATTTCATGGCCTTTGCCCGGGTGCCGGAGCGCGTGAGCGGCTTCATGCTGATCTCGCTCACCGGGCTGGCGGTGGGCCTGGTGGTCGCGCTGGGGGCGATGCTGCGCGAGCGCGACGCCCAGGCGCGCTCTCAGGCGCTGCAGTTCGCGCTGGAAAAGGCCACGCTGGAGCGCCAAGCGCTCGATGCGCGCTTCTCGCTGCTGCAGGCGCAGATCGAGCCGCATTTCCTGTTCAACACGCTGGCCAACGTGCAGGCGCTGGTCGAGAGCGGCTCGCCGCGCGCGCCGGCCGTGCTGAAGAGCCTGATCGCCTACCTGCGCGCGGCCATGCCCAAGCTGCAGGGCGAGGCGCCCACGCTGGGCAGCGAGGAGACGCTGGTGCGCGCCTACCTCGAGCTGATGCTGATGCGCATGCCCGACCGGCTGCACTACGAGCTGCAGGTGGACCCGGCGCTGCGCCGCCTGCGGTTTCCGGCGATGGCCTTGCTCACGCTGGTGGAGAACGCGGTGCGCCACGGTGTCGACCCGAGCGAGCAGGGCGGACGCATCGAGGTCGGCGCGCAGCACGACCCGATCAGCGGGCAGGTCCGCGTCTGGGTGGCCGATACCGGGGTCGGCATGTCCGACACCGCGGTGCCCGGCACCGGGCTCAACAACCTGCGCCAGCGGCTGCAGGCTTTCTTCGGCGGCGACGCGCAGCTGCAGCTGTCCGACGTGGCGCCGCACGGCGTGCGCGCCGAGATCCTCTTCACGCCTTCCGAAGCATGAGCATGACCCCCACCGCCCTGATCGCCGACGACGAGCCGCTGCTGCGCGAGAGGCTGGCTGCCCACCTGCAGCGGCTGTGGCCCGAGCTGCAGATCGTGGCGCAGGCGCGCAACGGGCGCGAGGCGGTGGAGCTGTTCGACGAGCAGTCGCCGGCCATCGTGTTCCTCGACGTGCACATGCCGGGCATGAGCGGCGTGGAGGCGGCGCGCTGCATCGGCCGCCGGGCGCAGCTGGTCTTCGTCACCGCCTATGAGCAATATGCGGTGCAGGCCTTCGAGCAGGGCGCGATCGACTACCTCGTGAAGCCCTTCGACGAGAACCGGCTGGCCGATACGGTGGAGCGGCTGCGCGCGAGGCTGCAGTCGCCCGCCGGCGCTGCGCCGGCCGACGGGATCGAATCGGTGGTCGAGCGGCTCAGTGCCGAGATCCGGCGCCAGGCCGGCGTGCGCAACTGGCTGCAGTGGATCCGGGCCTCGGTGGGCAGCACGGTGCGCCTGATCCCGGTCGACCAGGTCATCTACCTGCGCTCCGACGAGAAATACACGCTGGTCGCCTGGGAAGGCGGCGAGGCGCTCATCCGCAAGACCATCCGCGAGCTGGCCGACGAACTCGACCCCGAGTGCTTCGTGCAGATCCACCGCTCGGTGATCGTCAACCTGCGGCAGGTGGCCCAGGTGGCCCGCGGCCCGAACGAAACCGCCGAGGTGCAGCTGAAGAACCGCAGCGAGGTGCTGCCGGTCAGCCGCAGCTACCTGCATGTGTTCCGCCAGATGTGAGTCGAAAAAAAGCCGGCGCGAGGCCGGCTTGAAGATGACGATCCATGTGTGGGTTGTGCCCGGGATCGTGGAGGGTCGGTCGATCACCTTCGGTTGGCGATCGAAGCCACTCTAGGCAAGTGCCGGCCCGGCCGCCAGCGCGCTGCGACGGACTGCGGGGCGCCGGGAACGAACGGCGATTTCAGCGGGCCAGGGCGCGCGCGTGCTGCAGCCACTGCCCGAGGCTCTCGGCCAGGTCGGCATGGCTGAACGAGCAGCTTTCCTCGCTGAACATGGCGCTCGATTCCAGCGAACCGAGCAGTTGTTCCAGCACCGTGCGGTAGCGCGACGGCAGCTCGGGCCAATGTGCCACCGCTTCGCGGAACTGCTGTGTCAGGGCTGCGGCCGGGATCCTGCCCTCGGCAAAGGATTGCAGCGTGGCGGCCAGGGCGTCGAGGTCGGGCATGGTGTGTCGTCCTTGATGTGAGGTGTTGGGGTCAGCGTGCCAGCGGCGCATCGTCGCGCCAGAGCCAGGCGGCGCCGCGCACGCCCGAGGAATCGCCATGCACGCTGGGCGCCAGCCGCGTGCGCACCTCGTCTTTCAAGCCGCCCGAGAACACATGCTGGCCCCACAGCGACGGCACCTCTGCGTACAGCCGCTCGATGCGCGACAAGCCCCCGCCCAGCACGATCACGTCGGGGTCGAGCAGGTTGATCACCTGCGCGAAGGCGCGCGCCAGGCGCCCGGCATGTCGGCTCAACGTGGCGTCGCAGGCCGCATCGCCGGTGCTCGCCCGCTCGGCGATCTCGCGTGCCGTGAGCGTCTGGCCGGTTCGGGCCTCATGGTCGCGCGCCATTCCCGGCCCGCAGACCAGGGTTTCGAGGCAGCCACGCTGGCCGCAGTAGCAGGTCCATTCGGGATCGTCGGTGGTGCGCCACGGCAGCGGGTTGTGGGCCCATTCGCCGGCCAGGCCGTTGGGCCCGGTGAGCACATGGCCGCGCACGGCAATGCCCGAGCCGCTGCCGGTGCCCAGGATCACCGCGAACACCACCTCGGCTCCTGCGCCGGCGCCGTCGGTGGCTTCGGACAAGGCGAGGCAGTTGGCGTCGTTGGCCATCCGCACCGGCGCACCCAGCAGGGCTTCGAGGTCGCGCTTCAGCGGCTGGCCGTTGAGGCAGGTGGAGTTGGAGTTCTTCAGCAGGCCGGCCGGCGTCAGCGAGCCGGGATGGCCGATGCCGATGGTGAAGGCAGCGCCGCCCAGGTCGCGGCGCGCCGCCTCCACCAAGCCGGCGATGGTCTGCAGCGTGGCGCGGTAGTCGCCGGCCGGCGTCGGCAGGCGGCGGCGCCAGCGTTCGTGGCCGGCAGTGTCGAGCACGATCGCCTCGGTCTTGGTGCCGCCCAGGTCGACGCCGAGCGCCAGGGGGCTGGAAGAGGGCTGGAAAGAGAGGGGCATCAGGGTTCACCCGCACAAAACTGGTTCACGGTTGTCGATGCTGCACCGCATCAGGGTGCACTCTGACACGGTATGCACACAAAGTCCTCAAATTGGCCGGAAGACGTGCCGATATTCGCGGCAGTGCCCGACTCGTCGTGCACCAACAATCACCCTGGATCGCATGTACCCACAACGAGGCAGCCTATGTCGCTCAAGTCTCTGACCCAAATGTCCGTCGGCCGTCGCCTGGCTCTGGGCTTTTCCAGCCTGGTGCTGATGCTGGTGGGCGTCGCAGCACTGAACGGCCTGGAGTTCCGCAACATGGGCGAACGGCTTCGGCAGATCGTCGAGGTCAACAACCCGAAGAGCGACATCGCCTATCAGATGCTCAACTACATCAATGAGCTGGCGATACAGGCGCGCTCGATCACGCTGCTGACCGACGTGAAGGAGATCGACTCCGAGGTCAAGCTTCTGAAGGCCGCCGAAGCGAACTACACCAAATCCGAGAAGGCGCTGGTGACCAGCCTCGAGGCCGCCGGCGCCACTGCCGAGGAGCGCAAGCTGCTCGACGAGATCAGCGCCGCCGCCAAGAAGACGCTGCCGCTGGTGCTGCGCGCCGCGAAGGAAGGCCAGGACGGCGCCAACATCGAAGCCACGATGACGCTGATGCTGCAGGTGCGGCCCAACGAGGCGATCTGGCGCAAGAAGGTCGCCGAGCTGATCGCGGTGGAAGAAAAACTCAACCGCGATGCCTACGGCACCGCGCTGTCGGGCCAGCATCGCGCGCTGGGTATCGCTGCGGCCGTCGTCATCGCCGCCGTGCTGGCGGGCGCCATCCTCGGCTGGCGCATCACCCGCGGCGTGAAGAAGCCGATCGACAGCGCCATCCGCGTGGCCGAACGCATCGCCGAAGGCGACCTGACCTCGACGGTGGAAGTGACCTCGCAGGACGAGATCGGCCGCCTGCTGATGGCCATCGCCGGCATGCAGGACCGCCTGCGGGCGCTGGTCGGCGAGATCCGCCAGTCGGCCGAAAGCATCCAGATGGCCAGCGCCGAAGTGGCGACCGGCAACCAGGACCTGAGCCAGCGCACCGAGATGGCTGCCTCCAGCCTGCAGCAGACCGCCAGCTCGATGGAGCAGCTCACCGGCACCGTGCGCCACAGCGCCGATGCGGCTGCGCAGGCCAACCAGCTGGCCTCGTCGGCCTCGTCGGTCGCCTCGCGCGGCGGCAAGGTGGTGAGCCAGGTGGTCTCGACGATGGACGAGATCAACTCCAGCTCGAAGAAGATCGCCGACATCATCGGCGTGATCGACGGCATCGCGTTCCAGACCAACATCCTGGCGCTGAACGCCGCGGTGGAAGCGGCCCGCGCCGGCGAACAAGGCCGCGGCTTCGCGGTGGTGGCGGGCGAAGTGCGCAGCCTGGCGCAGCGCTCGGCCGAAGCCGCCAAGGAGATCAAGGCGTTGATCGGCACCTCGGTCGACAAGGTGGAAACCGGCTCGCGCCTGGTGCAGGACGCCGGCACCACGATGGGCGAGATCGTCGCCAGCGTGCAGCGCGTGACCGACATCATCGGCGAGATCACCGCCGCCTCGAGCGAGCAGTCGAGCGGCATCGGCCAGATCAACAGCGCGGTGACGCAGCTCGACCAGATGACACAGCAGAACGCCGCGCTGGTCGAGGAGTCGGCCGCCGCAGCCGAGAGTCTGCGCGAGCAGGCCCGCAAGCTGGCCGGCATGGTGGCCACCTTCCGCCTGCATCAGGCGGAGCATGCCGCAGGCGAAATGGTCGCTGCCTGATCTGGCCTCGGCCCAGACAACAACGCCCGGCAGTGCCGGGCGTTTTTCTTGGGCGAGGGTGTCAGTGTTCAGATCGGCTCGGTGCGCTGCATCAGCCAGGCCTTGGCTGCGCCTTCGACCAGCGGCGACAGGCGCTCCCGCACGACGGCGTGGTAGCGGTTCAGCCAGGCGGTTTCTTCCGCTGTGAGCAGCGAGCGCTCGATGCAGCGCGTGTCGATCGGGCAGAGCGTGAGGGTCTCGAACTCGAGGAACTCGCCGAAGGTGCTGCCTTCGGGTGTCTGCGCCGGCACGTTGAGCACCAGATTCTCGATGCGCACGCCCCATTGGCCGGCGCGGTACAGGCCGGGCTCGATCGACGTGATCATGCCGGCCTCCATCGCCATGTGGGCATCGGGCACCGCCTTGGAGATGCTCTGCGGGCCTTCGTGCACGTTGAGGAAGTAGCCCACGCCATGACCGGTGCCGTGGCCGTAGTCGAGTCCTTCGGCCCATAGCGGCGCGCGGGCGATTGCATCGAGCATCGGCGACAGCGTGCCGCGCGGGAAGCGGGTGCGCGACAGGCCGATCGTGCCCTTGAGCACCAGCGTGTAGTCGCGCCTGTGGGCCGCGCTGATCGTGCCGATCGGCCACACGCGGGTGATGTCGGTGGTGCCGCCCACGTATTGCGCGCCGGAGTCGATCAGCAGCAGGCCGTCGCCCTCGATGACCGCATGCGACTCGGGCATGGCGCGGTAGTGCGGCATCGCGCCGTTGGCGTTGAAGCCGGCGATGGTGCTGAAGCTCAGGCCCACGAAGCCGGGGCGCCTGCCGCGCGCCGCGCTCAGCTTCTCGTCGATGGTGAGCTCGGTGATGCGCTCCTGGCCCAGCGCCTGCTCGAACCACGCGTAGAACTCGCACATCGCCGCGCCGTCCTGCGCCATCGCCTCGCGCACGAAGGCGGCTTCGGCGGCCGTCTTGCGGCTCTTGAACAGCGTGCTCGGGTTGATGGCCTCGACGATCTTCACCGTGGCCGGCACATGCTCGCGCAGGCCGTAGGTCACGCGCCGGGGGTCGAGCAGCAGCATGCTGCCCGCGGGCAGGTGCGCCAGTGCCTTGGGGGCGTCGGCATAGTCGGCCAGCACGACGCCGTCGGCCTGCAGCGCGGTGCGCAGCGTGGCGTCGATCTTGCCGCTGCCGACGAACAGCGTGGTGCGCGTCAGGTCGAGCAGCGCATGCGCGAGGAAGACCGGGTTGTATTCGACGTCGGCGCCGCGCAGGTTGAACAGCCAGGCGATGTCGTCGACGGTGGAGATGAAATGGTGCGTGGCGCCGGTGCGGCCCATCGCCTCGCGCACCCGCGCCAGCTTTTCGGCGCGGCTCACCGCGGCCTGCGGTGCCTGGTGCTCGTAGACCGGCGCGGTGGGCAGGCCGGGCCGGTCGGGCCAGATGTCGTTGAGCACGTCGAGGTCGGTGCGCAGCGCGATGCCGGCCTTGTCGAGCGCGGCGCGCAGCACCTGCTGCGAAGCCAGGCCCAGCACCTGGCCGTCGACCGCCACCGTCTGCCCCGGCTTCAGGTGCTCGGCGAGCCAGCTCACGTGGTTGATCGCGGCGCCGGTGGGAATCTTTTCAAGCGCGATGCCGCTGCCGGCCAGTTGCTCTTCGGCCTGCACCCAGTAGCGGCTGTCGGCGAACAGCGCGGCCTCGGAGGCGGTGACGGCCAGCGTGCCCATCGAGCCGGTGAAGCCCGAGAGCCACTCGCGGCCCTGCCAGCGCTCGGGCAGGTATTCGCTCAGGTGCGGGTCGGCCGAGGGCACGAGCAGTGCATCGACCTGGCGCGCCTTCAGCGCCTCGCGCAGGCGTTCGATGCGAAGGCGGGAGGGCGACAGGCGTGTGTCCATGGGCGGGAGCTCACTGCAAAAGCGGGCGGCCGCGCCTGATGGGCACGGGCCCGGGAGGATGGATGGGTGCCGCAGATTCTAGGCGGACGCTTTTCGCACCTCTTGTTCCGGTTGAGCGACCACGCGTGCATGGCGGTCAAAAGTCCAGTACGACCAGGCCCAGTCGAACAGCACGATCAGCCGGTTGCGGAAGCCGATCAGGAAGTACACGTGGGCGAAGAGCCAGAACAGCCACGCGAAGTAGCCCGACCACTTGAGCTCACCCAGCCCCGGCACGCCCAGTTGCACCACCGCCGCCTTGCGGCCGATGGTGGCGAGCGACCCGTAGTCGCGGTAGCGGAAGCGCTCGGGCGGCTGGCCGCGCAGGCGCCGCAGCAGGTTGTGCGCCGCGAGCCGGCCCATCTGCTTGGCCGCGGGGCTCACGCCGGGCACCGGCCTCGGCTCGCCGCGGCCGTAGCTCTTGGCGGCCGCGAGGTCGCCGATCACGCTGATCTCGGGATGGCCGGGGATGGTGAGTTCGGGCTCCACCTGCACGCGTCCGGCCCGGTCGAGCTGGGCGCCGGCCGTCTCGGCCAGCGAACGGCCCAGCGGCGAGGCAGCCACCCCGGCGCCCCACAGCACGGTGCGGGCCTCGAGCCGGCGCGGCGGCGCCTCGGGCTGCGCGGCATCGTGGTAGGTCACGCCCTGCGCATCGATCTCGGTGACGCGGCTGGCAGTGCGCACCTCGACACCCAGCTTCGACAGCTGCAGCCGCGCGCTCTCGGACAGCGACTTGTCGAACGCGCCGAGGATGCGGTCGGATCCTTCGACCAGCCAGACCCGCGCGCGGCGCGAATCGATGCGGCGGAACTCGTCCGGCAGCGTGTGCCGCGCGATCTCGACCAGCGCACCAGCCAGCTCCACGCCGGTGGGCCCGCCGCCAATGACCACGAAGTTGAGCCAGCGCTGGCGTTCCTCGGGGTCGTTGCAGCGCTCGGCCTGCTCGAACGCGCCGATGATGCGCGAGCGGATCTCGAAGGCATCGGCCAGCGTCTTCAGGCCCGGCGCATGGGGTGCCCAGTCGTCATGGCCGAAGTAGCTGTGCGTGGCGCCGGCGGCCACGATGAGGTGGTCGTAGGGCAGGGTGGTGCCGTCTTCCAGCAGCACCTGGCGCGCCTGCGCATCGATGCGGGTGACCTCGGCGCGCAGCACCGTGAGGTTGCCGCGCTGCATCTCGCGCCGCAGGATGTGGCGGATGGGCCCGGACACGGCCGGCGCGCTGACGCCGGCGGTGGCCACTTGGTACAGCAGCGGCTGGAACAGGTGGTGGTTGGTGCGGTCGACCAGCGTGATCTCGACCGGGGCACGCGACAGGATGCGCACGGCTTCGAGGCCGCCGAAGCCGCAGCCGATCAGGACGACACGGGGACGGGACGAGGGAGAGGAGGCAGGAAGGGCAGGGTCCATGGCCCATGATGATGCCGCGGTTCGGTGTGCATTTGTTGCACTGCGACAAATTGTCCTAGGTCAAGGCGCGCCGCCGCCGGGCCGCCCCAAGACGGCGTGCAACCCTCTCGGAGGGTGGACGCGGTATTCCGCGGCCGGGTGTCGTCATCCAAGGCGGCGCCGGATCATCTGGATGTGGCTGCGCAGCGCATAGAGCTCGTCGGCATAACTCAGCGGCACCGTGATGCGGGCGACCTTGGCCTCGATCTCGTCGAGCCGCTTCAGCAGGTCCTCGTGCGGCTGCTGCCCTTGCGCGGCTTCCAGCGCCCGCAACTGCCCATACCAGCGGAACACCCGCGAGCGGATGCGGAACTCCACCAGCGGCGGCACCACCCGTGCCAGCGGAATCAACACCGCCACCAGCGACAGCAGCACCACCCACATGCGGTCGACCAGGTTGGCCAGCCAGAACGGCAGGTATCGCTGCAGGAAGGGCTCGCCGTGCGTGTACACGCGCTGCGCCTCGGTATGCAGCACCCGCTCGTTGTCGCGCGCGTTCGGAAAGTCGCCCTTGCGCTGGAACCAGCCGCCCTGGCCGTGGATCTGCTGCGCCGCCTGCGTGAAGAGCTGGGCCAGCGCGGGATGCAGATCTTCGCGCGCCACCAGCGTGGCGGTGGGTGCGACGAGGTGCACGTCCTGCGGCGGCAGGTCGCGCGCGAGGTCGACCACGCCGCGCGGCAGCGTCACCGGCGTCAGGAAGGCGAAGCGGCGGGCATAGGCCTCGGCCTGCGCGAAGTCGAACAGCCGGATGCCGGGCGTCTGCAGCAGCATCTGCACCATCAGCGATTCGGGCGCCGAGGCGAACACTAGCGCGTCGAGCTTGCCGTCGAGCAGGTCGACCACAGCCGGCGTCTGCGATTGCTGCAGCAGCGTGAGCGTGGCGGGGTCGATGCGGTTGGCCTCGATCAGCCGCTGCATCAGGTTGGGCACGCCGCTGCCCGGCGCGCCGATGTTCACCCGCCAGCCGGGCAGTTGCGACAGGCTCTGCAGCACGGGGGCCTTGAGCAGCCGCTGTGCCGAATCCTCGCGGTAGAACAGCCACACCGGCTCATAGAACATGCTGCCCAGCGAGCGCAGGCTGGCATCGGGGTTCTCGTCGGGGCCGTGGTCCTTGTCGGCGCCGCCCTGCACGAAGGCGAGGTCGACCTTGCCGTCGCGCAGCAGCTGCAGGTTCTCGGCCGCGCCCTGCGTCGCGCGCAGCTCGACCTTGATGCCATTGGCGGCCAGCCGGCGCGCATAGCGCTTGCCGAACTCGGCATACGCACCCTGCTCGACGCCGGTGGCCAGCACCACGTGCCGCGGCGGCGTGGGGTCGAGCACCACGTAGGCGATGGCCAGCAGCACCAGCGCCAGCAGCACGAAGGGCGCGGCGGTGCTGGCCAGCTCGCGCAGCGCGGTGAGCGAGAACTTGAGGTGCAGCGGATTCGGCAGGGTGGGGCGCTTCGGCATGGCGCGCACGATAACGCGATGTATGCTCCCCCGCCGTAACGACCCCTGAACGACGACGACGCGATGCGACTGCTGCTGGTGGAAGACGACCGCATGATCGGCAGCACGCTGCGGCAGGCGCTGCGGCTCGAGGGCTATGCGGTCGACTGGGTCTACGACACCGCGGCCGCGGCGGCCACGCTGGCCAGCGAACGCTTCGACCTCGTGCTGCTCGACCTCGGCCTGCCGCCCTCGGCCCGGCATGCGAGCGGCCTCGACGTGCTGCGCGAACTGCGCGCGCGGCACGACAGCACGCCAGTGATCGTGCTCACCGCGCGCGATGCGCTCGAAGACCGCGTGGCCGGCCTCGATGCCGGCGCCGACGACTACCTGGTCAAGCCCTTCGAGCTCGACGAGCTCAATGCCCGCATCCGCGCGGTGCTGCGCCGCCATGCCGGCCGTGCGGCACCGAAGCTCGAGCACGAAGGCGTGACGCTGGACCCGGCCACACGGCAGGTCACGCGCGACGGCGAGCCGGTGCTGCTGTCGGCGCGCGAGTTTGCCCTGCTCGAGGCGCTGATGCAGCGGCCTGGCGCGATCCTGTCGCGCGCGCAGCTCGAAGACCGGCTCTACGGCTGGGGCGAGGAGATCGAGAGCAACGCCGTGTCGGTCTACATCCACCAGCTGCGGCGCAAGCTCGGCGCCGACTTCATCCAGAACATGCGCGGCGTCGGCTACTTCCTCGGCAAGCGGAGCGCCCCCGCTTGAGCTCCATCCGCACCCGGCTGCTGGTCTCGCTGCTGGCCACGCTGGCGCTGGCGGCGCTGCTGCTGGGCGGCATCACCTACCGCAACACGCTGGAAGAGGCGCAGTCGCTGTTCGACTACCAGCTGCGGCAGATGGCCTTGTCGCTGCGCGACCAGGGCGAGATCGCGCCCGACCAGGCGGGGGCCTTTGCCGATGCGGGGCTCGACTTCGTCGTGCAGATCTGGACCGTGGACGGCCGCACCATCTATGCCTCGCGCCAACACAGCTCGCTGCCCTCGCGCGCCGTGCTGGGCTTCGCTGACGTGAGCGTCGAGGGCCAGACCTGGCGCACCTTCAGCGTGGCCGCGCGCGACCGCGTGATCCAGGTCGCCCAGCCGCGGCAGATCCGCGAGAAGCTGGCAGCGGCCGCAGCGTTGCACAGCGTGCTGCCGCTGCTGCTGCTGGCGCCGGTGTTCGCGCTCTTCGTCGGCTGGCTGGTCACCGCGACGCTGAAGCCGCTGCGCCGGCTCTCGCAGGAGGTGATGTCGCGTGACGCCGAGGCATTGAGCGCATTGCCGGCCGCCGACCTGCCCGACGAGGTGGCGCCGCTGGTGGTTTCGCTCAATGCGCTGCTGCAGCGCCTGTCGTCGGCCTTCGATGCGCAGCGTGCCTTTGTGGCCGATGCGGCGCACGAGCTGCGCTCGCCGCTCACCGCGCTGAAGCTGCAGGTGCAGCTGCTGCAGCGGGCGCCCGACGACGCGGCGCGCGACGAGGCGGCGCAGCAGCTGGCGCAGGGCGTCGAGCGTGCGACGCGGCTGGTGGAGCAACTGCTCACGCTGGCGCGCAACGAACCGGGCGCCCGCCAGCCGCCACTGGCGCCGGTGAACCTGGCAGAGGCGGTGCGGCAGGCGCTGGCCGACACCGGCCCGATGGCAGCCGAACGCCGCACGACCATCGAGCTCGAGGCCGCTGATGACGTGCAGGTGCAGGGCGATGCCACGGCCTTGCGGGTGCTCGCGCGCAACCTCGCCGACAACGCAGTGCGCTATGCCCCCGAGGGCTCGCGCGTGCTGGTGCGCGTGGCGCGCGAAGACGGCCGGCCGGTGCTGACGGTGGACGACAGCGGCTCGGGGATCCCGGCCGCGGAACGCGAGCGTGTGTTCGACCGCTTCTGGCGCCGCGAGGCGAGCGCGGCCGTCACCTCGGGCAGCGGCCTGGGCATGGCCATCGTCAAGAGCGTGGCCGAGCGGCACGGTGCGCATGTGGCGCTGGAAGATTCGCCGCTCGGCGGACTGCGCGTGTCGGTGCGCTTCCCTTGAGCGCGCAGACCTTTAACTTTCGCCTCATCTTCGGCTAACGCCTGCTTCATCCCGCTTGGCCACCATGGCGGCAATGCGGAATGGCTCCGCAGTCCCTTCCCCGAGAGGAGCCGAAACAATGAAGACCCCCATGCTGAAACCCCTGGCCGCCGCGCTGCTCGGTGCCGGCATTGCCGTCGTCGGCAGCGCCGGCGCGATCAACTTCCATCCGAGCGAGTGGTTCAAGGGCAAGTCCGAGACGACGACCCAGGCCGCTGCAGCGCCCGCGACCCAGGTGGCGGCCAACACGCCGTCGCCGGTGGTGCCGGTGGCGCCGTCGAATGCCAACGGCATCGTGCCGGTGGCTGCGCCCAACTACCGCGCCATCGTCCGCGAGTTCGGGCCCGCGGTCGTGGGCGTCACGGTCGAGGGCACGCACAAGGCCTCGGCCGAAGGCCTCCCGCCAGGCGTCGAGGACGATCCGTTCTTCCAGTTCTTCCGCGGCATCCCCGGTATGCCGGGGGCAGGGCGCCGCGGCGGCGGCGAGGTGCCGTTCAAGGGCATGGGCTCCGGCTTCGTGATCAGCGCCGACGGCCTGATCCTGACCAACGCCCACGTGGTGCGCGACGCCAAGGAAGTGACCGTCAAGCTGCAGGACCGCCGCGAATACCGCGCCAAGGTGCTGGGCGCGGATGCGGCCACCGACGTCGCGGTGCTGCGCATCGAGGCCAAGAGCCTGCCGATGGTGCGCCTGGGCGACCCGAAGCAGATCGAGGTCGGCGACCCGGTACTGGCCATCGGCGCGCCCTACGGCCTGGAGCAGACCGCCACGCAGGGCATCGTCAGCGCCAAGGGCCGCTCGCTGCCGGGCGATGCCTTCGTGCCGTTCATCCAGACCGATGCGGCGGTGAACCCTGGCAACTCCGGCGGTCCGCTGTTCGATGGCGCCGGCAACGTGATCGGCATCAATGCGCAGATTTATTCGCAGACCGGTGGCTACCAGGGCCTGAGCTTCGCGATCCCGATCGACGTGGCGCTGAAGGTCAAGGACCAGATCGTGGCGCACGGCAAGGCCTCGCATGCGCGGCTGGGTGTGCAGATCCAGGACCTGAACCAGACGCTGGCCGAATCGTTCGGCCTCAACCGGCCCGATGGCGCATTGGTCGCGAGCGTGGCTCCGGGCTCGCCCGCGGCCAAGGCCGGCCTGAAGTCGGGCGACGTGATCACCGAGGTCAACGGCGAGCCGGTCACCCGGTCGGGCGTGCTGTCGAGCCGAATCGGGCTGGCATCGCCGGGCGATAAGGTCAAGCTCAAGGTCTGGCGCGACAAGGGCGCGCGTGACATGGAGGTCAAGCTCGGCAGTGTCGACGACAAGAGCGAGCAGACGGCGGCGTCGGATGACGACGGCGAAGGCGCCCGACTTGGCCTGGCACTGCGTCCGCTGAATCGCAGCGAGCTGAACCGCGCCAAGCTCGACCATGGCCTGGTGATCGAGGATGTCGACGGACCCGCGGCGCGCGCCGGTGTGCAGCCGGGCGACGTGCTGCTGGCCGTCAACGGCAAGCCGGTGAGCTCGGTCGACGAGGTGCGCGGGCTGATGAAGGACAAGCCGAAGAACGTGGCGCTGCTGATCGAGCGCGACGGCGAGCGGCTGTTCGTGCCGATCAAGCTCGGGTAGTCACAATTCTTCGATCTTGACCGGCGGATAGCTGTCCCAGCTCAGGCAGCCGGGACATTGCCAGAAGTAGTGCTGGGCCTCGAAGCCGCAGGCGGCGCATCGGTAGCGCTGCAACGGCTTCGCGGCCTTTTGCACGGCCTGGCGTAGGCTGTTCAGCGTGTCGCCCTGCCATTGCGCCGGCGGGCTCTGCAGCACGTCGAGCGCGGCCGACAAGGTGGGCTGGGTGTTGAGCAGCGCGGCGACGCGCTGCTGCTTGGCCTCTGGCGCCGGATCGAGCAGCGCGATGGCATGCAGCAGCTCGATGCTGGGCTGGCGCTCGTGCAGCGCCTTCAGCGAGGCCAGCGAAGCCTCGGCTTCGCCACAGGCCAGCGCGCTCTTCGCATAGTCGCGCGCCACCAGCAGGAAGGCCGCGGGGCTGCGCCGGCGCAGTTCGTTCCACGACTCCAGCGCTTCGAGATGCAGGCCGGCGCGTGCGGCACGCTGGCCCGCCAGCACCAGCGGACGCGGCGCATGCGGTGCGGCTTCGCGTGCGCGGCGCAATGCGTCTTCGGCCTCGGCCGCCTGGCCTTTTTCATCGGCTTCCTGCGCCACTTCACACCAGTGGTGTGCGATGCGTGCCGCGAACGAACCGGTGCCGGCACGCTCCAGCTTGCCGGCCACGTCGGCCGCGGCCTTCCAGTCGCGCGATCGCTCGTACAGGCCGAGCAGCGCCAGGCGTGCCTCGGTGTCGAACGGCGTGCCCTCGAGCGCGCGGTAGGCGGCCTCGGCGCGGTCGAACAGGCCGGCCTTCATGAAGTCCTGCGCCAATGCGTTCTGCGCGCGCTGCCGTTCGGCGGCGGGCAGGTCGGCGCGATTCAGCAGGTGCTCGTGGACACGCACCGCACGCTCGAACTCGCCACGCCGGCGGAACAGGTTGCCCAGCGCAAAGTGCAGGTCGGAGCTGTCGGGGTCCTGCTGCACCGCTTCGATGAAGGCATCGATCGCCTTGTCCTGCTGTTCGTTGAGCAGCAGGTTCAGGCCCTTGAAGTACGGCTTGGGCGAGCTGCGCTCCTCGCGCTTCCATTGGCGCAGGTCGAAGCGCGACGCGAGCCAGCCGAGCGCAAAGGCGATCGGCAGGCCGAGCAGCAGCCATTGCAGGTCAAAGTCCATCGCGTGGCGGGTGTTCCGGACCGAAGTCCGAGGGGGAGAGGGCCACCGGTGCGGCCGGCAGGGCCTTGGGCGGCATGTCGGACGGTGCATGCCGGCGGGCGACACGGCGGTGGCGCCACCAGCTCGGCACCATCGCCAGCACGCCGAAGGCGCAGCCGCCGGCAAAGGCCGTGAGCACGATGATCACCATCGGCGCGCGCCATTCGTAGCCGAAGAACCAGCGCACAGCGGATTCCTGCTGGTTGTTCAGCGCGAAGGCGAAGAGAGCGAAGAAGACGAAGGCCCGAAAGAGCCAGACGAGGATGCGCATACGGCCTTTTTTATCGCGCAGATTCTATGTGGCCGCGATGGCGACCAATAAAAAAGCCGTGACACGAGGTCACGGCTTCAGGGCGAGGCGCAGTGCGCTGTCAGGCCGATGGTGCTTCCTGCTTGGCCGGCTCGTCATCGACGACCGGCACATTGGCATCCACCGATTCGCGCAAGGCCTTGCCCGGCTTGAAGTGCGGCACCAGCTTCTCGGGGATCACCACCTGCTCGCCGCTTCGCGGGTTGCGGCCCACGCGCGGCGGGCGGCGGTTGATCGAGAAGCTGCCGAAGCCCCGGATCTCGATGCGGTGGCCGCGCGCGAGCGCATCGGACATCGCATCGAGGATGGTCTTGACCGCGAACTCGGTGTCGCGATGCGTGAGCTGGCTGAAGCGTTCGGCCAGCTCGGCCACGAGGTCGGAACGGGTCATATCCGGGGTTCGGTGCCTTCAGTGAGATCAGCCGTTGTCGCGCTGGTTGTCCAGCTTGGCGCGCAGCAGGGCGCCCAGGCTGGTGGTACCGGCGGTCTCGCGCTCGTTGCTCTGGGCCAGGCGCTGCATGGCTTCCTGCTGGTCGGCGCTGTCCTTGGCCTTGATCGACAGCTGGATCGAACGGGTCTTGCGGTCGATGTTGATGATCATCACCGAGACGTCGTCGCCTTCCTTCAGCACGTTGCGGGCGTCTTCCACGCGGTCGCGGGAGATTTCCGAAGCGCGCAGGTAGCCGGTGACTTCGTCGGTCAGCTGGATCTCGGCACCACGGGCGTCCACCGTCTTCACCTTGCCGGTGACCAGCGCACCGCGGTCGTTCAGCGTGGTGAAGGTGGCGAACGGGTCACCGTCGAGCTGCTTGATGCCCAGGCTGATGCGCTCGCGCTCCACGTCGATGGCCAGCACGACGGCTTCGACTTCCTGGCCCTTCTTGAAGTTGCGCACGGCAGCTTCGCCCGGCTCGTTCCAGCTCAGGTCGGACAGGTGCACCAGGCCGTCGATGCCCTGGGCCAGGCCCACGAACACGCCGAAGTCGGTGATCGACTTGATCGGGCCCTTGACGCGGTCGCCGC
>CBIHRS010000017.1:0-115269 GCA_966212505.1 uncultured bacterium
CTCGACCGGCCCGATGGTGCGATCGGTCAACGATCGGCCCGTGGCCGCGTCGGCCGCATCGAGGCGGTTCCAATCCGTGCGGTGGACGAGCACGTTACTCCCCTCATGGCGGAGAAAGCAGGCGCTGAATGGCACCGTGTCTTCGTGATAGTGGCCGCCATCAAGGCGCAAGGTCACGGCGCCCGACAACACATCCACCATCACGCCGTATCGCCCCTGGTCGACGACAACGGCCGCATGCCGGCCGTCTGCCGAGGCATGCAGCCGATAGCGGGCGCCACCGAAGTATTGGTTGCCATCGGTCGGCAACTCGGGAAGCTCGACCTTGCACAGGCCTGTCTTCGCGGTGGTGTCCAGATCAAGCCCGTGCAGCGAGCCATCCGCCGTCAACATGAGAAGGTGTCCGTAGTCGGCCTCGACGGCGCAGACATCGAGGATGGGCGGTAGAGCGGTGTGGGAGAAGGTCTGCAAGGGAACGCTTGAACAGGGAAGCCGCCAGATCGGCAAACCAGTTTAGCGGCGGCCCCTTGCCGGCCTTATGCCGCTGACAGGAACTCGATCACCGTCGACGCAAAGGCCTGCGGCTGCTCGACGTTGGACAGGTGCACGGTGGGCAGCACACAGTACCGTGCGCCCGGCACCGACGCGGCGATTTCCTGGCCATGGGCCGGCGTGGTGACCTGGTCGTCGCGCCCGGCGATCACCAACGTGGGCGCGGTGATCAGCCGGATCGTGCGGCGCAGGTCGGCATCGCGCACCGCCGCGCGGGCGCCGGCGAGCCCGACGGCAGACATGCTCACTATGCCCTGCCGAAAGCGCTCGACGACAGGCCGGCCTTCGTCGACCCAGCGCGCGGGAAACCAGTTGCGCACGAACGTATCGGCAGCGCCCGACAAATCAGGCGCCTGGAGCACCTGGGCAATGGCCTCCTCGTGCATGCGCGCCGGGCCGAGGTAAGCAGCCGTGTTGGCCAGCACCAGCCGCAACACACGCTCGGGCGCATGGATCGCCAGCCACTGCGCGACGAAGCCGCCCAGCGACAGCCCGAGCACATGCGCACGCTCGATGCCCAGCGCATCGAGCAGCTCGATCACATCCCGCCCCAGGCGATCGAGCGAATAGGCGCCGGCCGGTGCATCGGAGCCGCCGTGTCCGCGCAGGTCATAGCGCAGCACGCGGAAATGGCGCGTGAAGTCGGCCATGTTGTCGTCCCACATCTGCAGGCTGGTCGCGATCGAGTTGGCCAGCAGCAGCACGGGACGATCGGCTGCGCCGTCGAGCCGGTAGGCCAGGCGGGTGCCGTCGCCCAGCGTGACGAATGAGGTCTGTTCCATGGTCGGGTCCTATCGATGAAGTGATGATGGGTTTCATCGTAGGAAGCAGGCACCGCGAAGGAAATTACGAAGATTGGACGGTGTATGTAAGCCGCGCCGACAGTCCCCAAAACCTCTTCAGTCTTCATCCACCCGCGGGTATTCGGCCGGCACCACATCCCATGTGCTCGAGCCGCGAGCGCGCCACGTCAAGAGCGCGATCAAAATGCCCTCGCCGTTGTAGACCCGGATATTGGCTGGGCTGTAGACCCCAGGCCCTGGGCCGACACCTGGCCCTGGAAAAAGATATCGCGGCTCAACCACGCCGAAGTCGCAACTCGCATGTTTGAACAAAGGCTGGGCGACATCCAGGAGCTGGTAGTTCGTTCGGCCACAACACAGCGCCCGCGCAGGGTGCCGCCGCTCCAGACGCCACCGCAGGTACGCAGCCATCTCGGCTTGCGCCTGCTCTGCGCTCAAGCATTCAGTGGACGCGGGGTATTCCACCGATCGACCAACCCGAACCGCGCCATACGCATCTTCGAACGCCCGTATCGGGGCGATGTCTTCCACAAGGCAAACCGAAGCGCAGTCTTTGCACCACCCGGGGCGGACCGGGACAGCGAAGAGATCGTCGTAGGACAACTGACTACCGAGCGGCGCTGAATCGAAGTTGAAGTAGTAGAGCGCACTGCCCTGCGACAACTCGAACTTTTCGCCGCAGCTCGTGCAGGCGTAGTGACTTGGGAACATCCTTGATTCCTAGGAGTTCGGGGCAATCGGCATCGACAGTTGGCACGAAAAAAACCCCTGGCGATTGGGCTCGCCAAGGTCTCTCTATAGCGCCAACTTCGGTAGCGATTCAATCGCAGTCGGTAGGTGTACTACAAGAATCATTCACTCAGAGGCCGTCCAACGCGGAATCAACATCCCCCATTGGGAGGATGGAATTCTCTGGCATAGGAGCTAAAACACCACAGGAATCTCGCCAAAAAAACAACGGGTAGGCGAAGAACTCCCGATCTAGTTGCGACAGCGCCAGATCGCTCGCCTTGGCCAACACGCGAATGTCGTTATGGAGGCCCCATGGGAGACGCGCTCGCAGGCATTCTGTTTGGAGACAAGACTCCCTGGGTACTTACCCTGCTTGTCGCAGCAGCGGGTTGGACGACTGTTCGCACCGTAGATCGTCTTTCCAGCGCGCCATTTCTCGAGTACCGGATCGACACAACCTCACCTCGAGGTACAAATGGATTCGTCTCTGTTCGAATTCGAAATGTGACGGCCAAGCAGCGATTCGACTGCTTCAACTTGCTAGTCACCACACCCGACTTGCAGAGAAGCAAATTCTTCGGTCCAGCCGATCGCTATAGCCAAGCCCTTCACGGAACCGTTCTCTCACTAACAAAGTTGTCGCGAGTTCACGAGTACGAGTGGGACA
This sequence comes from uncultured bacterium, assembly GCA_966212505.1. Taxonomy (GTDB): domain Bacteria; phylum Pseudomonadota; class Gammaproteobacteria; order Burkholderiales; family Burkholderiaceae_C; genus CAMLIZ01. The sequence goes on from CBIHRS010000017.1 coordinate 2,755, forward strand.
TTCAGTTCACAAATATCTTCCCTGGTGCAGATGTCACCGCAAACATTCCGGTGCTTCAAGAAGGGATCCCCAAGCTCTTGGTTCAGCCCTGTGCAGCCCAGCAAACGAACAAGGCCAAGGAAGAGGATAAAAAGGCCGATTCCGACGACGATGAAGCGCAAAAAAGAAGCTTCGACCCACCAATCTTGGTTGAACGCACTGTCGAGACCTGGTTTGTCGAGAATGAAGTCCGCGTTTTGTGGGGAGCGCTGATTCTCTGGCTCATAACGCTCGTTGTCCTGAAAGCATTGAGCACCCGAGCGACGACCGGATCATCAACTCCACGCTCTTCCGAATGCCACGACTGCAAGGAGAATGGCCATGACGAGGGTTACTAGCTTGGCCTCCTCGAGGCATGCTGTTTCTGCCGCCGTGCTACTGGGCTCAGTTCATCTTAGCGGCTTGTCCCAGAGCTCGACGACCAGCACAACGCTCAACAGCGTTGTCGAAGTCTCTATGCGCGTGCGGGACCTTCGAGGTGAGTACCCCACGGGGGGTCTCTTGTACCGCGTGATTGACGGTCGGAGAAAACACGTAGCAAACGTGGACGACAAGGGAAAGCCCGATCGCAAAGTCGAATGCTCGTTAGCGGAAGAGTTTGAAGCGCAGGCGGAGAGTCCATTCGATCGAGCAATCGACCCTATTCGGTTGTCCTGCAGCACCAAACTCGCCTTCAACTTCCGAAGAAGCATACAGGCGGTCAATCTTCCAGAACTCTCCTCACAGTACCTGTACACACATGCAGGGCCGTCTTCGGCTGTATTTACGAGCTACTCCGCACAGCTATTCGCAAAGGGTGAAATAGATGCCGCCACATCACTCCAGGAAGCCGCAGTGGCGGCCGCCGCGGTCCAGCTCGGTGACACGAAGATGGAAAAGTACGTGGGTCGCGACCCCTCCCAAGGGTTCAAGCTTGTGCTCACCGCCGAGGGAGTGGATGCTTTGAGGACAACTCAAAAGCAAGCAGGCATACCGACCACTGGCAAGTTGGATTTCGCCACACAGAAGATCCTTGCCAACGCGGCCACCCCTCAGCAGAAGGTGGGAACGTCGCTGCCCCAGTTACATTGCGCCGGGTCAGCCTCCGGGTTTCTCACCTGTGCCAAAGATCCTGACGCTCTCCACGTAGATGGTCGTTCGCCTGACCTCAGACGGGTGACGATTCCAGAGATGAAGATTCCTGTGTACGCACCGCCGGATGAAAAGAAGATCAAAATCCCTCAGTAGCGTTCAAAGCAAAAATCGGGGAGCCGGGCTCGTGCGTGATCTCACGAGGCTGGCGAGTCTCCATGCTTGGTCCGTCAAGCCAGCAGTCTGCTAATCACGCCTGCTTCCCCTTGCCTTTTGGCGGACACTTCGTCGTCTTCGCATATTCCTCATCAACGTTGATCTTGAGGAGTTCGACCTTGTATCCATATCCACTCTACGCGGCGCTGGATCTGGAGCTGCTACTGCGCTCCCCCCCTGCCTTCGCCGACAGACGAGGACGTGGCAATCATGCGGGATGTCCTCAACGCCATCCAGTCGGCGCCAGCGAACACGACGAGTGCGAAGCTGCACCGGCTGCTACCGCCGCACCTGAAGGGCAACAAGGCCGAACGGGACACGCTGGTCGCAATCCTGGGGCTGTGCGGCGTCCTCGGCAGCACCGCGCACCCGGGTTATCGCAAGAGCTTCGTTCAATACATCGACAGGGAGGATCCGCCGCGCCACTTCGTCGATATGGCCTACCCAGCGAGCTGGTGGAAGCGCTCTGATGGCTTGGATGAGGCCAGCCTGCACGAATTCTTCGGCCACCTGCTCTGATAATTCGTCTGCTTTGGGTTGATGGCCGCGCCGGGCCGGCCGACCACGAAGACGCGACCAAGGTGACGCTGAGCTTCGGGTTGAAATCGCGTTTGCAGCGGTTGCCGTCGTCCGTAGCGATCAGCCGGCTTCACGCATCCTGTCGCGAAGCTGCCACCGGCTCACCTCACCATGAGGTGACCTTGATCGCAGAACCAGTCAGAGGCGCACAGTCCTTCGTAGAGCGCGGTCTTCCAAGAGTTCGGATCTCGCGCATGCCGGGTGGCGAACTCACCGCGCAGGTGGGTGCGGACCGAGACGGATCCACCGGTCTTCGCGAGCTCGCCTAGGTTGAAGGAAATGTCAGCGAGTTCACTCGCAGCCTGGGCGGCATAAAGCTCCGCCAAGCCCATCACCTTGAAGTGATGCTGGACTCGTGCAGCTAGAACCGGCGTCCACCCTGCAGGCGGTCGCACGCGATAGGCGATTGAAGGGGGCGCCGTCTCCCGTACATCGACGACGAGCCAGCGCTCATTGCCCAGGTCATCAAAGTACGGATGAAGCGTCTGCTCCTCAGCACTGTGAGCGAACTTCGCCAGCTTGCCCTTGTTGCAGTCCGAGCAGGCTGGGACAAGGTTCGCGGGCGTCAGATTGAAGATGGGATGCAATGACTGCGGCAGGTAGTGGTCGACACTCGCGACGATTCTCTGGCCGCACATCGGACACAGACCGTAAGGCGGCGCGAAGCGGATTGCCTCGTAGAGCGATCGGGACGGCGACCCCGCGCGGGCGAAATGGGACTTGTAGATGGTCCCCATCAGGTCACCAGACAAGAGTGGCGTGACTTGGTCGCTCGTTGGAATCTGGAACAGCTGACCGGCGGGCGCCAGCGCCTTATAGGCTGCCTCGGCGGCTTGAAAGTTGGGTAGCGCCGCGAGCAGTGCTTGCGAGCGCTCGACTATGGTGATTCCGGACACACATTGCTCCACAACATCTTTCACCTCGAAGGAGGGAAGAGGCAAGCGCTTCATAACCGGTATCGTCAGTTGGGCCGCTGCGCGATGAGACTGCGAGCCAAGACCTTGGCCTCTGAGCCAAGTTGACCTGCGAAACGAGTCTCGACCTCTTCAAATCGCATCCCCGGCTCGTTAGCAACAGCTGCCACCATTTGGTGAAACCCCGAATTGGAAACTTCGAGCCCGAAAACCTCCCGCGTCAGAACCCCAGCGCTTTCGCCAAAGGTCTCCATGCTTGGACGCTCGACTACTGCGACTGTTCTGGTGCGGCGAAGCATCCAGACGCAGCTCATCGGGACCTCTTGAAGCACCACTGGCGAGTGCGTAGATATGAGGGCCACGCCGTTGCGAGACACGAGCAGATCGGACACAGACCGCACAAAGGCAGCAAGCAACGGCGGATGCAGGTGCCCCTCCGGCTCGTCGAGAACGACGAGGGTTCTCTCATCGACGAGCTCGACCAACCGGGTGGTTGTCAATAGGACGATTGAGTGCCCTGAGCTGAGTTTCTTGAACGCGTGTGCAACGGCGCTCTGCCAGCTGTCTCCTTCGACTTGTAGGAACCGTTCAACCTCAACCTCCGCGAAGAGCGGGTCAGTGGCTAGCGTCCGGACGGCCTTCAGCCACCGAGTTCTGCGAGGCTCTTCCCGGCACACGGTGAAGCTATTGACGAAGTCCTGTGCCAGGTCGTCCTTCGTTTTGAGTGCGTCCCGCAGTTGGCCATCCACCATCTCAGTTCCCCGCAGGCCTACGAAGCCGGCGCGGAGCTTTAGGTTGGCAACGTTAGGGGGCGCCTCGAACTCATCGAAGGCGCTGAAGGACACCGACACCAAGCCGGCGAAATCCCACTCATCGTGGTTAGCGCCCATGCGCTCGAGGATGCCGGGGGGCGACGACTCGCTAGGTCGACCCAGCACAGCGTTAACCAATGTCTGAATGCATCGCGTCTTCCCCGCGCCGTTTCGGCCTACCAGGACATGCACGTTCGTTGGGGGATGCGAGTTGGGCTCGACGTGAAACGTAAGGGTCGGCGGAGGTGGCAGCGGCACCTGCATTCCTGCCTGGAGTGGCGGCGCCGGCAGCGTATAGCGGAACTGGAATCGCGTGAGCTCCGCGTTTCCATGCGCGAGCCTGTGCAGGCGGTTTCTCACGTTCCCATCTCTGATTGAACGAAGCAGGGACTCTTGCATGACCAGCTGATGAAGATGGCGATCGAAGATGGTCAGGTTGTATGCACAGTCGCAAAGGTTGACGAGGACGTACTCACAGATGTGCGCAGGCAGGCTGCGCAGCGTCGAGTAGTAGTCCTCGTCCTGACCCAGCGAGAAGAAAACGGCGGGGTCAAGCGCGTTGAACGTGAGAGGCAATTGCGGAACGCGCGTGCCCGGCGGGAGCCCCTGAGCGGCCGATGCTGGCAACAGTCCTGCCTGACCAATCTTCACGGACCCGATGCGATGCCGTTCACCGTTGTCGTCGTAGAGCAGCATCGTGTACATGGTCCGGAACTTGAACCAGTCGTCCCAGTGGTCCACGATCAGGTAGACGTGAGCTCGCGTTCCAGCCGGGATACTTGAGACGGAGTCGATGACGGTGAACATGGGGAGACTAGGCAGAGCTGAAAGAGCGGTCGCTACATGAAGAGCCGGTACGGGTAAACCTTTCCAGGCAGGTCCGGCACGTTGGCGATGGTGCGGGCAAGCCGCTGCGAATACCGAATGCTGACTGGAACAGGGTCGTAGAGCGCGTCGTTGTTCCAGTCCATCTTCGTCAACGCCAGAGCCTCGTGCGCAATGAGCTCCAACGAGCCTTTGCCGGCATGCCTGGTGAGTTGCAGCGGCTTCGGGATGCTCTTCTTGCCCTGGAAATAGTCACCCTTCGTGGACACCTCAGGCGCGTTTCCTGCGACCCAGACCAAAGCCGAGGTGCCGGACCTCACCACCATCGTGCCTCGGGGCACTGGGTAACCCGAGGGCTTCGCGCTTACGGTGCGTCCGCCGGCGTCAATCAGCCAGACGCCACGCCAGCACGACGCTGCGCCCACCTCGATGCATTCAATCTCGGGGACGCCGGTCAAGGCGTCGAAGGCCCCTTCGATTTCTTCTTGCTTGAACGCTGTAGTTTTGTGGATCACCAACCGTTTGGGCAGGATGCCGCCGTTGCGGCCCTGGTATAGCTCCAGGCTCCGTGCCAGGACAGCGCGCATGTCATCGCGGCTCAGGAAAGGGTTGTGCCGAGCCTCCGCCACGTCTTCCACTGGGTCGCGCGCTTCGAACGCAACGAACTGCATGCCGCCACCGTCCATATCGAAGACCTGCGAGCAGCAGGTCACGTAGTGCGCGTCACGCGCGTCACCACGCAGTGCATAGGCCAGGCCGATGTATGCCGTGCCGTCGGGCACGCCATCCAACGGCGCCAGCTTCCAGGGCGTGCCGGCCGCCTTCACATAGAGCGCCGTCGAGAGGCGCCACGCCAATGAAGCCGGATGCGGGAACGTGAACACGCGGTCGTTCAGCACCTGCGTTGGGATGTTGTACTTGGCACCCAGCGCCTTTAGTGCATCGTGCGCGTCGAAGACCTTCGAGCGTGTGGCCGCCGCCCAGGCATCGGGGAAGTGAACGAGCGCGACATCAAATTCGCCCCGCAGGCTGTCAAGCTGGCGCAAGGCCGCGTCCATCGCCCAGAACAGCCGCTGATGAATGTCGCCATCTCCCGGCAGGTCGTTCAGGCTGTCTGGCCACTTGACGTGAGCGGCGCCGACTTGCGCCCCCTTCAGCTCTACCTGGTAGAGTTTCTCGAACCCCGGATACGTCGGGACGTACTCAACGCGGTCTGTCGGCCGATGCTCTTTGAGCAGCGACTTCATTAGGTCGCCGCGCTGCCGGAACGAGGCGACCGGACCGACGGTCGCGACGCGAATCTGCGCGGTGTACCCGCCGAACGACCCTTTGGAGTAAGGCCCGTAGTTCAGCAGTCCTCGCAATGGGTGTACTGAGGTCTGCTTCGAGTCGGACGGCGAGAACGCAAGCAGCGGCTCATCCAGCAAGAAGAATGGAGGCAGCAACGACGATGGGATGGCCATTACCTTTTCCTGTCGAAGTACGGATGAGCATGACCGGGACGACTCCAAGCGGTGACCTTGGAAATCGTGAAGACGGCATCCACACCTTCCTCCTCGCGCAGGCCGAAGGCGCGCACGGTGCACATCTCGTCGTCGCTGGCCGTAAGCAACTTGGCCCAGGCGTTGATGACGGCCCCCCATTGCTTGTTGTACTTGGTCGCCCAGCGCTCTCTTCGCCAATCACCCGCTGGATCGCCTCCTCGTCGCTCGGTCGGTATCTCCATCGCGTCCTGCTCGGCACTCGTAGCTTCAGCCGATGCAGTCTGTTGGTTGTGTTCGCGGGGTATGTCCACGAACGTGTACGGCTCGAAGCCGCACCACCAACGATCCTCAATCAGCTCAAGCTTGATATCGACCCCCTCGTGAAACGGGAAGCCGAGCTTGGGCACTGTGCCAACGAGATTGCCTTCGTAGGCTGTACGCAGTTGCGCGAGCTTCTGCTCTCGCTCACGGGCCCAGTTAGGGTCTTCACCCTCTCGCGGCCCGGAGCAGAGGAGCGAATGCCCCGCGCGCTTGTAACGCGGCATCAGCGGCCGCTGCCTGGACAGCGCTTTGGTCAGCGCTTCGTACAGCAGTCCCAGGGCCCAGCTGTCCTGAGTCGGATTCAGCTCGACGGTACCAGCTAATTGTCCTCCGACGGAAGCTAGCGCCGCGACTATCTCCTCGTCCTTACCGAAGACTGCCAGCTCGTGGCCGTGGGCCGCGGCCCGGGCTCTGCAGTCATTCGCCTTCAATATCGCACGCGCCTCTGGGGTCGAAAGCGTCTGAGCCAGGACCACCCTGCGCGCGACCCGCGGAAGGGAGTCGATGAGCAGCGCGGAGTAGCGCAGTACCGGAAAGTCCAGGGCCTTGCCGGCCGGAAGGGTCACCCGCACCAAGCGCGGCGCCGGCCGCCCTTGATCGACGGTGTCGAACAGCACCTTAGGCAGGTCCACATGCTTCAAAACATCCGAGGCCAGCTCGTCGAAGGTCGCGCACTCGACGATTTGGACGTCGACGCCAGCATGATGCGCAGCGGTCAGGAAGTCCGTGACCGCAGGGAGCAATTTCGAAGGGGAGCCCGTGACCCAGTAAAGCCCGTTCGGAAACGGTGACGGGTACTTGAGCACCGACGTCAGCGCCTGCATGACGGATGCATCGCGACCGCTGTACCCAACGAATACCAAGCCAAATCGCTTGCTCGCCTCGACGAGGACGTGCTCCATCGCGCCGTCCTGCTTCTCCAGCTCTGCCCAGGTGTTCTTCATGGCGACCGACTGGTAGTCACCATGCAGCTTGGCAACCAAGGGCCAATCCGACTCGTTCAGACAACGCATCGCACGCTCGCCCGAGTCGATGGCAGCCACCGTCGGCCGCTTCTGCTCTGCGGTGGGAAGCAACTGGTTGGCTGCCAGAGCAGCGTCCTCGACCAATGGATCGAAATTGGTCGTGAACACGCAGTCGACCTTGCGGGCTGCCATCATGGCGCCGAGCACCCTGTGCCCGAAGCACGGCGTCCCCAACCTGACCTTGTCGTCTATGTACTGCCGGCGATGGCGCTCCTGGGGATACACCATCTCGAAGGCCGCCGCGTACTCGTTCGGGTCACCATCGGGCGGCAGCAGCGACGTTCGCCGGAAGAACTGGTCCATCCGGTCGATCCAGACCTGATCACCCGAATCAACGTCGCGCTTCGAGATTTTCTCGTTGCGAGCGAAGATTTCGGCCTTGAAGTCCCGGATCATGGCGTAGCCAGTCGGGATACCAGAAGCAGCAGAGGCGCCCGCCCCAAGGAACCAGCCAACAAGGTTTGGCCTTAGGGCAAACGCCGTCGCGAATTCTCGCGACGTCATCGTCGGAATGGGTTGCATCACAACACTCCCTCGCCTCCTAGGTGTTGCGCCTTGCTGCGCTATACGGATGACACCTCGTGTGAAGCTTCAATATAGCGCTACAGCAAGCCAGAACCGCCAGCTTGTGTTGGCATTCCGCCAACCGTAGGGTCAGCCGAATAGCACCGCACCGGGCCGGGCGTCCAATGCGACCTCGGGGAGGCAAGGCCACATGCTAAAAGACGATTCAGATGACACCTGGATTCGGGACCTGAGGGCGCACGTCGCCCACCACCCCATCGTCATCCTGAACCTGGAGGAGCGCGAACTCCATGGGCTGTCGGAGATCCTCGACGGGATACAGCAGTGCTCGCTGACGCGAGCGCACGATGACGCACGAGGCATCTCTCCACCCCATGCATCTGCCTCTTCTTCGCTGAGAAGCCGCCGCCCATGCCGCGGTCTTCAAGGCAAAAGGCGCAGCAACGACATCCGACTCCGGGCTGACGATCTGCGGAGGTGTCGAGGTTCATCCAGCACTTCTGGCGTACCCCAGGCTAAAGTGCAGCAATTGCCCGCATCACCTGACCTCCGAGCTGGCGTGTATTCAGGTCATTGCCACGTCCGTTCTGCTGCGGCACATTCAATTTCAGCGCAAGTTCTCTAAGTGCGGGCTTGGCCGGTTGAATGGGTTTTCCGCTCTGCTCCACTTCAATCGCTCCGTTCTCGCGTTGACGCACCACATACTCGTCATAGGTCACCTCTTCGACGACCGGTGTTGTCGGTAAATATTCAATTGCCGCTCCATCGGGCATGAGAGCAAGAACGTTTCCAATCGCCTCCAACGTCCGGTTGCCCCATTGGATCGAGAACGCGTAGGTCCGCCCGACCGCATGGAAGAGATCCTTGTCGTCTGTGTAATAGCGGTCCAACGACCGTCCGCCTAGGGCCTTCCGCAATCCCTCGGCGTTCAACTCCCCGTCGGCAGACACGAACATCGTGCCCTCCCGCCATGGGACAACAGCGGCGATGCGCTCCGGAGCGACGCCGCGCCGCACGGCTTCCGCTATCACCTCGTAGATGAGTCGACGCTTGGGCAGGTTCACCAGCGTCGTCTCGCCGATCGTGAGGTCATAGCGGGTCATGTCTCTCGACTGGCTGCGCGCAGCGGCTTGCTCGATTGTTTTTTCCCGCAGGGCCACTTGATACTGCTCTGCTGCCGGCAGCGGAATGACCTGCTGAATGTCCAGAAGAACGCGACCGTCCAACTGGTGGGGCCGCATTTGTACGCAACGGATGTCGAGACGCTGCTTGTTGAGCCAGAGAACAGTGGTTGTCAACTCCGGCGAGAAATCGGAAGCTGCGAGGACGATTCGTACCGTCTCAGACAAGGCCACCGTTCCCTCGTCAGCATCCAGAAACTCTCGAATTTCCTGCTCTGGATCTGCGTCCGAGCCGATCGACTTCAGGTACTTGCGATGAGCTTCAACGGCCTGGTCGAACCTCATCGTGGAGACCATCGCCGCGTAGCGCAGGGCCTGCAGCTCCATGTGCCCACTGTTGTCGCGCTTGAGCTCGACGACAACCAATTGAGCGGTTTCATCGAGGCAGAGCAAATCGATTCGTCGGTTTGCATCCACCCAGTCACCAAACTCTTCAGCGAGCACCATCACCTTGGTGCCGGGCATGATGGCGGAAATTTGGCTGCGCAGTGCCCTTTGAATATTTGAGCGTTCAAGCAGTCCAAGAGCTGTGAACGTGGTTTGGTCGATGGACGCAATCTCGCCACCGGTCAGTTGATAGAGCGCCATTGCATTCCTCCCTCTCGCGCGCGGTGCGTGGGATCCGACTTTCCGGCATAAAGGTGCCGCCGCTATTCATCGCGCAGCCTAGGATCACCCGCACATCTTGTCCCCCGTTCTTTCCCTTCCCCCAAAGGAGGGTGCGCCTTGCGCTTCCTCAAAGCGAAGGATGGATTCGTCTCGTGCCGGCCCCACAATGCGAGCCGGCTGCGAGTGGCAGCCCACGGAGGGGGAAAGACGTGGTTGCTCGAGTGCTGCTTTCATTGGCCGTGGTGCTGCTCGGCGGGTGTGCCAATTTCAAGGCCGTGTCCGAATTCGCGCAGCAGACCGGCAAGCTCACCTCCACGGTGCAGGCCGAGTTCCAGCAGGTCGATGCGCTGTGCAGGGAGCAGGCAGAGCTGACCATCGCGGTCGGCCATGTCACCACGGTGGCCCCCGACCAGGATTGCGATGCGGCCGAACAGGCCCAGCGCCAGCTCGCCTCTGTCACGGTGGATGTGCTGTCGGCCTTTGCGGGCGCGCTCGAGTCGCTGGCCAACGACCAGTCGTTCGACCTCACGTCCGATCTCGATGGCGTGGGCGGCAAGCTGCAGGCGCTGCAAGACAAGAACGGCACGGCCCTGGTGCCACAGGCCGACGTCACGGCCCTGACCAAGGTGGTGGAGCTCATTGCCTACATCGCCACCGAAAGAAAGCGCGAAGAGGCCGTGAGGCGCATGGTCCATGAGAAAGACCAGCTCGCCGTCACCGGGCGGATCCTGCGGCAGTATTTCGTCGGCGTGCGTTCGGCAGGCGATGCGCCTCGCGCGTCGGCTTATCAAAACCGCATCCTGCTGATCCAGGATGCGAGCAACACCACGCTGACGCTGCTCGATTCCAAGGCCTTCCGCCAGGCGGAGCCGATCCGCACGATGGAGCTGTCGCGGGCCTCGAAGACGCGCGTGGCGATGTTGGAGAAGCGGGGTTCGCCGGCGCCGGGCAATGTGGCCGCGGTGATGGCGTCGGCCATCGACGCGTGGCTCTCGGCACTCGACACGTTCGACGACGATGCCTTGAAGCCCGAGCCCAAGGCGCTGCTGGCCAGGCTCAAGGAGTTTCGCGCCAAGGCCACGGCCGCGCGCAATGCGGTAAAAGCCGCCGCCGGCACGCAATGACGGAGGGAATGAGCGATGGTTGACACGGCAACGCTGGCGGTCGCCACCCAGGGCGACACCCTCGACGGGGCGGATCTTCAAACGTCCATCGATGCACTGAGGCAGATGGCCAAAGGCCTGATGCCGTCCGACACCTCGGCGCTCTCGGTTGGCGAGCTGCAGGCCATCGCCCAGCGGCAGGCCGAGCTGCTCAGCGCGGCATCGAAATTGGTGAATGCCCAGATCGCGCTGCTGGCGGGCGAAGCCAAGGTCACCGCCGAGCACATCAACGGCGCCATCGGCTTCGCGCAAGGGGTGGTCAAGCAGATCGCCGACATCAAGGACAAGCTGGCCAAGGCCGGCGCCATCGTCGACTTCATCGGCGCCGTGTTGACCGGCAACGGCAAGGTGATCCTCGCCGCAGCCAATACGCTGAAAGGCCAGCTCGGCCGCTGATGGATCAAGCCGGCGGCGCCCCCGCCGCCGCCCGCTGCTCGGGGATCTTCAGCCCCACGTAGGTGGCGGCGCTCAGGCCCATCAGCGCCAGCAGCGATGGGTCGAATTGCGGCATCGTCAGCGTGGTGGCCACGTCGAACAGGAAGATCAGCCCCAGCGCCATGGTCATCACCAGCATCTGGAAGCGGTGGATGGCCACGCCGTACTGGTCGCTGAGCAGGTCGACGAAGAACTCGCCTTCGCGCCCGTTGTTCGATGTCTTGTCGGGCGCCACGATGCCGGCCGATGCCAGCGTGGTGGCGCTGGAGATGCCCAGCAGCATCAGGGCCTGCGCGCTGATCGAGGGCATTTCGCCGGTGACCAGCCACAAGAACACGAAGGCCGCGAACACGATCGCAAACCACCAGGCCATCTGCGCCTTGGCCAGGCTGAAGGTGCGCTGCACCAGCGGCGTGTCGCGCGATGCGGCATCGCGGATCAGCGCGGTGTAGCGGCCCAGGTAGATCAGCAGCGCCCACACGTAGAACACCACCATCAGCGCCAGCGGCGACCACCATTTGAAGATCTGCAGCATCATCGGCGGCCGCCCTTCCGACAGGTGCTGCACCGCGCCGCCCTCGGGGGCCCAGCGCACGTCGTAGCGCAGCTCGCGGCCGGTGCCGATGGTGTCGAGCGGGTCGCCGAGGATGGTCGACCACACGGCTTCGTCGGCCTGCGGGCTCAGGCCGTTGGGCTTGGCGTGGTGCAGCATGAACGAGGCCACGGGCTTGTCGCCATCGGTGCAGCCCACGGCCTGCAGGCCGGTGTCCATGCCCATGACCATGAGCCTCACGGCCGTGTAGTCGCCACCCTTGGCGCGGATCTCGTCGCAGCTGGGCGCGGCGCCGCGCGGCAGGTCGACGCGGCTGTTGAGGCGGGCATGGATGCGCGCATCGGCCGCCGGCTGCGGCCAGCGCACCCAGCAGATGCCGAGCACGATGGCCACGAAAACGAAGAAGACGGCCGAGCCCCAGCCGACACGCCTGACGTGATTCATGTGTTCCTCCTGGTTTGGTCTGGGCGGTGGCATTGCCCCGCGCGCCGGAGTATCGCGACGCACAGCCCAAGACTAGGAGGAACAGGCCGCGCTGTCCTCCCCCCAAGGGGTGAGAGCGTGCGCGGCCTCTTGCAGGTTTACTGCGGCAGCAGCTCCTGCGTCTGCCCGTCCTGGTCGCCGTTGCCCTGCGTGAGCAGCACATGCAGGTCGCCCGGCAGGCCGGTGGTGCCGGGGATGAGGGTCAGCAGCCAGTCGGCGTTGTTGCCGAGGGTGACGTTGGTGGCGTTGAAGAGCACGGTCTTGGTTCCCGGTGCGGTGAGCACCAGGCGGTAGGCGCCGCCGGCCAGCTCGTAGGAATCGTTGCCCGAGGCAGGCAGCGCATTGCCGAAGCCGAGGTTGCCGAAGGTGGGCGCGGCGGTCGAGAGATCCTGCGTGCTGGTGAGGATATACACGTCGACCGAAGGCGTGGCGGCCGCGGCGTTCACGAAGCGCAGGCGGGCCTTGTCGCTGGTCAGGCCCTTGTTGTAGGGGTCTTGGATGACCATCAGGCTGGTGGCGGTGGCGTTGGCCGCCGGCAGCGCGATGAAGGTGTAGCGGTTGCCGCGCTGCGGGTCGAGGTCGGCCGAGGCCAGCACGCTCGAGCTGTTGGTGGCCGAGCGCACGCTCCAGGTGGTGTTGCCGGTGCCCACGTCGTAGAAGTGCGAGGTCGACTTGAACGCGAAGTTGGAGGCATCGGCCTGTGCGGTGCTGCCGCTGTAGAGCGTGACGTTGCCCGATGCGGGCGCCGCATCGACGAAGCGCACCACGGGGTCGCGCACATCGAGCCGGTCTTCGGTATCGCCACCGCCACAGGCAGCCAGCAGTGCAGTAGACAGCGCGAGCGACAAGGCCATCAAGGACTTCATGGAAGGCTCTCGATCAGTTGAGTTGCAGACGGCGCCAGCCTATGCGTCGAGTGCGCTTTGGTCTGTCGGAGGAGGCGGTGCGTTGGTGTGGGGCATCGCTGACAACCGCGCAGTGGCCCTGCATGGCGTGGGCCCATTGCGAGGGCGTGTGCCTTTCCGCACCGCGTTGGATGGGGTTCGTATGGCTCTCCATACGGAAATCGAGGGCTGTTGGGGTTCAAGCGTCACAGGGCCGTGACTTCGGCAACAGTGGCTCGAAGCGCCCTGTGCATCGCAGGTGCACACCTAGACTCCCGCGCCGTGGGACACCCCCACGCATCAACACACACCCTTCAAGGAGAAGAACCATGATCAAGATGTTGTCCGCCGCGCTGATCGCGCTCGCCTCGTTCGTGATGCCGGCCGCTGCCAGCGCCGCACCCACGCAAGACGATGCGAAGAACCTCGTTGAAAAGGCCGCGAGCTTTGCGGCCGCCAACGGCAAGGAGAAGCTGGTGGCCGAGGTGAACCGCAAGGACGGCCCCTTCAACCAGGGCGAGCTCTATGTGTTCGTCTACGACAGCACCGGCACGCTGATCGCCGACCCGGTCAACACGGCGATGCTGGGCCAGAACAACGTGTCCAAGCCCGATGCCGATGGCAAGCTCTTCCGCAAGGAGATCGTCGACGTGGCCAACACGCAAGGCAGCGGCTGGGTGAAGTACAAGTTCGCCAACCCGGTGAGCGGCAAGGTGGAGCCCAAGGCTTCCTACGTGAAGAAGCAAGGCGACGTGATCATCATCGCCGGCGTGTACCTCAAGTAAGCAGCCCCGATGTCTACAGCCAGCGCCTCACGCGTTGGCTGTAGGCGATGTAGGCCTCGCCGAACTGCCCCGCCAGCGCCCGCTCTTCGGGCCGGATCTGGAACCGGTCGATGTAGAGCACATACAGCGGCACCAGCAGCAGCGCCCACGCATTGGCAAGAAAGGCGCCCCACCCCAGCAGTTGCAGCGTGCGGCCCAGGTACATCGGGTTGCGCGTGAAGCGGTAGACGCCGTGGCTCACGATCGAGGCCGAGGCTTGCGGTTGCATCGGGTTGATGGTGGTGCGGGCACGCACGAACGCGAGCTGCGCCGCGCCCCTGAGCACCAGGCCGGCGCCGGCCAGCAGCAGGGCCGCAGCCAGCCGCCAGGCCAAGGGCACATCAAGCGGCGGCACCAGGCCCGACACCGCCCACATCAGCAGCGCGACGATCAACGCCACCAGCGGCGGCGGCAGCTTGAGCTTCAGCGCATCCATGGTCACTTGACCCGCTGCTTCTCCAGCTTGCGCGCCAGCGTGCGCCGGTGCATGCCGAGGCGGCGCGCGGTCTCAGAGATGTTGAAGTTGGTGGCGGCCAGCGTCTCGTGGATGCGCTCCCACTCCAGCGTCTTGATCGAGGTGGTGCGCTCGGTGAGCTCCACGTCGGCATCGCCCTGCGCACGGCCGAAGGCGGCCTCGATGTCGTCGGTGTTGGCCGGCTTGGCCAGGTAGTGGCGCGCGCCGAGCTTGATGGCCTCGACCGCGGTAGCGATGCTGGCGTAGCCGGTGAGCACCACGATCACCATCGCCGGGTCGTGCGCATGCAGCAGCTGCACGCAGGCCAGGCCGGAGTCGCCCGCGGCGAGCTTCAGGTCGACCACCGCGAAGCCGGGCTTGTGCGTGGGCAGCAGGTCTTTCACTTCCTCGATGCTCGCGGCGCGCAGCACCACGTAGCCGCGGCGTTCGAACGAGCGCACCAGCGTGCGGGCGAAGGCGTCGTCGTCTTCGACGATCAGCAACTGGCGTTCAGCGTCCATCGGTGTCTTCTTCCTGCGCGTCGGCTTCTGCGTCTTCCTCGTCGGGCAGCAACAGCGAGACCAGCGGCAAGGTGATCACGACCTCGGCGCCATCTTCGGGCCGGTTGTGCGCCTCGATGCGGCCACCCAGCGTGCGCGCCACGTTGACCGAGAGGAACAGGCCCAGCCCGCCGCCAGGCTTGCCCTTGCTCGACTGGTAGGGCTTGCCGAACTGCTCGAGCATCTCCGGCGCGAAGCCGGGGCCGCGATCCTGCACGCGCAGGATCAGCTCATCGTCTTCCACATGCACGAAGAAGCTGATCGGCGTGTGCGGCGAGGCCTCGAGGGCGTTGTCGAGCACGTTGCCGATCATCTGCTTGAGCGCGAAGTCGGAGATGATGGGCAGGTCGGGCGTGCTGTCGCGGTCGTAGCGCAGCTCTTCGGCCGGCCGGGTGTTGCGCCACTCCTGCACCAGCTCGTCGAGGAAGGTGTGCAGCGTGGTTTGCATCGGCGCCTCGCCGCGGGTTTCGCCGGCGGAGAGCAGGATGCCGTTGACGATGGCCTTGCAGCGCTGCAGCTGCACCTGCATCTCTTCGATCTCCTCGCGCAGCTCGGGCTCGGCGGCAAACGGCGCCATGCGCGACCAGTCGCCGAGGATGACCGACAAGGTGGCCAGCGGCGTGCCGAGCTCGTGCGCCGCGCCCGAGGCGAGCAGGCCCATGCGCACGATGTGCTCTTCTTCGGCGGCGCGCTGCCGCAGATCGGCCAGGCGGGCATCGCGCTGGCGCAGGTTGCGCCCGATGCGGCCGATGAAGATGACCAGCAGCGCCGCGTTCATCATGAAGCACACCAGCAGCCCGCCGATGTAGTGCGTGGGCAGCACCGGGCTGGCCAGGCCGGGCAGCGTGAGCGGCTTGTGCCATTGCGTGAGCCACACGAAGCACAGGCTGGTAATGGCCACCAGCGCCCAGATGTAGCGCGGCTTCAGCAGCACCGAGGCCACCGCCACCTGCAGCAGGTAGACGAAGATGAACGGGTTGGTGATGCCGCCGGCGTAGTAGAGCTGGCCGCTGAGCACCGCCACGTCGACCAGCATGCCGATGAACAGCTCGCTGTTGTTCACGTTCCAGGCCAC
Source organism: uncultured bacterium (assembly GCA_966212505.1). Lineage (GTDB taxonomy): Bacteria > Pseudomonadota > Gammaproteobacteria > Burkholderiales > Burkholderiaceae_C > CAMLIZ01. Next base: position 18,787 of record CBIHRS010000017.1, read on the forward strand.
CCGGCTGCGCAGCCAGCACACCAGGTTGAAGCCGGCCAGCGTGCCCAGCAGCGTGAGCATCTCCAGCAGCGGCAGCCGGATGCCGAGCGCGAAGTGCACCGCCAGGATGGTGAGCAGCTGGCCCGCCACCGCGAGCCAGCGCAGCTCGATCAGCTGCAGCAGGTTCTTGCGCCCGGCCAGGCGCTCGGGCGCCGGGGTAGCGGTGTCGGTGGAGGTCAAGGGCGTGTCTCCTGCGGTCCGCCGGGCTGCCGCGCCGAGATCAGCAGGTAGCCGATGGCGGCCGCGACCATGGCCGCGAGCGCGAACCACGTGAGGGCGTACTGCAGGTGATTGTTGCGGAAGTTGACCACCGTGAGGCCGGGCCGGGGCCAGGCCTCCTGCGGCGCGCCGGCCTCGGCCGAGGCATCGACGAAATACGGCGCCACCGCGCCGGGATGCTGCGCGCCGCCGAGGCCGCGGGCCGCGGCAATGGCCTGCACATCGCGCGAATACCAGCGCCCTGCCGCCACGTCGTTGTGCTGCAGCAGGCTGCCGCCGGGCTCGGTGAAGCGCAGCAGGCCGACCAGCTGCTGCGGCCCCTGCGGCTCCTGCGCGATGCGGCTGCTGCGCGCGCGCTGCTCGGGCGGCACGAAGCCGCGGTTGACCAGCACCCACCAGCCCTGCTCGGTGACGAGCGGCGTCAGGATCCAGTAGCCGGCGCCGAGCTCGGTGCTGGCCTGCACGGGGGTTTCGAGCTCATGGACGAAGCGGCCGCGCAGCTCGACGCGGCGGTATTCGTCGGCGGTGGTGTTCAGGCCCGGCCAGGCGGCGGGGCCGGGGGCCGCGACGGGCGCAGCCTTCAGGCGCTGGTCGACCCGGGCGATCAGGTCGGTCTTCCACGACAGCCGTTGCAGCTGCCACACGCCCAGGACGACGAAGCCCGCGAAGGCCAGCACACAACCGAGGAGCAGCGCGACAAAGGCGCTGCGGCGGGGGTGGTGCGGGCTGCGGGCTTCGCGCTCGGTCATCAGGGCATGTTACGCACGTCGTGCGCGGGCATCGGCATCATGTTGGTGTTGAGGTGATACATCACCCAGATCGAACCCGCCAGCATGATGATCACCAAGGCCGCGGTGAAGATCAGCGCCAGCATCGACCAGCCGCCTTCGACCTTGGCGTTCATGTGCAGGAAGTAGACCATGTGGACCACGATCTGCACCGCCGCGAAGCCGAGGATCACGAAGGCCGTGAGGTTCGACGGCAGCACCTTGTTCATCACCAGCCAGAACGGGATCGCGGTGAGCACCACCGAGAGGATGAAGCCGACGACGTAGCCCTTGACGGTGGCGTGGTAGCCGCCGCCGTCGTCGTGGTGATCGCCATGGTGGTCGTGATGATCGTGGTTGGGATGGTGGGGGTTGTGCTCGCTCATCACAGGACTCCCATCAGGTAGACGAAGGTGAACACGCCGATCCAGACGACGTCGAGGAAGTGCCAGAACATCGACAGGCACATCAGGCGGCGCTTGTTCTCGGGGATGAGGCCGAGCTTGCCCACCTGGAACATCAGCGTGACCAGCCAGATGGTGCCGAAGGTCACGTGCAGGCCGTGGGTGCCCACCAGCGTGAAGAACGACGACAGGAAGGCGCTGCGCTGCGGGCCGGCGCCTTCATGGATCAGGTGCGCGAACTCCTGCAGCTCCAGCGTCAGGAAGCCCAGGCCGAACAGGCCGGTGACGGCCAGCCAGCCGAGCACGGCCTTCTTGTTGCCGTTCTGCATGCCGATCATCGCGAAGCCGTAGGTGATCGACGAGAACAGCAGCAGCGCGGTGTTGGTGGCCACCACCGGCAGGTCGAACAGGTCGGCGCCTGAGGGGCCGGCCGCGTAGCTGCGGCCGAGCACCGCATACACCGCGAACAGCACCGCGAAGATGAGGCAGTCGCTCATCAGGTAGAGCCAGAAGCCCAGCAGCGTGCCCTGCTGCGGGTGGTGGTCGCCGTTGTCGTAGAACACCGGCGCGCGCTCGACGGATGTGAGGGTTTGGGGACTCAGCATGTGAAGCTCTTGCAAGGCGTCAGGCCAGGGTGGAGAGCGCCAGCGTGCGGGCGTTCTCGCTGCGCGTCACGTCGGACGCGGGGATGTGGAAGTCGCGCTTGTAGTTGAAGGTGTGCACGATGATCGAGGCCAGCATCACCAGGAACGACACGCCCGCCACCAGCCACATGTGCCAGATCAGCGCAAAGCCGAACAGCGTGGCCAGCATCGCGATCACGAAGCCCGCGCCGGTGTTCTTGGGCATGTGGATGGCCACGAAGCCGTCGGTCGGGCGGCGGTGGCCGCGCGTCTTCATGTCGTACCAGGCGTCGTTGTCGTGCACGATCGGCGTGAAGGCGAAGTTGTAGTCGGCCGGCGGCGAGGCGGTGGCCCACTCGAGCGTGCGGCCGTTCCACGGGTCGCCGGTCACGTCGCGCAGTTGCTCGCGCTTGAGGAAGCTGACCACCAGCTGGATCAGGAACGAGCCGATGCCCAGCGCCACCAGGCCGGCGCCCACCGCGGCGATCTGGAACCAGATCTGCAGCGAGGGATCGTCGAAGTGGCTCATGCGGCGGGTGACGCCCATCAGGCCCAGGATGTACAGCGGCGTGAAGGCGACCCAGAAGCCGACCAGCCAGAACCAGAACGAGCACTTGCCCCAGAACGGGTCGAGCTTGTAGCCGAAGGCCTTGGGGAACCAGTAGTTGATGCCGGCGAAGATGCCGAACACCACGCCGCCGATGATCACGTTGTGGAAGTGCGCGATCAGGAACAGGCTGTTGTGCAGCACGAAGTCGGCCGGCGGCACGGCGAGCAGCACGCCGGTCATGCCGCCGATCACGAAGGTGACCATGAAGCCCACGGTCCACATCATCGGCACTTCGAACTTGATGCGGCCGCGGTACATCGTGAACAGCCAGTTGAAGATCTTCGCCCCGGTCGGGATCGAGATGATCATCGTCGTGATGCCGAAGAACGAGTTGACGCTCGCGCCCGAGCCCATCGTGAAGAAGTGGTGCAGCCACACCAGGTACGACAGGATGGTGATCACCACGGTGGCGTAGACCATCGAGGCGTAGCCGAACAGCTTCTTGCCGCTGAAGGTGGACACCACTTCACTGAAGATGCCGAACACCGGCAGCACCAGGATGTAGACCTCGGGGTGGCCCCAGATCCAGATCAGGTTCACGTACAGCATGGCGTTGCCGCCCATGTCGTTGGTGAAGAAGTTGGTGCCGACGTAGCGGTCGAGGCTCAGCAGCGCCAGCGCGGCCGTGAGCACCGGGAAGGTCGCCACGATCAGCACGTTGGTGCACAGCGAGGTCCAGGTGAACACCGGCATCTTCATCATCGTCATGCCGGGGGCGCGCATCTTGATGATGGTGGCGATGAGGTTGATGCCCGACAGCGTGGTGCCCACGCCCGCCACCTGCAATGACCAGAGGTAGTAGTCCACCCCCACGTCGGGGCTCTGCAGCAGGCCCGACAGCGGCGGATAGGCCAGCCAGCCGGTGCGCGCGAACTCGCCCACGAACAGCGAGGCCATCACCAGGATCGCGCCGCCCACCGTCATCCAGAAGCTGAAGTTGTTCAGGAACGGGAAGGCCACGTCGCGCGCGCCGATCTGCAGCGGCACGAGGTAGTTCATGAAGCCGGTGACGAAGGGCATCGCCACGAAGAAGATCATGATCACGCCGTGGGCCGTGAAGATCTGGTCGTAGTGGTGCGGCGGCAGGAAGCCGGCGTTGTCGCCGAAGGCGATGGCCTGCTGGGCGCGCATCATCAGCGCATCGGCGAAACCGCGCAGCAGCATCACGATGCCGAGCACGATGTACATGATGCCGATCTTCTTGTGGTCGATGCTGGTGATCCAGTTGCGCCACAGCGGGCCCCAGGCCTTGAAGTAGGTCAGCGCGGCCAGCAGGCCCATGCCGCCCATGGCCACCATCGCGAAGGTGGCGAGCAGGATGGGCTCGTGGAAGGGAATCGCCTCCCAGCTCAGGCGGCCGAGAAGGAGTGTGCCGAAGTCGGAATGTTCAGTGGACATCTTGGAGATCTCGTCAGGGCAGCTTGCTGCTCGTCGGGGCGCCGGTGGGGTTCTGCGGCGTGCACATGGCGGCGACGTAGGTGCGCGTCATCGGGCCGGCCGACGACTCCTGCGTCTTGCGCGACAGGCCGTCGACGCTGCCCTTGCCCAGGCCGCCCTTGGCATCGATGGCCATCATCTCGTTCATGCACATCTTGCTGCTGTCGACGCAGCGGTTGAGGATGGCCTCGTACAGGCCCTTCTCCACACTGGCGAAGCGGCGCACCGGCTCGCGCTGGCTGGGCTGCTCGAGCTTCAGGTAGTCGGCACGGGCGAGCGCCTGGCCCTGGGCCTTGTTGGCCTCCACCCACTTGGCGAAGTCGGCATCGGACAGGCCCTTGAACGTGAAGCGCATGTTCGAGAAGCCGGCGCCGCTGTAGTTGGCCGAGAAGCCTTCGAAATCGCCCGGCTTGTTGATCACGGCGTGCAGCTTGGTCTCCATGCCCGGCATCGCATAGACCTGGCCGGCCAGCGCGGGGATGTAGAACGAGTTCATCACGGTCGACGCGGTGATCTTGAACTGGATCGGGCGATCGAGCGGCGCGGCCACTTCGTTCACCGTGGCGATGCCCTGCTCGGGGTACAGGAACAGCCACTTCCAGTCGAGCGCGACCACCTCGACCACCAGCGGCTTGGTGCCGGCGGGGATGGCGCGCTGCTCGTCGATGCGATCGAGCGGTCGGTAGGGGTCCAGCTTGTGGGTGCTGATCCAGGTGATCGCGCCCAGCGCGATGATGATCAGCAGCGGCGCACCCCAGATGATCAGCTCCAGGCGGGTGGAGTGGTCCCAGTCGGGCGCGTAGGTTGCTGCGGTGTTGGACTGGCGGTAGCGCCAGGCGAAGAACAGCGTCAGTGCGATCACCGGCACGATGATCAGCAGCATCAGCAGGGTCGAGGTGACGACCAGGTTGGCCTGCTGGACCGCGATGTCGCCCGAGGGCTTCATCACGACGGAATTGCAGGCAGCCAGCGGCAGCAGGAGGCCCAGCAAACCGAGGCGGGCTCGGGGCCGGACGATCGACGATTGTGTTGGTTTCTTCGAGGAATACATCAGGGATACCGAGCGCCGGGAAAACGATAGTTGCGCGACGGGCCCGAATGTATCTTGATTGACACAAATCAACGATTGGACATTTTGTCTCAGTCCCCCACCCCGTAGACCCACATGGCCAGCTCCGGAACCCACACCCTCCAGTCCCCTCTGCAGCCTCTGCTCAAGTCCCACAACCCCGCATCACCCGACGCTTCCAGCGTCGCGCCCGGCGACATCGCCGTCGGCGTGGTCATCGGCCGGGCGTCCGAATACTTCGACTTCTTCGTCTTCGGGCTCGCCTCGGTACTGGTGTTCCCGCAGGTGTTCTTCCCGTTCGCCGGCAAGCTCGAGGGCACGCTCTACGCCTTCGTGCTGTTCTCGTTCGCCTTCATCGTCCGGCCGCTGGGGACGCTGGCCGGCATGGAGATCCAGCGCCATTTCGGGCGCAGCACCAAGCTGACGGTCGCGCTGTTCCTGATGGGCATCTCGACCTGCACGATGGCGCTGCTGCCCAGCTACCAGAGCCAGGGCTTCAATGCGATCGTGCTGCTGGCGCTGTGCCGCGTGGGCCAGGGCCTGGCGCTCGGCGGATCCTGGGACGGGCTGCCCTCGCTGCTGGCGCTCAACGCCCCGCAGAACCGGCGCGGATGGTACGCGATGCTGGGCCAGCTCGGCGCGCCGCTGGGCTTCCTGATCGCCTGCAGCCTGTTCGCCTACCTGTGGGGCAACCTGTCCGACAGCGATTTCCTCACCTGGGGCTGGCGTTACCCGTTCTTCGCGGCCTTCGCGATCAACGTGGTGGCCCTGTTCGCCCGGCTGCGCCTCGTGGTCACGCATGAATACGAGCGCGAGATGGAGCTGCACGAGCTCGACCCCTGCGACGTGCGCGACCTGATGCGCAGCCAGGGCCACAACGTGTTCATCGGCGCCTTCGCCGCGCTGGCCAGCTACACGCTGTTCCACATCATCACGGTGTTCCCGCTGTCGTGGGTGCGGCTGTATTCGCACCAGGCGATCGGCGAGTTCCTGTCGGTGCAGGTGGTGGGCGCGCTGCTGGCGGCCGCAGCGATGCCGATCTCGGGCCTGGTGGCCGACCGCTTCGGCCGGCGCAACACGCTGGGCATGCTGGCGGTGCTGATCGCGGCCTTCAGCCTGTTCGTGCCGACGCTGCTGTCGGGCGGCAAGCTGGGCGAAGACGTGTTCATCCTGCTCGGCTTCGTGCTGCTGGGCCTGTCCTATGGCCAGGCCGCCGGCTCGGTGACCTCGAACTTCCTGTCGCACTTCCGCTACACCGGCGCGGCCCTCACGGCCGACCTGGCGTGGCTGGTGGGCGCCGCCTTCGCGCCGCTGATCGCGCTGGGCCTGTCGGCCCGCTTCGGGCTGGTGGCGGTGACCGTCTACCTGCTTGCCGGCGCGGCCTGCACCCTGCTGGCCCTGAAGCTCAACAAGACGCTGGCCGAGCGCGACTGAGGATCAGCCGGCCTTCAGCGAGGCCGCGAGTTCCGCGGCCACCTGCTTCGCACCGAAGCAGCGGAAGCGGAACTCGCCACCGGCATGGTCCACCACCACGATGCCGGTCAGCCAGCCGAATTCGCGCCGCACGGCGCGGATCTCGTGCAGCGGAATGGCCACCCCTTCCAGCCCCTGGTGGAGCGCGCGGTTCATCGCGTTGGGCTCGAACCTCAGCGCCTGCGGCGTGGCCGTGACCTTGCCGCCCACCCACAGGCCGCCGTGCTTCTGCTGGAAGCGGTCGACCGCCCCCACAGAAAGCTCACGGGCGAGCCCGGTGGGCACGGCATGGGGAATGAAGGCGTTGGCCAGCTTCTGGATCGCGAGCGCCGCCATCACTTCCCCTGCTCGTTGCCGTAGGTCTTGGCCAGGTAGTCGACGATCACCGGGACGTCTTCATCGGCGATCGGCGCCTTGAACACGGTCTTCATGCGCTTGACCATGTTTTCCCAGTAGCCGCGGGCTGCGGTGGGCGGCTGGTAGGCGGCGTATTCGGCCGAATGGCAGGCCACGCAATTGGCCGACACCTTGGCATAGCCGGGCAGCGCATTGGCCTTCCACTGCACGCCATCGGGCGGCAGCTGGATGGTCTTGGTCACGGCCTGGGCCGGGGTGCCGGCGCCCAGGGCGGCGGCCAGCGCCACGGCCGCGCCGGCCAGGACGAGCTTCGTGCGGTTCATGCGCTTCATGCGGCCACCACCTTCACCGATTCGACGACGTTGCGCATGTAGCCGGCCGGCTGCCACAAGGCCTCCATCGGCTGGCTCTGGCCCGAGCGGTTCCAGGCGCGCACGCGCAGGTCGAGGTTGCCCTTCTCCGGCACGAAGCCGAAGGTGAACTCGCGGAACGAATAGCGGCCGAGGTCGGTGCCCAGCTTCGCTTCGCGCCAGGTCTGGCCGCCATCGGCCGACCACGCCACCTCGCGGATGCCCTGCCCGCCGTCGAACGCGATGCCGCGCACTGCCAGCGGCTTGCCGGCGGCGATGCGGTCGCCGTCGCGCACCGAGGTGATGAACGAGCGCACGTTGAAGCGGCCGATCGGCCGCGTGGCCGTCGGCGTGGTGCCGGGGTCGATGCAGGCGCAGTCGTTGTCGGGCACGCGGTAGGCGGGCTTCATCCAGAAGCCTTCGTACACCGAGTCGATCACCTGGATGTCGGACAGGTGCTTGACCCAGTAGGTGCCGTAGAAGCCCGGCACCACCAGCCGCACCGGGAAGCCGTTGAGCATCGGCAGGTCGGCGCCGTTCATCTGGTAGGCCACCAGGGTGTCGGCATCCATCGCCTGCGCGATGTCGAGCGACTTGACGAAATCGCCGCCGCCCATCAGCGCCTGGTCGAGGCCGTCGAAGGTGACTTGGCGCGCCTTGTCGCTGACCTCGGCGCGGGCGAGGATGTCCTTCAGCGGCACGCCGAGCCAGCGCGCATTGCCCATCGCGCCATGGCTCAGCTGACCGCCGGTGACGCGCGGCGCGAAGTGGCCGCGGCTGTTGCCCGAGCACTGGTTGACGGCCACCACCTCCACCGGCTTGAACTCGTTGCGCAGCGCGGCCATCGTGAGCTCGAAGGGCTTGCGCACCGCGTTGCCGCCGATGCGGATCACATGCGCATCGCCATCGATCGAGGTCGGGATGCCGGCGTTGTGATAACGCACGAAGAACGCATCGTTGGGCGTGATCACGCCTTCGTTGAACACCTCGAACGGCGTCTCGAGCTGCGGCGGCCGCGAGGTGAGCACGATCATCGGCCGCTTCTCGGGATAGGCCACCAGCCGGCGCTCGCCGTTGGCGAAGGGTTGCACGATGCGCGGCGCATCGGCCTGCGCCAGCGCTGCGCGCGTCCAGCCCGACAGGGCCGCGCCACTCAATAGGCCGGCACCCCCTGCCAGCCAGCGGCGCCGGTCGCGCCCCCACGATCCATCTGCCATCTGAACCTCCTGCGGTTGTAAGTGGCGCGCAGGGTAACGGCAGGTGAAGGCGTCGCCAATCCCCTGAAGTACCGGATCGGTGGAGGCGTCAGTTGTTGTTGGCGATGACCTGCGCCACCCAGGCCTTGAACTCGTCGCGCGACTGGTCGGCCTCGGCCGGCGAGGCCACCTTCTGCACCCGGGCGAGCTTGACCAGCTTGCCCTGCAGCAGGCAGGCCGCGGCGGACACGGCCACGTCGATCTCGTTGCTGCGCTTGGCCGACTTCAGGCCCAGCCGGGCCTGCACGCTGGAGACGACCAGCCCCGGCTGCTGCCCGTCGACCGAGGCCGACCCGCTGCGCACGATGCTCACGCGCACCGGCCCGCCCTCGCCGCGCGACAGCAGGCGCTCGAGCTGCGCGACGTTGAGCAGCGCGGCAGCCGCGGGCCGGGTGGGATCGGGGCGGCCGACCATCTCGGCGACCACCGGCTTCAGCGACTCGAAGCGCTCGGCCGCGAGCGTCATGCCCTCGTATTTGCGCGGGATCTCGATCACGAAGTTGTCGACCCCGGTGGCCTGCTGCTCCTCGGAAGGCGCGGCCAGCAGGTCGGCCGACATGAAGAAGGCCAGCGAGCGCACGGCCGATGCCTCGGGTTCGGCGGCGGCCTCGAAGAGCCGCGGCTCGGCCACCGCCATATCGACATAGCCGCCGGGCCACGGCGCGATCAGCTCGATGTCGCTGACCGGCAGGCGCGAGACATCGGCGCCCCAGGCGATGGAGTTCAATCCGGCCGCCAGCAGGGCGGCCGCCAGGAATCGGCGCAGCTTCGGCATGTTTCCCAACGGTAGGTCTATGTGGTCGCGCGACTATGCCCGATGCCTCCCCCGCCGCGAGCCGCGGCTAACCAACCGTTACCACCGCTGGTGCATCACACGGCGCACCGCGTCGACCACGCTGTCAGGCTCGGTCAGCTGCGGGAAATGGCCGCTCTTCTGCGCGACCAGGTGCGTGCCCAGGCGCGACAGCATCGCCAGCCTTCGCTGATGCTCGGCGCGCGCCTGCAGCGCGGCCGCCGGCGTCGCCCAGGCCATCGCCGGCCGCCCGCCCGACAGCACGACCAGCGGCACCTCGGGAAACGGCCCGGCCTCGCGGATCGCGCTCACCGTACCGGCCACCTGCGCGGTCTCCGACAGCGCGGAGTCGCGCCGCCCGGGCAACGCATCGGCCAAGCGCTGCAACGCCCGCTGCAGCGGCGAAGCCAGCGCCGCCATCGCCTCCGGATCTTCCGGCGCCGTGGCTTCGACCATCACCACGCCGTGCACCTCGCCAGGATGCCGGCGCGCGAAGAGGTTGACCACCAGCCCGCCGAGCGAGTGCCCGACCAGCAGGTAAGGCGGCGCGAGCCCGGTGGCGCCGAGCAGCTGCCGCAGCGCGTGGACCATCGCGTCGCCGGTTTGCGCCACCTGCGGCCGGTCGGTGCGGCCGATGCCCGGCCGGTTGTACGCCAGCACGGTGCCGAGCGCCGACAAGGGCTCGAACACCCGCATCCATCCCTCGATCGGCCCGCCCGATCCGTTGACGAGCACGATCGCCGGCGCCCCGCTGCCGGCGCGTGCATATTCGACCCTCTGCCCGTCGACCTCGACGGTCTGTTTCGGCGGCAACCGCACCGGTGCGCCTCAGCCGGCCTGCTCGAGCTCGGCGATGTGGGCCCGGATGTAGGCCACGCGGGCCGGCTCCAGCGCCTCGGCGCGCTCGTAGTAGCGGTCCATGATGTCCGACTGCTCCTGCTTCGGCACCGGCGCGATGCCCATCGCCGCCCGCGCCTGCTCCACCCGCGGATAGAAGTGCGCATACAGCGCGATGGCCTCGGCATACAGCGCCGCCATGTCGTGCTGGCCGAGGCGCAACAGGCCGCGGTGCGTCTTGTCGTAGAGCTGCGAGCGCGGCAGGCCGGTCATCGGCTCATGGTCGCGTGCGAAGTACTGGTTCATCGCGCCGTTGTTCACGTCGCTCTCCCATTCGAGCGTGGCGAACACCTCGAGCAGCGGATCCGACACCGGCTGGCCCGCCTTCACGCGCGCCGGCACGTAGAACAGCAGGCTCGCGTTGACGTCGAAGTCGGTCAGCTCGGCGATCCATGCGGGGTCGAAGCGGCGTGCGAGCGCGAAGTTGGGCGCCCGGCCGCGCGGGTCGGGCGCCAGGTCTTTCAGCGATGCGAACGGCGCGTTCTCCCAGAAGTAGTTGAAGGCGATCGGCCGGCCCGGTTGCAGCTCGATGTTGCAGCGGTACCAGGGCCCGAGCGGCTGCGAGCGCGAGACCTCGCGCAGCTCGAACAGCAGGTCGGCGAAATCGGGGCTGCCGGCCGGCGCCTGGCGCAGCAGGCTGTCGATGTCGTGCGTCTCGCGCTTGAACCAGCCGGTTTCGACACGCCCGCTGTAGCCGGCCACGCCCTCTTCGGATTCGCACTGGATCAGGCCGCGTGGACGCGCCCCGGGAATGCAGGCGCGCAGCAGCTCGGCGATACGGGATTCGGTCTCACGCATGGGGCGCCAGGATAATCCCCAGCGCCGCCACCACGGCAAAGCCGGCCCCGGCCCAGAAGGTGGCCGCCGGCCCGATCGCGCTCCACAGCGCACCGGCGATCACGCTGGCCAGCAGCAGCGCACCGCCGCTCACGAGGTTGAAGAGGCCGAAAGCCGTGCCACGCAGCGGCGCCGGCGCCACATCGGCCACCAGCTTGGCCAGCAGCCCTTGCGTTGTCGCCATGTGCAGCCCCCACAGCGCGGCACCGCCCAGCACCGCCAGCGGACCGTGCGCCAGCGCCAGCAGCGCATCGGCGGCCACCAGCAGCAGCAGGCCGCCGACCAGCAGCCGGCGCGCGGGCAGGCGATCGGCCGCCGCCCCGGCGGGATAGGCGAACACGGCATACAGCAGGCTCATCACCACCATCACCAGCGGCGCCTGCGCCAGCGGCAGCCCGACGTCCTGCGCACGCAGCACCAGAAAGGCCTCGCTGAAGCGCGCAAGCGTGAACACGCCGCCCAGCAGCACCACGCCCCAGAAGCGCAGCGGCAGCCGGCGCGCATCGGCCAGCGTCAACGGCGGCCGGCCTGCGGCAGGCGCGTGGTGCTCCGGCTCGCGCACGTAACGCCACAACACCGCCACGGTGAGAAAGGCCGGCAGCACGGCGAACCACATCGCCGTCTGCAGGTTGCTGGCGAACACCTGCAGCAGCACCACCGCCAGCACCGGCCCCAGCACCGCGCCCACCGAGTCGAGCGCCTGGCGTAGGCCGAAGGCCGCGCCGCGTAGCGCCGGCTCGGTGATGTCGGCCACCAGCGCATCGCGCGGCGCCCCGCGGATGCCCTTGCCCACGCGGTCGACGAAGCGCGCCGCGAACACCCAGCCGATCGATGTGGCCAGCGGAAACACCGGCTTCGTGAACGCGGCCAGCCCATAGCCGAGCAGCAGCAGTGGCTTGCGTCGCCCCATCCAATCACTGATCACGCCGGAGAACACCTTGGTGATCGCCGCGGTAGCCTCGGCCACGCCCTCGACGATGCCCACCGTGACCATCGAGCTGCCGAGCATGGTGACCATGAAGATCGGCAGCAGGCTGTGGATCAGCTCCGACGACAGGTCCATCAGCAGCGACCCCACGCCCAGCGCCCACACGCCGGCGGGCATTGCGCGCCAGCGGGCGGTGGCGGAGGACGCATCGGTCGAAGAGGCCGAGGATGGCGGCATGGGTGACTCTCCCTGGTTCACCGGGGTTCAGGGAGCAGAGCTTATGCCCGGGCGGCTCAAAAGCCGATGCGGGCGCGCAACCCCCAGGCACGCACCGGCGCAGCACCGGCATCACCGGCGGGATGCCGTATCCACTGCAGGTCGGGCGTGAGCTGCAGGTGGCGACCCAGCTCGAAGCGGTAGTACAGCTCCAGCAGCCGCTCGCCGCCGAGCGCACCGGCCGCCATGCCGATGCCATGGGCTTCGGCGCCCAGCGTCAGTGCCTGCCGGAAGGCCGGCCGACCGACGAGCTGCCTTCCATATCGGCCGAAGAGCATCACATCGGCGGCCACGCGCTGTTCGGCCGAGGCGCCCCAGCCGCTGTGGCGCGCCTGGCGCCCGTCGGCATCGACGGCCAAGGCGCTGTTCCAGGCATAGGCGCGCACCACGCCGCCGGCGGCCGCGGCCTCCAGCTGGGCGATGGTGAGCACCCGGCCGCGAGGGCCGAAGGCTCCCGCCGAGACGGCCCAGCGGTTCCCGTCGTCGGCGCCTGCGAGGTAGGCGACGCGCAGACCATGCGTGAAGCCCTGCGCATCCAGGGCCGCATCGCCGCCGCTGTCGAGCAGCGGGTTGTGGACGAAGGCGTTGTTCAGGAAACGCGTCGATTCGTCGTCGGCCACCGCGTTCTGGTCGAAGAAGGCGAACGGATCGATCTTGCCCGCGGTGATCTGCCAGCGGCCCGCCGGAGAGGCCTGCTCGAGCTGGTACCAGGCCTCGCCCAGCACGGCCCCGTCGAAGGCGGCGCTGTCGGTGGTGGAGCTCCAGGTGGGCGGCAGGACGGGCGCCCCGCCCCGCCCTGCGCGCAGGTGCGCGAACAGCTTGCCGTCGAGCCCCTGCCCCAGGCTGCCGGGCAGACACATCGACAGGTCGGCGCGAACGCCCGCGCGTGACGACGCACGGGCTGGCGAAACACTCCCCGTATCCACGGCCTGACCGACGGCGGTGATCACGCCATCGACCTGCACATCGCCGACCGGCAGCGCCACGGCGGGCGCCGCCATCAGCACCCACGCGGCCACGCAGCTTCCGCCCCAGCTTGCAAGGCGCTGGATCACGCCATCCCTCCCTCTGTGATCTTCCAGGATCCGCCCATGCTAGATACGAGGAATTCTCGTTTCCATGAACTGGATCAACGGCATTGTGGAAGGAGAAGCTCGGGGTCGCGTCAGACAAATTCGTACAGCGCAAGCGTCAGCCCGCCGACTGCCGGTACCGGAGAGCGCCGCCTAAAGTGGCAGGCAATCCTCGCAGTACCTCCGCATGTCCACCGCATCGCTTCCCCAGGCCTCTTCGCTCGCCGTGTTGTATCGGCACATCTGGCGCCACGCTGAGGGCGCCCGCGCGCGCATGGCCATCGCGCTCAGCATGCTCGGCAGCTCGCAGCTGCTAAAGCTCGCGATGCCGTGGATGGCCGCGCAGGCGATCAACGCGATCCAGACCGGCGGCCGCAACGGCCTGTACACCGCCGGCGCCTGGATCGGCGGCATCGTGGGCCTCTACTGCTGCGTGTGGCTGCTGCACGGCCCGGGCCGCGTGATGGAGCGCACGGTGGCGCTGCGCGTGCGGCGCAGCCTGGCCGATGCGCTGTACGCCAAGCTCTCGCGTGCACCGCTGAGCTGGCACGACCAGCACCACTCGGGCGACATCCAGCACCGCGTGGGCCAGGCCAGCGGCGCGCTGTTCGACTTCACGCAGAACCAGTTCATCTACCTGCAGAACATCGTCAACATCGCCGGCCCGCTGGTCGCGCTGACGCTGCTGTCAGCCGGCACCGGCGCACTGGCCGTGGCGGGCTACGTGCTGATCGGCGCCGCGATCGTGCGCTTCGATGGCGCGCTGATGCGCCTGGCCGCGCAGGAGAACCAGGCCGAGCGCCGCTACGCCGCGCGCCTGCTCGACTTCATCGGCAACATCTCGTCGGTGATGAGCCTGCGCCTGCAGGGCGCCACGCGCCGCCTGCTCGACAGCCGCCTGGCCGAGGTGTTCGCGCCGCTGCGCAAGAGCATCGTGCTCACCGAATGGAAGTGGTGCGCGGTCGACCTGCTGACCGTGTCGCTCTCGTGGGGCCTGGTGGTGGCCTATGCCTGGAGCGCCACCCGCGGCGCGGCCAGCGGCACCGTGATGCTGGGCAGCCTGTTCATGATCTACCAGTACGCACAGCAGGCCGCCGGCGTGGTGTGCTCGATGGCCAGCAACTACCAGAACTTCGCCCGCACCAAGACCGACTTCGCGAGCGCCGAGCTGATCTGGCAGGCGCCCGAGCGCAGCGAGCGCGGCGCCGTGCCGGCCGAGGGCTGGCGCGAGATCGAGCTGCGCGACCTGGGCTACAGCCATCCCCGCAAGGCCGACGACGCCGAGGCCGAGCGCGGCGGGCTGCAGGGCATCCACCTCACGCTGCGCCGCGGCGAGCGCCTGGCGCTGGTGGGCCCCAGCGGCGCCGGCAAGAGCACGCTGCTGCGCGTGCTGGCCGGGCTGTACGACGCGCAGGCCGGCCACATCGACATCGACGGCATTCCGCAACTGGGGCTGAAGCACCTGGGCGCCATCTCCACACTGATCCCGCAGGAGGCCGAGATCTTCGAGGCCAGCGCGCGGGAAAACATCACGCTCGACACGCCGGTCGACGAGGCCAGCATGCAGCAGGCGGTGCACGCCAGTGCCTTCGACCACGTGCTGCAAAGCCTGCCGCAAGGGCTGGACAGTGCGATGTCGGAGCGCGGCTTCAACCTCTCGGGCGGCCAGCGCCAGCGGCTGGCGCTCGCGCGCGGTGTGCTCGCGGCGCGCGACAGCTCGCTGCTGCTGCTCGACGAACCCACCAGCGCGCTCGATCCGCTGACCGAGCTGCGCGTGCACCATCGGCTCGACAGCGCCTTCCCGCGCGCCTGCATCGTGGCCTCGGTGCACCGCCTGAGCCTGCTGGCGCATTTCGATCGCGTCGTGTTCATGGTCGCCGGCCAGGTGGCCGACGTCGGCACGGTGGACGAGCTCGCCGACCGCCAGCCGATGTTCGCCGAGATGCTGCGCGGCGCCGCCGGCCTGCCGAAGGAGGAATCTGCCCCGATGAGCCCACCCGCCGCTGCGCTGCCCGAAGTGGCGATGGCCTGACAGCCGCGTCAGCGCCCGCTGACTGGCACAGGCGTTGCCGAATTCAAGACAGCCGCGGTTCCGCCGATTTGCTGTCTATATGCCTCCGCATCCACCCCTCACCGACACCGCCCCCGAGGCGGGCACCACCGGGCCCCGGCCCGGCGGGCTGCACCTGGCCACGACCGCCGACGCTCCGCCGCCGGCCCCCGCGCCGCGCGGCGAAGCGCGCCGCTGGGCCACGTCGATGCGGGCGCGCGTGGCCGACTGGAAGCATCGCCATGCGCGCGTGGTCCGCGAACTGCGGCCGCCGCCCCTGCCGGCCGAGCGCCATGAGCGCGCGCTGCGCAAGTGCCTGAACGAGCCGCTGGTCGGCGGCAACCGGGTCGAGGTGCTGGTCGACGGGCCGGCCACCTACGAGGCGATGTTCGCCGCCATCGACGCGGCGCGCGACCACATCAACATCGAGAGCTACATCATCGAGGCCGAAGGGCCGGGCCAGGAGCTCGCGCGGCGGCTGATCGAGAAGCGCCGCCAGGGCGTCAAGGTCCACCTGCTGTTCGACCACTTCGGCAGCCTGCAGACGGCCAGCAGCTACTTCGCCGCGCTGCGCGAGGCCGGCGTGCAGATGTGCTGCTTCAACCCGCTGCGGCCCTCGGTCAAGAGCGTGGTCAGCAAGGCGATGCACCTGCGCGACCACCGTAAGCTGCTGATCGTCGACGGCCGCATCGCCTTCACCGGGGGCGTGAACATCGCCTGCGTGCATGCGCAGCGGCCCGGCGAGGCGAGCGACTGCACGCCCTGGCGCGATACGCACGTGCGCATCGAGGGCCCGGTGGTGGCGCGGCTGCAGAAGCTCTTCCTCGACCACTGGACCAGCCAGACCGGCCAGCGCCCGCGCCTGGCGCGCTACTTCCCCCCGCTGGCGGTGGCTGGCACCCAGCAGGTGGGCGTGGCCGCCTGCGATGCAGGCCGGCGGCGCAACCCCTTCTACACCTCGCTGCTGCGCGCGATCGAGCTGGCGCAGCACCGCATCTGCATCACCGCCGCCTACTTCGTGCCGCCGCGCCGCCTGCTGCGCGCGCTGGCCAAGGCGGCGGGGCGCGGCGTGGAGGTGCGGCTGGTGCTGCCCAGCATCAGCGACTCACGCCCTGCCCTGTACGCCGGCCGCTCGCACTACAGCCGGCTGCTGCGCGCCGGCGTGCGCATCTTCGAGCGGCAGGATGCGCTGCTGCATGCCAAGACGGCCGTGATCGACGGCGTGTGGGCCACGGTGGGCTCGAGCAACATGGACTGGCGCAGCTTCCTGCACAACGCCGAGGCCAACGTGATCCTGCTCGACGAAGGCTTCGCGCAGGAGCTCGAAGGTGTGTTCGCCAACGACCTTTCGCACAGCGTCGAGATCCAGCCCGAGCAGTGGCGGCACCGCGGCTTCCGCGAGCGCCTGCTCGAGTCGCTGGCGCGCAAGTTCGAGTTCTTCCTCTGACCCTGGGTCCGGCCCATTGTTGGGCTGCGGCTACACCGGAGCCAGGGCCGATGCCCTGAAGGTAACGGCCGCTTGCACGCGCCACCGGCCGCTTGCATCTGTTCACACCTGCAGCCCGTTCCGCACTAGCATCGGCCTCCGTGGCCGTTGGGAGCCACGAACGACAAGGAGAAGGCAATGACCCGATTCATGCGCACGACGGCCCTGGTGGTCGCGATGTCCGTCAGCTACGCCGGCATGCTCAGCAGCGCCCAGGCCGCGCTGATCTCGACCGACGAGATCGCCGCCGCCCAACTGCCGCCCGCCGCGCTGCAGGACGCCCACGCCCGGCTGAACGCCACGCTGGACCGCGCCGACGTGCAGGCCGCACTGCAGGAGCGCGGCGTTTCGGTGGAGCAGGCCCGCGCCCGCGTCGCCGCACTCACCGATGCCGAAGCCGCCCAGGTGGCCAACCAGATCGACCAGGCCCCCGCCGGCGCCAGCGACGTGCTGGGCGTCATCGTCTTCATCTTCGTGCTGCTGCTGATCACCGACATCCTCGGCTTCACGAAGATCTTCCCGTTCACGCGCTCGATCCGCTGACCCGTTGAGACGCCGCACCCTGCTGGCGTGGCCCGCAGCCGCCGCGGCGGCCGGCTGCGCCAGCCTCACGCCGCCGCAGACGGCGGCGCTGCTCGACACCCCGCCCCCCGGCCTGCCGCGCCAAGCCGAGCGGGCCGAGGTGCCCTTCTTCCCCCAGACGCCCTACCACTGCGGCCCCGCCGCGCTGGCCACCGTGCTGCGGCATGCGGGCTTCGCGGCCGACCCCGACGCCCTGGGCGAGAGCATCTTCCTGCCCGCGCGCGAAGGCACGCTGCAGGTCGAGATGCTGGCCGGCGCCCGCCGCGCCGGCGCACTGCCCTGCCGGCTGCCCGGCACGCTGGAAGCACTTCTGCGCGCCACGGCCGACGGCCATCCACCGGTGGTGCTGCTGAACCTCGGCCTGTCGTTCGTGCCGCGCTGGCACTACGCGGTGCTGGTGGGCTACGACCTCGATGCGCGCGAGGTGGTGCTGCGCAGCGGCACCACGCAGCGCGCGGTGATGGGACTGCGCACCTTCGAGCACACCTGGGCACGCAGCGGGCATTGGGCCTTCGTCGTCACGCGGCCCGGCGACCTGCCGGCCCAGGTGAGCGAAGACGAGGCGATGCAGGCCGCGCTGGGCTTCGAGCGGGTGGCTGCGCCGGCTGAAGCGGCGCGCGTGTGGCAATCGGTGCTGCAACGCTGGCCCGGCGGGCTTCTGCCGATGCTGGCGCTGGGCAATGCCCGTTTCGCGGCCGGCGATGCAGCCGGCGCGGCACTGGCTTTCGAGCAGGCCGCGCAGCAGCACGACAGTGCCGCCGCGTGGAACAACCTGGCGCAGGCCCGCAAGCAGCTCGGCGACAAGGCCGGTGCGCGCGCAGCGGCCGAACGGGCCCTGCAGCGGGCCCGTGCTGCCGAGCCGCGCTGGATCGACGCGGCCGAGCAGACACTGGCCGAGCTCCGGTAGCCCTGGCAGGCGGAGGCGTCAGACCTCCGCCGATCCTTCCGCCTCGGACGCAAAGCTGCCCGACACCGAATCGCTCGCGTGATCCACCGGGCTGCCGGGCCGGCCGATCTGCAGCACGCGCAGGCCATGCCGGCTCCAGCGCCTCGCGTCGAGCGCGTTGCGCCCATCGAACACCACGCCGTCGGCGAGCTGCGCCGCCACCTCGGCCGGGTCGGCCTTCACGAACTCGTCCCACTCGGTGGCCAGTGCCAGCGCGTCGGCCTCATGCAGCGCCGTGCTGGCCGTGAGGCTGAAGCTCAGGCCTTCCGGGTGCTGCAGCAGCGTGGCCGCCCGGCCGGCCGCCACCGGGTCGTAGGCCACCACGGTGGCGCCGGCGGCCAGCAGCTGGCGGATCAGCGGCAGGCTGGGCGCCTCGCGCAGGTCGTCGGTGCCCGGCTTGAAGGCCAGGCCCCACAGCGCGATGCGCTTGCCGCGCAGCCGGTGTGCGCCGCCGTAGAACGCGACCATCTTCTGGAACAGGCGGCGCTTCTGGTCTTCGTTGACCTCGTGCACCGCCCGCAGCATGCGCGACGAGGTGCCCAGCTCGTCGGCCAGGTGCGCCAGCGCCCTCACGTCCTTGGGAAAGCACGAGCCGCCGTAGCCGATGCCGGCCTTCAGGCACTGCGGCCCCAGGCGCTTGTCGCTGCCCACGCCCAGGCGCACCTGCTCGATGTCGGCATCCAGGCATTCGGCGATGCCGGCCAGCTCGTTCATCAGGCTGATGCGCGCGGCCAGCATCACGTTGGCCGCGTACTTGGTGAGCTCGGCGCTGCGCGTGTCCATCACCAGCAGCGGCACGCCCTGCAGCGTGAGCGGCGTGTACAGCGCATGCATCAGTTCGGCCTCGGCGCGGTAGGCGGCGCCGACGATGATGCGGTCGGGCTGCAGGAAGTCCTGCACCGCGCAGCCTTCGCGCAGGAACTCGGGGTTGCTGACCACCGGCACCTTGAAGGTCTTGCCGCGGATGCGCAGTTGCCCACGCACGATGGCGCGCACGCGCTCGCAGGTGCCCACCGGCACGGTGGACTTCATCACCACGGTGGCCGGCTCCCCGAGCAGCTGGCCGATCGCATGGCCGGCCTGCAGCACCGCGTTGACATCGGCCTGGCCTTCCTTGGCGGTGGGCGTGCCGATGGCGATCATCACGATGTCGACCTGCCGCAGCGCGAGTGCGAGGTCGACCGTGAAGCCTAGCTGCCCGGTCGCGCGGTGCACCGCCACCAGCGGCGCGAGCTCCGGCTCGTACAAGGGCATGCCGCCGCGGTTGAGCAGCTCGACGCGCTCGGGATCGATGTCGACCGCCATCACGCTGTGGCCGAGTTCGGCCAGGCAGGCGGCGCTCACGAGCCCGACGTAGCCCGTGCCCAGGACTGCAATGCGCATGGGAATCCCTTCTTCAGTGGAGCATGTAGCGGAAGTGGCGGATGGTTTCCTGCAGCCCCTCTTCCAGCGGCACGCGCGGCTGCCAGCCGAGGTGCGAAACGGTGTGCTGCAGGTCGGGGCACAGGCGCTTGGGTTCGTCGGGCGGCAGCGGGCCGTGCACGATGCGCGAGCGGCTGCGCGTGAGCCGCAGCACCGTCTCCGCCAGTTCGAGCACGCTCACCTCCTCGGGATGGCCGAGGTTGAGCGGGCCCTCGGCATCGCCGTCCATCAGCCGCACGATGCCTTCGACCATGTCGTCCACATAGCAGAAGCTGCGCGTCTGCTCGCCGGTGCCGTACACCACGAGGTCTTCGCCGCGCAGCGCCTGCGTGATGAAGTTGCTCACCGCGCGGCCGTCGCCGGGCTGCAGGCCCGGGCCGTAGGTGTTGAACAGCCGCCCGATGCGCACCGCCACGCCCCGCTGGCGGAAGTAGGCGAAGCACAGCGTCTCGGCGAAACGCTTGCCCTCCTCCAGCGCCGAGCGCGGCCCCAGGCAGTTGACGATGCCGTGGTCGTTCTCGATCTGCGGGCTCACGTGCGAGTTGCCGTACACCTCGCTGCTCGACGCATGGAAGATGCGCGCGTTGCGCTGCGCTGCGAGCTCCAGCAGGTTGAGCGTGCCGAGCGCATTGGTGGTGGCCGTGCGCACCGGGTCGCGCTGGTATTGCTCGGGGCTGCCGGGGCAGGCGAGGTTGAAGATGCCGTCGACATCGACCGCCAGCGGCTGCGTCACGTCGTGCCGGCGCAGCTCGAAGCGGCGCTGCTGCATCAGGTGCAGCAGGTTCTGCGCATGGCCCGTGGAGAAGTCGTCGGCCGCGATCACATGGTGGCCGTCCTTGAGCAGGCGCTCGCACAGATGGCTTCCCAGGAAGCCGACTCCTCCGGCCACCAGCACTCGGCGTGTCGTCATGCAGGCTCTCGATTGGTACAGCTGCTCGGCTTCGGGCAAGCCGCGTTCCCGTGAGCCCAGGCGCTCAGCCGGCGGTCTTCACGTCGTGTGCACGCAGCGCATCGCTGATCGCGAAGTACAGCGCGCTCAGCACCTCCTGCCGGCTGCAGTCCTGCCCGTCGTACCACACCAGCAGCTCGAAGCCGATGGCGGTGCCGCCCAGCGTGGTCAGCGCCACCGTGGGCGGCGGGTTCTGGTGCACCCGCGGCTGCGACTTCGCGGCCTCGAGCAGCAGGCGCTCGACCAGCCGCACGTCGGTGCCCTGCGCGACGCTCACCGGCACGCGCAGCCGGATCTCGCGGTCGAGGTAGACGTAGTTGGTGACGTTGTCGGTGATGAAGCGCTGGTTGGCCACCAGGATCGCGATGCGGTCGGGCGTGACCACCGTGACGCGGCGTGCGCCGATCTCTTGCACCACGCCTTCCACGCCGGCCAACTCGATGCGGTCGCCCACCTGGATCGGCCGCTCGAGCATGATGATCAGCCCGCTGATGAAGTTGCTGATGATGTTCTGCAGCCCGAAGCCCACGCCGACGCCCAGCGCACTGGCCACCACGGCAAACGCGGTGAGGTTGATGCCGGCGTTCTGCAGGATCACCACCGCGCCCACCACCAGCACCACGTAGTGCACCAGGCCGGTGACGGCCGCGCGCTGGCCCGCATCCATGTGCGTGTGGCGCAGCAGCTTGTCCAGCGTCCAGCGGCTGAAGCGGCCCGCGATCAGGAACAGCAGGCCGCCCAGCACGAGCAGCTTGAGCAGCGACGACACGGTGATCTCGGCCGCGCCGAGCTTGAACAGCGCGATGTCGTACGACTGCAATTCGGTGCGTAGAAACTGCCAGTCCATCAGGCGTGCAGCGAGCTCGTTTCGCGGGCTGCCGCATCACGCTCGGCCAGGCGCTGCGGCTGCCGCTCCCACCACTGCGCCACGCCGGCCGCGGTGTGCGAGTGGCGGTACTGCAGGTGCCGGTGCAGGCAGCGCTGCCAGGCCTGCCGGACCTTCGGATGGTCGGCATCGTGCGGCGACAGCTCGAGCCGCAGCAGCGGCGCAGCATCCTGCCCGAGGCGCCCCGGCCATTCGTTCCAGGCCAGCGTGAGGGCGCGCGACCAGGCCGAGCGGCAGTCGTGCAGCACCGTGTGGCTTGGCAGTTGATCGTCGCTGCGCAGCAGGCACAGCGCATCCTGCGTCAGCGTGTAGGTAAACGGCGTGAGCCGCAAAGCGGCCCAGGCGCCCGGGCCGATCACGGCATGCGGCGCGACGAAGCCGGCCAGGGGCCAGCCGCTGGCGGCAAACCAGCGCATGCCGGCATGCAGGCGCTGCAGCGCATCGTCGCAGCGCAGGCTGCGGAACTCGGCTTCGGCGCCGGTGTAGCTGCGGCGCAGCTGGTCGAAGGTGCCGCGCGATGGGCCGTCTTCCTCATGCATGTAGCCGTGC
Organism: uncultured bacterium; assembly: GCA_966212505.1. Lineage (GTDB taxonomy): Bacteria > Pseudomonadota > Gammaproteobacteria > Burkholderiales > Burkholderiaceae_C > CAMLIZ01. The sequence goes on from CBIHRS010000017.1 coordinate 41,065, forward strand.
AGCGCGAGCTCGTCGCCGCGGTCGAGCCGGCGCGAGAGCTGCGCATCGAACAGCGCGCTGTGCGGCTCGCCGTGCAGCCGCGGCACCACCAGCAGCGTCACCGGTATCGGCGCCACCTCGGCCACCGCATCGAGCACACGCTTGCACGAGGCCCAAGTCGACGGCGCGACACCGCGCAGCAGCACGACGATCCATGGGGTCATCACATCTCTCCCTGAAGATCAGCCATTACGGCAAGCGCTATGCCATCGCCCGGCTCCGCGGCCGCTGGGCACGGCAACTGCCCAGCGAAAGCGCAGCCACGGGTGCTTTTTGTCCCGTGTTTTCTTCAACCCTGGAACCTTCAGCCGAAGGTGAGGAGCGAACGATGAGCAATGACGATGTCGTGGACGTGCTGAACGACCTGATCGAAACCTGCAAGGACGGCGAATACGGCTTCAACTCGTGTGCCGAACACGCCAAGGCCGCCGAGCTGAAGAACGTGTTCAGCGTGCGCGCGCAGGACTGCCGGCGCGCCGCCGAGGAACTGCAGGCGCAGGTGGTGGCGCTGGGCGGCAAGCCCGACACCACCGGCACCGCTGCCGGCGCGCTCCACCGCGGCTGGGTGGCCGTGCGCAGCGCGCTCACCGGCTACGACGACCACGCGATGCTCGAGGAATGCGAGCGCGGCGAGGACGTGGCGGTGAAGAAGTACCGCGAAGCGATGGAAAAGCCGCTGCCGGAAGCCATCCGCAGCCTGGTCGAACGGCAGATGCTGGGCGCACAGCGCAACCATGACCAGATCAAGATGCTGCGCGACCGCTATCCGACCACGGCCTGACGGTTGCGCGATGCGCCTTTGCGGTCTCTGCCTGTCGCTCGCGTGCGCGCTCGTCCTCGCGGCCTGCGACCGCAGCAACAACAAGGGCGTGCCGCCACCGAAGCCGAGCACGGTGAGCAGTGCCCCGGCGAGCGGGCGCTGACGCGATGAAGGCCGCAGCCGGCTCGGCGGCGCAGGCCCTGCTCGCCGCCGTCGAGGCCGGCGAGCAGGCAGCCATCGAGGAGCTGATCTACGTCGACGACACGATGCCCGGCTGGCGGCGCGAGCGCCGCGGCGACGAGTTCGTCTACCTCGACACCGAAGGCCGCGTGATCCGCGACGAGGAATCATTGCGCCGCATCCGCAGCCTCGCGATCCCCCCGGCCTACGAGAACGTGTGGATCTGCCCGCTGCCGCAAGGGCACCTGCAGGCCACCGGCCGCGATGCGCGCGGCCGCAAGCAGTATCGCTACCACCCGCTGTGGCAGGCGCTGCGCGATGCCGACAAGTTCGACCGCATGCGCGCCTTCGCGCTGGCGCTGCCGCGCATCCGCCGCCGCGTGGAGCGCGACCTCAAGCTCTCCGGCCTGAGCAAGGCCAAGGTGCTGGCCACCATCGTGCGCCTGCTCGACACCACCTACCTGCGCGTGGGCAACGAGGAATACACCCGCAGCAACGGATCCTACGGCCTCACCACGCTGCGCAACCGCCATGTCGCGGTGAAGGGCGGCACGGTGCGGCTGTCGTTCCGCGGCAAGAGCGGCGTGCGCCAGCAGGTGCAGATCGACGACCCGCGCATCGCCCGCATCGTGCGCAAGCTGCAGGACCTGCCGGGGCAGGAGCTGTTCCAGTACCTCGACGACGACGGCCACACGCACGCGATCGGCTCCGCCGAGGTCAACGACTACCTGCGCGAGGCTTCAGGCGGCGACTTCACCGCCAAGGACTTCCGCACCTGGCATGCGAGCGCGTTGGCGCTGGAGCGTCTGGCCGACTGCGAGGTGGCCGAGAACGCCACGCAGGCGCAGCGCCTCATCAAGGAGGTGATCACCGGCGTGGCGGGCCAGCTGGGGCACACCGTGTCGGTGTGCCGCAAGGCCTACGTGCATCCGCTGGTGCTGAGCAGCTTCACCGAAGGCCGGCTGCACGCGGCGCGTGAAAAGGCCGCGCGTGCTCCGCGCGGCCTGAAGGAAAGCGAACGGCGCCTGCTGGCCTTGCTCAAGCCCCACAGGCGCCCCGCCCACTGACGGAAGACGTTGCCGTCAGTGGTGGGTCTGCCCGAACTGCTCGGGCAGCTTGGCGGCCTCGGTGTCCTCGAACCGCTGCGGCGGCGTGACCTGCTGGGCCGTGCGGCCGGTGCGCAGCGGCACGGCGCCGCCCTCGCCTTCCCAGGTCTGCAGAGGTTCGGGCTTGGCGGGCGAGAGCCGCCGTTCACGCTCGCGCCGGCGGTGCGTCGCGAGGCTGGCGCCGGCCAGCAGGCCGGCCAGTGCGGCAATCCAGATCAGGCTGCGGTTCATCGAGGTCCTCCGGTTGCTCACTCCCAGTACACGGCCGCGCCGTAGTACGCGTGCAGGTCACGATGCCATTGCTCGTCGGCCTGCTCGGGCCAGTGGTCCTTGTCAAACCCTGGTGCATCCTTGAAGCGCTCCTTCGGCACGTCGAGGACGAAGCAGTGGCGGTCGGTGTCGAGCACCAGCGCCTGCCAGGGAATGGCGAACAGCTTCTCGCCCACGCCCAGCACGCCGCCCGCCGACATCACCGCATAGGCGATGCGACCGCGCGGCACGTCGAGCATGATCTCGTCGATGTCGCCCAGCGTCTCGCCCGAGCGGTTGATCACCTTGTCGCCGGTGAGCGTGGAGGCGGTCATCAGGCGCGGGCCCGGGCCGCTGTCGTTGGTGTAGGCGCCGGAGCCCTGGATGCGGGCGCCGGGGCTGCCGGTTCCGGTGTTGGGGGTCTGCATACGTTCAGCTCCTTTCTCCGGCCGCGTTCAGCGGCTGGGGGTCGAGTAGTAGCCGCGCGTGTCGGCGTTCCAGCGCTCGTCGGCCATGTTGGGCCAGTGCTTCGAATCGAAGCCGGGGGCCTTCTTCAGGCGCTCCTTGTCGATGTCGAGCACGAAGTAGTTGTTGTCGCCTTCCTTCTGCAGCGCGGTCCAGGGGATGGCATGCAGGCGGTCGCCCACGCCGAGGAAGCCGCCGGTCGACACGACCGTGTAGGCGATCTGGCCGTTGGTGTCGAGCACCACGTCCTTGATGTCGCCGATCTTCTGGCCCTGGCGGTTGCGCACGTCGGTGCCGATGATCTTGCTGGCGCGGTGCGTGCGCTCCCACGACTTCTCGGCCTGGCGGTCGGTCACCGGCACTTTGTCGCCAGTGGTGGTGGTGACGGTGCTGGGCGCGGTGGTGCCGGAGGTGGTGGCGTTCTGCGCCATCGTGGCGGCGGAGCCGGCGAGCAACAGCGCGGAGAGCGGAACGGCGATGAATCGATTTTTCATGGGGAACTCCTTTGCAACGAGGTCGCAACAAGGTCGGGTCGGCACGAGGGCCGGGCAATGGGAGAACGGCAACGTGCGTGCCTATTTGCCCTGCTCGCCACGGGCACCCGGGTTGCCGTTGCAAGGTGTGCGCTCCGGTGCACCTCTCGTCACCCTGAAACAAAGGAGATAGGCATGACACAGCAACGCAACAACCCATCGCAACAGCAGCAGGACGACAGCCAGCGCCAGCAGCAGCAAGGCACCAGCCAGGACAGCAACCGCGGCCAGGCCTCGCAGAGCGGCTCGCAGCAGCGCAGCGGCCAGGGCAGCACGCAGCAGAGCGATCGCGGCCAGGCCTCGAGCGGCAACCAGTCGTCGCAATCGGGCTCGCAGTCCGGCCAGCAATCGGGCCAGCAGTCGTCCGACCGCAGCCAGGCCTCCTCGGGTTCAGGCTCCGGCTCGGGTTCGATGCAGGGCGAACGCTCGCAGGGCAGCAACCTCGACAGCCAGACCCGCCGCGAAAGCTCGTCGGGCGGCCGTTCGGGCAACGAATGACCGAAGAACTGACGCTGCGCTGAAGGCGCGTGTGGAAGCCGGGTTTCGAACCCGGCTTTTTTTCGTGTCAGGGATGCGGCTGCGGGTCGCTCTGCGGCACGCGCTGCCAGCGCGTGGTGTCGAAGCCGTGGCGCTGCGCCAGCGCCTGCATCGCCTCGACGGTGGGCTCCGGCAATTGCGGCGTGCGCGACAGCAGCCACAGACCATCGCGTTCGGGCGTGCCGACCAGCGCGAAGCCGTCTTCGTCGAGGTGCATCACCCAGTGGTCACGCCACACGCCCGGCCACCAGCGCAGCCAGGCCGGCGCATAGGTGACCTCGAGCTGGCCCGGCAGGCGCGCATCGGGCTGGCGCATGCGGCCCTTGGCTTCCGAAAGCCGGCCGTCGTCGTGGATGCAGCGGTGGTGCACCTCGATGCCGCGCTCGTCGAGCCGGAAATCGGTGTGGGTGTCACGCGCACAGTCCTTGTCTTCGCGGCCGGGCAGATGGGCGATCACGTACCACGCGCCGGCATAGGCCGGCAGATCCAGCTGCTCCACCGTGGGCAGCGGTGCCGCCTGCTTCACCGGCACCGGCAGCCCGAGGGAGCCGAGGAAGGTGGCCACCTTGCGGTCGAGCAGCGGCGCCAGCATCGGCAGCAGCACCGGGCCCCAGCGCTCCAGCAGCTCGAGCACGCCCGCCGTTGCACCGCGGCGTGGCGCATGCGCCGCTTCGGCGTGGCGCCCGTGATGGGCTGCCGCATGGCGCGGCTTCAGCAGCCACACCGCCGCCAGCGCCACGCCGCCGGCCAGCAGCTTGGAGCCGACCGCATGGATCGCACCCTCGCGCAGCGCATGCGCGCTGTGCTTGAGCCGGGTGTCGTGCAGGCGCACGCGCGCCTCGCTGTCGCGGATCTCCATCTCGAGCCGCCGGAGCTGCTTTTGCAGCATGCTGTGCCTCCTGGGGTGTGGTTGTGATCAGGTCGCCGAGGCGCCCTTGTGGCCTTCGAGCTGGCGCAGGCTGGCTGGCAGGCCCACGCGCTCGACCAGGCCGTTCATCAGCTTGAGCAGCCAGGCGGCCACCCCGAGGTTGACGACGATGCCGATCCCGAGCGCCAGCGCCCAGTGCAGCCCGACGTTCACGAAGGTCACGACGAGGGCGCCCATCAGCCCGAGCCAGGCGCTGATGACCAGCACGGCGACGATCACCGCATAGATCACCAGCTGCACCAGCGTCATGCCGGCCAGGCGCAGCTCCAGCGTCAGCAGCTTGGCGCGCTCGCTGACCGCGCCGCGCATGTCGTCCCAGGCGGCGCGCGCCGCCTCGGGCAGGCTCGCGCCGTCCAGGCCGTCGAGGCCCGCGACATCGGCCGGCGCGTCGGACGCCGGAGCTTGATTGCCGGGCTCCATCGCGGGCCTCACGCTCATTGCGAGCGCCCGCCGCCCATGCGGCCGATCAGCATGCCGGCGAGCACGCCGATGGTCACCGCGGTGAAGGGATGGTCACGCACGTAGTTGCGGGCGCTGGCGACCCATTGCTCTTCGAGCGCGCCGAGGGCGTCGGCCTTGGACTGGATCGTCTCAGCCGCTGCGCTCGCACCGCTGCGCACCTTGTCGATCGCCGGGCCGGCGGCCGCGGCCACGCGGTCGACCGCCGAATGCGCGGCCTGCGCCGCCCGGTCGACCACCTTCTGCGGCGTGCCGGCCGCGCCGTTCGTCGAGGTGCCGGTGGTCGTCGTGGAGGAGGTGCTGGGGTTGTCCATCTGAGCCATTTCGATCTCCTGAAGAAGGTGCAAGAACTGCGGCACAAGTTGCCGGGCTTCTGGGGCTGCCATGCCGAGCCGCCAAAGGCGCTGCAAGCTGCCTGTGGCACCCGGTTTTCAGCCCCGTTGCGCGCCTCGGCTCCTCTGGCAACCGGGGCGCGCCGCTGTCATCGGACCTCGGCAACCGGCGTGCCACGGAAGCCGGGAAATCACGTTCCGACCCGGCGCGCAACAGGTAGGCACGGGATTTGCGCTGGAGGGGTGTTCAGCTTGCCGACAGGAGCGCCTACATGGCCCAGATCAACGCCCCCGCCCACACGGTTGCGCGCGAAGCCGACGCGCGCCGCCATGAGGTGGATGTGGAACGCCGCCGCGCCCATCCGGGCGAGCCGCGGCGCACGGTCGTCGCCGACCGTCCGGCCCCGGGACACGATCGGCGCGGAGCGCACTCCTACGCCTGCGAACGCCGTTGACCGGACCCGACTCCCCGTGATCGGCGTTCCCGCATTCCACGGCCAGATGGCCGGCCTCCAGTGGTCTTCGGATCTCGAAGGCGGCGATGGTGCTCGTCCCGCTTCGGCGGAAGAAGGCAGCCTGCCGCAATGCCTGCTGCTGGAGTCCGGCACCGCGGAAGCCGGCCTGGCCGCGCTGCCGCTCGGCGCTCTGGCCGACGCGGTGCCGGCGCTGCTGTATGCCTGCACGCCCGACGGCCGGCAGGTGTTCGTCAACCGGCACTGGCTCGACTACACCGGCGTCGGCAGCCCGCAGGCGCTGGCACGGCAGTGGATCGACCTCGTCCATCCGGAAGACCACCTGCGCCTGCTGCGGCAATGGCAGCACGGCCACCCGGCCACGCGGGACGACACCCTGGAAACCGAGTTCAGGCTGCGCCGTGCGAGCGGCGAGTTCCGCTGGCATCTGTCGCGCGCCAAGCTGCTGCGCGATGCGCAGGGCCGCCCGCAGATGTGGGCCGGCATGGCCACCGAGATCGAAGGCCAGAAGCGCGTGGAGGCCGCGCTCGACCGCCGCGAGCGCGAGTTCCGCACGCTGGTCGACAACGCGCCCGACGGCATCACGCGGCTCGATCTGCAGATGCGGCATGTCTACGCCAACCACGCGCTGCTCGATGCGTTCGGCCTCACGGAAGCGGCGCTGCTCGGCCGCACCGCGGCGCAGGCCGGCGTGCCGGCCGAGGCGGCGGAGTGCTGGACGGCCGCGGCCCGGCAAGCCTTGCGGCAACACGAGGAGCAGGAGTGCGAATTCAGCACACGCTCGCCCACCGGCGACCTGCGCCACTACGTCTGCCGCCTGGTGCCTGAGGCCGATGCCGACGGGCAGATCGAGAGCGTGCTGTGCATCGCCTATGACGTGACCCACCGCCGGCGTGCGCTGCTGGCGCTGCAGGACAGCGAGCAGCGCTTCCGCCAGTTCGCGCAGAGCAGCGACGACGTGTTCTGGTTTGCCGATCTCGCGCGCGACGAGCTGCTGTACGTGAGCCCGGCCTTCGAGCGCCTGTGGGGAATGCCGGCGCAGGCGCTGCCGGCCGATCCGGCCGTCTGGCTGCGCGCCGTGCACACCGACGATCGCGGCGCGCTGCCCAGCCCCTTCTACGCCAGCATGCCCGGAACCGATGGCCATGAGCCGGTGCGCGAATACCGCCTGCAGCGCGCCGACGGCACGCAGCTGTGGGTGCGCGATCGCCGCTTCCACCTGCAGACCGAGAACGGCCGCGTGCTGCGCATCGGCGGCATCGCCGAGGACATCACCGAGCGCAAGCTGCGCGACCTGGAGCGCGAAGAGCTGCTGGCGCGCGAGCGCGCGGCGCGCAGCGAGGCCGAGGCACTGGCTTCGGCCAAGGACGAATTCCTCGCGGTCGTCTCGCATGAGCTGCGCTCGCCGCTGAACGCGATCCGCGGCTGGGCGCATGTGCTGCGCAAGACCGCGCAGCTGCCGCCCTCGCAGATGCGCCCGCTCGATGCGATCGACCGCAACGTCTCGGCCCAGGCGCGCATGGTCGACGACCTGCTCGACACCCAGCGCCTGCTGCGCGGCAAGGTCAAGCTCGAGCTGCGCCCCACGCCGCTGGCTGCGCTGATCGAGCAGGCGGTCGACACCTTCCGCCCTACGGCCGCCGACAAGCGGCTGCGCCTTGAGGTGAGCCATGCGGCCGACGTGCCGCTGATCCAGGCCGATGCCGAGCGGCTGCGCCAGGCGCTGGTCAACCTGCTGTCGAACGCGGTCAAGTTCACGCCGGCCGAAGGCCGCATCGAGGTGCGCAGCGAACGGCGCGGCGATCGGCTGGCCATCGCGGTGAGCGACACCGGCGTGGGCCTCGAGCCGGCGCAGCAGGCCCGCGTGTTCGAGCCGTTCAGGCAGGCCAGCGGCAGCTCCAGCACGCGCCGCCAGGGCGGCCTTGGCCTGGGCCTGGCGCTTGCGCGGCAGCTCGTCGAGCTGCATGGCGGCAAGCTCGGCGTGCACAGCCCCGGGCTCGACCAGGGCGCCACCTTCACGATCGAATTGCCGGCGCCGCCGCCCCAACCCGCGCAGCCGTTGCCCGTCAACGCGGTGGCCGTGCCGGCGCCGCCGCTGTCGGGCCGGCGTGTCGTGGTGCTCGAAGACGACCCCGAGGGCCGGCAGATCCTCGAGCTGCTGCTGCAGGAGGAGCTGGTGAACGCGGTGTTCTTCGGCACCGCCGAGGAAGGCTTTTCCTACCTGCGCGGCGTGCAGCCGGGGCAGCGGCCCGAAGTGCTGATCTCCGACATCGCGATGCCGGGGGAAGACGGCTACAGCTTCATCCGCCGCGTGCGGGAACTGCACCGCCAGCGCGGCGAACCGGCCATGCCGGCCGTGGCGCTGACCGCTTTTGCCAGCCCGAGCGACCGGGTCCGCGCGCTCGCGGCTGGCTTCGACGCCCATCTGGGCAAACCGATGGACCCGGAGCAACTGCGCAGTACGCTCGCCGAACTGCTGCGCCCGCGCTCCGACGCGGATATACATGGACATTCAGATGCAAGGTTCCATAATTCACATTCCACGTGATGGCCGTGCTGCCATCGACCCCAGACACCGCTCCTCGCACGCTTGAGGGACAGGACATCACAACGAGGGAAGGCCATGGGACACGCACTCATCGTCGAAGACGATGCCGATTCCGCCGAAATGATGGCGGCCCTGATCGCCAGTGAAGGCTTCACCGCCGCCACGGCGCAAACCCTGCGCGATGCGCGCCGCCACCTGGCGATGCGCGAACCGGACATCGTGCTGCTGGATCTGATGCTGCCCGACGGCAGCGGCATGGATCTGTTCAAGGAACCCGAGACGCTGGCCAACACCGAGGTGGTGCTGATCACCGGCCACGCGAGCCTTGAAACATCGATCCAGGCCCTGCGGATGGGCGCCGCCGACTACCTGATCAAGCCGATCAACATCAAGCAGCTGCAGGGCATCCTGTCGCGCGTGATGAAGCCGTCGGCGCTGAAGGCCGAGCTCGCCGACATGAAGTCGGAGTTCGAGAAGACCGGCCGCTTCGGCCACATGTGGGGCCGCTCGCCCGCGATGCAGCGGGTATACGAGCAGATCTCGCGCGTGGCCGGCACCGCCGTCACCGTGCTGATCACCGGCGAGAGCGGCACCGGCAAGGAAGTGGCCGCGCGCACGATCCACGATCTGTCGCGCCGCCGCAAGCAGCCCTTCCTCGCGGTCAACTGCGGCGCCATCTCGCCGCACCTGATCGAGAGCGAGATCTTCGGCCACGAGAAAGGCAGCTTCACCGGCGCCGACCGGCAGCATCTCGGCTTCTTCGAGCGCGCCCACGGCGGCACGCTGTTCCTCGACGAAATCACCGAGATGCCGCTGGAGCTGCAGGTCAAGTTGCTGCGCGTGCTCGAGACCGGCACCTTCATGCGCGTGGGCTCCACCACGCCGATCGAGACCGACATCCGCGTCATCGCCGCCACCAACCGCGTGCCCGAACAGGCGGTGGCCTCGGGCAAGCTGCGCGAAGACCTGCTGTACCGCCTCAACGTGTTCCCGATCCACCTGCCGCCGCTGCAGGACCGGCTCGAGGACATCCCGCTGCTGGCCGAGCACTTCCTGCAGGACATCTGCAGGCGCGAAGGCCAGAACAAGCGCTTCGCCCCGCAGGCGCTCGACAAGATGCGCAGCTACCGCTGGCCCGGCAACGTGCGCGAGCTGCGCAACGTCGTGCAGCGCGTGTACCTCATGGAAGAAGGCCACGAGATCACCGACGAGTGGCTGCAGTTCGAGGTGCCCAACCGCGCGCCGGCCGCCGACAGCGCCAGCATCAGCGTGCGCGTCGGCACGCCGCTGGCCGAGGTGGAGCGCACGCTGATCCTCGCCACCTTGCAGCGCTTCGGCAACCACAAGGAAAAGACCGCGGCGGCCCTCGGCGTGAGCCTGAAGACCCTGTACAACCGGCTCAAGGAATACGCCCAGGAAACGCCCGACGCGGGCGACGACGGCAAGTAGAGCTGGTGCCCCCGTGGTTCAGCGCCGCGGGGGCTGCTTGGCACCGCCCGGCGCCTGGGCCGTCAACGGCCCGCGCTCGGCCGGCGGCCGCGTCGGTTGCACCGGCATGTCATGCCGGCCGCGCAGCCGCTCCATCGCCTGCTGGCAGCCGATCGGCGCCTTCTTGCCGGGGTCGATCAGCGGGATCAGCGCCGCGAGCGGATGGACAGCACCCAAGGCCAGCGCTGCCACCGCCTTCAAGCCGATCGGCTTGGCTTCGAGCCGCACGTGGGGCTGCGCGAAGCTGCCCTCCAGATGCACCGGTGAGCGCAACGTCATCGGCGAGAAGTCCTTCGGGTCGGCATGCGCCACCAGCCCCAGCTGCTCCTTGGCGAGCGACACGTCGCCGCCCACCAGCAGCGTGGTGTCCGAGGTGTCGACGATGCCCACATCGGCATGCAGCTCGCCATTGCGCGCGGTGAACTGCGTGACCGCGCACTGCATCGGCAGCTCGTTGTCGCCCTTCACCAGCACGCCCAGCGCCTGCGCGATGTCGAGGCCGGCGGCCTCCATGGCCAGGTGTGAAACGCGACCGTCGTTGACCCAGGCGGCGACCGTGCCATCGAGCGAGGCCAGCATGTCGGCCGTCGAGCGCCCGGTGCCGGTGAACTTGATGTGGCCGCCCATGCGGCCGGTGATGTAGCTCGCCTCGGCCTTCGGTGCTGCGGCAGCACCCTTCTCACGCGCCTCGGCAGTGTGCTGGTTGCGCATCTTGAGCCAGCGCTCCAGTTGCACGCCGCTCCAGTGCAGGTCGCCAGCCCATCGTGGCTTCGCCGTGTTGCGGCCATCCAGGCCGAGCTGGCCCTGGATCTCGCCGCCGGACATGCGCGCCAGCAACTGGTCGACCGTCAACACCCCGTCGTGCAGGCCGATGCGGCCGCGGAGCGGTGTCAGCGGCTCGAGGTAGGCGGTGTGCAGGTCGGCCTGCTGGAGGTCGACGCGCACATCGGCATTCATCATCTTCAGCGACGGAATGTCGAAGCTGCGGTCGGGCAGCACCTTGCCCGCGGGCTTGGACGGATGGCCGGCGCCCGGCGCGGGCGCACCGAGGGCCGGGCCTAGGTCGGCGAGGTCGAGATTGCGCCCGCGCAGCACGCCGGTCAGCAAGGGCGGCGACGGTCGCCGGTCGAAGGTGAAGTCGCCCGCCAGGCGGCTGGAACCCACCTCGAAACGGCCGACGTTCGCCTTCCACACCTGGCCTGACTTGCCGAGCTTGCCCTCCATCTCGAAGGCGGCGGTCGTCGGCAGCGTCACGCCGAAGGGCTTGCCCGCCTTAGCGAGGGACGTGCCGCTGACCACGAAGCGGCCGTTCAGCGCCTCGAGGTGCACCACGTCCTGCGCCTGGCCGTCGAACTTCAGCTTCAGATTGGGCGTGTGTGCCTGCAGCGTCACCGGCACCGCGACGCTGCTGCCCTCGGGCGCCACCAGCGGCAGCACGCCGTTCGAATGCATCGTGAAGCTGAACTGCCCCTCGCGATAACGGCCGTCGCCCTTGATCCGCAAGCCGGCTTCGCGGCCGCCCGCCGTGCCTTCTTCGGTGCTGGCATCGGCCTTCAGATGCACGTCGGTGGGTGCGTCGTCCAATTGCAGGTGGCCATCCCGCACCATCAGATGCTCGAATTCCGGAATGCGGCCTTGGCCTGCGCGCGCCTCATGCGAGGCGAAGTCCCAGTTGGCCCGGCCGTCGGCACGGCGCCACAGCAACGCGTCGAAGCCGCCGACCTCGAGCGACCGCACGTGCAAAGGCTGAGGCTCCTTGCTGGTCGCCAGGTGCCACAGCGTCGACCACGGCAGACGAAGCGTCACGTCGCGCGCCTCGAAGAAGCGCTCGTCGGGCTGCGCGGCCCAGCGCGGCGGACCGATCGCGAGCCGATCGCTGCGCACACTCAACTCGCCCAGCGTATGCATCCTGAAGGCCGGTCCGACCTCGACGCGGCGCTCGAGCCGCGTGTCCAGGAAGCGCTCGAGCGGGCCACGCAGGAACGGCCACCCCATCCATTCGCACACACCGAACGCCACCACCAGCACGACGAGCACGGAGCCGAGGCTGGTCAGGATCGGATGGGATCGAAAGGGGTTGCGGTACTCCATCGGGACGAGAGGTGGTAGTCGTTGCCGATCAGTGCAGCACGACGTGCGGCGGCGGCCCGTATTCATCGGGCTCCGGCATCTGCGGGTCGGGCGGCGGCGGATCGAGCTCCGGCGGGAACGGCAGCTCGTCGCCCTGCTGGTGATGTGGTGGCCGATAAGACGGCGTAGGGGGCGTGGAATGACAGTACATCTGGTGCATCTCCTGAGGATTCACCTTCAGGAGACGGCAGGCGCCGTGCCTGCCCGTGGCCTAGTTCACACGCTCTAACCGCTCAGGTTGGCAGCGAACGATCTAAGGGTTTACACTAATCACCAGGGTAAACCCGAATATCTCGGAGCCCCCCGGAGCGACGGCTCAAAAGGCCGCCGGATGCAGATGAAGACCTTGATCCAGTTCCTGAAGACCCTGTTTGCGGACCTGTTCGAAACCCAAGCGACCGCCGAGGAGCGCTACCTCGCCGCAGCCACCGACGTCTACGACCTCGAAGACCGCATGCGCTCGCTGGACCGCGCCCGCGCCTCGAACAACAGCCTCGGCTTCTCGCTCGCCCGCTGACCGCACCTATGCGCTTTAAGAAGCGCAAATAGAAAAAGCCACCCGTTGGGTGGCTTTTGTATTTTGGCGGAGTCGGAGGGATTCGAACCCTCGATGCAGGTTTTGCCCACATACTCCCTTAGCAGGGGAGCACCTTCGGCCACTCGGTCACGACTCCAGCCGGAAAGCTGCGCATTCTAGCCTTAAAAACGGCCAGAACGCACGATCACTTCGGATCGATTTCGAGATCGAAGGCCTTGTGCAGCGCGCGCACCGCGAGCTCCATGTACTTCTCGTCGATCACAACGCTGGTCTTGATCTCGCTGGTGCTGATCATCTGGATGTTGATGCCCTCTTCGCTCAGCGCGCGGAACATCTTGCTGGCCACGCCCACATGGCTGCGCATGCCGATGCCGACGATGCTGACCTTGCAGATCTTGGGGTCGCCGAGCACCTCGGTCGCCCCGCAGGCCGGGCCGACCTGGGTCTTCAGCAGTTCGAGCGCGCGCGGGTAGTCGTTGCGGTGCACAGTGAACGAGAAGTCGGTCTTGCCGTCGTGCGAGACGTTCTGGATGATCACGTCGATGTCGATGTTGGCATCGGCGATCGGGCCCAGGATCTGGTAGGCGATGCCCGGCTTGTCCGGCACGCCCATCACGGTGAGCTTGGCTTCATCGCGGTTGAACGCGATGCCCGACACAACGGCTTGTTCCATTTTCTCGTCTTCCTCAAACGTGATCAGCGTGCCCGAACGGGCTTCCTCTTCCAGATCGATGTCCCACGGGGTAAAGCTCGACAGCACGCGCAGCGGCACGCGGTACTTGCCTGCGAATTCCACCGAGCGGATCTGCAGCACCTTGGAGCCCAGGCTCGCCATCTCGAGCATCTCTTCGAAGGTGATGGTGTGCAGGCGGCGCGCCTCGGGTACCACCCGCGGATCGGTGGTGTAGACGCCGTCCACATCCGTGTAGATCAGGCACTCGTCGGCCTTCATCGCCGCCGCCACGGCCACGGCCGAGGTGTCGGAGCCGCCGCGGCCCAGCGTGGTGATGTGGCCCTCGGGGTCGATGCCCTGGAAGCCGGTGATGATCACGACCTTGCCGGCGGCGAGGTCGGCACGCACACGGGTGTCGTCGATGCGCTGGATGCGGGCCTTGGTGAACGACGAATCGGTCTCGACCGGCACCTGCCAGCCGGTGTAGCTCACGGCCTCAAGCCCTTCGGCCTGCAGCGCGATCGCCAGCAGCCCCACCGACACCTGCTCGCCGGTGGCGGCGATCATGTCGAGCTCGCGGTTGACCGCAGCGGTGATCTGCGAAGGCGCCAGCTCTTTCGCCAGCCCGAGCAGCCGGTTCGTTTCGCCGCTCATCGCGGAGGGAACGACCACCATCTGGTGGCCGGCACGGGCCCATTTGGCCACGCGCTTGGCGACGTTGCGGATGCGCTCGGTCGAGCCCATCGACGTGCCGCCGTACTTGTGAACGATCAATGCCATGGAGCTTGCTGGGAAGCAGTGGAGGAAAGCGCGCGCGACCTGTGGTGATCGCAAACCCTCGATTCTAACGGCCCGATCAGGGTCTTCCCGGGTTTCAGCCGCGGTACTGTGCCGCGTTTCGCGCAGGAACCCATTGCAGCCGCCACTGCGGCTCGCCCGGCGCCGCCCAGGCGCGGGCATCCATCCCCAGTCCGGGGACGAACACCAGCTCCTGCCCGCAATACACCAGCGGCCCTGTGCGCTGCCAAGGCGCGACGCCTGCGGCCTGGAATTGCTTCTTCAGGCTGCGAGGCAGGCTGCGGGGCCGGCACTGGAACTGTTCCGCCCCCACGCGCGGCCGCAGTTCGACCGGCTGCTCGAACCGACCGACCGCCAGGCCCTCGCAAGCAGTCGCCTCGACGAGGAGTTCACCGCCCCATTCATGCAGCGCATAACTGCCAGGCCCATCGATGCGCAGCAGCTGCGAAGACATCGGAGGATCCACCTGAGCGTCGGCCTCAGGCGACCACGAGAGTTGGCCGCGATACCGCACCCATTCGCCCCCCTCCCCCGGCCAACGGGCCGGCCCGGCGCTTTGAGGGAGTTCGTCGAGCAGCCGCTCGATCAGCGAGCCGCTGGCGCCATGCCCGCTGCGTTGGCGCATCCAGGCTCGCAACGCGTTCGCGCGGCGCGCAGGCGACAGAGCGCACCACGCATCGATGCGCAGGTGCTGCCCTTGCGCGATGCCGGACAGGTCCTGCTGCGCCAGCTCACGCAGACAGTCGGCTTCCTGCTGGGCGCGCCGTGCGGCAGCAACCAAGCTCGACTCCACATCCGCAAAGGCTTGCGACAGCGCCGGCCACACCTGAAGACGCAGCCGATTGCGCGCAAAGCGGGGATCATCGTTGCTGGCATCGTCGACATAGCGCAGCCGGTGCCGCTTCACGTAGGCCTCGATGGCCTCGCGAGGCTGATCGAGCCACGGGCGAGCCCACACCAGCCCCTCCCGCTCGACGCTCTTCGGCATGGCTGCCAGCGCCTCGGCACCGCCGCCGCGCAACGCCTGCAGCACAACCGTCTCGGCCTGGTCGCGGCGGTGATGGGCCAACAGCACGAGTCCGGCCCGCGCCTCATGCGCCATCTCGGCAAGCGCGCGATAACGCCCGCGACGCGCCCAGGCTTCGATGCTCTCGCCGCGCGCCGGTTGCCCCGCGAGCCGGCGATGCAGCAACCGAACTGGAAGACCGCGCCTGGCCCAGCGCTGGCATTGCCGCTGCACATGCCGCAGCCACTCATCGGCCGCAGCTTGCAGGCCGTGATGGACGTGAAGCGCGATGACCTGCAGATCCAGCATCGCCGCCTGCTGCAGCGTGGCATGCAGCAAGGCGGTGGAGTCGCGGCCGCCGCTGTGGGCCACAGCTACGCAGCGTGGCGCCATGGCGTGATCGGGCCGGGCGGAAAAGGAACGGCTCAGCGTTCCTTGGTGTCGCTGAAGCGGCCGTAGGCCTGCAGGCGCTCGTAGCGGCGCTGCAGCAGTTCCTTGACCTTCAGATCGGACACCTGGCGCAGCGCTTCGTTGAGCGCGCGCTTGAGCTGGGCCGACATGTGCTTGGGATCGCGATGCGCGCCACCCACCGGCTCGCTGACGATCTTGTCGATCAGGCCCAGTGCCTTCAGGCGATGCGCGGTGATGCCCAGCGCCTCGGCCGCATCCGACGCACGATCGGCGGTCTTCCACAGGATGGACGCACAGCCTTCGGGCGAGATCACCGAATACACCGAGAACTGCAGCATCAGCACCTGGTCGGCCACGCTGATCGCCAGCGCGCCGCCAGAGCCGCCTTCGCCGATGATCGTCGTGATGATGGGCACCTCGAGCTGCGCCATCTCGAAGATGTTGCGGCCGATGGCCTCCGACTGGCCGCGCTCCTCGGCGCCGATGCCGGGATAGGCGCCCGGCGTGTCGACGAAGGTGAAGACCGGCAGGCCGAATTTCTCGGCCAGCTTCATCAGGCGCAAGGCCTTGCGGTAGCCCTCTGGGCGCGACATGCCGAAGTTGCGCGCAGCGCGCTCCTTGGTGTCGCGGCCCTTCTGGTGGCCGACGACCATGCAGGCCTGCCCATTGAAGCGGGCCAGGCCGCCGACGATCGAGAGATCATCGGCAAAGGCGCGGTCGCCGTGCAGTTCCTGGAAGTCGGTGAAGATGTCGTTCACATAGTCCAGCGTGTAGGGCCGCTGCGGGTGGCGCGCGATCTGCGTCACCTGCCAGGGCGAGAGGCTGGAGTAGATGTCCTTCGTGAGCTGGGTGCTCTTCTTGTCGAGGCGTTCAATCTCTTCCGAGATGTCGACGGCCGACTCGCTCTGCACGTAGCGCAGCTCTTCGATCTTCGATTCGAGCTCGGCAATCGGCTGCTCGAAGTCAAGGAAATGTCGTTTGCTCATCCGGTTCGTCGAGTTGAGGTTCGATGAAGGCGCTGTGGCAGCGCATGCGCTTGGGCGCGCTCGGGGCCGGGATCAGTAGTCCACCGGCAGCGGATCGAGGCTGCGCCAAATGTACCACGTGGCCACCGAGCGAAAAGGCGCCCAGGCGTCGCCCAGCTCGCGCGCCTCGGCGCGCGACACGGGCTCGCCGCTGAAGTAGTTGATCGAAATGCCCTTGAGCAGCCCGAGGTCATCGAGCGGCAGCACGTTGGGCCGCATCAGGTGGAAGATCAGGAATATCTCGGCCGTCCAGCGGCCGATGCCGCGGATCGCGACCAGTTCCTCGATGATGGCCTCGTCGTCCATCTGCTGCCATTGCCGCACATGGACCGCGCCCGATTCGAAGTGCTGCGCGAGGTCGAGCAGGTAGTCGGCCTTGCGCGCCGACAGCCCTGCTGCACGCATCGTGGGCACGTCGACCCCCAGCACCGCGGAAGGCGCGATGCGATTCGATGGCCCGCCCACCGCCTCGGCGAAGCGACCCCATACCGCCTGAGCCGCCGAGACGGAGATCTGCTGCCCGACGATCGAGCGCGCCAGGGTCGTGAAGGCATCGCCACGGCTTTGCAGGCGCGCCTCGCCGAACTGCGGGATGAGCTTCTTCATCACGCGGTCGCGCTTGGCGAGGTGCTTGCAGGCCTCGTCCCAGTAGTCGGGCGTCACGCCCGCCGGACTGCGACCCACGGCTTACGCTTTGACCCAGGTCGTGCCCTGAGGCGAATCCTGCAACTCGATGCCCTGGGCCGCGAGCTCCTTGCGGATGCGGTCGGCCTCGGCGAAGTTGCGGGCCTTCTTGGCCTCGGCGCGCGCAGTGATCATGGCCTGGATCGTCGACTCGTCGACACCGGTGCCCGCCTGCAGGTAGGCGCGGGGCGACTGCTGAAGGATGCCCAGCACCGCGCCCAGCCCCTTCAGCAACGCAGCGGTCTCAGTCGAACGCGTGCGGTTGAGCTCATGCGCGAGCTCGAACAGCACGGCCACTGCACCGGGCGTGTTGAAGTCGTCGTCCATCGCGGCACGGAAGGTCGCGGCCTGCGGCAGGTTCCAGTCGACCTGTACCGCCTCGGGCACATCAATGCCATCGAGCGCGGTATAGAGCCGGCGCAGCGCATTGCGTGCGTCGTCGAGGTTGGCGTCGCTGAAATTGAACGGGCTGCGATAGTGCGTGCGCAGCATGAAGAAGCGCAGCGTCTCGCCGTCGTAGCTCTTCAGCACGTCGCGGATGGTGAAGAAGTTGCCGAGCGACTTCGACATCTTCTCGTTGTCGACATTCAGGAAGCCGTTGTGCATCCACACGTTGACGAACGGCTTGCCGGTCGCGCCCTCGCTCTGCGCGATCTCGTTCTCGTGGTGAGGAAACTGCAGATCCATGCCGCCCCCGTGGATGTCGAACTGCTCGCCCAGCAGCGCGCAGCTCATCGCGGAGCATTCGATATGCCAGCCGGGGCGGCCGGGGCCGAAGGGCGCGGGCCACTTGGCGTCGTCGGGCTCGCTCTCCTTGGCGGCCTTCCACAACACGAAGTCGAGCGGATCCTCCTTGCCATCGGCCACCGCCACGCGCTCGCCCGCACGCAGCTCATCGAGCGACTTGCCCGACAGCTTGCCGTAGCCGGGGAACTTGCGCACCGCGAAGTTCACGTCGCCGTTGCTCGCACGATAGGCCAGGCCCTTGCCTTCCAGCGCAGAGATCATCGCCTGCATCTGCGGCACGTATTCGGTGGCGCGCGGCTCATGGGTCGGGCGCTCGATGCCGAGCGCGCCGATGTCGGCATGCATCGCGGCGATCATCTCGTCGGTGAGCGCGCGGATCGGCATGCTGCGCTCGAGCGCACGCTTGATGATCTTGTCGTCGATGTCGGTGATGTTGCGCACGTAGGTCACGCGATAGCCCGAGGCGCGCAGCCAGCGGTAGACCACGTCGAAGGCCATCATCATGCGTGCATGCCCGACGTGACACAGGTCGTAGATCGTCATGCCGCACACGTACATGCGCACGTGGCCGGGTTCGAGGGGTCGGAAGGTTTCCAGCTCGCGTGAGAGCGTGTTGTAGATGCGCAGGGTCATCGACCGAAGACTCAAGGAAAACAAAGGCGGCCGTCGGCCACCGAAGCGTCGGGCGACTTGCGGGCCGAGGCCTCCCGCGCCTCGATCACGGCCCCTGCCGAACCCGGCACCGCAGACATCAGGGTCTGGCCGGCTGGCCGCTGGGGCGTCGCTACAATCGAATCAGTATAGCGGGAGCCTCTTTTTCGAGCAGCCACCGCAGCCCGCGGCCATCGTGCACCCGACGCCGGTTGCCGCAATTCTTCCCTCCCCTCGCTCCGGCCGATGTCGCTCTTCTTCCGCCTGCATCGCTTCGCGCTCTGCGCCACGCTCGTCGCCATGTTCGGCGCTGCGCATGCCGACGAGCGCAGCGAGATCGAGCGCCTGTTCCACGCGGGCGACACCGCCGCCGCGTTGCAGCGCGCCGACCGCGCCATTGCAGCGGCACCGCGCGACGCGCAGCTGCGCTTCCTCAAGGCAGTGATGCTCGCCGAGCTGAATCGGCGCGCCGAGGCGGAGGCCATGTATCTCGGCCTCACGCAAGACTTTCCCGAGCTGCCGGAGCCCTACAACAATCTCGCGGTGCTCTACGCCGCCAATGGCGAACTCGGCAAGGCACGCGAAGCGCTGGAGCTCGCGCTGCGCAACGATCCGTCCTACGCTACCGCGCATGAAAACCTGGGCGACGTGTACGTCCGGCTGGCAGTCCAGTCGTATGAGCGTGCGCACGGCGCCGGCACCGATCTGCAACGCAAGTTGCAACTGGCCCGGCAGTTGTTGCTTCGCATCGGCACCACCACCATCACGCCGGCCCAGCCCTGATTCACTTCCGCATTGATCTCGCCTCCGCGAGGTTCCCGATACGACACAAGGAGAGACACTCGATGATCTGGTCACGCCGCATCGCCGCCACTGCCCTGCTCGCCGGCTCCAGCCTGCTGCTCGCCCTGCCCGCCTGGGCGCAGAAGGTCCGCCTGTCCACCAGCATGGGCGACATCGTCGTCGAGCTCGACAAGGCCAAGGCGCCGAAGACGGTCGACAACTTCGTGCAGTACGTGAAGGCCGGCCAGTACAACGGCACCATCTTCCACCGCGTGATCGACAACTTCATGATCCAGGGCGGCGGCATGACGCCCGACATGAAGGAGAAGCCCACGCGCGCGCCGATTCCTCTCGAGAGCCGCAACGGCCTGAACAACGTGCGCGGCACCGTCGCGATGGCCCGCACGATGGACCCGAACTCGGCGACCGCCCAGTTCTTCATCAACGTGAAGGACAACGCCTTCCTCGACGCCGCCAACTCGCGCGACGGCAACGGCTATGCCGTGTTCGGCAAGGTCGTCGAGGGCATGGACGTGGTCGACAAGATCAGGGCCGTGCCCACCACCGACAAGGGGCCGCACCAGAACGTGCCGGTGCAGCCTGTCATCATCAAGAACGCCACCCTCCTGGAGAAGTGACATGACCAAGACCGTTGAACTGACGACGAACAAGGGCGCCATCCGCATCGAGCTCGACGATGCCAAGGCGCCCGCCACGGTGGAGAACTTCCTCGCTTACGTGCGCAAGGGCCACTACGACGGCACGGTGTTCCACCGCGTCATCAAGGGCTTCATGATCCAGGGCGGCGGCTTCGAAGCGGGCATGAAGCAGAAGCCCACCGATGCGCCGATCAACAACGAGTCGGCCAACGGCCTGAAGAACGAGCACTACACGCTGGCGATGGCGCGCACCTCGGCACCGCATTCGGCCACGGCCCAGTTCTTCATCAACACCACCAACAACAGCTTCCTCGACAAGGACCGCGCGCAGGACGGCTGGGGCTACGCGGTGTTCGGCCGCGTGGTCGAAGGCAAGGAAGTGGTCGACGCCATCGAGAAGGTGGCCACGACCCGCAAGGCCGGCCACGCCGACGTGCCGGTGGAAGACGTGGTGATCGAGCGCGCCGTCGAGGTCGCCTGAGCTTGGAGGCCAGCGCCTTCGAACGCTTCGATGCGCCTGCCTCCTGGCAGGCCATCGACTTCATTTCTGATCTGCACCTCGATGTGCAGCATCCGCAGACCTTCGAGGCCTGGCGCCGCCATCTGTTGAACACCCCGGCCGACGCGGTGTTCCTGCTCGGTGACATCTTCGAGGCCTGGGTGGGCGACGATGCACGCACCAGCGGCTTCGAGCAACGATGTGCCGAGACGCTGAAGGCAGCATCGGCCCAGCGGTTCGTGGCGTTCATGGCCGGCAACCGTGATTTCCTCGTCGGCCCGGCGCTGCTCGACGAGTGCGGCGTCCGCCACCTTTCCGATCCCACGCTGCTGCAGGCCTGGGAACACACCGCATTGCTGACCCACGGTGATGCGCTATGCCTCGCGGATGCCGACTACCAGCGCTTTCGTGCCATGGTGCGCCAGCCCGAGTGGCAGCAGGACTTCCTGTCGCGGCCGCTGGCCGAACGACGCGCGATCGCGCGTCAGCTTCGCGATGCCAGCCAGGCCAAACAGGCCGACATGCCGGCCGAGGAATGGGCCGACGTGGATGCCGGCGCCGCGGTGGCATGGTTGAAGCAAGCCGGCACTGCACAGATGGTGCACGGCCACACGCATCGGCCCGGCACGAGCGAGCTTGCACCCGGCGTCATCCGGCACGTCCTCAGCGACTGGGATCTCGACGTCCCCATGCCGCGAGCGGAGGTGCTGCGACTCACCCGTGCCGGGTTCGAACGCCTGACATCCGAGCAGGCTCTTCGCTGATGCTGCGGGGGTTATGGCAGCGCTGGCGCCGTCAGCGCGAGGACAAGTCGATCGAACGGCGCGCGATTCCGGATGCGCTGTGGCAGCTGACGCTCGCGCGCTACCCGTTCCTCGCGCAGCGAAGCCCCGATGACCTGCAGGCCCTGCGCGACATGACCAGCCTGTTCCTCGACCAGAAGGAATTCCACGGCGCGCAAGGCTTCGACGTCACCGACGACATCGCGGTGGCGGTCGCGGCGCAGGCCTGCGTTCCGGTGCTGCAGCTCGGGCTGGATGCCTACCGGCGGGTCTACAGCATCATCATGCATGCCGATGAAGTGGTGGCCCGGCGCGAGGTCGTCGACGACGATGGTGTGGTGCACACCTATGACGACGAACTGCTCGGCGAGATGTTCACGGTCGAGACGGGGCAGATCATGCTGGCCTGGTCGCCGGTGCGCGATGCCCATGAGCTCGCCGAATGGGGTTGCAACGTCGTGATCCACGAGTTCGCCCACGTGCTGGACGCCCTCAATGGCGAGCTCGACGGCATTCCCGGGCCGATGCCCGCTGGCGATCAACGACACTGGGCCGGAGTGCTGGAAGCCGAGTACGACGCCTTCTGCGACCGGGTCGATGCCGGCGAGGACACCGCCCTCGATCCCTACGGGGCAGAGGCCCTCGACGAGTTCTTCGCGGTGGCGGCCGAGGCCTTCTTCGTTGCGCCGCTGGCCATGAAAAAAGAGCAGCCGGCGCTGTACCGGCTGCTCTCGGGATACTTCCGGCAGGACCCTGCGGCCCTGCCCTAGCACTCAGGCCGTGGCGGGCTCCGCCTTGGGCCTGTCGCTCTTGCGCGGCGGCTGGATGTCAAGCACCGCATTGCCGTCGGCATCGATGTCGACCGACAGGCGGCCGCCATCGACCAGGCGTCCGAACAGCAGCTCGTCGGCCAGCGCACGACGGATCGTGTCCTGGATCAGGCGCTGCATCGGCCGCGCGCCCATCAGCGGATCGAAGCCCTTCTTGGCCAGGTGCTTGCGCAGCGCATCGGTGAAGGTGACCTCCACCTTCTTCTCGGCGAGCTGGCTTTCGAGCTGCAGCAGGAACTTGTCGACCACCCGCAGGATGATCTCCTCGTCCAGGCCCTTGAAGCTGACGATCGCGTCGAGGCGGTTGCGGAATTCCGGCGTGAACAGGCGCTTGATGTCGGCCATCTCGTCGCCGCTCTCGCGGGCGTTGGTGAAGCCGATCGTCGCCTTGCCCATGGTCTCGGCACCCGCGTTCGTCGTCATGATGATGATGACGTTGCGGAAATCCGCCTTGCGGCCGTTGTTGTCGGTCAGCGTGCCATGGTCCATCACCTGCAGCAGCACGTTGAAGACATCCGGATGCGCCTTCTCGATCTCGTCGAGCAGCAGCACCGCGTGCGGTTTCTTCGTGATGGCCTCGGTGAGCAGGCCGCCCTGGTCGAAGCCGACGTAGCCCGGAGGCGCGCCGATCAAGCGGCTGACCGCATGGCGCTCCATGTACTCCGACATGTCGAAGCGGATCAGCTCGATGCCCAGGATGTAGGCAAGCTGCTTGGCCACCTCGGTCTTGCCAACGCCGGTGGGGCCGCTGAACAGGAACGAACCGATCGGCTTGTCGGGCTTGCCCAGGCCGGAGCGCGCCATCTTGATGGCGGCCGCCAGCGCGTCGATCGCCGGGTCTTGCCCGAACACCACGCTCTTCAGGTCGCGGTCGAGGTTCTTCAGCTTCGAGCGGTCGTCGCTGGACACGCTGGCCGGCGGGATTCGCGCGATCTTCGAGACGATCTCCTCCACCTCGGTGCGGGTGATCGTCTTCTTCTGCTTGCTCTTGGGCAGGATGCGCTGCGCCGCACCGGCTTCGTCGATCACGTCGATCGCCTTGTCGGGCAGGTGGCGGTCGTTGATGAACTTGGCCGACAGCTCCGCAGCGGCCTGCAGCGCGTTGAGCGCGTACTTGACGCTGTGGTGCTCCTCGAAGCGCGACTTCAGCCCCTTGAGGATCTCGACCGTCTGCTCGACCGACGGCTCGACCACGTCGACCTTCTGGAAGCGCCGCGACAGCGCCGCATCCTTCTCGAAGATGCCGCGGTACTCGGTGAAGGTGGTCGCGCCGATGCACTTCATCTGGCCGCTGCTGAGCGCGGGCTTCAGCAGGTTGCTGGCGTCCAGCGTGCCGCCCGACGCCGCGCCGGCACCGATCAGCGTGTGGATCTCGTCGATGAACAGCACCGCATTGGGCTGGTCCTTTAGCTGCTTCAGCACGCCTTTCAGGCGCTGCTCGAAATCGCCGCGGTACTTGGTGCCCGCCAGCAGCGCGCCCATGTCGAGCGTGTAGACGGTAGCGTCGGCCAGCACCTCGGGCACGTCGCCCTCGGTGATGCGCCAAGCCAAGCCTTCGGCAATGGCGGTCTTGCCCACGCCGGCCTCGCCGACCAGCAGCGGGTTGTTCTTGCGGCGGCGGCACAGCACCTGGATCACGCGCTCGACCTCGAGCTCGCGGCCGATCAGCGGATCGATCTTGCCTTCGCGTGCCATCTGGTTGAGGTTCTGCGTGAACTGGTCGAGCGGAGAACCCTTGCCCTCGCCGCCCTCGTCCTTCTCGCCTTCGGCACCGCCGCCGCTGTTGTCGCTGGCCTTGGGCTGCTCAGGCGGATCGGACTTCTTGATGCCGTGGGCGATGAAGTTGACCACGTCGAGCCGGGTGACGCCCTGCTGGTGCAGGTAGTACACCGCGTGCGAGTCCTTCTCGCCGAAGATGGCCACCAGCACGTTGGCGCCGGTCACTTCCTTCTTGCCGCTGCCGGTGCTCTGCACATGCATGATCGCGCGCTGGATCACGCGCTGGAAGCCCAGCGTCGGCTGCGTGTCGACCTCGTCGGAGCCGCCCACCGTGGGGGTGTTCTCCTTGATGAAGGTCGACAGGCTCTTGCGGAGGTCGTCGATGTTGGCTGCGCAGGCGCGCAGCACCTCGGCGGCCGAGGGATTGTCGAGCAGCGCCATCAGCAGGTGCTCGACGGTGATGAATTCATGCCGCTGCTGGCGCGCTTCCACGAACGCCATGTGCAGGCTGACTTCCAACTCTTGCGCGATCATGCGGCCTCCATAATGCACTGCAACGGATGACCGGCGCGGCGGGCCGCGGCGAGCACCAGTTCTACCTTCGTCGCGGCCACGTCCTTGGTGTACACACCGCAGACGCCGCGTCCTTCATGATGAATCTTCAGCATGATCTGGGTTGCTGTTTCCAGATCGCGCTTGAAGTATTCCTGCAACACCATCACCACAAACTCCATCGGGGTGTAGTCGTCATTCAGCATGACGACCTGGTACATCGGCGGAGGCTCGGTTTTGGCTGTTTTTCGTTCCGCCACGACCGCGCCCTGGCCGTCGTCTGGACGAGGCAAGAGCGGCGGCGACGCAGGCGGCTGATTCGGGTCCACTGGCATGGATTCATTCTAATGACATGACGTCTTCCGTTGCTTTGGCAACGTCGATGCCACTCATATTGCACCGGTTGAACCTGGATCAAGGCGCGAATTAGCGACGCGACTCCCCCTTTGATGATTTTTTGCCGTGCGAAGCCGGCGTTCAGCCGGCTGGCTGACACGAACTTGACACCGTGCGTTTCAGCCCCTGACAATCCCCGCGCTAACAATCCACGCGCAAACACGCGGGAGCCTGGAGGAGACTGGCGATGGCCATCGGTACGGTGAAGTGGTTCAACGACGCCAAGGGGTTTGGCTTCATTGAACCGGAGGGCGGCGGCGCGGACGTTTTCGCGCATTTTTCGGCAATCCAGATGGAAGGTTTCCGAACCCTCAAACAGGGGAGTCAGGTCTACTATGACCTGGTGCAGGGCCCCAAGGGTGATCTGGCGCAGAACATTCGCCCGGTCGAGAAGAGCGAAGTCGCCCCCGCGGTGCTCGCTTCGGCCACCGCCGCTGGCGATGGCTCGCTGGCCCTGGCCGGCTGAACCCGCCCGGGCACCCGGGATACCCAAACGACAAAGCCCGCCATCGGCGGGCTTTTCTGCATTCGGGCCGCCCCGCGGGCGGCCAGCCGGATCACATGTTCTCGATCATCACCTGACCGAAACCAGAGCACGACACCTGGGTCGCACCGTCCATCAGGCGGGCGAAGTCATAGGTGACCTTCTTGCTCAGGATCGACTTCTCCATCGAGCTGATGATCAGGTCGGCCGCTTCGGTCCAGCCCATGTGGCGCAGCATCATCTCGGCCGAGAGGATCTCGGAGCCGGGGTTGACGTAGTCCTTGCCCGCGTACTTGGGCGCCGTGCCGTGGGTGGCTTCGAACATCGCCACCGAGTCCGACAGGTTGGCGCCCGGAGCGATGCCGATGCCGCCGACCTGGGCCGCCAGCGCGTCGGAGACGTAGTCGCCGTTGAGGTTCAGCGTGGCGATCACGGAGTATTCAGCCGGGCGCAGCAGGATTTGCTGCAGGAACGCGTCGGCGATCGAATCCTTGATGACGATTTCCTTGCCCGTCTTCGGATTCTTGAACTTGCACCACGGGCCGCCGTCGATCAGCTCGGCGCCGAACTCGCGCTGGGCCAGCGCGTAGCCCCAGTCACGGAAGCCGCCTTCCGTGAACTTCATGATGTTGCCCTTGTGCACCAGCGTGACCGACGGCTTGTCGTTGTCGATCGCGTACTGGATGGCCTTGCGCACCAGGCGCTCGGTGCCCTCGCGCGAGACGGGCTTGATGCCGATGCCCGAGGTTTCCGGGAAACGGATCTTCTTGACGCCCATTTCCTTGATCAGGAAGTCGATGACCTTCTTGGCCTTGTCGCTCTGGGCTTCGTATTCGATGCCGGCGTAGATGTCTTCGGAGTTCTCGCGGAAGATGACCATGTTGGTCTTCTCCGGCTCCTTCACCGGCGAGGGCACGCCCTTGAAGTACTGGATCGGCCGCAGGCAGACGTAGAGGTCGAGTTCCTGGCGCAGCGCCACGTTCAGCGAGCGGATGCCGCCACCCACGGGGGTGGTCAGCGGGCCCTTGATAGAGACGACGTAGTCCTTCAGGACCTGCAGCGTCTCCTCGGGCAGCCACACGTCGGGGCCGTAGATCTTGGTCGACTTCTCGCCGGCGTAGATCTCCATCCAGTGGATCTTCTTCTTGCCGCCGTAGGCCTTCTCGACCGCAGCATCCACCACCTTGATCATCACCGGCGTGATGTCGAAGCCGGTGCCGTCGCCCTCGATGTAGGGGATGATCGGATGGTCAGGGACGTTGAGCGAGAAGTCGGCGTTGACGGTGATCTTCTGCCCGCCCTCGGGCACCTTGATGTGCTGATACATGTGAGATGGCTCTGCGGTGTGAGACTAGAGGGAAAACTCCAAGCGCGGGATTCTATGACAGCCGGCCTTTCGACTGGCTGTCGCCACTGTCGTGAGTGCGGCTGTCAACCGACCGTGAAGGCGCCGCGTTCTCACCTCGCCTCCCCGAACGAGGGAGGTGAATTCAAACTTTCGAAAGGTAAATTCAAATGAACAAGCTCCTGGCTGCCCTGATCGCCGCTGCTTTCGCCACCGGCGCCTTCGCCGCCACCGACGCCAAGAAGGAAGAGAAGAAGGCTGAAGCCGCCCCGGCCGCCGCCTCCGCTGCTTCCGGCGCCAAGGCCGAGAAGAAGGCTGAAAAGAAGGCCGAGAAGAAGGCTGAGAAGGCCGAGAAGGCTGCTTCCAAGTAATTCACTTGGAAATTCCGGAGCGGTCTCGCTGCCGCTCCTGGAGCCCAGAACGCCCGGCATCGTCCGGGCGTTCTCGTTTCTGGCTGTCAGCCGAAACACCATGCCAGCGCCCGCTGCCAGAGGCCGTGGCCGAGCGCCCAGCCGGACGCGGCGACCAACCCGAGGCCGGCCAGTCTGACCGTCCACCCGCTCAGTGCCGCACCGTCGGCGAGGGTCTGACGCCCTCCCGCGAGCCTCACCCACAGCGCCGGCCCCAGCCAAAGCCCCGTCGATGACGCGACGGCAAACGCCGCCATCGCCGCGGCGCCAGTCCACGGCGAATCGGCCAGCGCCGCGATCAGCAGTGCCGATTGCAGCAGGCCGCACGGCCAAGCCACCCACAGCAGGCCGGCCGTGGCCGATCGCGCCGGACCACTGATCCGCTGCCAGCCGCTTGGCAGGGGCGAGCAGGCGGCAGACCGCCCGAATCCTCCCGCCCCCAGCCAGCCCGGCATCCGGCCGGAACTCAGCAGCCACAGTCCCAGCACCAGAGCGGCCAAGTGGATCAGCAGCCAGAGCGGTCGCAGCGCGGGCGCCCAGCGCGCCAGCATTTCCACCGCCGCCACGCTGGAGGCAGCGATGGCGCCCGCCGCGGCATAGCTCAGCAGCCTGCCGCCCTGGAATGCGCCCGCGGACCCGCCGCCGCGGCGGGTCAGAGCCCCGCAGGCGGCACCACACATCGCCGTGCAATGCGGTGCGCCGGCCAGGCCCATCGCGCCCGCGGTGAGGATCAACGCGAGGTTCACGCGCCCCTCAGATGATGCGCGAGAAGCGCTCGCGGGTGCGATCGGCCTGCAGGTGGCGATCGAACACCATCGCCACCGCGCGAACGAAGTACCAGCCCGCGGCGGTGACCTGGAGGGCCCGAGGTTCGCGCTCGACGAGACCTTCGTCGATCAGCGGCTGCAACTGGGCCAGCTCGGCGGCGAAGTACTCCTCCATCGAGATCAGGTGCGCGAGCTCGATCGATTCGAACTCCACCCGGCCCTGACACATCAGCGCCATGATCACCGCCCGCCGCAGCAGGTCGTCACGCGTGAGCGCCAGCCCGCGCACGACCGGAAACTGGCCCTGGCGCAGCGCGTCGTAGTACTCGTCCAGGGTCTTGGCGTTCTGGCTGTAGGTGGCGCCGACGCGGCCGATCGCAGAGACGCCCAGGCCGATCAGGTCGCAATCCGGCTGGGTGCTGTAACCCTGGAAGTTGCGGTGCAGCCGGCCCTGCCGCTTGGCCACTGCGAGCGAATCGTTCGGCAGCGCGAAATGGTCCATCCCGATGTAGGTGTAGCCCTGCGAGAGGAAGCCGCTCAGCGCGCCGCCCAGCATCTCGATGCGGGCACCGGCGCTCGGCAGCTCGGCGGAGACGATGCGCCGCTGCGGCTTGAAGCGCTGCGGCAGGTGGGCATAGGCATACAGCGCGATGCGGTCGGGCTTGAGGCCGGCCACCTGCTGGATGGTGCGGGCAAAGGAGGTCGGCGTCTGCCGAGGCAGGCCGTAGATCAGGTCGACGTTGATCGACTGGAAGCGTGCAGCGCGCGCCGCCAGCATCAGCTCCCGCACGTCTTCATACGGCTGCACGCGGTGCACCGCCTGCTGGACTTGCGGATCGAAATCCTGCACGCCGAAGCTGATGCGGTTGAAGCCGAGGCTGGCGAGGTGCTCAAGCCGGGCCGGCGTCGCGGTGCGCGGATCGACTTCGATCGACAGCTCCGACGTGGCCACGAAGCGGAACGCGCGCCTGATCGATGCCATCAGCCGGTCGAGCTCGGCATCGGAAAGAAAGGTCGGCGTGCCGCCCCCGAGGTGCAGCTGTGAGATCGCCTGGCCGGCGCCGAGCACCTGCACATGGAGATCGATCTCGCGCTCCAGCGCATCGAGGTATTCGGCGGCCCGCTCATGGTGCCGCGTGATGACCTTGTTGCAGGCGCAGTAGTAGCACACCGACTCGCAGAACGGGATGTGCACATAGAGCGACAGTGGCGCGCGGCCGCCGACCGTGGCGCCGTCCGCGCGCTGGCGCAGCGCCTGGGCGTAGTCGGCCGGACCGAAGGCTTCGACGAAACGGTCCGCCGTGGGGTAGGAGGTATAGCGCGGACCCGAGACGTCGAGCCGCTGCAGCAGCTCCGGCGTGAAGGCAGGAACGGTGCTCGCGGAGGTTTCGCAGGATGCTGTGTGCATGGTGCATTCACTGTGCCAAAGCGATCCGCCGCCGCCTTGATCTGACGCAAGACCGGTCGGGTTGTGAAGGGGAAGAATCAGGCAGCCCTTGAGAATCGTCATGCTGCGACCCTTGAACAAGTCCACTTCCCCCCTCTGCGAAGACGACGACCAGTTCCCAGCCAACGCTTCGGCGCGCGGCACGAAACTGGAGCCGCTGCGCGTGGCCTGCTCGAGCTGCAACCTGCGCGAGCTGTGCCTGCCTGTGGGCCTGTCGAAGCCCGACCTCGAGAAGCTCGACCGGCTCGTCGCCACCCGGCGCACCGTGGCCCGGGGCCAGGCGCTGTTCCGCAGCGGCGATGCGTTCGAGTCGCTCTACGCGGTGCGCACCGGCTTCTTCAAGACCTGCGTCTCGGCGGAAGACGGCCGCGACCAGGTTACCGGCTTCCAGATGGCCGGCGAACTGCTCGGCCTCGACGGCATCAGCGCCGACCGCCACAGCTGCGATGCGATCGCGCTCGAGGACTCGCAGGTCTGCGTGATCCCCTATGAAGACCTCGAGGGCCTGTCGCGCGAATTCACCGACCTGCAGCACCAGTTCCACAAGATCATGAGCCGCGAGATCGTGCGCGACCATGGCGTGATGCTGCTGCTGGGCAGCATGCGCGCCGAGGAGCGGCTCGCAGCATTCCTGCTCAACCTCACGCAACGGCTGAAGGCCCGGGGCTTTTCAGCCTCCGCCCTGGTACTGCGCATGACGCGCGAGGAGATCGGCAGCTATCTCGGCCTGAAGCTCGAGACGGTGAGCCGCACCTTCTCGAAGTTCGCCGACGACGGCGTGCTCGAAGTGCGCCAGCGCCACATCCGCGTGCTCGACCCGGCCGCCCTGCAGCGCCTGGTCAACAGCCCGGCCTGCTGATCACGAAGGCTGCCGGGGCGCACGCTCCAGCAGCATCGTGATCGCGCCCGACGCGGCGATCACACCCCAGAAGATGAAGAAGCTGACGGTGTAGACCGCCTGCACCGGCCATTCGATCGGCGCCGCGCCGAACCAGTGCAGCTGCCGCGGATCGACCACGGCGAACACCAGCATCTCGAGCACACCGGCCATCAGGAAGGCCGGCCACAGCACGGCCAGCACCCGGGATTCACCCGGCATGTCGAGCCCCGGCTGGGGCTGCCTGACCTCAGTGGGTGGCCGCATGGTTGCGCGCCTGGATCGCCGGCATGGTGGCCGCATCCTGGCCACCGCTCTGGGCGGTGTGTTCCTGGACCACCGGATCCGAACCCTTGATCGCCAGGCCCAGCGTGACGCCGCTGGCGATCACGACGGCCAGGGGCCCGCTGATCGCCAGCCACACCATGCGCACACGCCACCAGGGCAACGCGGCATCCTTGTTCGTGGTCTCTGCGCTCATCGCTTTCTCCCGGAAAGAGGTCGTGCCGCCGTTCAGCGCGGCACGACGAAGGTGGATTTTTCGACGACCCGCGCACTGCCCGCCGGATCGGCTGGATCGAGGCGCTCGATCTCGAAACGGATGGGGTGGGCGCCCGAGCCCAGCTTCTTTGCCGACGGCTGCGGCACCTGCACCGCCACCGGCACCCAGCGCGACTGCGCCGACTCGACATCGACCTCGGCATGCGTAGCCACCTGCGCACCATCGATGCCGAAGACGCGCACGCGATAGTGCTGCGGCTGCTCGGTGGCGTTCATCAGCTGGAGCCGGTAGACGTTCTCGATGCGGCCTTCGTCGACGATACGGCCGAGCGACGCGCGGTCGCGCACCACGTCGACCTTGAAGGGACTGCGCAGCACCAGGCTCAGCACGAACGCCCCGGAGATCGCGAGCAGCACGGCCGTGTACACCAGCACGCGCGGGCGCAGCACCCGCGACCACATCTGCCGGCTCGTCCACTGGCGCTCGAGGCCGTTCTCGGTCACGTAGCGGATCAGGCCGCGCGGATAGCGCATCTTGTCCATCACGCCGTCGCAGGCGTCGACGCAGGCGGCGCAGCCGATGCATTCGTACTGCAGGCCGTCGCGGATATCGATGCCGGTGGGGCACACCTGCACGCACAGGCCGCAGTCGATGCAGTCGCCGAGCTGCAACGCCTTCAGGTCGGCGCCGCGCGCACGCGTGCCGCGCGGGTCGCCGCGCGCGGTGTCGTAGCTGATGACCAGCGTGTCGCGGTCGAACATCGCGCTCTGGAAGCGCGCGTAGGGGCACATGTACTTGCACACCTGCTCGCGCAGGTAGCCGGCGTTGCCGTAGGTGGCGAAGCCGTAGAACAGCACCCAGAACCATTCCCACGGGCCGAAGGCCAGCTGCAGCGCCTCGGCGCCCAGCAGGCGGATCGGCGTGAAGTAGCCCACGAAGCTGAATCCGGTCCACAGGCCGATCGCGAGCCACACGGCCTGCTTGGCGCTCTTGCGCCAGAGCTTCTCGAAGGTCCAGGGGCCGGCATCGAGCTTCATGCGCACGCCGCGCTCGCCCTCGATGCGGCGCTCGACCCACAGGAAGATCTCGGTGTACACGGTCTGCGGGCAGGCATAGCCGCACCACAGCCGGCCCGCCACCGCGGTGAACAGGAAGAGCGAGAAGGCCGACAGCACCAGCAGCGCCGTCAGGTAGATGAAGTCCTGCGGGTACAGCACCAGGCCGCCGATGTAGAAGCGGCGTGCGGCCAGGTCGAACAGCACGGCCTGACGACCGTTCCACTGCA
This sequence comes from uncultured bacterium, assembly GCA_966212505.1. Classification (GTDB taxonomy): domain Bacteria; phylum Pseudomonadota; class Gammaproteobacteria; order Burkholderiales; family Burkholderiaceae_C; genus CAMLIZ01. The sequence goes on from CBIHRS010000017.1 coordinate 73,162, forward strand.
GCCACGGCAGGCCGTAGAACACGATCTGCGTCAGCCACACCATCACCCAGCGCCAGTTGGCGAACCAGCCGCTCACCGAGCGTGGATAGATCTTCTTCTGCTTCTCGTAGAGCGACACCATCTGGCCGGCCGGCTCCGCCGCCGGCACGATGGGAATCACCCTCGCAGAACCTTCTCTGGTCACCGGAACTTCCTTACTTCGATGCCACGTTCGCGCTCGGCTGCGACAGGCTCCACACATACGCCGCGAGCACGTGGATCTGCTCCGGGCTCAGGCGGCTGCCGTGCGCGGGCATCACGTTGGTCTTGCCGTTCTGGATCATCGCGACGATCGCATCCTCGCCCCAGCCGTGCAGCCAGACCTTGTCGGTCAGGTTGGGGGCACCGATCGCCTGGTTGCCCTTGCCATCTGCGCCGTGGCAGGCGGCGCAGACCGCGAACTTGGGCTTGCCCAGCTGGGCGGCGATGGCGTTGTGCGGGCTGCCCGACAGGCTCAGCACGTAGTTGGCGACGTTGCGCACATCCTGCTCGGAACCCACGGCCGCGGCCATCGGCGGCATGGCCCCCTGGCGGCCGCCGGTGATGGTCTCCTTGATCTTGTCGTGCGTGCCGCCGTAGAGCCAGTCGTTGTCGGTCAGGTTCGGGAAGCCCTTGCTGCCGCGAGCATCCGAACCGTGGCAGGCCGCGCAGTTGTTGAGGAACAGGCGCTCGCCGACGCCCATCGCCTGCGGATCGTGTGCCAGGTCTGCCGCCTGCATGCCGGCGAAGCGGGCATACACCGGCGCGGTGGCGGCGCGGGCCTTGGCCTGCTCGGCCGCATGCTGGCCGACGCTGGTCCAGCCGAGCGAACCGGGTGCGCTGCCCAGGCCCGGATAGAAGCTCAGGTAGGCGCCGGCGAACACGACAGTGATCACGAACAGCCACATCCACCAGCGCGGCAGCGGGTTGTTCAGCTCGCGCAGGTCGCCGTCCCATACGTGGCCGGTGGTGTTGTCATTGGCCATCACGCGGCGACGCGCCGCGATGATCAGCAGCAGCAGACAGGCCGCGAGGCCGAGGATGGTGACGACGGCGATGTAGATCGACCAGCCGCTGTTGAAGAAGTCGCTCATTGCCGATCCTCCTTGACGGCATCCACGGTCACGGCTTCGCCGTTGAACGGCAGATGGGCCGCATCGTCGAATCCCTTGCGCCGGCGCGGGGCCCAGGTCCAGGCCATGATGCCGACGAACAGCAGAAAACTCAGCAGCGTCACGAAGCTGCGCAGGTCATTGAGGTCCATGGTGTTTTCCTTCCGCCTTCACTTCACGCTGGTGCCCAGCACCTGCAGGTAGGCGATCAGGGCTTCGAGCTCCGTCTTGCCCTTGACGGCATCGGCCGCGCCGGCAATGTCGGCGTCGGTGTAGGGCACGCCCAGCGTGCGCATCGCGTTCAGGCGCGGCGCCATGCCGGCGGCATCGACCTCGCTCTTCTCGAGCCACGAATAGGCCGGCATGTTGGATTCCGGCACCACGTCGCGCGGGTTGTTGAGGTGGATGCGATGCCACTCGTCGCTGTACTTGCCGCCCACGCGCTGCAGGTCGGGGCCGGTGCGCTTGCTTCCCCACTGGAACGGATGGTCGTAGACGAACTCGCCCGCCACCGAGTAGTGGCCGTAGCGCAGCGTCTCCGCATGCAGCGGCCGGATCATCTGCGAGTGGCAGTTGTAGCAACCCTCGCGCAGATAGACGTCGCGGCCGGCCAGTTGCAGCGCGGTGTAGGGCTTGAGGCCCGGTGTCGGCTGCGTGGTCGAACGCTGGAAGAACAGGGGAACGATCTCCACCAATCCGCCGACGGCCACCGTCAGCAGGATCAGCACGATCATCAGGAAATTGCTGGTCTCGATGCGCTCGTGGCCCGAGGCCTTGTTCACGGCTGCCATGACGAAAGCTCCTTTCAGGCGTGGGCGACGGCCAGGGGGATGGGCGAGGCGACGGCGCGGCCGTTGCGCACCGTCTTGACCACGTTCCACACCATCACGAACATGCCGCTCAGGTACAGCAGGCCACCGCACAGGCGGATCACGTAGAACGGGAAGGTCGCCTTCACGCTCTCGACGAAGCTGTAGACCAGCGTGCCGTCAGGATTGAGGGCGCGCCACATCAGGCCCTGCATCACGCCGGCGATCCACATCGCGGCGATGTAGAGCACGATGCCCAGCGTCGCGATCCAGAAGTGCAGCTCGATGGCGCGGGTGCTGTACATCTTGGTCTGCCCGAACATCCGCGGGATCAGGTAGTACAGCGAGCCGATGGAGATCAGGCCCACCCAGCCGAGCGCGCCGGAGTGCACGTGGCCCACGGTCCAGTCGGTGTAGTGCGACAGCGCATTCACCGTCTTGATCGACATCATCGGGCCCTCGAAGGTCGACATGCCGTAGAACGACAGCGCGACGATCAGGAACTTGAGGATGGGGTCGTCGCGCAGCTTCTGCCATGCGCCCGACAGCGTCATCATCCCGTTGATCATGCCGCCCCAGCTCGGCGCCAGCAGCACCAGCGAGAACAGCATGCCGACCGACTGCGCCCAGTCGGGCAGCGCGGTGTAGTGCAGGTGGTGGGGGCCCGCCCACATGTAGGTGAAGATCAGCGCCCAGAAGTGCACGATCGACAGGCGATACGAGTACACCGGGCGCTCGGCCTGCTTGGGGATGTAGTAGTACATCATCCCGAGGAAGCCCGCGGTCAGGAAGAAGCCCACCGCGTTGTGGCCGTACCACCACTGCACCATCGCGTCCTGCACGCCGGCGTAGGCCGAGTAGCTTTTCCAGAACGACACCGGGATCTCGGCGCTGTTGACCACGTGCAGCAGCGCCACCGCGATGATGAAGGCGCCGAAGAACCAGTTGGCCACGTAGATGTGGCGCACCTTGCGGACGCCGATGGTGCCGAAGAACACCACTGCATAGGCCACCCACACCAGCGTGATCAGCAGGTCGATCGGCCACTCGAGCTCGGCGTATTCCTTGCCGGTGGTGTAGCCCAGCGGCAGCGTGAGGGCCGCGAGCAGGATCACCAGCTGCCAGCCCCACAGCGTGAAGCGCGCCAGCCAGGGTGCGAACAGCGGCACCTGGCAGGTGCGCTGCACCACGTGATACGAGGTCGCGAACAAGGCGCAGCCGCCGAACGCGAAGATCACCGCGTTGGTGTGCAGCGGCCGCAATCGCCCATAGCTGAGCCAGGGAATGCCGAAGCCGAGTTCCGGCCACGCGAGCTGGGCCGCGATGAATGCTCCCACGGCCATGCCGACCACGCCCCACAGCACGGCGAAGAGAGCGAAGCCGCGCACGGGTTCGTCGTTGTAGACGGGCGCTGATGTCACTGAAGCGCTTGCCATCTCAGCGCCTCCTTTCCTTCGGGTAAACACGATGGAAAGGATTGTTCGGCGTCAACTCAACGGGGAGCTTGACCGCGATCAATCGAGCCCGCCTCGTCATGCAGGATTCGTTCGCCTTCCTGTTCCAGATCATCGAATTGCCCGCCGTTCAGTGCCCAGGCGAACACGCCGAGGATGCCCAGCACCAGCACGGCCGACAGCGGAATCAGCAGGTAGAGGATGTCCATGGCAGCGCTCCTTTCAGCGCGAGAGCCGCAGCGAGTTGCCGACCACGAGCAGCGAGCTGAGCGCCATGCCCAGGCCCGCGGCCCAGGGCGGCAGCAGGCCGGCCAGCGCCAGCGGCACGCAGGCGGCGTTGTAGAGCGCGGCCCAGGCAAGGTTCTGGCGCACCACGCGCAGGCAGCGCCGCGCCATGGTGCGTGCGGCCGCGATGTCGCCCAGGCGATCGGAGACGATGACCGCATCGGCATGCGTCCGCGCGACGAGCGCGCCCTGCCCCATCGCGAACGACACGTCGGCCTGTGCCAGCACCGGCGCATCGTTGACGCCATCGCCCACCATCGCGACGACCTCGCCGCGCGCCTGCGCGCCGCGCACGGCCGCCAGCTTGTCTTCGGGGCTCGCAGCCGACACCACGTTGAAGATGCCGACGCGCCGCGCGAGCCGCTCCACACGGGCCGGCGCGTCGCCGGACAGCAGCGTCAGCTGCAGGCCCTGCCCGCGCAGCGCACGCAGCGCCGTCACGGCATCAGGCCGCAATGATTCGTCGAACACCAGGCGTGCGACCGGCTTGCCGCAAGGGCCGAACCACGCTTCCAATCCTGTGTCTTCCGTGGCACCGCTCTTCTCCACACCCAGCCATGCCGCGGATCCCAGGCGCCACTCGATTCCGTCGGCATCGAGCGCGCGCACCCCGCATCCTGCCTCCTCATGCACGGCCTGCCACACCTCGACCTCGGACTCGGCCGGCACTGCAGCACACAACGCGCGCGACAACGGATGGTGCGACCAGCGCGCCAGCGAGGCCGCCTTGTGCAGCAACGCGGCATCTCCGGTCGCCGGACCAAGCGCCTGCAGGCTGCGCCACAGCGGCTGGCCTTCTGTCAGCGTTCCGGTCTTGTCGATGAAGAGGTGTTGCGCATGCGACAGCGCCTCGATCGCATCGAGCCGTCGCAGCAGCAGGCCGCGCTTCGCGAGTGCACCGGCGGCAGCGATCAGGGCCGACGGCGCCGCCAGCGACAGCGCGCACGGACAGGTGACGATCAGCACCGACACCGAGACCCAGATTGCGCGCTGCGGATCGATCCACTGCCAGGCCAGTCCGGCGCCCGCAGCCAGCAGCAGCACCGCCCACAGGAACGGGCCGGCCACACGGTCGGCCACACGGGCCAGCGCCGGACGCTGCGTCATCGCATCCCGCATCAGCGCGACGATGCTCTCGTAGCGCGTGTCGGCGCCCACGCGCTCCAGCCGCAGCGTGACGGGCGCGCCGAGGTTCACGCTGCCCGCCACCACCAAATCTCCGGGCAGCTTGCGCACCGGCCGCGACTCGCCGCTCAGCAGCGACTCGTCGGCCTCGGTCGGCCCGTCGATCAGCAGGCCATCGGCCGGAAAGGCCTGGCCCAGCGGAACGCGCACACGGTCTCCCACGGTCAGTGCCCGCACCGGCACCATCTCCGTGCTGCCGTCATCGCGCAGGCGCATGGCCGTGGCCGGCAGTTGCCCGAGCGCGTTCTCCAAGGCTTCGGCCGCGCGGTGCCGGCCCTTCAGCTCCGCATAGCGACCGAGCAGAAGAAAGCTGATGAACATCGTCAGCGAGTCGAAATACACCTCGCTGCCGAACACGCCGCCGGGATCGAAGGCCGCGCCGCTGCTGGCAATGAACGCCACGCCGATGCCCAGCGCCACCGGCACGTCCATGCCGATGCGCCGTTGCCGCAACGAGCGCCACGCGCCGCCGAAGAACGGGCCGGCCGAGAACCACATCACCGGCAGCGTGAGCAGCCATGCGCCCCAGTTCAGCAGGTGGCGCAGATCGGGTGCCAGCTCGCCTGGCCCGGCGACATAGGCCGGCGTGGCCAGCATCATCACCTGCATCGCGCAGAAGCCCGCGACGAACACACGCCACAGCGCGCGCCGCCCTTCCTGCCGGCGCAAGGCACGGGCACCGGCCGCGGTGTCGGGCACCGCGTCGTAGCCGGCCTGGCGGATCGCGGCGATCAGTGCCGACGCGCGGGTCCGGGCCGGATCCCAGCGCACGCTTGCGCGCCGGGCGGCCGAACTCACGCGGGCTTCGCGCACGCCCTCCACCGAGCGCAGGGCCTGCTCGATGATGCCGGCGCAGGCCGCGCAGTGCATGCCGGACAGCTGCAGCGACGATTCCGCCAACGCACCACCTTCGCGTGTGCGTTCGAAACGGGTGAAACCGCCCACATCCAGCGTGTCGTCCACGGCCGCGAGCTCCGGAGCGGGGACGGTCGAGGCGGCAGCGGTCATGGGCAGGCTGGGTGGGGCAATGGGCTGTCCTCCGGCGAGGACGATGGCACGTTCGATAATCTAGGTTCACCCTCCCCCGCCCGACATGACACATATCAAGAACGCGATGCGCCGCCCGCTCGCCTGGATCGCCGGCTTCGCTCTTTCGCTGGGCGCCGCCGGTGCTTTTGCACAGAGCGGCCCGCAGCCGCACCTCGATGCGATCACGCTGAGTGCCGGCATGCACAACATCAAGGCCGAAGTGGCCCACACCGACGAGCAGCGCCAGACCGGCCTGATGCTGCGCAAGGAAATGGCGCAGCACGAAGGCATGCTGTTCGTGTTCGACGAATCGGCGGTGCACTGCTTCTGGATGAAGAACACGCTGCTGCCGCTGTCGATCGCCTTCATCGCCGACGACGGCACGATCACCAACATCGTCGACATGCAGCCGCAGTCGGAGAAGTCGAACTGCCCGACCCAGCCGGTGCGCTATGCGCTCGAGATGAACCAGGGCTGGTTCGCCAAGCGCGCGATCAAGCCGGGGTTCCGCCTGAGCGGCCCGCCGTTCAAGAAGTGACCGGACGGCAGAACGAGCGCCGGGCCGCCCCAAGCTCGTTCTGCGCCCCCGAGGGGGGCGGAGTCGCGGTACTCCGCGACCGGGGGCTGGATCAGGCCTCGAGCCGGATCGTGAACTGCATGCCGGCAAACTGAGGCCGGCTCACCACGTCGATGCGCCCGCCCAGGCGCTCGACGATCTCGCGCGCGATCGCCAGCCCCAGGCCGGTGCCGCCGTCGTTGCGCAGGTCGGCACGCTCGCCGCGCCAGAAGGGTTCGAACAGCTTCGGCAGCTGCTCGGGCGTGACGCCCGGCCCGTCGTCTTCGACCTGCACCTCCGCGCCACCGCCATCAAGCGGCCTCACCCGCAGCACGATGTGCTGGCCACCGTAGCGCTGCGCGTTGTCGAGCAGGTTGTTCATCACCTCGCCCAACCACAGCGCGTGCGCCCGCGCGATCACCGGTTCGTCGGGCGCATCGAGCGCGATGCTGCGGCCTTCGCGCAGCCCCTGCAGCACCAGCGGCTCGGTGCTTTCGCGTACCAGCGGCACGATGTCCATCGGCGCCTGCTCGGCATTCACCGAGAGCGCCGTCTCCGAGCGGGCCAGGCTGAGCAGTTGCCCGATCAGGCGCGAGAGGCGCTCGCTCGACTTCAACAATTGCTGCAGCAGCGGCTGCCATGCGGCACCGTCCTGCACTCCTGGCGGCAAAGCCCGCAGCTCCTGCTCGAGCTCGCGCGCGAGCACGCGGATGCCCGCCACCGGCGTGCGCAGTTGGTGGGCCGCATCGGCGACGAAACGGCGCTGCAGCGAGACCGACTGCTGCACATCGGCCAGCAGCGTGTTGATGCGCTCGATCAGCGGCACCGCCTCCGCCGGCACGCGCTCCAGCGGCAGCGGGCTCCAGTCGGCCGCATCGCGTTGCGCGACGTCGCTGGCCACGTCGCGCAGCGGCTGCAGGCCGCGGCGGATGCCCCAGCCGAGCAGCAGGAAGGTCAGCGCGCCCAGCGCCACCGAGGGCAGCACGATGCCCAGCTGGATATCGCGCACGAGGCCGGTGCGCTTGCGCTTGGTCTCGATCACGACGATGGAGACCGATCGGTCGAGCATCGGCGACGCCACCGAGAACACCGCGCCGCGCACCGGATCGCCGTCGTAGTTGGCGTCGAACAGGCGTGGCTGCGCGAAGGTCTCGCGCCCGCGCTTCAACGGAATCGGCACCTTGGCATCGCCCGCCAGCACATTGCCGTCGGCATCGGCCATCGCGAAGCTGTTGCGGTCGGCCTTGTCCCAGGTGAGCAGTTCCATCGCCTGTCGGCTCAGGTCGAGCAAGGGACCGCGGTCGGTCCAGACGACCTTGGCCGCCAGCGCGGTCGATTCATCCTGCAGGCTGCGGTCGAAGGCCGCATTGGCGCTGGTGCGCGCCAGCATGTAGGCCCCGCCCACCGAAGCGGCCGTGCCGAGCAGCCACACCCACAGCAGCGGGCGCAGCAGCTGGCGCCGCAGGCTGGGGCCGTGCGGGTATTCGAGTGCGGTCACTGCGCCGCGTCGCCGCTGCCGGCCGCGGCTTCCATCACGTAGCCGAAGCCGCGCACGGTCTTGATCACGACGCCCAGGTCGGCAAAGCGCTTGCGCAGGCGGTGCACATAGACCTCGACCGAGTTCTCGCTGAAGTCGGCTTCCCAGCTCGACAGGGTGGCCACGATGGTTTCCTTGGGCACCACGCGGCCGGCCTTGTGCATCAGCAGCTCGGTGAGCGCCATCTCGCGCGGGCTCATGCGCACCCGCTCGCCGCGGTGCGTGAGCTCGCGGTGCGCGAGGTCGAGCACCAGCTCGCCGAGCTCGATGGTCTCGCTGATGCGGCCCTCGGCGCGGCGCTTCAGCGCACGCAGCCGCGCCACCAGCTCGGGCACGTCGAACGGCTTGACGAGGTAGTCGTCAGCCCCCGCATTCAGGCCTTGCACGCGGTCGCCGAGATCGTCGCGCGCGGTGAGCAGCAGCACCGGCAGCTTGGCGCCGCGGCTGCGCCAATGGCGCAACACTTCCATGCCGTCCTTGCGCGGCAGGCCGAGGTCGAGCACCGCGAGGTCGAACTGCCCGATGAGCCCTTCGGCCGTGGCCTGCACGCCATCGGCCAGCACATCGACGCGCCAGCCTTCGCGTTCGAGCGCACGCGCCACGCCAAGGCTGAGGGCCGGATCGTCTTCGACGAGCAGGATTCGCATGTGACGAATTGTGCCCCGAGGATGAAAAAGGCCGGCACATGGCCGGCCTCTGGCTAACCCGAAGAAACGGGGTCAGGCGAAATTCTTCTCGGCGAATTCCCAGTTCACCAGCTTGTCGAGGAAGGTCTCGACGAACTTGGGACGCAGGTTGCGGAAGTCGATGTAGTAGGCGTGCTCCCACACGTCGATGGTCAGCAGCGCCTTGTCGCCGGTGGTCAGCGGGGTGCCTGCGGCGCCCATGTTGACGATGTCGACCGAGCCGTCGGCCTTCTTGACCAGCCAGGTCCAGCCCGAGCCGAAGTTGCCGACCGCCGACTTGGTGAAGGCTTCCTTGAACGCCGCGTAGGAGCCCCACTTGGCGTTGATCGCATCGGCCAGCGCGCCCTTGGGCTCGCCGCCGCCATTGGGCTTCAGGCAGTTCCAGAAGAAGGTGTGGTTCCAGACCTGGGCGGCGTTGTTGTAGATGCCGCCGGAGGACTTCTTGACGATGTCCTCGAGGCCCATGTTCTCGAACTCGGTGCCCTTCTGCAGGTTGTTCAGGTTCACGACATAGGCGTTGTGGTGCTTGTCGTGGTGGTACTCCAAGGTCTCGCGGCTCATGTGCGGGGCCAGCGCGTCATGGGAGTAAGGCAACGGAGGCAGCGTGTGTTCCATCTGGATTCCTTTCGACTTTTTGAAGCCGCCGCGAGGGCGGTCCCTGGGGGACAAAGCGGCGCCATTGTAGGCAGCTTGAGGCAGCGCAAGAGCGACGTGCACCAGAACCCCTGCGCGGCACGATGGCCCTGGTTCAGCCGTCGGGCTGCACGCTGCGCACTTCCGCCTGCACGCTGCCGTCGGACCACACCGCGCGGATCTGCTGCCCCGCGGCCAATGCATGCACCGACAGCACCGGCTGCCCGGCCTCGTCGGTCACCCAGGCATAGCCTCGCGCCAGCACGCGCTTGGGGTCGAGTGCCTGCAGGCGCGCCTGCAGCGCATCGAGCCGCGCGACAGCCCGCTGCAGCTGCATCCGCTGCGCCCGCTGCAGGCGCTCGCCGAGTTCCTGCTGGCGCTGCCGTTGCGACCGCAGCACGCCGAGCAAGGCGTTGCGGCGCCGCTCGTCATGCAGGGTCAACACATGGGCATGGCGTGCCAGCGCCTGCGCAGGCCGCGACAGGCGCAGCGAGAGCTGGTCCAGCCGCAGGGCGCGGCCTTCGAGGGTGCGCTGAACGGCTCGATGAGCGCGCAGTTGCTGGCTGTTCAACTCGTCGAGCAGCTCCGCCTGCGACGGTGCGACCAGCTCAGCCGCGGCCGTCGGCGTCGGTGCACGCAGGTCGGCCGCGAGGTCGGCCAGCGTCACATCGGTTTCATGGCCCACGCCGCAGACCAGCGGGATCGGCGATGCCGCGATCGCGCGGACCAGCCGCTCGTCGTTGAAAGCCCAGAGGTCTTCGAGCGAGCCGCCGCCTCGGCAGAGGATCAGCGCATTGACCTCGTCGCGCCGAGCGGCAAGGTCGAGCGCCTCCATCAGCGCCGGCGGCGCCTCGGTGCCCTGCACCAGGCTGGGATAGACCACGACCTCCAGATACGGCGCGCGCCGGGCGAGCGTGGTCAGCACATCCCGCAAGGCCGCGGCCCCCAGCGACGTGATGACCCCGACGCGGCGCGGATGCGAAGGCAACGCCCGCTTGCGCGATGCATCGAACAGGCCTTGCGCTTCGAGCCGGGCCTTCAGCCGCAGGAACTCCTCGTAGAGCGTGCCTGCACCCACGCGCTGCATCGACTCCACCACCAGCTGCAGCTCGCCACGGGCCTCGTACACCGCGATGCGGCCGCGCAACTCGACCTGCTGCCCGTCGCGCGGCGTGAAGTCGAGCATCGATGCGGCGCGCCGGAACATCGCGCAGCGCAGCGCCGCGCCGCCGCCTTCGGAATCCTTCAGCGTGAAGTAGCAATGGCCGCTGGCCGCGCGCGTGAAGCCCGAGAGCTCGCCCCGCACCGCGCACGCGCCGAAGCGGGCCTGCAGCGCATCGTTGGCGGCCAGCAGCAGGGCCGAAACGCCCCACACCATGCGACCCGCAGGCGCATTCGAGGACTCGATCACCCCGCAACCCCAATGCTGGCGCGGTGCGGGAACTCCACAAGCGCGAGAAACCTGGGCCGGCAGGCCCATGCGCCTGTCACAGTGCCGTCATAGTGAAGCAAGTATTTGATTTTCAAGGACTTTTCTCTGCCCAAAGTTTGAGCAATCTGTTGCAAGCGTTGAGAAATCGCGGCTTTCGGGCCGGTGCGGCGGTCTTACCCACAAAGTTATCCACAGGAGCGGTGGATTGTCGGAGGGCCGGTCACGCCTGGTTGCGTGCGCGAGCGACAGCGGCGCAACAGGAGGCGATTTGCGTGCCACATCAGGCCATAATCGCGCGTCGCAAAAAGCCGTCATTCCCCGAGAGGACCGCGTTGTTTTCGATCATACAAGCCGCCGGTTGGCCGATCTGGCCCCTGATCCTGTGCTCCGTCGTTGCGCTCGCGCTGGTCATCGAACGGCTGATGAGCCTGCGCCCCTCGCGGGTGGCGCCGCCCACGCTGGTCGATGAGGTCATCGCCGTCACCCGCAACAGCCTGCCCGCCGCCGACGTGGTCAACAAGCTGGCCGACAACTCGGTGCTCGGGCAGGTGCTCGCCCGCGGCCTGCGCGCCGTGATCGCCGATCCGCGCATCACCGACGAGAGCCTGCGCCAGGCCTTCGAGAGCGCGGGCCGGCATGCGGTGCATAGGCTGGAGCGCTACCTGAACACGCTGGGCAGCATCGCTGCGGCCGCGCCGCTGCTCGGCCTGTTCGGCACCGTCGTCGGCATGATCGACATCTTCGGCTCGCAGGCGCCCACCGGCGGCACCAACCCGGCCGAGCTGGCGCACGGCATCTCGGTGGCGCTGTACAACACCGCGATGGGCCTGATCGTCGCGGTGCCGTCGCTGCTGTTCTACCGCTACTTCCGCGGCCGCGTCGACGAGTTCACCATCGAGATGGAGCAGTCGGCCGAGCGCATGGTGCCGCACCTGATGCGCTTCTCGGTGCGCACGCCGCTGCCGCAGCAGGAAGCCCAGCGATGAACTTCCGCAGGCATCGCCCCGAGGAACCGGAGATCAACCTGATCCCGTTCATCGACGTGCTGCTGGTGATCCTCATCTTCCTGATGCTGTCGACCACCTACTCGAAGTTCACCGAACTGCAGATCACGCTGCCCACGGCCAACGCCGACAAGCTGCGCGACCAGCCGGCCGAGATCGTCGTGGCGGTGTCGGCCGACGGCCGCTATGCCGTCAACCGCAAGCCGGTGGAAGGCCGCAGCGTCGACATCCTCACGATGGAACTCGCGGCCGCCGCGGCGGGGCAGAAGGATCCCGTCGTGATCGTCTCGGCCGATGCCACCGCGGCCCACCAGGCGGTGATCAACGTGCTCGATGCAGCACGGCGCGCCGGCCTGCCCAAGCTCACCTTCGCCACGCAGAACGGCGCCGGCGCGAAGTGACCGCGCCGGCCCGGCCGGGCAGCCGATGACGCTGGCAGAGCGCCTTCAACACGACTGGTGGCGAAGCCGCCCCACCCCGCTGACGCTTGCGCTGCTGCCGCTCTCGGCGATCTACGGCGGGCTGTCGGCATTGCGCCGGGCTAGCTTCCGCCTCGGCTGGCGCAAGGCGGTGGCGGCGCCGGTGCCCGTGATCGTCGTCGGCAACCTGATCGTCGGCGGCGCCGGCAAGACGCCCACGGTGATCGCGCTGATCCAGATGTTGCGCGCTGCGGGCTGGACCCCGGGCGTGATCTCGCGCGGCTACGGGCGCGCCGATGACGGCGTGCGGCCCGTCTCGCCGCGGAGCACGGCCGACACCGTCGGCGACGAGCCGCTGCTGATCCACCTGCGGACGCAGGCACCAGTGTGCGTCGGTCGCGACCGCGTGGCGGCAGCCGCCCGGCTCTGCGCGGAACATCCCGAGGTCGACGTCATCGTCTCGGACGATGGCCTGCAGCACCTGCGGCTCGCGCGGGCCTTCGAGCTCTGGGTGTTCGACGATCGCGGCGCCGGCAACCAGCTGCTGCTGCCGGCCGGGCCGCTGCGCCAGCGGCTGCCGCGCGCGGTGCCCGACAGCGCTCAGGTGATCTACAACGCTGTCCGCCCCAGCACGGCACTCCCGGGCGAAACCACGCGCAGGCAACTCACCGGCGCCGTGCCGCTGGCCGACTGGTGGCAGGGCCGCCCTGCCGATCCCGCGGCATTGAAGGCCCTCGCCGGCCGCGAGGTGTGGGCGGCCGCAGGCATGGCCGATCCCGAGCGCTTCTTCCGCATGCTCGAGGCCGAGGGCCTGCGCCTGAAGCGCTGCCCGCTGCCCGATCACCACGCCTACCGCTCCCTGCCCTGGCCGGCGGGCGCCCTCGACGTGCTCGTCACCGAAAAGGACGCGGTCAAGCTGCATCCCGAGCAGGTGGGGCAGGCCCGCGTCTGGGTGGTGACGCTAGACTTGTCGCTTCCCCCCTCACTGCTCCCCGCCCTGGCGCGGCACCTGCCGACGCCGGCGCGACCGTCCGCATCATGACCGTCGACCACCGATTGCTCGAACTCCTCGTCTGCCCTCTTTGCAAGGGACCGCTCGAACTCATGCGTGACGAGGCCACGCAGGCCAGCGAGCTGGTGTGCGCCGCCGATCGCCTGGCGTTTCCGGTGCGGGACGGCATCCCGGTGATGCTCGAGTCGGAAGCCCGCCCGCTCGACGCCACCGACACCGCGCCAGCTGCCGGCGCCTGAAGACCATGGGTTTCTCGGTGCTGATCCCGGCGCGGCTCGCGTCGACGAGGCTGCCGCGCAAGCCGCTCGCCGATATCGGCGGCCTGCCAATGGTGGTGCGCGTGGCGCAACGCGCGGCGCTGTCGCAGGCCGACCGCGTGGTGGTCGCTGCCGACGACGACGCCATCGTCCAGGCCTGCCGCGCGCATGGCGTGGAAGCCCTGCTGACCCGCGTGGACCACGTCAGCGGCAGCGACCGCCTGGCTGAAGCCTGCGAACAGCTGGGGTGGGATGGCGACGCGGCCGTGGTCAACGTCCAGGGTGACGAGCCGCTGATCGAGCCGTCGCTGATCGATGCCTGCGCCGCGCTGCTGGCCGAGCGCAGCGATTGCGTGATGAGCACGGTGGCGCACCCCATCGCCGACGTGGCCGACTTCGTCAACCCGAACGTCGTCAAGGTCGTGGTCGATGCGGCGGGTCGCGCCTTGTATTTCAGCCGCGCCACCATCCCCTGGTGGCGCGACGGAAACGCTGCGGGGAATGTCAGCGCGCTGCCCGAGCCGGCGCCGTTGCGGCACGTTGGGATCTACGGCTACCGCGCCGGCTTCCTGCGCCGCTTTCCGCAGCTCTCGCCGGCACCCCTCGAGCGCACCGAATCGCTGGAGCAGTTGCGCGTGCTGTGGCATGGCGAACGCATCGCGGTGCACGTGAGCGACCAGCATCCCGGCGCGGGCGTCGACACCCCGGAAGACCTGGATCGCGTGCGCGCGCTGATACGCTAGACACCCCTGCCGGCGTCAGCTTCGCGCAGGGAGGCGCATGGTATTCTCGCTGCGATCCCTGCACTGCCTGCACCGCTCCTGCATCGCGCCGGCAGTAGCCCACAACATCTGAGGAAACCGATGAGACTGATCCTGCTGGGGGCGCCAGGCGCCGGCAAAGGCACGCAAGCGGCATTCATCTGCCAGAAGTACGGCATCCCGCAAATCTCCACCGGAGACATGCTGCGCGCCGCGGTCAAGGCCGGCACCGAACTCGGCATCGCCGCCAAGAAGGTGATGGACGCCGGCGGCCTCGTCAGCGACGACATCATCATCGGCCTCGTCAAGGAGCGCATCGCCCAGCCCGACTGCGCCAACGGCTTCCTGTTCGATGGCTTCCCGCGCACCATCCCCCAGGCCGAGGCGATGAAGGAAGCGGGCGTCAAGCTCGACTACGTGCTCGAGATCGATGTGCCTGATGAAGCCATCATCGAGCGCATGAGCGGCCGCCGGGTGCATGCCGCTTCCGGCCGCACCTATCACGTGAAGTTCAACCCGCCCAAGGTGGCCGGCAAGGACGACGCCACGGGCGAAGAGCTGATCCAGCGCGACGACGACCGCGAAGAAACGGTGCGCAAGCGCCTCGACGTCTACCAGAGCCAGACCCGCCCGCTGGTCGACTACTACTCCAAGTGGGCCGCCACCGGCGATCCGCAGGCGCCCAAGTACCGCCGCATTTCGGGCCTGGGCAGCGTCGACGAGATCACCGCACGGGCGCTGCAGGCCCTGGCCTGACCCTCGGGCCGCGCATCCCGACGAAAGCCGCCTCCTCGCAGGCGGCTTTTTCATGCCCGCTGCTGGCAGAATTGACGTTTACGTCAACGTCAACCAACCATCCCCTACAGGAGCCCCCATGGAGATTGCAGGCAAGGTATTCATCGTCACCGGCGGCGCATCCGGCCTCGGCGAAGGCACGGCGCGCATGTTGAGCGCCAACGGCGGCAAGGTCGTGATCGCCGACCTGCAGGCCGACAAAGGCGAGGCACTGGCGGCCGAACTCGGTGGCGCCTTCGTCAAGTGCGATGTCAGCCAGGAAGCCGATGGCCAGGCCGTCGTCGCCAAGGCCACCAGCCTGGGCAAGCTGATGGGCCTGGTCAACTGCGCCGGCATCGCCCCGGCCGCCAAGACCGTGGGCAAGGACGGCGCGCATTCGCTCGCGCTGTACACCAAGGTGATCACGGTCAACCTGATCGGCAGCTTCAACATGATCCGGCTGGCCGCCGAAGCCATGTGCAAGAACGAGCCCGAAGCCACCGGCGAACGCGGCGTGATGATCAGCACCGCCAGCGTGGCAGCCTTCGACGGCCAGATAGGTCAGGCCGCCTATGCTGCCTCGAAAGGCGGCGTGGTCGGCATGACGCTGCCCATCGCCCGCGACCTCGCCCGCAACGGCATCCGCAACATGACCATCGCCCCCGGGATCTTCGGCACGCCGATGCTGTTCTCGATGCCGCAGGAGGTGCAGGACGCACTGGCCGCCAGCGTGCCCTTCCCCAGCCGCCTGGGCCGACCGGAAGACTACGCGAAGCTGGTGCACCAGATCATCACCAACGACATGCTCAATGGCGAGGTGATCCGGCTGGATGGGGCAATCCGGATGGCGCCGAAGTAAGGCACCTCAAGAACCAATTTCACAAAAGCTCGCGGCCCACCGATTTCCCGGTGGGCCGCAACGATTTTCTGAGTAACTTTTTTAAAGCTTAAAACTTATAAGAGGCAGACAGGTAGACAAATCGAGCCCGTGGGTCATACATGGTGATGTCATAGCCTGCTTGGAACTGGTTGCTGGTCGGAATGAAGATCGGAGGATCCTTGTCAAAAACGTTTTTCACACCGAGCGCCAAACGTAAGTTCTTCACACCCGTAAAGGCGACCTGCATGTCGTAGATCGACTGATCAGGCACACGATGCGGATTACCCTCAAGGTCATCCCCATCGCGGTATCCCTTGTAGAAGTTCTGCGCCAGCGTCAACGCCCAGGGCCCCTGACTCCAGGTAGCACTGAGATAGTGCTTCCAACGCAATACAACGCCGTCTTGAACTCCGTTCGTTGTGAGCACAGGGGTGCCGTCCGGCTCTACCATGGTGCCAACCTTGCGCGAAACTGCACCGCCAGGGCTCGTCTGATCAAACTTGATCATGTAGGTACCAGAAAGACTCAAATCGAGTTTTCCGGGCCCGATGTTCTGGCGGTAGGAAGCATCGAGATCAATGCCCTGGGTCTTGGCTGAACCGACGTTCTGAAGAGTTTGAATGATCGAATCGATATCATTCGTACCCGGCGACAGCGTTACCAACCCCTGGAAAGCTGCATCGCCCGCCCTGAAACGCGACACCACTTCCTGTGCGGAGGGAGTCGAAATGATGTCCTTCACTCGGATGTTGAAGTAGTCGAGTGCAACCGTGAGGTTCCGTACCGGATTCAAAACAACACCGAAGGAGTGCTGCGTCGACTTCTCAGGCTTCAAATCCGGATTGCCGCCTGTAAGGGAATTGACCTGAAGATCCGTTTGGCCTGTACCACCTGGGCCGGTGTCGTTGAATTGCTCGGAGGAGCCGAGTGTTTGCGGTTGCCACAAATCTACCAGAGTAGGCGCACGGAACCCGGTCCCGAATGAACCGCGGAAGACAATTTGAGGGATCGGCTGATAACGCAGAGAGGCCTTATAAGTGGTGGACCGTCCTACGTCGTTGTACTTGTCCCCCCGAACAGCAAGATTACCTTCCAGGCCCTTCACGATTTGCGCATTCAACTCTGCAAACGCAGATGTGATGCGGCGGTCGCGATTGACGGGAGGCGTGGCGCCACCCAAACCCGCAATATCTCCGGTCTCGAGCGCGGGGCTAGGAACCGTAACGAACTCTTCCTTTCGCACCTGGAAACCCGTTGCATACTGCAGCGGCCCCGCAGGAAGTTGGGCAATGTCGCCCGCGACCCGTCCGTCCAAAGAAGTGCTTTTGGATTTCGCGTCCAGCGTCGACCCAGTGTATTTGGCACCAGACGCAGCAAGAGCGGCATTGAAAGCGGCGGATTGCGTGAGCGACCAGGGGTTGTAGTCGCTGTTCGGATCATTGACTACCCTCGCAAAGGCAACTTGGGAGAAGTAGCCATCAGGAACTGTCCCTGACAGCTTATTCTCGTTTTGCGACAACGCAAGTTCCCAGTCTTGGTCCGCAACATTACCGCGAAGCCCAGCAGTCAAACGGCTCTGCTTCGAGGTGTCCGTAGAAGTGCGAGGACCAAAGTCGAACACACGCGCCGTCACGGCAAGAGGCTGACCAATGAGATCCCCATAGCCGAGTCCCGGATGGGCCGCCTCCATGGCGGCGAGATAGTTGGCCGCAATCGAGTAGTTGGGATTCGTCGGACGAATCAGCAACACCGGATCGACGCCCTGCTCGTTAAACAGCGCATCCGTCACCATGAAGCTTCTGCGAAGCGGACTGGGCTGAAACACCTGGGTGACTTTACTCTTCGAATAGAGCGCATCTCCAAACAATTCAAGATTGTCCGTGGCCTTAAAGGAGAAATTGGCGCTGAAGGTGTTGAGGTCCCGCTTGGGAATCAGCCCAACGAATGCGTTGCTATCGAAGGTACAAAACGGCCCAAAGCGATCGGTGCGGGGATTTGTGCGCGCGTCCACTGTTGTGGATGGATCACGATACATGTTGATCGAACCGCACTGATCGGAGAGGGCGAGAGGGTTACCCCAACCGGTTCCCGGGCTGCTACCGAAGCCAGGTTGCCTTACCCCCGTCTCCGAGCCAGGTACACCCGTCCCAGGCGTGTAACCACCTTCGATATTGCCTTGCCCGGTAGCGGCAGCCAGCACATAGGGCGGGATGTTGCCAGTCTTCGCAAAATTACGGTCTCTAGCGAACAGAGCCGTCTCCTTTTCAAAGGAGGCCGACACCGTAACGTTGAAGCGATCTTGAGAAGGATCACCAAAGCCCGCCACCAAGTGCGCTTTGTCGCTCTTCCCTCCGCCACTACGCGTGGGAGCTCCAGAAGTAGCTCCGAGTTCTACTCCTCTGAAATTCTTGGTCAGGATGAAGTTCACGACGCCGCCGACAGCGTCAGATCCGTAGACGGCCGAAGAGCCATCCTTAAGCACTTCAACGCGTTCGATTGCTGCCAGCGGGATCGAATTGATGTTCACAGAGGCTCCGTTGCCCCCGGCGAACGCAGCGAGACGGCGTCCGTTTACCAGCACAAGCGTGCGGTCTTCACCAAGGCCACGCAACGAGACAGAGGCTTGACCGTAGGTTGAGTTGCCCGCACCCGTAGCGTTGCCAATCGCCCCCTGGGACGACACCGCAGAAATCGACTGCAGGAGCTGTTCGGTGCTAGTGACACCGCTTTTAGCAATCTCGTCCCTGGTGACGACAGTCACCGGCAGCGCTGTCTCAGCATCGATCCGCTTGATGCTTGATCCTGTGATTTCGATGCGTTGCGGCGGCGCATCCTGCGCCGCCGCCGGCAAGGCGCCGATCATCAGGCCGCCCCCAAAGGCCAGCATCAGCCCTGTGCAAATCTTCGTTCTACGGAACATGAAAACTCCTTGACCCGAAAGGTTGATCGATAGACCCAGCCGCCGAGCAAGGCCCATGCCGGATTTGTGAACCGACTGTGTCTCGTCTCTGGCAGCATGTGAACGATTGTCCTTGAAGGGGTTTTCTGCTTCTGCCTAGGGAAACCATCTAAGGTCTCACCACGAGAGAGAAAACCACTTGTCTAGGCATCGGTGCAGACAAGCGCAAGCGCCCTCGGTGCACGAGGGAAACTTGAACGATCAAGACTAGGAGAAAGCGTGGCGCAGGGCACTCCCTACACCACGTATTAGGGGGATACGCCTAGCTATCGAAGCGCGTCACGTTGGCGTAACGCAACATCCCCTGGTGTCAGTGCAAACACTTGTTGCCGTCGCAGAGCGGCAACAAGCGCTTCAGGCGCCCGTGGAAACCCGGGGGACGGCGGCCAGCAGGGTTTTCGTGTACTCGGTCTGGGGGTGTTCCAGCACCTCGGCGCAGCTGCCCTGCTCCTCGATGCGGCCCGCGCGCATCACCGCCACGTTGTCGGCGATGTACTCCACCACACCAATGTTGTGCGTGATGAAGAGGTAGGACACACCAAGCTGGCGCTGCAGTTGTCTAAGCAAGTTCAGGATCTGGGCCTGCACCGAGACATCGAGCGCCGAGGTGGGTTCGTCGCAGACGATCAGCTTGGGCCGCACCGCCAGCGCGCGCGCGATGGCGATGCGCTGGCGCTGGCCGCCGGAGAACTCGTGCGGGTAGCGCCCCAGTGCATCGCGGCGCAGGCCCACCTGGTCGGCCAGTTCCTCCAGGCGCGCACGGCGCTGCGCCGCATCGAGCTCGGGGCGCAAGGCCACCAGGCCTTCCTCGAGCACCTCGAACACCCGCATGCGCGGATTCAGCGAGGCGAACGGATCCTGGAAGATGATCTGGATGTCGCGCCGCGCGTCGCGCAGTTCGTCGCCATCGAGGCTGAAGAGGTTCTTGCCCTCCAGGCGCGCCTCGCCCTCGAAGGTGGCGATGCCGCGCAGCAGTTGCACCACGGCCTTGCCGGTGGTGGTTTTCCCGCAGCCGGATTCGCCCACCAGCGCCAGCGTCTGGCCCGGCGGGATCTTGAACGACACGCCGTCCACCGCGTTGAAGTAGCTGCGCGTGCGCTGGAGCAGGCCCTGCCGGATGGGGAAGCGCACGCTCAGGTGGTCCACGTCGAGCAGCGGCACCAGCGGCTGCGGGGCCGGCGCTGCCGGCGCGGGCGCGGGCTCGCCCACCGGAGCGGGCTGCGGCACCGCGGCCGCCATGCCCTGCGGATCGCTGTAGAGCAGGCAGCGCACGCTGTGGCTCGCCTGCGCGGGATACAGCTCCGGCACGGTGTTGGGACACATCGAGGTGGCCCGGTCGCAGCGCGGCGTGAAGCGGCAGCCGGTGAACTCCATCCACAGCGGCGGCACGGTGCCGGGAATCGCGGCCAGCGACTGGCCGCGCTTGTCGGCATCGGGCAGCGCCTTCAGCAGCAGGCGGGCATACGGATGCTTTGGGGCGGCGAAGAACTCGTCGGCCGGTGCCACTTCGATGATCTGGCCGGCATACATCAGCGCCACCCGATGCGCCATGCCCTTGACCACGCCGAGGTCGTGCGTGATCAGCAGCATGCCGAGGCCCCGCTCGCGCTGCAGGTCCTTCAGCAGGTCGAGGATCTGCTTCTGGATGGTGACGTCGAGTGCGGTGGTGGGCTCGTCGGCCACCAGGAAGTCGGGCTCGGCCGCCAGCGCGATCGCGATCATGATGCGCTGCTTCTGCCCGCCCGAGAGGCGGAACGGGTATTCGTCGATGCGGCGCTCGGGCTGCGGAATGCCCACACGCTTGAGCCACTCGATCGCCTTGGCGCGCGCCGCTTCGCCGCGCAGATCGGTGTGCGTCTCGATCGCCTCGACGATCTGGTCGCCCACCTTCATCACCGGGTTCAGGCTGGTCGAAGGTTCCTGGAAGATCATGCTGATGCGGCCGCCGCGCACGTCGCGCATGCGCGATTCGGGCAAGGCCAGCACATCTTCGCCGTCGAGCTCATAGCGGCCCTGGGTGATGCGGCCGTTCTCCGGCAGCAGGCGCATCAGCGCGAGCGCGGTCATGCTCTTGCCGCATCCCGATTCACCCACCAGCGCGAAGGTCTCGCCGCGCTGCATCGTCAGGCGCAGACCATCCAACGCCTTCACCAGGCCGGCTTCGGCGTCGAGCGCCACTTTCAGATCGTCGATCAACAACATGGCGTGTTCCGTTATTTGGCGGTGGCTTCGCGGCGCCGGATCAGGCGGGGCCGGAAGCTGCGCGAGCGCGGGTCGAAGGCATCGCGCACGCCGTCGGCGAACAGGTTGGCCGCCAGCACCAGCAGCACCATGAACGCGAAGGCGGCGGCGAACGACCACCACACCACGGGATCGCGCGACATCTCGCTACGCGCCAGGTTGATCATCCCGCCGAAGCTGTTCATCGACGGGTCGACGCCCACGCCCACGTAGGTGAGCACCGCCTCGAACAGGATCAGGTCGGAGAACGACAGCACGGTGGTGATCAGCACCAGGTGCATCACGTTGGGCAGGATGTGGCGCGCCATGATGCGGCTGCTGCTCACGCCGAAGGCGGTAGCGGCCTGCACGTAATCGAGCTCGCGCAGCTTCAGCGTCTCGCCGCGCACCAGCCGGCACAGCGTGGCCCAGCCGGTGAGGCCGAGGATCACGCAGAGCAGGAAGACCTTGACGTCGGAGCGCTCGGCACCGGTCTCGAACATCTCGGGGTGCTTGTCGAGGAACACCTGCATCATCAGCACGCAGGCCGCGATCAGCAGCACGCTGGGCACCGACGTGAGGGTTGTATAGACATACTGGATCAGCTCGTCGACCCAGCCCTTGAAGTAGCCGGCCAGGATGCCCAGCACGATCGCGAACGGCAGCGTGGCGATCGTGGCGAGCGTGCCGATCACGAAGGCCGTGCGCACGCTCTTGAGCGCCTGGTAGAGCACATCGTTGCCGGTGCGGTCGGTGCCGAAGACGTGGTACCAGTCCATCAGCGCGATCACCGGGCCGCACAGCAGGCAGATCACCAGCAGCGTACCCATCAACGCCCGCACCGGCAGGTCGGTCTGGCCGCCCGCGATGTCGCGCAGCGCCGCGCCGATGCCGCCGTGCGAACGCCGCAGCGCCAGCCCCGCCACCAGCGCGCACACACCGAAGGCGAGCAGCCCGCCCAGCAGGCCCTTGAAGGTGCGCCCCGCGACGTCACCCGCCCAGTCGCGCTCGGCATCCTGCAGGTGGGCGCCGCCATAGGCCAGGCGCGGGTATTCGCGCTTCACGTCGCCGTCGGTCTTCTCGACCGACTCCTTGGCATAGCTGCGTGCGGCCAGCGGAGCCGACCAGGAGATCTCGCGCATCTCGATCTGCCGCGCCAGCGCCAGGTCGAGCAGCGATTCGGTGCGGGTGCCGTAGTACACCGGCGCATCGGCACGGGCATTCGGCGCGGTAGCCAGCGCACGGCGGAAATGCACACTGTCGAGCGCGGCCACCGCCACAAAGGCCAGCAGGATCGCCGCCGCGCTCAACGCGGCCGGATCGCGCAGCACCTTGAGCCAGGTGATCTTGGCGTTGGGCTGGTGCCGGATGCGCCAGACGTAGAAGATGGCGGCCGCCGCCAGCGCATACAGCGCGATGTCGGTCCACAGGAAAACGAACTTGAAACCCATGTTCTTGTCGCTCAGGACAGCCGCACGCGGGGATCGACCAGCGTGTAGAGGATGTCGATCAGCACGTAGCTGAGGATGTAGAGCACCGCGCCGAGGAAGACCATCGAGCGCACGATCGCGAAGTCCTGGCCGGAGATCGCGTCGATCACGAAGGCGCCCAGCCCGGGGATGCCGAAGAAGCTCTCGAACACCAGGCTGCCGAGGAACACATACGGCAGGTAGGAGCCCGCGCTGGTGATGATGGGGATCAGCGCATTGCGCAGCACATGGCGGAACAGCACCACATGCTCGGCCAGGCCCTTGGCGCGCGCGGTGCGCACGTAGTCCTTGCCGATCTCCTCGAGGAACATCGCGCGGTACAGCCGGGCTTCACTGCCCAGCCGCGACAGCAGCGACAGGAACACCGGCAGGATCAGGAACTTCGCGGCATCGAGCCCCGGCGCATAGCCCGAGATCGGCACCAGCTTGAACACCCGCGAGAACAGGAACTGGCCGACGATGATGTAGAACAGGCTGGAGATCGAGAGCATCAGCACGCAGAGCACCACGCCCCAGAAGTCGATCCGCGAGTTCCTGAAGAACACCAGCAGCAGCGAGAACGCCGTGCTGACGATCACCTGCAGCAGGAACAGCGGCACGGCCAGCTGCAGGCTGACCCACATGCGCCGCTTGATCTCGAAGCCAATGTTGATCGCGTTGCGCGCATCGGAGCGGCCGAAGTCGAGTGCCAGCAGCGAGACCGAGCGATCCCACAGGATGGTGTCGGTGGCCTTCGACGCGCCCTGCGCCTTGGCGTTCCAGTACAGCGGCTTGTCGTAGCCGCGCTCGGCCTTCCACTTCTCGATCTGTTCCTGCGTCACGCGCTTGCCGCCGATGTTCAGCCGCGCCATGTCGTCGGGCGTGTTCACCGTGAAGAACAGGATGAAGGTGAACAGGTTGACGCCGATCAGGATCAGCACGCCGTAGCCGAGGCGCCGGATGATGTAGTTGATCATCGATGTCTCTCGTGCCTCAGGTTGTCGCCACGCCGGGCTCGGCCACCGGCTTCGCGGTGATGCGCTCGCGCGCCAGGTAGCTGCGGCGCGCGCCCCAGACCATGACGCCCACCAACGCCGCAATCGCCAGCAGCGGCCACCACACCTGCGAGTTCCACTCGGCCTGGCGCTGCGCCCGCAGCTTGGGATCGATGCGGTAGTAGAGCGCGCGGTCGTTCACCACTACCGTGGGCTTGCCGTTGTGCACCCACGACTGGAAGGCCACGCCCACATAGGGGAAGTAGCCCCAGGCCCACGGTGAATCTTCCTGCGCGATCTTGACCATCTGGTCGATCACCTTCTGCTTCTCGGGCCCGTCTTCCAGCATCTGCAGCCGGCGATACAGGCGGTCGAACTCGGGGTTCTCGTAGTTGGCGGTGTTCTCGCCCTGGTGCTTGGCCTTGCTGTTGGGGCCGTAGAGCAGGAAGAGGAAGTTCTCCGCATCGGGGTAGTCGGCCAGCCAGCCCCACCAGAAGATCTGCTGCTTGCCCTGCAACACCTTCTCCTGGAACTGGTTGTAGTCGGTGGCGCGGATCTCGAGCTGCACGCCGAGCTTGGCGAACTGCTTGACCATCCAGTCGAGCTCGGTCTTCAGCTCGGGCGTGGGCTGGCGCTGGTAGTCGTAGTTGAGCACCAGCGGGCGGCCCGTCTTGGCATCGCGGCCATCGGGATAGCCGGCCTCGGCCAGCAGCTTCTTGGCCTCGTCGATCGAGCGGCGCACCACCTTGCCGTTCACCAGCTTGTGCGTGACTGGGTTCATGCCCTCCACCGTGCCGTGGCGCGCGCCGAACACGCCCGGCGGCACCGGGCCCTCGGCCGCCTCGCCGCCCTTGTTGCGGAAGATGCGGCCGTAGCCTTCCTCCCAGTCGATTGCGATCGACAGGGCCTGGCGCAGCTTGCGGTTCTTGATCTGCTGCTCGGGCGTGTCGCCCTTGCCCACCACCGGGTCGAGCCAGTTGAAGCCGAGGTACCAGTTGTTGATGTCGGTGGTCACCGGGAAGCTGAAGCCGCGGTCCTGGAACTGCTGCTTCACCTTGTCGGAGTCGTCCATGTCGACCAGGAACTCGATGCCCCATTCGGGGCGCCAGATCTCCGGCACGTCGTAGAAGCCCTGCTTGAACTTCTCCTTGATCGGCGTGCGCTCCTTCTCGTAGGTGTCGACGATCTTGTCGAAGAACGGCATGGTCTTGCCGCAGTCGTCGAGCAGGCCCTTCTCCTTGTCGCCCGGCTGTCCCTCGCACGGATACGGGATGCCGCGGAAATTGGGGTTGCGCGACAGCACGTGGCGGCGGTCCTGCAGGTACTCCGTCATCATGAACGGACCGGTGCCCACCGGCCACTGGTTCCAGCCCAGCCCGGCGTCGGCCATGCCCGGCTGCGAATAGAAGGCATCCACCTCCCACGGCACCGGCGAGGTGAAGGTCATCGTGAGCCAGTAGTTCCACTGCGGGTAGCGGCCCTTGATGCGGATGCGCAGCGTGTACTTGTCTAGGGAAGTCACGCCGGCCAGCGGCCACTTGCGGAAATCGAGGAAAGGCTTGTCGCGCGCCGAGCGCGGAATGCCCTTGAGCAGCTTGGCATCCTCGGCCTTGATCAGGTCGCCGTATTCCTTCAGCCCGATCACGTACTCCGAGAAGATGCCGTACACCGGTGCCTCGATGCGCGTGGTGGCATGGCGCTTGAACGCATAGACGTAGTCGTCGGCCACCAGCTCGCGCGTGCCCTGCTTGGGGAAATCGAAGGGCGTGTGCTTGTCGCCCAGCTGTTCGCGCGTGAGGTGGTGGTAGAGGTATTCGCCCTTGTCATCCTTGGCGAAAGCCGGATGCGGCGCATACATGATCCCCGGCTTGACCTTGATCTCGTACACGCTCTCGACGATGCGCTCGGGGGGCGTGTCGTCGGGCAGGCGCTTGCCTTCGGCATCGAGGAAATACGGCTTGGCCACCGCCTCCGCCGCCTTGGGAATCACCTCGTAGGGCCGCTTCAGGTAGTGGTAGCCGTACAGCGGCTCGTACACCATGTAGGTGTACTGCGTCTCGTTGGCCGAGTAGGAGGCGGTGGGATCGAGGTAACGCGGCGAACGCTCCTGGAACGAGTCGAACAGGATGTTCTGCTTCTCGGCCCCATTGGCATAGGGGCTGTTGTTGCACCCGGCCATGAGCAACGCCGAAGCCGCCAGCGCTGCTGCGGCGAGCCAGCGGGTTGGCGACATGAATTGACCCGACATGCGGCCCGCTCCTTTTGATACTTCTGTTTTCACCACGTGGATCCACAGGTGGCTGTTCAAAAAACAATCTGCCTCCGTTTGGCCTGGGGCTTGTGGCCCGACCTAACGTGAGGCAGCGGCAAATCATACGCCCCGGACACCGCTGATCTGCTCAGGGTTTCACCGGTTCGCAAGCGTTGTGCCAGGCCATACGGCCTGGTTTAGAGAGCGCACTCCAGCGTGCGCAGCGACGCAGGGTTTCTACCAGCCGATGAAGGCATCGCGGCCTTGCACCGCGAGCGTGACGCGCCGGCCGACGGGCAGGCACACCTTGGTCGGCACATGCCCGTAAGGCAGGCCGGTGAGGATGGGCGTCTTGGTGATCGAGCGCAGGTAGTCGATCACCGTGTTGATGTTGTAGCCGCGGTCGAGCGGCGACTTGGTGTACGCGGTGAACGCACCCAGCACGATGGCGCGCTGCGCATCGAGCACGCCAGCCTGGTGCAATTGCAGCAGGCTGCGCTCGATGCGGTAGGGATGCTCGTTCACGTCCTCGAGGAACAGCACGCCGCCCTTGATGCGCGGGAAGTGCGGCGTGCCCAGCAGCGACAGCACCACGCAGAGGTTGCCGCCCCACAGCCGGCCGGTGACGTCGAGCCCGTCGAAGCCGGCCTCGGTGCGGAAGCCCACGGCCTCGAGCTCGCCGCCCATCGCCTCGATGAAGCAGCCTTCGGTCACGTCGTCGAGCTCGGCCGGATCGGCGCTGCGGCCGAAGTCGTCGCAGGCCAGCGGGCCGGCCCACCAGCCGCCGGCATGGCTGCAATGCCCATCGTGCTGATGGTCATGGCTGTGGCGCACGCGCTCGGGGCCGCCGGCGCCATGCGCCAGTGCACCGAGCTGCAGTGCGGTGACGTCGCTGTAGCCCACCCAGCGCAGGCCATGCTCGATGCTGCGCGCCATCAGCGGCCAATCGATGCGGTCGAGCAGGCGCGTGAGGCCATAGCCGCCGCGGCTGGCGAGCGCAACGCACAGCTCGCCATCGACCGCGCGCTGCGCAATGCGATGCAGCGCGCCGAGGCGCTGTTCGTCGGTGCCGGCGAAGCGCTGGTTGCGTGCCAGCGCCGTCTCGTCGACGCTCACCGCGAAGCCATGCTGCTTCAGCCGCCGCACGGCGCGCTTCAGCGCGGCGGGATCGGCCACCACGCCGGCGGGCGAGAAGATCACGAGGTTCTGCTGGGTCATGTGGGGTCTTCCGACGTGGGAGGAACGTCGTCGAGGGGTTCGATGATCTGCCCGACGGGAATCGGCTCCTCGGAGGGAGCGTCGGGCCGCGGTTCGGCGGCGCGGGCGGCCTGGGCTTCGGCCTTCTGCTGCGCGCGCCGCTCGGCGAAGAACTGGCGCAACAGCGCGCCGCACGGGCCTTCGAGCACGCCGCCCTGCACCAGCGTGTGATGGTTGAGCCTGCGGTCGGCGAACAGGTCCATCACCGAGCCGGCCACGCCGGTCTTGGGATCGCGCGCGCCGAACACCACGCGCTTGAAGCGCGCATGCATCAGCGCCATCGCGCACATCGCGCAGGGCTCGAGCGTCACGTAGAGCTCGCACTCGGGCAGGCGGTAGTTCTCGAGCAGCTGCGCCGCATGGCGCAGCGCCACGATCTCGGCATGCGCCGTGGGATCGTGCGTGGTGATCGGCCGGTTGTAGCCGGTGGCAATGACCTGGCCCTCGCGCATGATCACCGCGCCCACCGGCACTTCGCCGACCAGCCACGCGTTGTGGGCCTGGTCGAGCGCGATGCGCATCGCGTAGTCGTCGGCGGGGGTGATCTCGGGGTCGCTCATCGTGTCAGGGCTCGGCGCCGGACGCGGCGCGGTCGGCAGCCTGCTGCATCGCGCGCTCCACGTCCTGCTGCACGCGCTGCGGCAACTGCTGCGGACGCTCCGTGGCCGCAACGTCAGGGCTGCCGGTCATGGCGGGAGACGCCACGGTTCGTGCCGCCTGCGACTGCGCCTGCAGCTGCTTCTTCGCGACCATCCCCACCACCGCCAGGACGATCAGCAGGCTCACGATGCTGAACAAGGCCTTCATGGCTCGGTTCTCCGTTTCGTGATCATCCTCGCAGCGGCCAGCGCCCGAGCGGCAGATGCTGCGTGCGGCCGAGCAGGCTGTGCACCAGCACGAACTCGCCCACCGTCCAGCGCACCGGCTCGACCGGCTGCTCCGGCACCGCCTGGTCGTCGTAGAGCAGCGTCAGGTGCGGCGTGAAGCGCGCCTCGACCCGGCGTGCGAGCCCGACATGGACCAGCGCTTCGCCCAGCGTGCGATGAAAGGCACCGAGCGCCGCGGCGCCCTCCCCGCCGAGCAGCACGAAGGGCTTGCGGAACTGCCGGCGGTTGAAGCTGGCGGCACGATCGAACACCACCTCGAAGGGCCGGGCCACGACCGATGCCGCAGCCCGCGTGGCCACGTCGACGATGTCGGCCGGCAGCCCCGCATGGTCGCCCAGAAAATGCAGCGTGACGTGAAACCGCCCCGAGGGCAGCGGACGGCCCCGCAGGCCGTGCGTCTCGCGCAGGCGTTGCGCCAGGCGCTCCACGGCCGAGGCCGCCGCAGCATCGGGGAAGACGGCAAAGAACAGCCTGTCGGTCGGCCGGAGCGGTATGGCCTCCATCGCCCGATGCCAGCTTCATCGCCCGATCATTCCCACTCGATGGTCGCGGGCGGCTTGGACGACACGTCGTAGGTCACGCGGTTGATGCCGCGCACCTCGTTGATGATGCGGCTCGACACCCGCTTGAGCAGGCTGTAGGGCAGCTCGGCCCAGTCGGCCGTCATGAAGTCGGTGGTCTGCACCGCGCGCAGCGCCACCACGTAGTCGTAGGTGCGGCCGTCGCCCATCACGCCCACGCTCTTGACCGGCAGGAACACGGTGAAGGCCTGGCTGGTGAGGTCGTACCAGCTCTTGCCGGTGGCGGGGTCGATGGCGGCGCGCAGTTCCTCGATGAAGATCGCGTCGGCGCGGCGCAGCAGGTCGGCGTATTCCTTCTTCACCTCGCCCAGGATGCGCACACCCAGGCCGGGGCCGGGGAACGGGTGGCGGTAGACCATCTCAGGCGGCAGGCCCAGGGCCACGCCCAGTTCGCGCACCTCGTCCTTGAACAGGTCGCGCAGCGGCTCCAGCAGCTTCAGGCCCAGCGTCTCGGGCAGGCCGCCCACGTTGTGGTGGCTCTTGATCGTGGTGGCCTTCTTGGTCTTGGCACCGCCCGACTCGATCACGTCGGGGTAGATCGTGCCCTGGGCCAGCCACTTGGCGCTCTTGAGCTTCTTCGCCTCGGCCTGGAACACCTCGACGAACTCGCGGCCGATGATCTTGCGCTTGGCCTCAGGGTCGGTCACGCCCTTGAGGTGGCCGAGGAACTGCTCGCTCGCATCCACGTGGATGACCTTGGCATGCAGCCGGCCTGCGAACATCTCCATCACCATGCGGCCTTCGTCGAGGCGCAGCAGGCCGTGGTCGACGAACACGCAGGTGAGCTGGTCGCCGATCGCGCGGTGGATCAGCGCGGCGGCCACGCTGGAATCGACGCCGCCCGACAGGCCGAGGATCACCTCCTCGTCGCCCACCTGCTCGCGGATGCGGGCCACGGCTTCCTCGATGTGGTCGCGCATGATCCAGTCGGGCCGAGCGCCAGCGATCTGCAGCACGAAGCGCTCGAGCAGCTCGCGGCCCTTCACGGTGTGCGTGACCTCGGGGTGGAACTGCACCGCGTAGTAGCCACGCGATTCGTCGGCCATGCCGGCGATCGGGCAGCTGGGGGTGCTGGCCATCAGCTGGAAGCCCGGGGGCAGCTGGGTCACCTTGTCGCCATGGCTCATCCACACCTTCAGCATGCCGTGGCCCTCGGGGCTGCGGAAGTCTTCGATGCCGTCGAGCAGCCGGGTGTGGCCGTGCGCCTGCACCTCGGCATAGCCGAACTCGCGGTGCGTGCTGGCCTCGACCTGGCCGCCCAGCTGCACCGTCATCGTGAACATGCCGTAGCAGATGCCCAGCACCGGCACGCCGAGCTCGAACACCGCCTTCGGCGCACGCAGGTCGTGCTCTTCATAGGTACTGGCGTGGCTGCCCGACAGGATGATGCCCTTGGGCGCGAATTCGCGGACGAACTCATCCGACACGTCGTTCGGATGGATCTCGCAGTAGACGTGCGCTTCGCGGATGCGGCGCGCGATCAGCTGCGTGACCTGGGAGCCGAAATCGAGGATGAGGATCTTGTCGTGCTGCATGGTGGACGGCGGTTGGGCAGGAAATCAGGGCACGGGATGGGCGCCGCTCATCGCGGCGCGCTGCTGGCGCATGCGCGAGAAATGGCGCAATGCGATCAGCGTGGCAAAGGTCTGCAGGAGGGCGCAGAAGTAGTACGGCGCGCCGACGCGCCAGTCGTTGTGCGGCAGGTGCGAGACGAACCCCAGCATCGTGGGCCCCAGCACCGGCGCGATCACGGCCATCAGGCTGTTCAGCGAGGCCACGGCGCCCATGGCTTGGCCCTGCATGCGCGGATCGGCGGCATTCGAGACGATGCTCTGGATCGAGGTCTGCGCCGCGAAGCCGAGCACGTTGCAGAAGATCACCGCATACATCATCCAGCCTTCGGTGGCCGCGCCCCACAGCGCGTAGCACAGGCTCGACGAGATGAGGCCCATCACCGCGAGGCGCTGCGCCGACCAGCGCTTGAGCATGCGGCCGACCAGCATGCCCTGCACCAGCGCCGACATCACGCCCACGGCAAACAACGACCAGCCGTTTTCCCACGGGCCCCAGCCGAAGCGCATCTGCGTGTAGAGCACCCAGGTGGTGTGCAGCATGAACTGCGCAAGGCCCGACAGGCCGATCACCACCACCAGCGCGCCGACGCCGCGCAGCTCGCCCAGCGCCTTCAGCGAGGCCACCGGGTTGGCCTTCTTCCAGTCGAAGGGGCGGCGGCGCTCCTTCGGCAGCGACTCGGGCAGCACGAAGAAGCCGTAGAGCCAGTTGAGCATCGCCATGCCGCCGGCCACGAAGAACGGCAGGTGCAGGCTGTAGCGGCCCAGCAGGCCACCCATCACCGGGCCCAGGATGAAGCCCATGCCGAACATCGCGCCCAGCAGGCCGAAGCGCTTGGCGCGCTGCTCGGGCGGCGTGATGTCGGCCACGTAGGCATTGGCCACCGCAGCATTGGCCATCAGCGCGCCGCTGAACAGGCGCACCGCGATCAGCATCCACAGCGCGGTGGCCAGGCCGGTGACAAAGAAGCTGACCGCCAGGCCCGAGAAGCCCATCAGCAGCACGGGGCGGCGGCCATAGCGGTCGGACAGCGCGCCGAGGATGGGCGAGCCGAAGAAGCTGGCGATGCCGAACGTGAAGGCGACGACACCGTACCAGTGCGCCTGCTCCGACGGCGAATCGGTGAAGGTGCCCACGAGCGCGGGCAGCACCGGGATGATCAGGCCGATCGACACCATGTCGATCAGCACGGTCAGCATGATGAAGGGCATGCTCGCCTGCCGCTTTGCGGGTGCGGTGGGGGCGGATGTCGTGTCAGTGGTCATGCAATCCCTGTAAACGCCGCGCCCGGCGCTCGGGCCGGGCGGGTTGGCAACGCGCTGCTGGATCAGTCGGCGCGATAGTTCGGGGCTTCCTTCGTGATCTGGACGTCGTGCACGTGGCTCTCGCGGATGCCCGCGGAGGTGATCTCGACGAACTCGGCGCGCTCGCGCATCTCCTCGATCGTCGCGCAGCCGCAGTAGCCCATCGAGGCGCGCAGGCCACCGGCCATCTGGAAGATGATGGTCACCAGCGAACCCTTGTACGGCACCCGGCCTTCGATGCCCTCGGGCACCAGCTTGTCGGCATTCGGGTTGTTGCTGCCGTTGTCCTGGAAGTAGCGGTCGGCCGAGCCCTGCTGCATGGCGCCGATGGAGCCCATGCCGCGGTAGCTCTTGTAGCTGCGGCCCTGGTACAGGATCACCTCGCCCGGCGCCTCTTCGGTGCCGGCGAACATGCCGCCCATCATCACGGTGCACGCACCTGCGGCGATGGCCTTGGCGATGTCGCCCGAGTAGCGCACGCCGCCGTCGGCGATCAGCGGCACGCCGGTGCCCTTGAGCGCGGTGGCCACGTTGTCGATCGCGGTGATCTGCGGCACGCCGACGCCGGCGACGATGCGGGTGGTGCAGATGGAGCCCGGGCCGATGCCGACCTTGACCGCA
Source organism: uncultured bacterium (assembly GCA_966212505.1). Lineage (GTDB taxonomy): Bacteria > Pseudomonadota > Gammaproteobacteria > Burkholderiales > Burkholderiaceae_C > CAMLIZ01. The sequence continues at coordinate 105,121 of CBIHRS010000017.1, forward strand.
TCGGCACCCGCCTCGACCAGCGCCAGCGCGGCCGCGCCGGTGGCGATGTTGCCGCCGATCACGTCGATGCTCGGGAAGTTCTTCTTGACCCAGCGCACGCGCTCGATCACGCCGGCCGAGTGGCCGTGCGCCGTGTCGACCACGATGGCGTCGACGCCGGCCTTGAAGAGCAGTTCGACGCGCTCTTCGGTGCCCTCGCCCACGCCCACCGCGGCGCCGACGCGCAGCTTGCCTTGCGCATCGCGCGCGGCGTTGGGGAAGCTGGTCTGCTTGGTGATGTCCTTCACCGTCATCAGGCCGCGCAGCTCGAAGGCATCGTTGACGACCAGCACGCGCTCCAGCTTGTGCTTGTGCATCAGCGCCTTGGCCTCATCCAGCGAGGCGCCTTCCTTCACGGTGATCAGGCGCTCGCGCGGCGTCATGATCTCGCGCACCGGGGCGTCCATGCGGGTTTCGAAGCGCAGGTCGCGGTTGGTGACGATGCCGGCGACCTTGCTGCCTTCGACCACGGGGAAGCCCGACACGCCATGCTGGCGCGACAGTTCCACCACCTCGCGGACGGTGGCGGTGGGTGCAATGGTGATCGGGTCGCGCAGCACGCCCGATTCATATCGCTTGACGCGCGCCACCTCGGCCGCCTGCTGCTTGGCCGACATGTTCTTGTGAACGATGCCGATGCCGCCTTCCTGCGCGATGGCGATGGCCAGGCGCGCTTCCGTCACGGTGTCCATCGCGGCGGACACCAGCGGCAGGTTCAGCGTGATATTGCGGGAAAGGCGGGTGGAGAGGCTGGTGTCGCGGGGCAACACCTGGGAGAACGCTGGCACCAACAACACATCGTCGAAGGTGAGCGCTTTTCCGAGAAGGCGCATGAGAAAGCTCCAGACGCAAAAGCGGATTATACGGAGGTGTGGCGTTTGTCCCATTCCGGGCATTTGTCACGATTCGACACACAGGGGTGGGGGACTACACTTCCCCTGCCTGGAACCGCCCTCAAAAGAACGCAATGTCCCGCTCGCGCCTCCCTCTGCTGATCGCCACTGCCGCCCTCGCCGCCTGCTGGAGCCTGAGCGCCCAGGCGCAATGGAAATGGCGCGACAAGGACGGCATCCACATCAGCGATCGGGCGCCGCCGCCGGAGGTGCTCGACAAGGACATCCTGCAGCGGCCGGCCGGCAAGACGCCGGCCCCGGCCGTGGTCACCGCTCCGGCAGCGGCACCCTCCGCAGCCGCGTCGGCCGGCGCCGACAAGCGCCTCGACAAGGAGTTGGAGGCGCGCCGCAAGAAGGCCGAGCAGGAACAGGCCGCCAAGGACAAGCAAACGGCCGATGCCGACGCTGCGCAGCGCGCCGACAACTGCACCCGCGCGAAGAGCCACCTGGCCGCGCTCGAAAGCGGCCAGCGCATGGCCCGCTACAACGAGAAGGGTGAGCGCGAGATCATCGACGACAAGGCCCGCGCCGAAGACATCGAGCGCACCAAGGCCGCGATCACGGCCAACTGCAAATAAGAGCCGCTCAGCGTTTCGCCGGCCGCTGCCCGCGATAGCGCTGGCGCCGCGCTTCCTTGGGGTCGACCCGCAAGGGCCGATACACCTCCACCCGATCGAGATCGCGCAGCCGCGTGTCCAGCGGCTGCCGCCGCCCCCAGATGCCGGCGCAGACATCATCGGTGTCGAGCTGCGGATGGCGCTGCAGCAGCCCGCTGGCATGCAGCGCACGGCGCAGCGAGCTGCCCTCGGGCAACTCGACCAGGCTGCGGTCGACCTCGCCCGGGCCGGGGCTGAACACCACCTCGATCTTCATCGCACGCCGTAGACCTGCTCGGCCCGCTTCACGAAGGAATCGACGAAGGTGTTGGCCACGCGGTCGAACACCGGGCTCACCACCGCCTCGAGCGCGCCGCTGCTGAAGGCGTAGCACATCTCGAACTCGATCTTGCAGGCGGCCGATTCGCCGTTGGCATTGGGGCTGCCCAGCGGCAGGAACTGCCAGGTGCCATCGAGCCGCGAGAACGGCCCGTCGACCAGCCGCACGACCACCGATTGGCCGGGCACATGCTCGTTGCGGGTGGTGAACGCGTGGCGTACGCCGGCATAGGCCAGCGTCAGCCGGGCGGTCATGCCGGTTTCGGTGCGCTCGAGGATCTCGGCCTTTTCACACCACGGCAGGAAACGGGGATAGTCCTGCACCGCGGTCACCAGCTCGTACATCTCACGCGGCGTGTACCAGAGCAGGACCGTCTTTTTCACGTGCTTCATACAATCGCCGGATTGTAGGGGGCCACCCCGGCCCCAATCTTGGAACCCATGTCCGCCCTGATCGCAGAAAACCGCCGCGCCCGTTTCGAATACCACATCGAAGAGCAGTTCGAGGCCGGTGTCGTGCTCACCGGCTGGGAGATCAAGGCCATCCGCGCCGGCCAGGTGCAACTGACCGACGGCTACGTCGTCATCCGCGATGGCGAGCTGCAGCTGATCGGCTGCCGCATCAATGCGCTGCGCAGCGCCTCCACGCACGTGCGCCCCGAGGCCGACCGCACCAAGAAGCTGCTGATGCACAAGGAAGAGATCCGCCGCCTGATCGGCAAGGTCGAGCAGAAGGGCTTCACGCTGGTGCCGCTGAACCTGCACTACAAGGGCGGCCTGGTGAAGGCGGAGATCGCGCTGGCCAAGGGCAAGGCGCAGCACGACAAGCGCGAGACCGAGAAGAAGCGCGACTGGGAGCGCGAGAAGGGCCGGCTGATGCGGCACAAGGTTTCTTCCAACAAGGAATGAGCCAGCCTTCAGGGCTCAGCCGAAGCGCGCCTTGTAGTCGCTGGGCGCCACGCCCAGCCGCTTGACGAACGCGCGGCGCAGGTTGTCTTCCGACTGGAAGCCGGTGCGCCGCACCACCTCCTTGACCGTCACCCGCCCGGCCTCGAGCAGACGGCAGGCCGCCTCCAGCCGCAGCTGCGCCAGCAGCTGGGCCGGCGTGGCGCCGAGCTCATCGGCCAGGTGGCGATGCAGGCTGCGCGGTGACAAGGCCAGGGCCGCCGCCATGTCAGCCACCGCCACGCGCTGCCGCAGGCGCGGCCGCAGCCACGTGGCCAACCGCCCGCCCAGGCCATCGTCAGCCGACTGCGCCAGCAGGTCGGCGCTGAACTGGCGCTGGCCGCCGGGCCGCTTCATGTGCACGACCAGCCGCTTCGCCACGCGCAACGCCATCGCGCGGCCTAGGTCTTCTTCCACCAGCGCCAGGCACAGGTCGATGCCGGCGGTGACGCCTGCCGAGGTGTAGACCGCGCCGTCCTTCACGTGGATCGCGTCGTCGTGCAGCTTCACCTCGGGATACAGGCGGCGGAAGGTGTCGGCATCGCGCCAGTGCGTGACTGCGCGCCGGCCATCGAGCAGCCCGGCCTGCGCCAGCAGGAACGCGCCGGTACACACCGAGCAGCAGCGCCGGGCCCGGGTCCACGCGCCGGCGATGCGGCGCAGCAGGCCGGTATCGCGCAGCGCCTCGGCCACACCGGCGCCGCCGGCGACGATGAAGGTTCCATCGGTCAGCTCACGGGCAGACGGCCAGCGCTCCGTATCGACCGCGATCCCCGCCGACGACCGCACCAGCCCGCCCTGCTGCGACACGATGCGCACGTCGTAAGGCCGCTGCGCCGGCATCTCGTCGGCCGCGGTGGCGAACACCTGCGCCGGCCCGGTGGCGTCGAGCAGCTGGAAGCCCGGGAACACGGCGATGCGCACCTTGTGCGGCTTGGCAGGATTTGTCGGCATGTTGGCATTCTCGCCAACACCCGCCGCGGCACCATGCTCGGCATGACGACCTTCGCCTTCCTGATCTTCCCCGAGCTGACGCAGCTCGATTTCACCGGCCCTTACGAAGTGGTGTCGCGCTGCCCCGGCGCCACGGTGCACGTGGCCTGGAAGACGACCGACCCCGTGCGCACCGAGCACGGGCTGATGCTGCAGCCCACCATCGCGCTGGCCGACATCGCGCAGGCCGATGTGCTGTGCGTGCCCGGCGGCTTCGGCGTCAATGCGCTGCTCGACGACGACGAGGTGCTGGGCCATGTGCGCCGGCTCGCAGCCACGGCCTCATGGGTCACCTCGGTGTGCACCGGCGCGCTCGTGCTGGGTGCGGCCGGCCTGCTGCAAGGCCGGCGCGCCACCACCCACTGGGCCGCGCTGGACCTGTTGCGGCCCTTCGGCGCCACGCCGGTGAACGAGCGCGTCGTGCAGGACGGCCCGGTGATCACCGGCGGCGGCGTCACGGCCGGCATCGACTTCGGGCTTGAGCTGGTGGGCCGGCTGCACGGCGATGCCGTGGCGCAGGCGATCCAGCTGGTGATGGAATACCGCCCTGCCCCGCCCTATGCCTCCGGCCACCCGGACGAGGCCAGCGAAGAAGTCACAGCCCTGGTGCGCAGCCGGCTGGGTGCCCGCCGCGGCGAGCGCGAGGCCGCAGCGTTTCGTGCGGCACAGCGGCTGGGCCGCTGAGGTTCAGGCCTCGAAACGGGTGGCCTCGAGGGCCGGCAGCGCCTGCTCGATGTCGGCCTGCAGGTCGCGCACGTCTTCCAGCCCGATCGAGAAACGCACCAGCCCGCCGGCATACGGATTGGCGCCGCGCATCGCCTTCAGGTCGTAGGGCACGGCCAGGCTGACCGGGCCGCCCCACGAGTACCCGATCCTGAAGAGCTTCAGCGCATCGACGAAGGCATCGGCCTGCGCGAGGCTGTAGCGCTCGTCGAACACGATCGAGAACAGGCCCGCGGCCGAGCTGCACAGCGCCTGCCAGTGCTCATGGCCCGGCGATCCGGGCAGCGCAGGGTGGAGCACGCGCGCCACCTCCGGCCGCGTGGCCAGCCAGCGCGCCAGCTCGCGTGCGGCCGCGTCGTGCGCCGCATAGCGCAATGCGATGGTCGGCAGCGAGCGCAGCACCATCTCCACGTCGTTGGCGCCCACGCCGAAACCCAGGTGCATGTGGGCCATGCTGATGCGCTGGTGCAAGGCTTCGTCTACCGTGGTCACCGAGCCCATCAGCACGTCGCCGCCGCCCGAGGGGTACTTGGTCAGCGCATGCATCGAGATGTCGACCGCCAGGCCCTCGCCCAGGTCGAAGGGCTTGAAGGCCAGGCCGGCGCCCCAGGTGTTGTCGAGCGCGCAGGTCACGCCGCGCTCGCGGCACACGCGCACCAGCGCACGCACGTCGGGAAACTCCATCGTCACCGAGCCGGCGGCCTCGATCCACACCAGCTTCGTGCGCTCGCTGATCAGCTCCGCCAGGCTCTCGGGCCGCAGGCTGTCGTAGAAGCGGTGCGCGATGCCCAGGTGCACCAGCCGGCCGCGCACCATCTCGCGGCCGGAGCCGTAGACGTTGTCGGGCAGCAGCACCTCGTCGCCCTGGCGCAGCAGCGCCAGGTTCACCATCGCGATCGCGGCCAGGCCGCTGGGCGCCAGCAGCGCGTGGCGGCCGCCCTCGAGCGTGGCGATGCGCTCCTCGAGCGTGAAGGTGGTGGGCGTGCCGTGCAGGCCGTAGGTGTAGCCGGTCTTGTCCTTCCAGTTGCGGGCATGCAGCGCCGCGGTGTTGGGAAAGATCACCGTCGAGGCCTTGTGCACGCCGACGGCCACCGCCTCGAAGCCCTCGGGGGGCTCATAGGGATGGTGGATCAGCTGGGTGATGAGCGGGCGGTCGGCCATCGGGCGTCCTCGGTGTTCTGGCTTGTCGAGACAAGCGAGTGTAGGCGCCGGCCTTCAGCCCTGCATCGGCACCTGCTCCTCGGCCTGCAGCTCCTGGCTGCGCGTGAAGCGCAGGTGGGTGATGTCGGCCGGAAAGAACATCCCCCAGGTCCACTCGACGAAGATGCGCAGCTTGCGCCTGAGCGTGGGCATCTGCGAGAGGTAGTAGGCGCGCCACAGCAGCCAGGCCGGCAAGCCGGTGAGGCCGAGGCCGAACACCTCGGCCACGCCCTTGCGGTGGCCGATGGCCGCCATCATCCCGCGCGAGCGGGCGCTGAAGGGCTGCGTCGGGCGGCCTTGCAGGCAGGCCAGCAGGTTGTCGGCCAGCTGCCGTGCCTCGCGCACCGCGAACTGCGCGGTCGGCGGCGCCGGCTTGCCGTCGAGCGCATTGGGCACCAGCGCGCAATCGCCCAGCGCCCACAGGCCTGCATGGCCGGGCACCGACATGTCGGGCGCCACGCGGATGCGGCCGCGCTCCAGCGGCAGCGCCAGCCGCTCGACCAGCGCATTGGGCCGGGTGCCGATGGTGCAGATCACGTTCTGCGCCTCGAGCTTCCAGCCATCGGACAACTCGACGCTGCGCGGCGCGATGGCCGCGGCGCGTGCACCGAGCCGCACGTCGACCCCGCGCCTGCGCAACGAGGCGAGTGCCGCGGCGCCCAGCGTCTCGGGCAGTTCGGGCAGCAGCCGGTCGGTGTCGTGCAGCACCGTCACGCGCAGCTCATCGGCACTCACGCGCGGATAGAAGCGGCCGATGCTGCGCAGGCAATCCACCAGCTCGCCCGCCACCTCCACGCCCGAGAAGCCGCCGCCGATCACCACGAAGTGGCCGAGCTCGCGGCGCACCTGCGGATCCCACTCGAGCTCCATGCGGGCCAGCCGGCGCAGCACCACGTTGCGGATGTGCATCGCGTCGCCCACGGTCTTGAGCGGCAGCGCATGCTCGGCCAGCCCCGGCAGCAGGTCGAGCCGCGCGCGGTTGCCGAAGGCCAGCACGAGGTGGTCGTAGTCGATCTGGCGTTCGCCGCCCAGCGTCTGGCAGCGCAGCATGCGCGCATCGGCATCCACGGCGGTCACCCGGCCCATCACGAAGCGGCTGCGGGCGCTGAGCATCTCGCGCACCGGCGCCACCACCTGCTCGGGAAACACCGAGGCGCCCACCGCCTCGGGCAGCATCGGGTTGAAGGTCATGTAGCTCTCGTCGGAGATCAGCGTGAGCTCGGCGTCGGGCGGCAGGCGGCCGTCGAGCGCGCGGGCCAGCGTGGTGCCGGCGAAGCCGCCGCCGACAATGACGATGGAAGGCATGGGGTTCCCCTTGTATGAATGGTCCTGGCGGTCGTAGTCGGCCGCGGCCGCGTCGGCTTACAGCGTGTGCGGAATTCACCTTCCGCGTAAGAAAACGGCGGGCAAGGCGACTGAGGCTGCGTCAACAACACACACCCAGGAGCCCCCATGTTCAAAGGCAAGACCGCCCTCGTCACCGGATCGACCTCCGGCATCGGCCTCGGCATCGCACGCGAGCTCGCCGCGCAAGGCGCCAACCTCGTGCTCAACGGCTTCGGCGATGCGGCACAGATCGCCGCCCTGCGCGCCGACCTGTCGCAGGAATTCGGCGTGACCGTGCGCTACGACGGCGCCGACATGAGCCGGCCCGAGGCCATCGGCTCGATGATGGACAAGGCGCTCACCGAATTCGGCACGATCGACCTGCTGGTCAACAACGCCGGCATCCAGCACGTGGCGCCGGTCGACGAGTTTCCGCTCGACAAGTGGAACGCCATCCTCGCGATCAACCTCTCGGCCGCCTTCCACACCACGCGCCTCGCGCTGCCGGCGATGAAGCGCCAGGGCTGGGGCCGCATCGTCAACGTGGCCTCGGCGCATGCGCTGGTGGCCAGCCCGTACAAATCGGCCTACGTGGCCGCCAAGCACGGCATCGCCGGCTTCACCAAGGCGGTGGCGCTGGAGGTGGCCGAAGCCGGTATCACGGTCAACGCGGTGTGCCCCGGCTACGTGCTGACGCCGCTGGTGCAGCAGCAGATCCCCGACACCGCCCGGGCGCGCGGCATCAGCGAGGAGGCGGTGGTGCGCGACGTGCTGCTGCATGCGCAGCCGACGAAGAAGTTCGTCACGGTCGAGCAGGTGGCGGCGTTCACAGCATTCCTCTGCAGCGACGCGGCCGCTTCCATCACCGGTGCTGTGCTGCCCATCGAGGGCGGCTGGACGGCGCATTGATCCAGGAGCACGCCATGGACCTTTCATCCATCCTCGCCCTGCCCTCGATGCCGATGGCCTCGCCCTCGTATCCCAAGGGGCCGTACCGCTTCGTCAACCGCGAATACCTGATCATCACCTACGAGTCGGACCCGGCCGCCATCCGCGCCGCGCTGCCCGAGCCGCTGCAGCCCGACGGCAGCAACACGGTGCTGTACGAGTTCATCCGCATGCCCGATTCCGCAGGCTTCGGCGACTACACCGAATCGGGCATCGTGATCCCGGCGCTGTTCAATGGCGAGCACGTGAACTTCACCGCGCAGATGTACCTCGACGACGAGCCGCCGATCGCCGGCGGCCGCGAGATCTGGGGCTTTCCGAAGAAGCATGCGCACCCCAAGCTCGCCGTGGTGCAGGACACGCTGACCGGCACGCTCGACTACGCCGGCGTGCAGGTGGCCGTGGGCACCATGGGCTACAAGCACCAGCACCTGCTGTACGACGTGCAGGGCCGCAAAGCCTGCTCGTCGGCCTCGATCATCGAGAAGATGAGCAAGACACAGGTCAACCTCAAGCTCATTCCCGATGTGGATGGTTCCTTGGCCATCGCGCAGCTGGTGGGCTACAACCTGAGCGACATCTACGTGCACGGCGCATGGTCGGGGCCGGCGCGGCTGCACCTGGTGCCGCACGTGAACGCGCCGGTGGCCGACCTGCCGGTGCGGCGCGCGCTGGGCGGGCTGCATTTCATCGCCGACCTGACCCTGCCCTACGGCCGCGTGCTGCACGACTATCGGGCCCCGCGGCGCAAGGCGACCACGGCCGCCGAGGAGATGCAGGCATGAACCCGGTGACCCACAAGGCACTGCCGCGCCAGACCCTGCCGGGCCAGACCGTGCTGGTGCTGCAGGGCGGCGGCGCGCTCGGCGCCTACCAGGTGGGCGTGTACCAGGCCATGCACGAGCGCGGCATCGAGCCCGACTGGGTGATCGGCACCTCGATCGGCGCGATCAACGCCGCGCTGATCGCCGGCAACCGGCCCGAGCACCGGCTCGACCGCCTGCACGCCTTCTGGGACCGCGTGGAGCATGCATCGCCGGCCGATGGCTGGGCTGCGCTGATGGCGCGCTGGTGGCCGGGGCTGAACGGCAATGCCTTCACCAACCTCGCGACGCTCACGCAGGGCATCCCCGCGTTCTTCAGGCCCAACCCGCTGGCCTGGCGCGGCAGCCAGGCCGCGGTAGGCGTGGAGGCCGCCTCGTACCACAGCACCGCGCCGCTGCGCGACACGCTGGGCGCGCTGGTCGACTTCGAGCTGCTGGCGCAGAAGGCGACGCGGCTCACGGTGGGCGCGGTCAACGTGCGCAACGGCCAGATGCGCTACTTCGACAGCCGCGACGAGCGCCTGCGCATCGAGCACGTGATGGCCTCGGGCGCGCTGCCGCCGGCCTTCGGCGCGGTGCGCATCGAGGGCGAGCCCTACTGGGACGGCGGTATCTACTCCAACACGCCGATCGAAGCGGTGCTCGACGACAAGCCGCGGCGCGACTCGGTGATCTTCGCGGTGAACGTGTGGCAGGCGCAGGGCGAGGAGCCCGCGTCGATCTGGCAGGTGATGGGCCGGCAGAAGGACATCCAGTACGCCAGCCGCGCCGACAGCCACATCGCGCGCCAGCAGCAGATCCATCACCTGCGCCACATCATCCGCGAGCTCGCCCGCCAGCTGCCGCAGGGCAAGCGCGACACGCCCGAGATGAAGGAGCTGGCCTCATGGGGCTGCGGCACGACGATGCATGTGCTGCGGCTGCTGGCGCCGGCGCTGCCGGGTGAAGACCAGCTGAAGGACATCGACTTCACGCCACAGGGCGTTCATGCGCGCTGGCAGGCGGGGTATGCCGACACCTTGAAGATGATCGACCGGCAGCCGTGGACGGCGGCCATTGATCCGATGGAGGGGGTGGTGGTGCATGCGTTGTGAGGCATGTTGTCGTGGGCGTGCGCTTGCGAAGAGCGGAGCGAGCAAGGCCCTGGGCTGCCCGGCGGCTGGGCTAAGCGTCTGGCGGTCGGCCCTGCGGGCCGACTCCCTTGCGCTGCTCGGAGCGGGGGCTGGCGCGGGGAAACTCGCTACGCGCCCGGTGGGCGCTTCGCTCAGACAGTCCCCGCGGGTCAGTGCTTGATGCGCGCTGCGCGCGCCGCCCCCGCCCCTG
>CBIHRS010000018.1:0-98471 GCA_966212505.1 uncultured bacterium
TGATGATTTCGCCGGAACGCGAGATCACCACCAGCTCGCCCTTGCCGCTGGTCACATAGCGCATCGTCGGGTTGAAGCCGATGAAGCCGTCGGACTTGGCATCCACGCTCGAGGCCACTGCCGCACGCGAAGCCGCACCACCAATGTGGAACGTCCGCATCGTCAGCTGCGTACCCGGCTCGCCGATCGACTGCGCCGCGATCACGCCCACCGCTTCGCCCACGTTGACCAGGCCGCCACGGCCCAGGTCGCGGCCGTAGCAGCGTGCGCACAGGCCGAAGCGCGTGGCGCAGGTCAGCGGCGTGCGGACCTTCACCTCGTCGACGCCCGCGGCCTCGAGCACGTCGAGCGCGTCTTCGTCCAGCATCTCGCCGGCCTCGAGCAGCGTCTCCTGGGTCTCGGGATGCGTGACTTCCACCGCCGTGACGCGGCCGAGGATGCGGTCGCGCAGCGATTCGATCACCTCACCGCCTTCGACCAGCGCGCGCATGTTGATGCCGTTCTGGGTGTCGCAGTCGTTCTCGGTGACGACCAGATCCTGCGTCACGTCGACCAGGCGGCGCGTCAGGTAGCCGGAGTTCGCGGTCTTCAGCGCCGTGTCCGCCAGGCCCTTACGGGCACCGTGGGTGGAGATGAAGTACTGCAGAACGTTCAGGCCTTCGCGGAAGTTCGCCGTGATCGGCGTCTCGATGATCGAGCCGTCCGGCTTGGCCATCAGGCCCCGCATGCCGGCCAGCTGGCGGATCTGCGCTGCAGAGCCGCGAGCACCGGAGTCGGCCATCATGTAGATGGAGTTGAACGACTCCTGGTCGACTTCCTTGCCGTTGCGGTCGATGACCTTCTGTTTGGCGAGCTGGCTCATCATGACCTTGCCCACCTCGTCACCGGTCTTGCCCCAGATGTCGACGACCTTGTTGTAGCGCTCGCCGGCGGTCACGAGACCCGAGACGTACTGCTGCTCGATCTCCTTGACCTCCTTCTCGGCGCGCTCGATCAGGCCGTGCTTCTCCTTCGGCACCAGCATGTCGTCGATGGCGATCGAGATGCCGGCGCGCGTGGCGAGGCGGAAGCCGCTCTGCAGCAGCTTGTCGGCGAAGACCACCGTCTCCTTCAGGCCGCACTTGCGGAAGGAGGTGTTGATCAGCTTCGAGATCTCCTTCTTCTTCAGCGCCTTGTTGATGTTGGCGAACGGAAGGCCCTTGGGCAGGATCTCGGACAGCAGCGCACGGCCGACCGTGGTGTCGACGAGCTTGGTCTCCGGCGTGAACTCGCCGGTTTCCTTGTTCTTGACGTACTCGGTCAGGCGCACGGCCACCTTGGCGGTGATCTCGACTTGGCCGTTGTCGAGTGCGCGCTGCACTTCGGGCACGTCGGAGAAGATCAGGCCTTCGCCCTTGCCGTTGGTGCGCTCGCGGGTCGCGTAGTACAGGCCCAGCACCACGTCCTGCGACGGCACGATCGACGGTTCGCCGTTGGCCGGGAACAGCACGTTGTTGGTCGCCAGCATCAGCGCGCGGGCTTCCATCTGCGCCTCGATGCTCAGCGGCACGTGGACGGCCATCTGGTCGCCGTCGAAGTCAGCATTGAAGGCCGCGCAGACCAGCGGGTGCAGCTGGATCGCCTTGCCTTCGATCAGCACCGGCTCGAACGCCTGGATGCCGAGGCGGTGCAGCGTCGGTGCGCGGTTCAGCAGCACCGGGTGTTCCTTGATGACTTCTTCAAGGATGTCCCACACCACCGGCGTGCCGGCTTCGACTTCCTTCTTCGCCGCCTTGATGGTGGTGGCGATGCCCATCGCCTCCAGGCGCGAGAAGATGAAGGGCTTGAACAGCTCCAGCGCCATCAGCTTCGGCAGGCCGCACTGGTGCAGCTTGAGCGTCGGGCCCACGGTGATGACCGAACGGCCGGAGTAGTCGACGCGCTTGCCCAGCAGGTTCTGGCGGAAGCGGCCGCTCTTGCCCTTGATCATGTCGGCCAGCGACTTCAGCGCGCGCTTGTTCGCGCCGGTCATGGCCTTGCCGCGGCGGCCGTTGTCCAGCAGCGAATCGACCGCCTCCTGCAGCATGCGCTTCTCGTTGCGCACGATGATCTCCGGAGCCTTCAGCTCCAGCAGACGCGCCAGGCGGTTGTTGCGGTTGATGACGCGGCGGTACAGGTCGTTCAGGTCGGACGTGGCGAAGCGGCCGCCGTCCAGCGGCACCAGCGGACGCAGGTCCGGCGGCAGCACCGGCAGGACCTCCATGATCATCCAGTGCGGCTTGATGCCCGACTTCTTGAAGGCCTCCATCACCTTCAGGCGCTTGGAGTTCTTCTTGACCTTGAGCTCGGAGCCGGTCATGTCGTTGCGGAGCTTGTCGATCTCGACGTCGAGATCCATTTCCTCCAGCAGCTTCTTGATGCCCTCGGCGCCCATCAGCGCGACGAACTCGTCACCGTACTCGGCACGCTTCGCGTCGTAGTCGTCCTCGCTCATGATCGAGAACTTCTTCAGCGGCGTCATGCCGGGGTCGACCACGACATAGGCTTCGAAGTACAGCACGCGCTCGATGTCGCGCAGCGTCATGTCGAGCACCAGGCCCAGACGCGACGGCAGGCTCTTGAGGAACCAGATGTGCGCGCAGGGTGCGGCCAGGTCGATGTGACCCATGCGCTCGCGGCGCACCTTGGTCTGCGTGACTTCGACGCCGCACTTCTCGCAGATCACGCCGCGGTGCTTCAGGCGCTTGTACTTGCCGCACAGGCACTCGTAGTCCTTGATCGGGCCGAAGATCTTGGCGCAGAACAGGCCATCGCGTTCCGGCTTGAAGGTCCGGTAGTTGATGGTCTCGGGCTTCTTCACCTCGCCGAACGACCAGCTGCGGATCTTCTCCGGCGAAGCGAGGCCGATCTTGATGGCATCGAAATGCTCATCGGGCGTGAACTGCTTGAAAAGGTCCAGCAAGCCTTTCATGCATCTTCTCCTTAGTTGCGCTCGAGCTCGATGTCGATGCCGAGCGAACGAATTTCCTTGACCAGCACGTTGAACGATTCCGGCATGCCGGCATCGATCGCGTGTTCGCCCTTGACGATGTTCTCGTACACCTTGGTACGGCCGTTCACGTCGTCGGACTTCACGGTCAGCATTTCCTGCAGCACGTACGAGGCGCCATAGGCCTCGAGCGCCCACACTTCCATCTCACCGAAGCGCTGGCCACCGAACTGCGCCTTGCCGCCCAGCGGCTGCTGCGTGACGAGCGAGTACGGACCCGTGGAGCGGGCGTGCATCTTGTCGTCGACCAGGTGGTGCAGCTTCAGCACGTGCATGTAGCCCACGGTCACCGGACGCTCGAAGGCGTCGCCGGTGCGGCCGTCGTGCAGCGTGGCCTGGGTGCGGGTGGCGGTGAGGCCCTTGGCCTGCGCAATCTCGTCCGGATAGGCGAGCTTCAGCATGCCGCGGATTTCCTCTTCGGCCGCGCCGTCGAACACCGGCGTCGCGAAGGGCACGCCCTTGCTGAGGTTCTGCGCCATCTCGAGGACTTCGTCGTCGCTCAGGTGCTCGAGCTTCTCGGTCTTGCCGCCCGACTGGTTGTACAGCTGGTCGAGGAACTTGCGCAGCTCGGCCACCTTGGCCTGTTGCTGCAGCAGGTCGCCGATGCGCTGGCCAATGCCCTTGCCGGCCCAGCCCAGGTGCACTTCGAGCACCTGGCCCACGTTCATGCGCGAAGGCACGCCCAGCGGGTTCAGCACGATGTCGCACGGCGTGCCGTCGGCCATGTAGGGCATGTCCTCGACCGGAACGATCTTGGACACCACGCCCTTGTTGCCGTGGCGGCCGGCCATCTTGTCGCCGGGCTGCAGGCGGCGCTTGACGGCCAGGTACACCTTGACCATCTTCAGCACGCCGGCGGGCAGCTCGTCGCCCTGCGTCAGCTTCTTGCGCTTCTCTTCGAAGGCGAGGTCGAAGCTGTGGCGCGTCTGCTCGAGCGAGTTCTTGATCGACTCGAGCTGGTTGGCGATGTCGTCTTCAGCGGGACGGATGTCGAACCAGTGGAACTTCTCGACGTCGGCCAGGTAGGCCTTGTCGATGGTCGTGCCCTTGGCCAGCTTCTTCGGGCCACCGTTGGCGACCTTGCCGATCAGCAGCTTCTCGATACGGTCGAAGGCATCCGCCTCCACGATGCGCAGCTGGTCGTTCAGGTCGAGGCGGAAGCGCTTCAGCTCGTCGTCGATGATCTGCTGGGCGCGCTTGTCGCGCTGGATGCCTTCACGGGTGAAGACCTGCACGTCGATGACCGTGCCGCTGGTGCCCTGGTCGACGCGCAGCGAGGTGTCCTTCACGTCGGACGCCTTCTCGCCGAAGATCGCGCGCAGCAGCTTCTCTTCCGGCGTCAGCGTGGTCTCGCCCTTGGGCGTGACCTTGCCGACCAGCACGTCGCCCGGGTTCACCTCGGCGCCGATGTAGACGATGCCCGACTCGTCGAGGCGGCTCAGCTGCTGCTCCGACAGGTTGGGAATGTCGCGCGTGATTTCTTCCGAGCCCAGCTTGGTGTCGCGGGCCATCACCACCAGTTCCTCGATGTGGATCGAGGTGTAGCGGTCTTCGGCCACCACGCGTTCGGAGATCAGGATCGAGTCTTCGAAGTTGTAGCCGTTCCAGGGCATGAACGCGACCAGCATGTTCTGGCCGAGCGCCAGCTCGCCGATGTCGGTGGAGGCACCGTCGGCGATGATGTCCTCGGCCTCCACCTTGTCGCCCCGGCGCACGATCGGGCGCTGGTGGATGTTGGTGTTCTGGTTCGAACGCTGGTACTTGATCAGGTTGTAGATGTCGACGCCGACTTCGCCTGCAACCGTCTCGTTGTCGTTCACGCGGATCACGATGCGGTTGGTGTCGACATAGTCGACCACGCCGCCGCGGCGAGCCGCCACGACCGTGCCCGAGTCCTTGGCCGCCACGCGCTCCACGCCCGTGCCGACGAAGGCCTTCTCGGGACGCAGCACCGGCACTGCCTGGCGCTGCATGTTGGCGCCCATCAGCGCGCGGTTCGCATCGTCGTGCTCGAGGAACGGCACCAGCGAGGCCGCGACCGACACGATCTGCGTCGGCGCCACGTCCATGTACTGGATGCGCTCGGGCGAGGTCAGCACCGATTCGCCGTTTTCACGGGCGGACACCAGCTCGTCGACCAGCTTGCCTTCCTTGTCGAGCGACGCGTTCGCCTGCGCGATCACGTACTTGCCTTCCTGAATGGCCGACAGGTAGTCGATCTGATCGGTCACCTTGCCGTCAACCACGCGACGATACGGCGTCTCGAGGAAGCCATATTCGTTGAGCTGGGCGTACAGCGCGAGCGAGTTGATCAGGCCGATGTTCGGGCCTTCCGGCGTTTCGATCGGGCACACGCGGCCGTAGTGGGTCGGGTGCACGTCGCGCACCTCGAAGCCGGCGCGCTCGCGGGTCAGACCGCCCGGGCCCAGCGCCGAGACACGACGCTTGTGCGTGATCTCGGACAGCGGGTTGGTCTGGTCCATGAACTGCGACAGCTGCGACGCACCGAAGAACTCCTTCAGCGCCGCGGAGATCGGCTTGGAGTTGATCAGGTCGTGCGGCATCAGCGCTTCGGTCTCGGCCTGGCCCAGGCGCTCCTTCACGGCCTTCTCGATACGGGCGAGGCCCGAGCGGTACTGGTTCTCGGCCAGTTCGCCCACGCAGCGCACGCGGCGGTTGCCCAGGTGGTCGATGTCGTCGACCTCGCCGCGGCCGTTGCGCAGCTCGACGAGGATCTTGACCACGTCGAGGATGTCCTCGTTCGACAGGGTCATCTCGCCTTCGGCGGTGTCGCGGCCCACGCGGGCGTTGAACTTCATCCGGCCGACGCGCGACAGGTCGTAGGTGTCGGCCGAGTAGAACAGGCGATGGAACAGCGCCTCGACGGCGTCTTCCGTCGGCGGTTCGCCGGGGCGCATCATGCGGTAGATCGCAACGCGCGCGGCCAACTGGTCGGCGGTTTCATCCGACGCCAGCGTCTGGCTGATGTACGGGCCCTGGTCGAGCTCGTTGGTGTACAGCACCGGCAGATCCTTGATGCCGGCGGCGCGCAGCTTCTTCAGCAGGCTTTCAGTCAGTTCGTCATTGGCCTTCGCGATGATCTCGCCGGTATCGCCGTCGACGATGTTGCGCGCGACCACGCGGCCGACCAGGAAGTCTTCCGGCACGCTGACGAACTTGGTGCCCGTCTGCTCCAGCTGGCGCGTGTGGCGGGCGGTGATGCGCTTGTCCTTCTCGACGATGACGTTGCCGTCCTTGTCGGTGATGTCGAAGCGGGCCACTTCGCCGCGCAAGCGGTCGGGCACGAATTCCATCTGGGCACCGGAGTCCATCAGACGGAAGTTGTCGAACACGAAGAAGTTCGCGAGGATCTGCTCGGGGTTCAGGCCGATGGCCTTGAGCAGGATCGTCACCGGCATCTTGCGGCGGCGGTCGACGCGGAAGTACAGGATGTCCTTCGGGTCGAACTCGAAGTCGAGCCACGAACCGCGGTAGGGAATGATCCGCGCGCTGAACAGCAGCTTGCCCGAGCTGTGGGTCTTGCCCTTGTCGTGCTCGAAGAACACGCCGGGCGAACGGTGCAGCTGGCTGACGATGACACGCTCGGTGCCGTTGACGATGAACGAGCCGTAGTCGGTCATGAGCGGCACTTCGCCCATGTAGACCTCCTGCTCCTTGATCTCCTTGACCACCTTCGCCGGCAGCGACTCGCGGTCGTAGATGATCATCTGCAGCTTCGCGCGCACCGCGGCTGCATAGGTCAGGCCGCGTTGCTGGCACTCACGGGTGTCGAACGGAGGCTTGGCGATGTTGTACTCGAGGAACTTCATCTCCACGAGCCCGTTGTGCGACACGATCGGGAACGCGGAAAGGAAAGCCGCCTGCAGCCCTTCGGGCTTGCGCTTCTGCGGTGCCACGTCCTTCTGGAGGAACGCGACATAGGATTCCCGCTGCATCGTCAGCAGGTAGGGGACGTTGAGGACGCTCTCGCGCTTGCCGAAGCTCTTGCGAATACGCTTGCGCTCGGTATAGCTGTAGGAGGAGGTTGCTTGCGCCATAAGGACTCCGTGTCGAACCCGTCTCTGGCCGTGAGTCGGGTTTCGTCGGCGACTGGCTATTCGAACGTTGCGCTCGAAGCTTGGTGGCTGGCCACTACCAGCCGCTGGCGGACAACCCCGGCGTTGCACCGGAGTCCGACCAAACCGTTCCCTGCAGTCGGATCAGAGAACACTTGGAAAGGTCTTCGAGCCTAGCCCGATCGGCCTTTCCAGGTGCTCTCCAGGGGCGTTTACCCCTGAAGCGCAAAAGGCTGGCGCCCTTTTGGAGGGCCGCCAGCCTTGGACGTTCCCAAGAATTACTTGAGTTCGACCTTGGCGCCGGCGTCTTCCAGCTTCTTCTTGGCGGCTTCGGCGTCGGCCTTGGCAATGCCTTCCTTGACGGGCTTCGGAGCGCCGTCGACCAGGTCCTTGGCTTCCTTCAGGCCCAGGCCGGTGATTTCGCGCACGGCCTTGATGACGGAGACCTTGTTGGCGCCGGCATCGGTCAGCACCACGTTGAACTCGGTCTTCTCTTCAGCGGCCGGAGCAGCAGCGCCACCGCCGGCAGCGCCACCGCCGACGGCCATCGAAGCGGCGGACACGCCGAACTTCTCTTCGATCGCCTTGACCAGGTCGTTCAGTTCCATCACGGACATGCTGTCCAGGGCGGTCAGGAAAGCGTCTTTGTCGAATGCCATTTGGGATTCCTCGATTCAGTAGATAAGTTGCGTTGAGCTGTTCGTCTTAGGCGGCAGCGGCTTCGGCAGCCGGCGCTTCGGCGCCTTCGCCACGCTGCTTCGCCAGCGCGGCGAGCACGGCGGCAGTGCGCTGCACCGGTGCCTTGAGCAGGCCGGCCAGCTGCGACAGCAGGACTTCCTTGCTCGGGATCGATGCCAGCGCCTTCACGCCGTTGGCATCAAGCGCCTTGCCGGCGTAGGCACCGGCCTTGACGATCAGCTTGTCGTTGCCCTTGGCAAAGTCGGCGATGACTTTGGCGGCGGCAACGGCATCTTCGGAAAAGCCGTAGATCAGCGGGCCGACCATGGCATCCGCGGCCACCTCGAACGGCGTGCCGGCGACGGCGCGACGGGCCAGGGTGTTCTTCAGCACGTGAAGGTACACACCCTTGCTCCGCGCGTCGACGCGCAGCTTGTTCAAGGCTTCCACGGTGAGGCCACGGTACTCGGCCAGCGCCAACGTCTGCGAGCGCGCGGCTTGCGCGGCCACATCCGTCACGACGGCTGCTTTCTCGTTGCGGTTGAGACTCAAGGTCTGACTCCTCACACAAGCACCCTCGCCTTGCGACTCGGGTACTACCTAAGTTCAGCGACCTACTGCCTCGGGAATCACTTCCTTCACAGCGGGGACGCCATCTGCGCTGGCTTCGGACCTCGCGGCCTTCGATTACGGAGCGTTCGCCGGAACGTCGGCTCCACCAGCGGTCTTGGATGACCTGCGGCAGCTTCCGCCACCGCAGCCCACCAATTCATCAGCCCCTCGCCAGACTCTTCGAGGGGCCTCGTTTCATCAGCTCTGCGGCTGCAGCGCGATCGTCGAAGCGTCGACGCGCACGCCCACGCCCATGGTCGAGGACACCGCCACCTTGCGGATGTAGATGCCCTTGCTCGACGCCGGCTTGGCCTTGTTCAGCGCTTCCAGCAGCGCGGCCAGGTTGCCCACCAGCTTGTCGGCGTCGAACGAACGACGGCCGATCGTGCCGTGAATGATGCCGGCCTTGTCGACGCGGAACTGCACCTGGCCTGCCTTGGCGTTCTTCACGGCGGTGGCGACATCGGGCGTCACGGTGCCGACCTTCGGGTTCGGCATCAGGCCGCGCGGGCCCAGGATCTGGCCCAGGGTACCGACGATGCGCATCGTGTCCGGCGAGGCGATCACCACGTCGAAGTTGATGTTGCCGCCCTTGATCTGCTCGGCCAGGTCTTCCATGCCGACGACGTCGGCGCCGGCGGCCTTGGCCTCTTCGGCCTTGGCGCCCTGGGCGAACACCGCCACGCGCTTGGTCTTGCCGGTGCCGTTGGGCATCACGACCGCGCCGCGAACGACCTGGTCCGACTTCTTGGCATCGATGCCGAGCTGCACGGCCACGTCGATGGATTCATCGAACTTGGCGGTCGCGCATTCCTTCACCAGCGCCAGCGCATCGGTGATCGGGTACAGCTTCAGGCTGTCGACCTTGCCCTGCAGGGCCTTGGCTTTCTTGGTCAGCTTGGCCATGCTCAGACTCCTTCCACGGTCACGCCCATCGAGCGGGCGGTGCCGGCGATGATGCGAACGGCGCCTTCGAGGTCAGCGGCGTTCAGGTCCTTCATCTTGGCCTTCGCGATGTCCTCAAGCTGCGCACGGGTCAGCTTGCCCACCTTGTCGAGGTGCGGACGGGCCGAGCCCTTCTCGAGCTTGATGGCCTTCTTGATCAGCACGCCAGCGGGGGGCGACTTGATCTGGAAGGTGAACGACTTGTCGGCGAAGGCGGTGATCACCACCGGCAGCACGAGGCCCGGCTCGTAGCTCTGCGTCTGGGCGTTGAACGCCTTGCAGAACTCCATGATGTTCAGGCCGCGCTGGCCGAGGGCCGGGCCGATCGGGGGCGACGGGTTGGCCTTGCCGGCCGGGACTTGCAGCTTGATCAAGCCGACAATTTTCTTTGCCATGAATGGCTCCTATGCGAGTTCAAGCGCCTGCCGGAGCAGGCTCCTCGTTCTGCGGCCCTGACTTGCAGAAAACACCTCGCACCGGGCCGCCACCCGCGCGAGGCATCGACATCAAACCTTCTCGACCTGCGAGAAGTCCAGCTCCACCGGGGTGGCACGACCGAAGATCGTGACCGACACGCGAACCTTGGACTTGTCGTAGTTGACTTCCTCGATCGCGCCGTTGAAGTCGGTGAACGGGCCTTCCTTGACGCGGACCAACTCGCCGACCTGCCACTCCACCTTGGGACGCGGCTTCTCGACGCCTTCCTGCATCTGGTTGACGATCTTCATCACCTCGGCCTCCGAGATCGGGGCCGGGCGGTTCTTGGCGCCGCCGACGAAGCCGGTGACCTTGCTGGTGTGCTTGACCAGGTGCCAGGACTCGTCGTCCATCAGCATCTCGACCAGCACGTAGCCGGGGAAGAAGCGGCGCTCGGTGACGGCCTTCTTGCCGTTCTTCAGTTCGACGACCTCTTCGGTCGGCACCAGGATGCGGCCGAACTTGGCCTGCATGCCGGCGCGCTCGATGCGCTCGCGCAGGTTGCGCTCCACCGCCTTTTCCATGCCGGAGTAGGCGTGCACCACGTACCAGCGCAACGGGTTCGGATTGGCCGCGGGGGTGACTTGCTCTTGTTCGCTCACGGGAAAGTCCTCAACGCTTCCAGCCCAGGATCAGGTCGTACAGCGCCCATTCCAGCGTCTTGTCGGTCAGCCAGAGGAACAGCGCCATCACCACCACGAACGCGAAGACGTACAACGTCATCTGCGACGCCTCCTTGCGCGTCGGCCAGACGACCTTCTTGACCTCGCGCACCGAGTCGCGGCCGAAGGCGATCAGCTGCTTGCCACTTTCGGACGTGAAGAACACGGCCACGGCCGCGGCCAGGATCACCAGCAGCGCACCGACGCGCAGCCACATGTCCTGCTTGCCGAGCAGGTAGAACGCGACGACGGCACCGACCACCAGCAGACCGGCCGCGGCGAGCTTGGCCTTGTCTGCCCCGGTGGAGACGGTTTCGACTTGAGGATTGGTGGTCATCACTTTCACTTCGGTTCCCGAAGGCGGCATCTTTTGCACGCCGCCATCAGCAGCAAAGCCCGCCGGGCACTTCAACTCCCGCGGGCTGCTTGGTCTTGGCCGTTTAGACCCTCACGCTTGCGAGGGCTTGGCAGGGGCAGAGGGTCTCGAACCCCCAACCTTCGGTTTTGGAGACCGACGCTCTGCCAATTGAGCTATGCCCCTGCGGCCTTGACTGTTCAGACTTATTCGATGATCTTGGCGACGACGCCTGCGCCGACGGTGCGGCCGCCTTCACGGATGGCGAAGCGCAGGCCTTCTTCCATCGCGATCGGGGCGATCAGCTTGACCGTGATCGACACGTTGTCGCCCGGCATCACCATTTCCTTGTCCTTCGGCAGCTCCACCGCACCGGTCACGTCCGTGGTACGGAAGTAGAACTGCGGACGGTAGTTGTTGAAGAACGGGGTGTGGCGGCCGCCTTCTTCCTTGCTCAGCACGTACACCTCAGCCGTGAAGTGGGTGTGCGGCTTGATCGAGCCGGGCTTGCACAGCACTTGGCCGCGCTCGACTTCTTCACGCTTGGTGCCGCGCAGCAGGATGCCGACGTTGTCGCCCGCCTGGCCCTGGTCGAGCAGCTTGCGGAACATTTCGACGCCGGTGCAGGTGGTCTTGGTGGTCGGGCGGATGCCGACGATTTCGATTTCGTCGCCAACCTTCACGATGCCACGCTCGACACGGCCGGTCACCACGGTGCCGCGGCCGGAGATCGAGAACACGTCTTCCACGGGCATCAGGAAGGTGCCGTCGACCGCGCGCTCGGGCGTGGGGATGTAGGTGTCCAGCGCTTCGGCCAGCTTCATGATGGCGCCTTCGCCGAGTTCGCCCTTGTCGCCTTCCATGGCGAGCTTGGCCGAGCCCTTGACGATGGGGGTGTCGTCGCCGGGGAAGTCGTACTTGCTCAGCAGTTCACGAACTTCCATTTCCACCAGCTCCAGGAGCTCGGCGTCGTCGACCATGTCGCACTTGTTCATGAACACGATGATGTAGGGCACACCGACCTGGCGGGCCAGCAGGATGTGCTCACGGGTCTGGGGCATCGGGCCGTCGGCGGCCGACACGACCAGGATGGCGCCGTCCATCTGGGCGGCACCGGTGATCATGTTCTTCACGTAGTCGGCGTGGCCCGGGCAGTCAACGTGCGCGTAGTGGCGGTTGGCCGTCTCGTACTCGACGTGCGCGGTGTTGATGGTGATGCCGCGCGCCTTTTCTTCCGGCGCCGCGTCGATCTGGTCGTACGCCTTGGCTTCGCCGCCGAACTTCGTCGCCAGCACCGTCGTGATCGCCGCCGTCAGCGTCGTCTTCCCATGGTCCACGTGACCAATCGTCCCCACGTTCACGTGCGGCTTGGTCCGTTCAAACTTGCCTTTTGCCATGTTGCGCGCTCCTAGCGATCAAAACGGTGTGCGGTGTGAAAAGAGGTGGTGCCCATGGCGCGGATCGAACGCGCGACCTCTCCCTTACCAAGGGAGTGCTCTACCACTGAGCCACATGGGCATCGACACGGGTCTGAACTCGCACCGAACTCAAACCACTGTCGACCGTTGCTGCTGGAGCGGGAGACGGGAATCGAACCCGCGTCATTAGCTTGGAAGGCTAAGGTTCTACCATTGAACTACTCCCGCTCGTCATAAGACTGGAGTCGTCCCGTCTCGTGAACCCGCGCCAGCAACCTCGCGTGTTCACTGCATTGTTTCGCCTGGTGGAGGAGGCTGGATTCGAACCAGCGTAGGCGTAAGCCAACAGATTTACAGTCTGCCCCCTTTAGCCACTCGGGCACCCCTCCGCGGCGAACCGCAGACTATAGCACAGTCTTTTTATTCAGCAAGTGCCTCGTCACTGGCGACCCAGTCGATCTGCTGCTGCCCATGCTCGGCCAGGAAGCGATTCGCCGCGCCGAAGTGGCCGCAGCCGATGAACGGCACCGGCGGCCGGCTCGCGGACAGCGGCGACGGATGGTTGCTCTGCAGCACGAGGTGCGGCTGCCCACGAGCCTCGATGCGCGCGCGCTTGGCCTGTGCGTGGGAGCCCCACAGCAGGAAGACCTTGGGTGCCGGATCGCTCGCCATCGCGTCGATCAGCATGTCAGTGAGCGCTTCCCATCCATGATTGGCATGGCTGGCCGGGGCACCATCTTCCACGGTGAGCGAGGTGTTCAGCAACAGCACGCCCTGCCGTGCCCAGGCGCCAAGGTGCCCGTGCGTCGGCATCGGACAGCCGAGGTCGCGCTGCAGCTCTTTGAAGATGTTGCGCAGGCTCGGCGGGAATTTCTGCCCCGGTGGCACCGAGAAGGCTAGGCCTTCGGCCTGGCCAGCGCCGTGGTACGGGTCCTGCCCAAGGATGACCACGCGGACCTTGGCCCGCGGCGTCAGCTCGAGGGCACGGAAGACTTGGGCGGGATAGATCGTCGCGCCGGCCGCCAGCCGTTCGCCCACATGGCGCAGCAGCGCCTCCCCGACAGGCGACAGACGCCATGCGTCGACCACCGGCCGCCAGTCGGCCGGCACCCGGTCCAGCAGCGCCTGCAGCGGTTCGACGAGCCGATTCGGCGTGTCGAACCCCAGTGGCAGGTTCTCGCTCATGCGAACAACGCCGCCAGCGCCGCCCCTGGGTCCGGCGCGCGCATGAAGGCTTCGCCGACCAGGAACGCATGCACATCGGCACCACGCATGCGACGCACGTCGTCGCGCTGCAAGATGCCCGACTCGGTGACCAGCAGCCGATCGGCCGGCACGCGCGGCAGCAGGCCCAGCGTCGTGTCCAGCGTGACCTCGAAGGTCCGCAGGTTGCGGTTGTTGATGCCGACCAGCGGCGTCTTCAGGCGAAGCGCCCGGTCGAGCTCGGCACCGTCGTGCACCTCCACCAGCACCGCCATGCCCAGCGCGAGCGCACAGGCCTCCAGGTCGGCCATCTGCGCATCGTCGAGGCAGGCCGCGATCAGCAGGATGCAGTCGGCGCCCATCTCGCGCGCCTCGAACACCTGGTATTCGTTGACCATGAAGTCCTTGCGCAGCACCGGCAGCGCACACGCAGCCCGCGCCTGGCGCAGGTAGTCGGGGCTGCCCTGGAAGAACTGCACATCGGTGAGCACGCTGAGGCAGGCCGCGCCATGCTGCGCATAGCTGGCGGCAATCTCGGCCGGCACGAATTGCTCGCGCAGCACGCCCTTGCTCGGGCTGGCCTTCTTGACCTCGGCGATCACTGCGGCCTGCCCGCCGGCGATCTTGCCGCGCAGCGCGCCGACAAAATCGCGCTGACCGCCCAGCGCCTCGGCATCACGCCGCAACGACGCGAGGTCGCGGCGCGCCCTGGCTGCCGCAATCTCTTCACGCTTGACCGCAACGATCTTCTGCAGGATATCGCTCATGCTCAGACTGCCTTGAACTTCTGCGTGACCGCGACGAACTGGCTCAGCTTGGCCAGCGCCTTGCCCGACGCCACCGCCTCACGGGCACGCTTGACGCCATCGGCAATCGACGAGGCCACGCCCGACGCGTACAGCGCGCCGCCGGCATTCAGCAGCACGATGTCGCGCACCGGCCCGTCCTCATTGGCGAAGGCCCGCTGCATGCACTGCACCGACTCCTCCTTGTTGGCCACCTTGAGCACGCGGGTGTCGTACACCGGCAGGCCGAAGTCGCTGGGGTGCACCACGTATTCCCGCACCTCGCCATTGACCAGCTCGCCCACCATCGTTTCGCCCGACAGCGAGATCTCGTCCATGCCGTTCATGCCATAGACCACGAGCACATGCTCGGCCTGCAGGCGCTGCAGCACGCGCACCTGGATGCCGACGAGGTCCGGATGGAACACCCCCATCAGCTGGTTGGGTGCGCCGGCCGGGTTGGTCAGCGGCCCCAGGATGTTGAAGATCGTGCGGATGCCCAGTTCCTTGCGCACCGGCGCCGCATGCTTCATCGACGGGTGATGGTTGGGCGCGAACATGAAGCCGATGCCGGTTTCCTCCAGGCACAGCGCCACCTGCTCCGGCGTCAGCGCGATGTTGACGCCCAGCGCCTCGAGCACGTCGGCACTGCCCGAGCTGGACGAAACGCTGCGGCCGCCGTGCTTGGCGATGCGCGCGCCCGCTGCAGCTGCGACGATCATGCCGGCGGTCGAGATGTTGAAGGTGTGGGCCGCGTCGCCGCCGGTGCCGCACACGTCGACGAGGTGCGTCTTGTCCTTCACCTGCACCTGCGTCGCGAACTCGCGCATCACCTGCGCGGCGGCGGCGATCTCGCCGATCGTTTCCTTCTTGACGCGCAGCCCGACCGCCAGCGCCGCGATCATCACCGGCGACATCTCGCCGCTCATGATGCGGCGCATCAGCGCCAGCATCTCGTCGTGGAAGATCTCGCGGTGCTCGATGACGCGGGTCAGCGCGTCGGTGTTGCTGATGGTCATGCCGCCTCCTGCCTCACAGGGTATCTCGAAGGATGGTGATCGCGCGCTCGACGTCGCTGGCCGTCACGTCGAGGTGGGTGACGAAGCGCATGCGGTACAGGCCGGTGCACAGCAGGCCGCGCGCCTTCAGCCGCTCGACCGCGCCCTGCGCCTTCTCGGGCGCCAGGTCGACGAAGACCATGTTGGTCTGCGGCGGCTCGACGGTCACGCCCGGCAGGCCTTGCAGCCCTTCGGCGAGGCGCCTGGCGTTCGCATGGTCTTCGACCAGCCGCTCGATGTGATGGTCGAGCGCGTACATCACCGCACCGGCCAGCAAGCCGGCCTGGCGCATCGTCCCGCCGGCCATCTTGCGCCAGCGGCGTGCACGGGCGATCAGATCCTTGGAGCCGCAGAGCGCCGAGCCGACCGGCGCACCCAGGCCCTTCGAGAAGCAGACCGAGACGCTGTCGAAATGCCGCGCGATCTCGCGTGCCGGCATGCCCGAGGCCACCGAGGCATTGAACAGCCGTGCACCGTCGAGGTGGGTCGACAGGCCGCGGCTGCGTGCGAGCGCAGTCGCCTTCTCCAGGTAATCGAGCGGCATCACCTTCCCGCCCAGCGTGTTCTCCAGGCAGAGCAACCGGCTGCGGGCGAAATGCGGATCGTCGGGCTTGATCGCCGCCTCGATGTCGGCCAGCGCCAGCGTGCCGTCGGGCTGATGGCTCAGCGGCTGCGGCTGGATGCTGCCCAGCACCGCGCCGCCGCCGGCTTCCCAGCGGTAGGTGTGCGCCATCTGGCCGACGATGTATTCGTCGCCGCGCTGGCAGTGGCTCATCAGCGCGACGAGGTTGCTCTGCGTGCCGGTGGGCACGAACAGCGCCGCCTCGAAACCGAGCATGCCCGCGATGCGCTCCTGCAGCGCATTCACGGTGGGATCGTCGCCGAACACATCGTCGCCCAGCGGCGCGGCCATCATCGCCTCGCGCATGCCGGGCGTCGGCTGCGTGACGGTGTCGCTGCGGAAATCGATCGGCTTCATGTCAGTGCGCCCCTCGCGACATCTGCAGGAAATTGCGCAGCATCGCGTGACCGTGCTCGCTGAGGATGGATTCCGGGTGGAACTGCACGCCCTCGAGCGGCGTCGCAGTGCCGGCCAGTGCGGTGTGGCGCACGCCCATGATCTCGCCGTCTTCCGAGGTCGAGGTGATCTCCAGCTCGCCGGGCATCGTTTCGCGTTCGATCGCCAGCGAGTGATAACGCACCACCGTGAACTGCTTGGGCAGGTCGCGGTAGACGCCCTTGCCGTCGGTGGTGAGCACGCTGGTCTTGCCGTGCATCTGGCGCTGCGCGCGGATGATGCGGCCGCCCAGTGCGGCGCCGATGCTCTGGTGGCCCAGGCACACGCCGAGGATGGGCAGCTTGCCGATGAAGTGCCGGATCGCCGGCACGCAGATGCCCGCCTCGGCCGGTGAGCACGGCCCGGGCGACAGCACCAGCTGCTGCGGCTTCAGCTCAGCGATGCCTTCGAGCGTGATCTCGTCGTTGCGGAACACCCTCACCTCTTCGCCGAGTTCGCCGAAGTACTGCACCAGGTTGAAGGTGAAGCTGTCGTAGTTGTCCACCATGAGCAGCATGATCAGAACCCCTCTTCCACGAGTTCGGCCGCGCGCAGCAGTGCCCGCGCCTTGACCTCGGTTTCCTTCCACTCCATCTCGGGCACCGAGTCGGCGACGACGCCGGCGGCTGCCTGCACATAGAGCGTGTTGTCCTTGACGATGCCGGTGCGGATGGCAATGGCCACGTCCATGTCGCCGGCAAAGCTGAGGTAGCCACAGGCGCCGCCGTAGATGCCGCGCTTCACCGGCTCGAGCTCGTCGATGATCTCCATCGCGCGGATCTTCGGCGCGCCGGTGAGCGTGCCGGCCGGGAAGCTGGCCTTCAGCACGTCGAGGCTGGTCATGCCGTCCTTCAGGATGCCCTCGACGTTGCTGACGATGTGCATCACGTGCGAATAACGCTCGGTCACGAAGGCCTCGGTCACCTTGACGCTGCCGGTCTTGGCGATGCGGCCGATGTCGTTGCGGGCCAGGTCGATCAGCATCAGGTGCTCGGCACGCTCCTTCGGGTCGGCCAGCAGTTCTTCTTCCATCTGCTTGTCGAGCTCCGGCGTCGCGCCGCGCGGGCGGGTGCCGGCGATCGGGCGGATCGTGATCTTCTGGCCTTCGGGCGAGTTCTCCTGCCGCACCAGGATCTCGGGCGAGGCGCCGACGATCTGGAAATCGCCCATGTCGTAGAAGTACATGTAGGGCGACGGGTTCAGCGAGCGCAGCGCGCGGTACAGGCTCAGCGGCGACTCGGTGTAGCGCTTCTTCAGGCGCTGGCCGATCTGCACCTGCATCATGTCGCCGGCAGCGATGTATTCCTTGCTCTTGAGCACCGCGGCGATGTAGGCATCCTTGCCGAACTCGCGCTCGATCGCGTGCGAGGCACCGCGCTTCACGGCCGGTGCGGTGACGCTGTACTTCAGCTTGTCGGTCAGCTCGGCGAGCCGCTTCTTGCCACGGAAGAAGGCCTCAGGCTGCGACGGGTCGGCGTAGACGATGAGGTACAGCCGGCCCGACAGGTTGTCGATGACCGCCAGCTCCTCGGTCTGCAGCAGCAGGATGTCCGGCGTGTCGATGCCGCCCGGCTTCTGAACCTTGGCCAGCTTGGGCTCGATGTAGCGCACCGTGTCGTAGCCGAAGTAGCCGGCCAGGCCGCCGCAGAAGCGCGGCATGCCGGGGCGCAGCGCCACCTTGAAACGCTTCTGGTACTCGGCGATGAAGTCCAGCGGATTGCCTTCGTGGGTCTCGACCACTTCGCCGTCGGTGACGACCTCGGTGGTGAAGCCGTTGGCGCGCAGCAGCGTGCGGGCCGGCAGGCCGATGAACGAGTAACGGCCGAAGCGTTCGCCGCCCACCACCGATTCCAACAGGAAGCCGTATTTCTGGCCGCCGGCCAGCTTGAGGTACAGCGAGAGCGGGGTTTCGAGGTCGGCGAAAGCTTCCGCGATCAGCGGAATGCGGTTGTGGCCTTCAGCGGCCAGGCTCTTGAATTCGAGTTCGGTGATCACTTGTCGGGTCTCCACGCCTTGCAGCGCGCGCCGGATCATTGCAGGCGCGCCGGATGCAGGGCAATGTCGGGAAGATCAGGCCGCGGGAGCGCGACCTCTGGAGCCGAAGGCCATGAGCCAGGAGCGGGAACCACTCGAACCCATGCGCCGGCGGCAAACTAGACCGGTGCAGGCGAGCGACGCCAGGGCCAGGCTCCCCGGTCGTGCGACCCTTTGGTCTGTTTGCGCGGTGTGAACATAGGGCGCGAAGTTTAGCAGCGGCTTCCGCGGCGCGCGATATGTAACAAATCGTGAAATCGTTCAAAGACAGCCGGAAAGCAGCCGAACACACTGCGATGTTCCGCGCTCACGAGGCGCATCCATGCGAAGCATCACCATGCAGTTCTCCCGTCGATGGCTTGTTCTGGGCGCCGCGCTGGCGCTAGCGATCCCCTCCTGGGCCGAGACGCCCGGCACCGTGGAGGTGGCCGGCGTCAAGTACGACACCAGCATCCAGGTCGGCAACACGAAGCTGGTGCTCAATGGCGCCGGCGTGCGCTACAAGGCGATCTTCAAGGTCTACACCGCCGGGCTGTACCTCACCGCGAAGGCGCCGACGCCCGAGGCGGTGTTCAACGCCAGCGGGCCGCGCCGCATGCACATCGTGATGCTGCGCGAGATCGACGCCAACGAGCTGGGCAAGCTGTTCACCAAGGGCATGCAGGACAACGCGTCGAAGGACGAGTTCTCCAAGTCCATCCCCGGCACGATCAAGATGGGCGAGATGTTCGCCGCGCGCCACAAGCTGCAGGCCGGCGACAACTTCTCGGTCGACTACACGCCGGGCGTCGGCACCGTGATCCTCGTCAACGGCCAGCCGCAGATCGAGCCGATCAAGGAGCCCGAGTTCTTCACCGCGCTGATGCGCATCTGGCTCGGCCAGCATCCGGCCGATGCGCGCCTGAAGGACGCGCTGCTCGGCAAGTCGGCCCCGTCGGCCGGCGGCCGCGACACCTGACACCGCGCTCGGTCCACGCCGACTTCAGTCGCGGAACAGCGCATCGAGCCGGTCGATGTGCGCATCGGCGCGCACATCGTGCACCGGCTCGCCATGGTTGTAGCCATAGGTCACCAGCACCACCGGGCAGCCGGCCGCATGGGCGGCCGCGGCGTCGTTGCTCGAATCGCCGACCATCAGCGTGCGTGACGGCGCGCTGCCCAGCGCTTCGCAGGTCTTCAACAGCGGCAGCGGATCGGGCTTCTTGCGCTCGAAGGCATCGCCCCCGAACGCGACGCTGAAATAGCGCGCGAGGCCTTTGCTCTCCAGCAGCGGCAGCGCAAACGCCGTGGGCTTGTTGGTCAGGCAGGCGAGCTTGAGGCCGCGGGCGTGCAGCCGCTCCAGCCCCTCGACCACGCCGGGAAACACCGCGGAGTGCTGGCCGTTGATCTCGAGGTAGCGCGCCTGGTAGCGCTCGAAGGCTTCGTCGAACAGGCCCGCCGCCCCGCCCACGTGTTCCAGCGTGCGGCGGATCAGGTGCTCGGAACCCTTGCCCACCGTGCGCTCGATGAAGACGCGATCGACGCTGCCAAGCCGCAGGTCCGCCAGCATCGCATTGAGCGCCGCGGCGAAGTCGCCCAGGGTGTCGATCATGGTGCCGTCGAGGTCGACGATGGCAGCCTGCAAGGGGAGGTCGGTTCGAAGAGCCATGCCGAACTTTACCCAACGATGAAATTGATTCATAAGAACTTCTTATTCAAAAAACTTCTCCACTAAGCGTCACTGACCTAGACTGCGCGCCATCGTTGTTGGCTCAGGGATGTGCACGATGTGGCAAGAAGGTTTGAGGTCGGTCGAGAAATCGCAGACGCTGCTGCTCAACGAGCAGCAGCGCCAGCAGGAGAACACGGGGCAGGAAGTCTTCAAGTTCGGCTTCGGGCAGTCGCCGTTTCCGCCGCTGGAAGCCGCCGTGGCCGCGCTGCGCGCGCATGCGGCGGCCAAGGAATACACGCCGGTGCAGGGCCTGCCCGAGCTGCGCGAGCGCGTCGCGCAGTTCCATCGCACGGTCGACGGGCTGGATGACGCGAGCGCCGACCAGGTGCTCATCGCGCCCGGCTCCAAGATCCTGATCTACGCGGCGATGGCTGCCTTCGACAAAGCCAGCGTGCTGATCGCCGCGCCGGCCTGGGTGTCGTATGCGCCGCAGGCGCGGCTGCTGGGGCATGAACCGCTGCGCGTGCACACCCGCTTCGAACAGCGCTGGCGGGTGACGGCCGAGGCGATCGACGAAGCCATGCACCGCAAGGCCGATCGCAGCACCCCCGCGCTGATGATCCTCAACCACCCCGGCAATCCCGAGGGCCAGGGCTACACGGATGCGGAGCTGCAGGCGCTGGCCGAGGCCTGCCGCCGGCACCGCATCCTCGTGGTGTCCGACGAGATCTACGGCCTGCTGAACCACACCGGCACGCACGTCTCGTTCGCGCGCCACTACCCCGAGGGCAGCATCGTCACCAGCGGGCTGTCGAAGTGGTGCGGCGCAGGCGGCTGGCGCCTGGGCACCGCGCTGCTGCCTCAGGCCCTGCAGGGCGCCTTCAAGGAGACGCTGCTCGGCATCGCCTCCGAGACCTACTCGTGCGCCGCCACGCCGGTGCAGCGGGCGGCCATCGAGGCCTACCAGTGGAATGCCGACACGCAGGACTATGTCGCGCACCAGCGCCGCCTGCTCGCGCGCATCGGCACCTGGCTGGCCGACGAATTGAGCGCCGCCGGCGTGCGGGTGCACCGCCCCACCGGCGCGTTCTACCTGTTCCCCGATTTCTCGGCCAAGGCCGAGGGCCTGCGGCGCGCCGGCATCCACAGCTCGCAGCAGCTGTGCGCCCGGCTGCTCGCCGACACCGGCGTGGCCCTGCTGCCGGGCGATGCCTTCGGCCTGCCGCCCGAGCACCCCGCCGCTCGGCTCGCCTATGTGGAGTTCGATGGCCGCGAGGCGCTCAAGGCCTCGCGCGAGATCGGCCTGCAGCGCCCGCTCGACGAGGCCGCCTTCGCCGCGATCTTCGACAAGACGATCCTCGGCACCCGCCAATTGACGCAATGGCTGGCCGCGCTGTAACGCCGGCCGACCCCTCACTCCTGGGAGATCCAAGCATGACGACGACGATGACGATCGAATCGATGGACGACCTGCCCGACACCCCGCTGCAGGACATCAAGCCCGCACGCGGGCGCTTCCACCAGAACAGCGTGGTGCCGCTGCTCGAGAAGTTCTATCCGGTGCAGCAGATCCAGGTGATGCGCGACCACGGCGTGGACCAGCGCATGATGTTCGGCATCAACCCGTACTACATGGCGCTGGTCAAGGGCGACGGGTTCTGCAATGCCGACGGCAGCGTGGAGCTGCCGAAGATGCCGCCGAGCAAGGCGCTGGAGGCGCTGGTGGTGCCCATCCTCGCCGAGGCCGACGACATGAGCGGCGAGAAGGATCCGTCGAACCAGATCCGCTACAGCCCCGACGAACTCAAGGGCAAGATCCTGCACAAGTACGACGAGATCGTGCTCGGCTACGCCGCGCTGGCCTGCTCGGCCCATTGCCGCTACTGCTACCGGCTCGACATCTTCAACGGCTCCACCGGCAAGGGCCTGATCAAAGCCGACGAGCTGCGCGAGTACATCGCGGGCTACAACGGCCGCCTCGCAGCCAACGGCGGCCTCGACCCCGAGACCGGCGAGCGCCGCCACCCGATCCGCGAGGTGCTGCTGTCGGGCGGCGACCCGATGGTGCTGTCGAACAAGAACCTCTATCGCTACATGGCCGCCGCGGCCGAGGCCGGCGTGCACCTGGTGCGCATCGGCACCAAGGAGATGGCCTTCCGCCCGCAGCGCTTCGACGAGAACTTCGCGACCATGCTGGCCTACTTCCACCAGCACTACCCGGACGTGCACGTGAACCTCGTCGTGCACTTCACGCATCCGGACGAGATGCTGGAGCGCGACGCGGACAACGCCTACCTGCGCAACGAGCGCGGCTACTACCAATGGCTGGCGCCGGTGAAGCGCGCGCTCGAGACGGTGCAGCGCTTCGACTTCGTGACGCTGGAGAACCAGACGCCGATCATCGCCCGCGTCAACGACGATGCCACCAGCCTGCGCATCCTGCAGGAGGAGCTGCGCCGCATGGGCGTGAAGCCCAAGTACCTGTTCCAGTGCCGCGAGATCGAGGGGCACACCGCCTTCGCGGTGCCGGTGGAGCAGGCCTGGCGGCTGCACAACGAATCGCAGAAGGGCCTGTCGGACACCGCGCGCTCGCGCTTCGCGATGTCCACCGAGGCCGGCAAGCTCGAGGTGGTGGCGGTGATCGACGCGCCGGCTGCCGACGAGGAAGACCCCGGCGCGTTCGGCGAGGGCCTGGTGGTGATGAAGGTGCACCGATCGCCCTTCTCGGCCGGCACGCAGGGCGACCTGATCATTGCGCGGCGCAACCCCGAGGCGCTGTGGCTGTCGGACTACGAAGACCGCATCGTATACGACGGGCGCAAGGCACCGGGCGAGAAGTACCCGCGCTTCGACTATGCGCCCTACGGACCAGCCGCCGCGCAGCTCACGCTGCAGACGATGTAGCGCGCTACCGCTTCTTTCCGTCGAGCCGGCTCGAGCCCGGGAAGAGGTGCTCCATGTGCGCCGGCCCCTCGGCCTGCATGAACTGCAGGAAGGCCGAGGCCGCCGGGCTCAGCAGCTTGCTGGCCGCGTGCACCACGTACCAGGTGCGCACGATCGGCAGGCCCTTCACGTCGAGCAGCGCCAGGTGGCCCGTCTGGCATTCGAGGCTCACCGTGTGCAGCGAGATGAAGGCCAGCCCCATGCCGGCCATCACTGCCTGCTTGATCGACTCGTTGCTGGTCATCTCCTGCACGATCGGCGGGTTCAGCCCGTTCTCGTTGAAGAAGAACTCCATTGCCGAGCGCGTGCCCGAGCCGGCCTCGCGCGAGATGAAGGGCTCGTCGGCCAGCCTGGCCGGCGCGAGGCGCTTCTTCGCCGCCAGCGGATGCTCCGGCGGCGCGATGATGCCGTGGGGATGCTGGGCGAAGGCATGCGCGGCCACCGGCAGGTGGGCCGGCGGACGGCCCATGATCGCGAGGTCGACCTGGTTGTTCTCGAGCTGCGCGATCACGCTTTCGCGGTTGGCGATCGCGATGTCGAGCTCGATCTGCGGATGCTGCGCGCGGAAGTGCGCCACCAGCCGGGGCGCGAAGTAGCGCGTGGTGGTGACCATCGCGATGCGGATGCGGCCTTTGCGCAGGCCCTGCAGCGCATCGATGGCTTCGCTGGCCTCGCGCAGCGTCTGCGCGACACGCTGCGCAAAGGGCAGCAGCGTCTCGCCGGCGCGCGTGAGCACGAGGCTGCGGCCGCGCTTCTCGAACAGCGGCATGCCGATGCTGTCGGAGAGCTGGCTCATCTGCATCGACACCGCCGGCTGCGTCAGGTGCAGCACCTCGGCGGCGCGCATGAAGCTCGCATGCTCGGCCGCCGCGAGAAAGATCTGCAGCTGGCGCAGCGTGGCCTGCCGCAGCGGATCGGCAGCCATCAGGGCGCCGGCGTTGCGAGCGGCTTGCCCTTCTCGACCACGTAGACGCCGACCAGCTTGATCGGCGCATCGGAAGTGTTGTGCGCGTCGTGCACCACGCCGGCCGGGATCACGAACGACTCGCCGGCCTTGACCTTGCGCGGCGGCTGGCCGTCGACCAGCAGCTCGGCCTCGCCTTCGATCACGTAGCTGATCTCGTCGCCGGGATGGGTGTGGCGGCCGGCATGCGCACCGGGCGCGACCTCCACCCGCG
This sequence comes from uncultured bacterium, assembly GCA_966212505.1. Classification (GTDB taxonomy): domain Bacteria; phylum Pseudomonadota; class Gammaproteobacteria; order Burkholderiales; family Burkholderiaceae_C; genus CAMLIZ01. Next base: position 24,161 of record CBIHRS010000018.1, read on the forward strand.
CCACCACCGCCTCGCGGCCGGGCACCGACACGTCGGCGCGGCCGACCAGCGTGCGCTGGATGCCAGGAGCCTGGGCGACAAGCACGCCGGTCAGCGTGAGCAGGCCAGCGGCGATCACGAGCTTGTGGGTGCGGCGAAGTGTCATGGTGTCCTCCGTTCAAGCGAGCTGTGCGCGCATCGCGTCGATCACGGCCTTGTAGTCGGGCTTGCCGAAGATCGCGCTGCCGGCCACGAAGGTGTCGGCGCCGGCCTCGGCCACCTGGCGGATGTTGTCGACCTTGATGCCGCCGTCGACCTCGAGGCGGATGTCGCGCCCGCTGGCGTCGATGAGCTTGCGCACCTGCTCGACCTTGCGCAGCGCGCTGGGGATGAAGCTCTGGCCGCCGAAGCCCGGGTTCACGCTCATGATCAGCACGAGGTCGATCTTGTCGATCACCCACTCGAGCACGTCGATCGGCTCGGCAGGGTTGAACACCAGGCCCGCCTGGCAGCCTTCGGCCTTGATCAGCTGCAGCGTGCGGTCCACGTGGGTCGACGCATCGGGATGGAAGCTGATCAGGTCGGCGCCGGCCTTGGCGAAGGCCTGGGCCAGCGCATCGACCGGGCTCACCATCAGGTGCACGTCGATCGGCACGCGGCTGCCGTCGGCCTTGGCCGAGTGCTTGCGCAGCGCCTCGCAGATCATCGGGCCGAAGGTGAGGTTCGGCACGTAGTGGTTGTCCATCACGTCGAAGTGGATCCAGTCGGCGCCGGCGGCGATGACGTTCTTCACCTCGTCGCCCAGCCGGGCGAAATCGGCCGAGAGGATGCTGGGGGCGATGCGGTAGGTAGCCATGGGGGCATTCTAGGTGGCGTGTCACAGGGCATCCCTAGAATCCCGCCCCATGTCACGCCCCGAATTCACCGTCACCGTGCAGGTGCAGTTCCTGCCCGAGCAGTCGCAAGTGCCTTCCGGGCCTTTCGCCTATGCCTACACGATCACCATCGTCAACAGCGGCGATGTCACCGCACAGCTGATCGCACGCCACTGGATCATCACCGATGCCAACGGCGACACCGAAGAGGTGCGCGGCCTCGCGGTGGTAGGCCACCAGCCGCTGCTGAAGCCGGGCGAGCGCTTCGAGTACACCAGCTGGACCCGCGTGGGCACGCCCAGCGGCACGATGCGCGGCACCTTCTTCTGCATCACCGAAGACGCGCACTGGTTCGAGACGCCAGTGCCCGAGTTCATGCTCGCGCAGCGCGAGGCATTGCACTGACGGCTCCCGCATTCACGATGGGCGCCAAGCCGACCGCGGCCTGGGATCTCGGCACGCTGCTCGACGCCGCCGACCCCGCGGCCACGCTGCCCGAACGCCACCTGTGGCTCGCGCTGCTGCTGCAGTGGCTGCGCAACGACGCCGGCCCCGCAGCACCCGCCGGCGCCGATGCACCGCTGCCGCTGCTGAGGCTGCGGCACCTGCTGCAGCGGCTGTCGCAGGACGATGCCGCGCGCGAACGGGTGCGCGGCCTGCTGCTCGCCTTCTGGCGCGAGATCGACATGGCCGCGCTGTTCGCCGATTTCGGCTTCGCGCCGCGCATGGCGCTGGCCAGCGAGCTGCGCCACCGCATCGCGCAGCGCTGGCTGCCCGGCACACCCGATACGCGCGACCTCTCAACGCTGTTCCCGCTGCTGTTCTCGCCCGCTGACGCGCAGTGGCTGCAGCAGCTCGACGGCGACACGCTGGCCTCGCTGGCCGCGCTGATGTCGCCCGACGAGGCCGGCACGCCGGCCCACTGGCGGCGCTCGATGCTCGACGGCATCACCTTCCTGGTGAGCGCGGTGCGCGCAGCCGGCTTCTCGCCGGCCCTGCGCCAGCGCATGAGCGCCGCGCTGCTGGCCGACGAGCCCTTCCGCCAGCTGGCCCATGCGGCCGATCGGCTCAGCGCGAGCGTGCTGGCGGGCGACGAAGAAGGCAGCCTGCGCGAGGCGAGCTACCTGCGCGCGCTGCTCGACCAGTGCGTGCATGCGGCCGACAGCATCGGCGAGCACCTGGAGGACTACGGCGTCTCGGTCGACATCGTGTTCCAGATGGATCAGCTGCGCGAGCGCTGCGCCCGCACGGAGCGCCTGCTCGATTGCGTGCTCTCGCGCCAGCCGGCGCGCGGGCTGATGCTGGTGCTGCTGGAGCTGCTGCGCGTTCAGGCCGACCGTCGCGGCGTGCGGCCGCTGCTGGCGCAGCACTACTCGCTGCTGGCGCGCAAGGTGGCCGAGCGCAGCGCCGAAGCGGGCGAGACCTACATCACCCGTACCCGCGACGCCTGGCGCTCGATGCTCAGGCGCGCGGCCGGCGGCGGCGCGGTGCTGGCCGGCACCACGCTGGCCAAGTTCGGCGTGATGGCGCTGGGCCTTTCGGCCTTCTGGTCGGGCTGGTGGGCCGGCATCAACTACGCCGCCAGCTTCGTGCTGATCTACCTGCTGCACTGGACGGTCGCCACCAAGCAGCCGGCGATGACGGCGCCGGCCATGGCCGCGAAGCTGCGCGCGATGCAGCGCGCCCCGGCCGACCAGCAGGATGCCGCGGTCGAGGAATTTGTCGACGAGGTCGCCAACCTGATCCGCACGCAGATGGCCGGCATCATCGGCAACCTCGCGGTGGCCTTCCCGCTCGTGCTGGCGGTGCAGCTCGCGTCGAAGTCGGTGTTCGGCGCGCCGCCGATCGGCCATCACGATGCCGAGCACATCCTGCATTCGCTCAGCCTGCTCGGGCCCACGCCCTTGTATGCCGCCTTCACCGGCGTGCTGCTGTTCGCCAGCAGCCTGATCGCCGGCTGGACCGAGAACTGGTTCGTCTTCCACCGGCTCGACAGCGCGATCGCCTGGCATCCGCGCCTGGTCGCCCGCTTCGGGCCGGGGCGCACGCACGCCTGGGCCGCATGGTGGCGCGCGCATGTGTCGGGCCTGGCGGCCAACGTGTCGCTCGGCCTGATGCTCGGCGTGCTGCCGGTGGTGTGTGCCTTCTTCGGCCTGCCGATCGAGGTGCGCCACGTGACGCTGTCCACCGGCCAGCTCGCCGCCGCGCTGGGCGCCGAAGGCTGGGGGCTGCTGAAGCAGGGCGCGTTCTGGTGGTGCGCCGGCGGCATCGTGCTCACCGGAGCGCTGAACCTCGCGGTCAGCTTCACGCTCGCGTTCCGCGTGGCGTTGCGCTCGCGCGGCATCCGCCTGAAGGAGCGCGGCCGCATCTACGCATCGCTGCGCCGGCGCCTGCTCACGCAGCCGGGGTCGTTCGTGCGGCCGCCGGCGGCCTGAGGTGGGTCAGCGATCGTCGGAAGGTTTGCGTTCGCCGCCCTTGCGCCCGGAGAACATGGTCCACCAGACGATCAGCACCAGCAGGGCGAGCGCACCGAATGCTTCGAGCAGAATCAGCCACATGAACGAGTCAACCCCGGAACCGGCCCGCCACCTGCGGCGGGCAGCGGCCGCGATTCTAGGCGGCGCGGCCCTGCTGCTCGCCTCGTGCGCGAGCGGCCCGGTGGGCAGCCCGACGATCGAAGACCGCTTGCCCGGCCGGCCCTCGCCCGCCCCCGCCAGCCCATCGGCCGAAGGGCTGCTGCGCGGCAAGGCGCGTTGGGTCCCGGTGAACTATGCCGAGCTGCCCGGCTGGGAGGGCGACCGCCTGGCCGAGCTGTGGACCGCCTTCACGCGCAGCTGCGACAAGCCGGCGCCCGGCTTCGCCACGCTGTGCGCCGAGGCGCGCCATGCGCCGGTGGCCGACGACGGCTTCCTGCGCGAATGGCTGATGCAGCGACTGCAGCCCTACCGCATCGAAACGCCCGAGGGCCAGGCCGAAGGGCTGATGACCGGCTACTTCGAGCCGATGGTCGAGGCCTCGCGCAGGCCCGGCGGCGCCTTCCGCATTCCGCTCTATGGCACGCCGCCTGATCTGGCGCAACGCAAGCCCTACTGGACCCGCCAGCAGATCGATTCGTCGCCCACCGCGCAGGCTTCGCTGAAGGGCCGCGAGATCGCATGGGTGGCCGATCCGCTCGATGCGCTGGTGCTGCAGATCCAGGGCTCGGGCCGGCTGCGCTTCACGCAGGCCGACGGCCGCGCCGAGACGGTGCGCCTCGCATTCGCCGGCCACAACGACCAGCCCTACAAGTCGGTCGGCCGCTGGTTGATCGAGCAGGGAGAGATGCGCGCCGAGCAGGCCTCGTGGCCCGCGATCCGCGAGTGGGCACGGCGCAATCCCAGGCGCCTGAACGAGCTGATGTGGGCCAACCCGCGCTATGTGTTCTTCCGCGAGGAGCCGCTGCCCGATCCGCAGCTGGGCCCCAAGGGCGCGCAGGGCGTGCCGCTGACACCGGGCCGCTCGATCGCCGTCGACCCGCAGAGCATCCCGTACGGCACGCCGGTGTGGCTCGACAGCACCGAGCCACTGTCGGCCACGCCGCTGCGCCGGCTGGTGCTGGCGCAGGACACCGGCAGCGCGATCACCGGCGCGGTGCGGGCCGACTACTTCTGGGGTTGGGGCGAAGAGGCCGAGACGCAAGCGGGCCGCATGAAGCAGCCGCTGCGGCTGTGGGTACTGTGGCCCCGCGATGCGCTGGGCCTCCTCACACAGCGCTGACCAAGGATCAGATGGTGGCCATGCCGCCATCGACCAGCAGGTTCTCGCCCAGCACGTACGACGAATCGTCGCTGGCGAGGAACAGCACGGCCTTGGCCACTTCGCTCGGCTGGCCGAAGCGCGCCAGCGGGATCTTGCCTTCGATCTGGCCGGCCCATTCCTTCACCGCCTCGGCCGGCAGACCCAGCTTGCCGAAGATCGGCGTCTCGATCGGGCCCGGGCTCACGACGTTGACGCGCACGCCCTGCGGCGACAGCTCGGCCGACAGCGTGCGCGCCAGGGAGCGCACCGCCGCCTTGGTCGCGGCATAGACCGACATGCCTGGCGTGCCCTGCTCGGCCACGGTGCTCGCGGTGAGCACGATGCTCGCGGGCTTGTTCAGCAGCGGCAGCAGCTTCTGCACCGTGAAGATCACGCCCTTGACGTTGACGGCGATCTGCTCGTCGATGTGGGCCTCGTCGACGTCGGTCAGCGGGCGCGGCTTGGCGATGCCGGCGTTGGCGAACACCACGTCGAGCTTGCCGAACTCGGCTTGCAGACGGCGCGCCACCTCGGCCATGTCGGCGGCCGACGACGCATCGGCGCGCAGGCCGATGGTGCCGTGGCCCAGCGCCGCGGCGGCTTCGGCCACGCGCTCGGCGTTCTGGCCGGTGATGGCGACGCGCGCGCCTTCCTGGATGAAGAGTTCCGCGGTGGCGCGGCCGATGCCGGTGGTGCCGCCGGTGATGAGGGCGGTCTTGCCTTCGAGTCTTCGCATGTTCGTGTGCTCCTGGTGATGGGATGAGTGGCGTCGGCACGATTTCTATACCGATCGGTATTTAATGTACCGCTCGGTATAAAATCTGCCAATACCCCCCGGAGCAAATCCATGAACGCAGAAAGGGGACGCCCCCGCAGCTTCGATCCCGAGGTCGCACTCGAACGCGCGACCGATGTCTTCTGGCGCCATGGTTTCCAGGGCGCCTCGCTGGCCGAGCTCACCGAAGCCACCGGCCTCAGCAAGCCCAGCCTGTATGCCGCCTTCGGCGACAAGGAGTCGCTGTACCTGCACTGCCTGCGGCGCTACGCCGACCGCGCGATCGCGCTGCAGACGGCGTGGCTCGAGCAGGAGCCCGATGCGCGCAAGGCAATCGAAGGCTTTCTGCGCGCCTCGGCCCAGTTGCAGACCGACCCCAAGCTGCCCGGTGGCTGCTTCATCGTCAACGGCACGGCCGATTGCGGCGCGCCGGCCACGCCGCCGGCGGTGGAGGCTGCCCTGCGCAACAGCTCGGCGGGCAGCGAGCAGCGGCTGCTGCAGCGACTTCAGCGTGCCGAGCAGGCCGGCGAGCTGCCGGACGGCGTGGATGCGAAGCTGCTGGCCGCGCTGTTCGGCGCGGTGCTCACCGGCATGGCGATGATGGCCAAGAGCGGCCAGCCGCATGCCAAGCTGCTGGAGGTGGTGGATGCAGCGATGCTGGCCTGGCCCGCGGCCAAGGGCGGCAGGCGCGTCAAGGCGCGCTGACGCGCAGCTGCAGCTCGCGCGAGGCGTTGCGACGCACGTCGGCCGACGACACCACGCCGGGCGCGGCCAGCGCGCCCGCGCTGCCGGTGCGGGCGACCGGCACCCATTCGCCGAGCGCCAGCGGCAATGTGGTCTCGACCTGCAGGCGCTCGCCCGGCGCCTGCGAGGCGGCATCGGCCGCCGCAGGCAGCTGGGCGCTGATCTCGACCATCACCGACGACTGGCCGCCCGGCCAGCGGGGCCGCACCGAGAGGGCGTTCACCCGTTCGATCCAGGTCGTCTGCACGACGCCGCCATCGCCCTTGGGGCCGCGGAACAGCTGCACGCTCTGCAGCGCCTCGGGCTGCGAAAGCACCATGCGGGCGCGCTGGCCGTTGAGCACGCGCAGCCGCCGGACGGTCGCCTCCGGGTCTTCACGTGGCGCGGTGCGCACGGTGACACCGGGCCGCGCATCGAACTGGCCGGTGGTGCCGACCACCACGGTGCGGGCATCCGGACCATCGGCGATCGGCGGCGGCGCGCTGCGCTCGACCATGCGCCATTCGATCTGCAGCACCCGCTGCGGCAGCTTCGCCTCGCCCGCCATGGCAACGGCCGGTGCGAGCAGCAGCAAGACGAACAGGCGACGCGGATGCATCAACTCAGGATAGCGCCGTGCGTGCAGCCCGCAAGCGCGGCCACAGCAGGTTGAGCGCCAGGCCCGCCAGCACCAGCGCCGCGGCCTGCAGCTTCCAGCCCGGCAGCGGCTCGCCCAGCCACCAAGCCGAGGCGCCCATGCCGAACACCGGCACCAGCAGCGCCATCGGCGACACGGTGGCCGCCGGGTGGCGCGCCAGCAGCCAGGCCCAGGCGGTGTAGCCGAACAGCGTGTTGCCCACCGTCTGCCACAGCACCGCGGCCCAGGTGGCGGCATCGGCTTGGCGCAGACCCTGCGCGATGGCCGGCCAGCCTTCCATCACCAGCGAGAACAGCAGCAGCGGCGGCACCGAGAACATGCTGGCCCACACCACGTAGGCCAGCATGTTCACCGAACCCGCGCGGCGCGACACCAGGTTGCCGCCGGCCCAGCTGAGCGCCGCCACCAGCACCAGGCCGAGGCCGCCCACGGTGGTGGTGCCGTCGGTGTGCGACGCGATCACGGCGATGCCGGCCAGCGCCAGCAGCAGCGCCACGCCCTGGTAGGCGCGCAGCTTCTCGTGGCTCAGCCACATCGCGAGGCCGATCGTGAAGAACACCTGCGTCTGGATCACCAGCGAGGCCAGGCCGGGCGAGATGTGGCCGTGCATCGCGATGAACAGCAGCCCGAACTGGCCGGCGCCGATCAGCACGCCATAGGCCGCCAGGTCGCGCCAGGGCACGGCCGGCCGCGGCAGGAAGAACACCGCCGGCACCACCGCGAAGAAGAAACGCAGCGTGGCGAACAGCAGCGGCGGCAGGTGGGCCAGCCCGAGCTTGATGACGACGAAGTTGGTGCCCCACACCGCGACGACCGCCACGGCGAGCAGCAGATGGGACAGAGGAAGGTGGGCGTGCTTCACCGCCCCACTTTACGGGCATCCGGCTGCAGGTGCCCGAGCGGCAGCGCGCCGCCGGCCTTCACTTCGCCCAGCGAGAAGCTGGTGTGGATGTCCTTCACGTTGGGCAGCTTGAACAGCGTGTCCATCGACCAGCGCGAGTAGGCATCGAGGTCGGTGCACATCACCTGCAGCTCGAAAGTGCCGGCGCCGCTGATGTAGTGGCAGGCGATCACCTCGGGCAGCGCACGGATGCCCTCCTCGAGCGCGCGCGTGGCCTCGGCATTATTGCGCTCGGCGTCGACCCGCACGAAGGCCAGCACGCCCAGGCCGATGCGGCGGCGGTCGAGCTCGGCCCGGTAGCCGGTGATGTAGCCCTGCTCCTCCAGCCACTTCACGCGGCGCCAGGTGGGCGCGGCCGACAGGCCGATGCGCTGGGCCAGCTCGGCGTTGGACAAGCGCGCGTCGCGCTGCAATTCGGCCAGGATGGCCACGTCGTAGCGGTCCAGCCCGGCGCCATGGGGTTCGGCCGCTTCAGCCGGCGTACTGGTTTTCCCCGAATTCGCACTTCTCGATGGCATCGTTTCTTCCAAACCTTTATTTGAGAAAGATTATTGCCGACCGCAGGCCAATGCCGGCAAACAAAGAAAACACTTGCCGCCATGATCCCGATAGACTGGACCCCCTAGAACGCAGCCGGCAGGCGGCCACAAGCCGTTGCGCCCGGGCCTGTGCCTCTTCCCTCCCCCGCCCCCGGAGCCCTGCGCGCATGAACGCACCCTTGCCCGAGTCGATTCGCAAAGCCCTCGAATCGGTGACCCTCGACGACAAATACGCCCTCGAATCCGGGCGGGCTTTCATGAGCGGCGTGCAGGCCCTGGTGCGGCTGCCGATGCTGCAGCGCAAGCGCGATGCGATGGCCGGGCTCAACACCGCCGGCTTCATCAGCGGCTACCGCGGCTCGCCGCTGGGCACCTACGACCAGGCGCTATGGCAGGCCAAGAAGCACCTGGCCTCGCAGAACATCGTGTTCCAGCCCGGCGTCAACGAAGAGCTGGGCGCCACTGCGGTATGGGGCACGCAGCAGCTCGACCTCTACCCCGAGCAGAAGAAGTTCGATGGCGTGTTCGGCATCTGGTACGGCAAGGGCCCGGGCGTCGACCGCTGCTCCGACGTGTTCAAGCACGCCAACATGGCCGGCACCGCCAGGCACGGTGGCGCGATCGCGATCGCCGGCGACGACCACATCAGCAAGAGCTCGACCGCCGCGCACCAGAGCGACCACATCTTCAAGGCCTGCGGCCTGCCGGTGTTCTTTCCGAGCAGCGTGCAGGACATCCTCGACATGGGGCTGCATGCCTTCGCGATGAGCCGCTTCTCGGGGCTGTGGGCCGGCGTGAAGACGATCCAGGAAGTGGTGGAGTCGTCGTCGTCGGTCTACGTCGACCCCGACCGCGTCGACATCGTGCTGCCCGAGGATTTCGTGATGCCGCCGGGCGGCCTGCACATCCGCTGGCCCGATCCGCCGCTGGAGCAGGAAGCGCGGCTGATGGACTACAAGTGGTATGCGGCGCTGGCCTACGTGCGCGCCAACCGGCTGAACCACAACGTGATCCAGGGCCCGCACGACCGCTTCGGCATCATCGCCAGCGGCAAGGCCTTCAACGACACGCGCCAGGCGCTGCACGACCTGGGCCTCGATGACGACACCTGCCGCCAGCTCGGCATCCGGCTGCACAAGGTCAACGTGGTGTGGCCGCTGGAGGCCACGATCACGCGCGACTTCGCGCAGGGCCTGCAGGAGATCCTGGTGGTCGAAGAGAAGCGCCAGGTCATCGAATACCAGCTGAAGGAAGAGCTCTACAACTGGCGGCCCGACGTGCGCCCCACGGTCCTCGGCAAGTTCGACGAGCAGGCCGGCGACGAGAGCGGCGGCGAGTGGTCGATGCCCAACCCGAGCGAGAACTGGCTGCTGCGCGCCAAGGCCGACCTCACGCCGGCGATCATCGCCAAGGCGATCGCCAAGCGGCTGAAGAAGCTCGGTGTGCCGGCCGACATCGCCGCCCGCATGGATTCGCGCATCGCGGTGATCGAGGCCAAGGAGCGTGCGCTGGTCGAGGTGAGCAGCGGCAGCACCGACCGCACGCCGTGGTTCTGCTCCGGCTGCCCGCACAACACCAGCACCCGCGTGCCCGAAGGCTCGCGCGCGGTGGCCGGCATCGGCTGCCACTACATGGTCAACTGGATGCCGGGCCGCCACACGTCGACGTTCACGCAGATGGGTGGCGAGGGCGTGCCCTGGGTGGGCCAGGCGCCGTTCACGCGCGAGAACCACATCTTCGCCAACCTCGGCGACGGCACCTACTTCCACTCCGGCCTGCTGGCGATCCGCCAGAGCATCGCGGCCGGCGTGAACATCACCTACAAGATCCTCTACAACGACGCGGTCGCGATGACCGGCGGCCAGCAGGTCGGCGAGCGCCCTGAGGGCCACTCGGTGCTGCAGATCATGCAGAGCCTGAAGGCCGAGGGCGTCACCGCGCTGTGCATCGTGACCGACGAGCCGGCCAAGTACCAGGGCGTGGCGCTGATCCCCGGCGTGACCGTGCACCACCGCGACGAGCTGGATGCGATCCAGCGCCAGTACCGCGAGATCAAGGGCACCACGGCCATCATCTACGACCAGACCTGCGCCACCGAGAAGCGGCGCCGCCGCAAGCGCGGCAAGATGGTCGACCCCGCCAAGCGCGTGGTGATCAACGAGCTGGTGTGCGAAGGCTGCGGCGACTGCTCGGTGCAGAGCAACTGCATGAGCGTGGAGCCGCTGGAAACCGAGTTCGGCCGCAAGCGCCAGATCAACCAGAACAGCTGCAACAAGGACTTCTCCTGCGTGAAGGGCTTCTGCCCCAGCTTCGTCACGGTCGAAGGCGGCCAGATGAAGAAGCCGAAGAAGGACAAGTCGCTCAACCCGTTCGAGATGCCCGCCATCCCCGAGCCGGCGCTGCCGCTGGCCGAGAACGCCTGGGGCATCGTGGTGGCGGGCGTCGGCGGCACCGGCGTCATCACCATCGGCCAGCTGCTGGGCATGGCCGCCCACCTCGAAGGCAAGGGCGTGATCACGCAGGACGCTGCCGGCCTTGCACAGAAGGGCGGCAGCACCTGGAGCCACATCCAGATCGCCAACCGGCCCGACGCCATCTACACCACCAAGGTCGACACCGCCAAGGCCGACCTCGTGATCGCCTGCGACGAGATCGTGGCGGCCAACAAGGCCACACTGGCGGTGATGCACGAAGACCGCACCTACGTGGCGCTCAACACCCACAAGACGCCGACTGCGAGCTTCGTCAACAACCCCGAGTGGAGCTTCCCCGGCAGCAGCTGCGAAGCCGCGATCGGCAAGGCGGTGGGCGGCAAGCTCGGCATGGTCGATGCCGATGAGCTGGCGGTGAAGCTGCTGGGCGACTCGATCTACGCCAACCCGCTGCTGCTGGGCTATGCCTGGCAGCAGGGCCGCGTGCCGCTGGGCTACGCGGCGCTGATGCGCGCGATCGAGCTCAACGGCGTGCAGATCGAGGCCAACAAGGCCGCCTTCGAATGGGGCCGCCGCGCGGCGCACGACCTCAAGTCCGTGCAGTCGCTGTACCAGGCCCAGGCCGTGATCCAGCTGGTGAAGAAACCATCGGTCGACGAGATCGTGGCCAAGCGGGTGGAGTTCCTCACCGCCTACCAGGATGCGGCCTACGCGCAGCAGTACCAGGCCTTCGTCGAGCAGGTGCGCGCCGCCGAGAAGCCGCTGAACAGCACGAAGCTCAGCGAGGCCGTGGCCCGCTACCTCTTCAAGCTGATGGCCTACAAGGACGAGTACGAGGTGGCCCGCCTGCACACCGACAAGAGCTTCGCCGACAAGATCGCGGCGCAGTTCGAAGGCGACTACAAGCTCAACTTCCACCTCGCGCCGCCGCTGCTGGCCAAGACCAACGACAAGGGCGAGCTGGTGAAGAAGCCCTATGGCCCGTGGATGCTGAAGGCCTTCGGCCTGCTCGCGAAGCTGAAGGGCCTGCGCGGCACCGCCTTCGACGTGTTCGGCCACACCGCCGAGCGCAAGATGGAGCGCGCGCTGATCGGCGAATACCGCGCCACGATCGAAGAGCTGCTCAAGGGCCTGAACGCCGACAACCTCGCGCTGGCGGCCGAGATCGCCCGCATCCCGGAAGAGATTCGCGGCTACGGCCACGTGAAGGAGCGTCACCTCGCCGCCGCCCGCCCCAAGTGGGACAAGCTGATGCAGCAGTGGCGCGCGGGCGCACGGTGATTCCGGGCTAGGGGCTTGCCGCGCCCCTGCCGCCTCACTACATTCGAGCTGTATCGACTTGTGAACTTCCCAAGGAGACCAGCATGGCCGAAGCAGTGCGAGTGCAGGACTACCGCGAATCCAAGATCGAAGACGAGCCGATCCTCGGGCCGGTGCTGTGCCTGCCCGACGGGCGCATCCAGCAGCTCACCTGGCTGGAGAAACTGCTGCTGAAGCTGCGCCTCACCGACGCGAAGACGCTGGAGGCGCGCTACTACCGCCCGACCGCCTCCTGATCCTGCGGCGCCGCGGGGCGGCTGCGCTATCGTCGCCGGCATGCCGCCCGTTCCCCCCGCCCTTCAGTACCTCGCGCTCGGCGCCGATGCCTCCGTGCAGGAGGTGCGCCGAGCCTATGCCCAGCGCGTCAAGCAGATCGACCAGGCGACGCAGGCCGATCTGTTCCAGCAACTGCGCGAGGCCTACACGGCGGCGCTGGCGTGGTGCCAAGCGCGCGACCAGGGGCAAGCGCCCGACACCCCACTGTTCGGCGACCCGCAGCACGGCGCGGCAGCCTGCCCCATGCCAGCGGCCGATCCGCGGGAAGCCGCCGCCGGGGTGTTTCACCGCTTCATCTCACAGGTGGCCACCGATCAGGCCTCCGCCCACCGCCAGCTGTCGGAGACGCTCGACGACCCGCGGCTGATTGACCTCGAGGCCTGGCAGCACTTCGAAGGCCTGATCGTGCACCGACTCGCCGGCGGCTGGCAGCCCGGACACGAATTCCTGTTCGATGCCGCGGTCACGATCTACGGCTGGGACACCGAGGCCGGCCGGCTGCTGCAGTTCGGCCAGGCCGGCCAGTTGCTCGACCGAGCGGTGATGGAGCACGACCACTTCCAGAGCCAGACGCCGCATGTGCTACCGCTGCAGCACGACCTGCTGGAGCGCGTGCGCCACGGCCGCCGCCCGAGCGACACCGACCTCGTCCGCACGATGCGCGTGCTCGGTTGGCTGACCCGGCACTATCAGCGCTGGCTTTTCGTGACCGTGGGCGTCGACAACATCCAGCGCTGGGCCGACTGGCATGCGGCGCTGCCGGCGAAGCGGCAATCCATCGACCGGCCCCACCCCGAACCCACACACGCCCCCGAATGGCGAGGGATCCAGCAGGCTCCGAACCCCGGCCGGCGCACGATGCCTCAAGGGCTGAGGGTGATGGTCTTCTTCCTGTCGTGCCTGGCGGCGGCCATGGTGCTCGGCGCCTGGCTCGCGAATCATTGAGCGGGCGATGTCGAAACCCACGCGCGCCATTCGTCGTGTCTGATCACCCCCTCGACCGGAGACGCCCTCCATGGCCCTGCAACTGCTCTTCCACCCGTTCTCGTCATACAGCCAGAAAGCGCTGATCGCGCTCTACGAGAACGGCATCCCCTTCGAGCCCCAGGTGCTGGCCGGCCCCGACAGCCCCGCGGGCCAGAAGCTCGCGGCCTGCTGGCCGATCCAGCGCTTTCCGGTGCTGATCGACGGTGACCGCACCATCCTCGAGGCCACCTGCGTCATCGAATACCTGCAGCTGGCCCATCCCGGCCCGGTGCGGCTGATTCCCGACGACCCGATGGCCGCGCTCGACGTGCGGATGTGGGATCGCTTCTTCGACAACTACATCTCCACGCCGCAGCAGAAGATCGTGTTCAACGCGCTGCGGCCGGCCGAGCACCGCGACCCCTATGGCTGCGACGAGGCCCGCCGCATGCTCGAAACCGCCTATGCCTGGCTCGACCGCCACATGGCCGGCCGTGAGTGGGTTTCGGGCGACGGCTTCAGCCTGGCCGACTGCGCCGCGGCGCCGTTCCTGTTCTACGCCGACTGGACGCACCCGATCGGCGAGGCGCATCCCAACGTCACCGCGTATCGGCAGCGGCTGCTGAAGCGGCCGTCGTTCGCACGCGCCGTCGACGAGGCGCGGCCCTATCGCGCGTTCTTCCCGCTGGGAGCGCCCGACAGGGACTGAGGGACCGAGCCCTCGTCAGCGGCCGGCGGCTCCCACACCGCCCAGTCCTCGCCGAACAACTCCACCGGATGCTGCGTGCGTTCGGAGCCGTTGCCGCAGATGAGGTCGGTGGAGGGGCAGTACTTGTCGCAGCCCCAGCAGGTGCGCTCGGGGTGGGCGGGATGGATCGGGAACTTCTTCGCCATGGCTGGCACCGGATGCCGGCGCACAAGCCAGTGTGCGGCAGCCATGGCATCGCGCCCTTGCCGTCGATCAAACGGCATGCGCATGGGGTTATCCGGGCCTGGCGATACGATGCGCGCCGCAAACCATGCTGAACACCCTCGAACTCCGTATCCCGCCCGTCGCCCTCGTGTTCATCGCCGCGCTCGCGATGTGGGCGCTGGCCCAGGGCCTTCCATCGTGGGCCTTCGTGATCCCGCTGCGCGGGCCGCTGGCCTTGCTGGTGGCCCTGGCCGGCGTGGGCATCGCGATGGCCGGCGTCGCCGAGTTCCGCCGCGCCCACACCACCGTGAACCCGACGACGCCCGAGGCTTCGTCGTCGGTGGTCGACACGGGGATCTACCGCCGCAGCCGCAACCCGATGTACCTGGGCTTCCTGCTCGTGCTGGCCGGCTGGGCGGTCTACCTCGGCCACCTCGCGGCGCTGCTGATGCTCCCGGTGTTCGTGCTGTACATGAACCGTTTCCAGATCCAGCCCGAGGAGCAGGCGCTGCGCGAGAAGTTCGGCGCGGCCTACGCGGAATACACGCGGCGCGTGCGCCGCTGGGTCTGAGCTTCAGCCCCTCGCCTGTACCAGCAGCGCGAGCAGCACCACGCAGGTCACGGCCAGCAGCGCCGACAGTGCCTGCCAGAACACCAGCGGATGGCGCGCGATCAGCGGCAGGCGGTCGCTGCGCGTGAACGCCGGATCGGGCCGCTGCAGCGCCGCCACGAATTCATCGATGTCGCCATAGCGCCGGTGCGGCTCGGCATCGACGGCTTTCTCGATCGCGTCGTCCACCCAGCCCGGCAGCCGCGGCTGCGCCTGCTGCGCGCTCAGGTAGCGCAGACGCTTCTGCTCGGCGAGGCTGCTGCATTTCGCCATCTCCGTGCCATAAGGCAAGCGGCCGGTCAGCATCTGATAGGTGATGACCGCAAGCGAGAACTGGTCGGACGCAGCACTGCCCGGCTGGCCGAGAAAGCGCTCGGGCGCGGTGTAGCCCAGCGTGCCCAGCATGTCTTCATCGCGCTGCGGCGCCATCTCGACGAGGCCGGCCACACGCACCGCGCCGAAGTCGATCAGCTTCACCGTGCCGGTGGCGTCGACCATGATGTTCTCGGGCCGCAGGTCCTGGTGCAGCATCTCGAGCCGGTGGAAGGCGCGCAGCCCGCGCGCCACCTGCTCGACGAGGCCGCGCACCAGCGCGATGTCGGCGCGCGGATGGTCGAGCATCCATTGCGCCAGCGTGCAGCCCTCGACGTACTCGAACACCACGTAGAGGAAGCGACGCGACCGCGCCGGCCGCGGCTTCAGCACATGCGGGCTGTCGATGCGCCGCGCGATCCACTCTTCGAGCAGAAAGCGCTCCAGGTAGGCCGCATCGGCGCGCAGGTCGATCGATGGGGTCTTGATCACCACCGGTTCGCCGCTGGCTTCGTCGGTGGCCAGGTAGATGTGGCTGCGGCTGCTGCCGTGCAGCTCGCGCACGATGCGGTAGCCGTCGAACGACGCGCGCGGCTCGAGCAGCGGCGGCAGCGGCAGCTCGGCGGCCAGCCGCGCCACCTCGCTGGCCTGCGGATCGGGCAGGCGCTCGATGCGGACGATCTGCACCGTGAGGTTGTCGGGGCTGCCGCGCGCGAGCGCTTCGTCGGCGATCGCGCGCGCCGCCTCGTCGAGCGCATCGGCATGCCGAGCTATGGCTTCGACGATCGTGGCCTCGGGCACATGCTCGTGCACGCCGTCGGTGGCGAGCACGAAGGTGTCGCCCTCGGCCAGCGGCAGCGCCCGGTAGTCGATCTCCAGGCGGCCCTCCACGCCGAGCGCGCGGGCGAGGTAGCTCTGGCCGCCGCCCACGTGCATGCGGTGGTCCTGCGTCAGCAGCTCGAGCGCCCTGCCGTGCAGCTGGTAGATGCGCGCATCGCCCACGTGGAAGAGGTGGGCCGTGCGCGACTTGAGCACCATCGCGCTCAGCGTGCAGACCCAGCCGCGGTCCTTGTCGTAGCGGCCGGGGCCGCGCTGGTTCTGTGCATGCAGCCATGAGTTGGCCGCGGCCAGCACGCGCTCGACCGAGGTCTTGACCGACCACGCGTCCGACGTGCAGTAGTAGTCGTCGAGAAAGCTGTGCACCGCCGCCTCGGCGGCGCGCTGGCCCAGCTCGCTGCTGCTGATGCCGTCGGCCAGCGCGATGGCGATGCCCTTGGCCGCGAGCTGCGGCCCCTCGGGCACGCACAGGCCGTGGAAGTCCTGGTTGGCCGGCTTGCGGCCCTTGTCAGACCACTGGCCCGCGCGGATCGCGAGCGTCATGGGTGCTGATCAGGCCAGCACGCGCTTGGCGCCGGTGCGCACGTGGGTGGCGTAGAGCGTGAGGCCGGTGAACGACAGGCCGCCCACCACGTTGCCGAGCACGGTGGGGATCTCGTTCCACAGCAGGTAGTCCATGAACGAGAACTTGGCGCCCAGCAGCAGGCCCGACGGGAACAGGAACATGTTGACGATCGAGTGCTCGAAGGTCATGTAGAAGAACAGCATGATCGGCATCCACATCGCGATCACCTTGCCGCTCACGCTGGTGGAGATCATCGCGCCGACCACGCCGGTGGAGACCATCCAGTTGCACAGCATGCCGCGGAAGAACAGCGTCAGCATGCCGGCCAGGCCGTATTTCGCATAGCCCAGCGTGCGGTTCTCGCCGATCACACCGATGGCCTTGCCCACCGCGTTGGGCTCGGTCGAGAAGCCGAAGGTGGTGACCACGGCCATCATCAGCGCCACCGTCATCGCGCCGGCGAAGTTGCCGATGAACACCAGCCCCCAGTTGCGCAGCACGCCCTTGAGCGTGACGCCGGGGCGCTTGTCGAGCAGCGCCAGCGGCGTGAGCACGAACACGCCGGTCAGCAGGTCGAAGCCCAGCAGGTACAGGATCACGAAGCCCACCGGGAACAGCACCGCGCCGAGCAGCGGCTGGCCGGTGTTGACGTTGATGGTGATCGCGAACCACGCGGCCAGCGCGAGGATGGCGCCGGCCATGTAGGCGCGGATCAGCGTGTCGCGGGTCGACATGTAGATCTTCGATTCGCCGGCGTCGACCATCTTGGTGACGAATTCGGAAGGGACGAGGTAGGCCATGGTGTTGTCTCGCTCAGACCGCCACGAGGACGGTGTCGTTCTCGATGCGAACCGGGTAGGCGCTGACCGAGTTCTCGGGCGCCTCCAGGCATTCGCCGCTTTCGAGGCAGAAGTGGTGCTTGTAGATCGGCGAGGCGACGACGATGCGCTCGCCCACGTTGCCCACCAGCCCGCGCGACAGCACGCTGGCCTGCGCGTTGGGGTCGAAGTTGTCGATCGCGTAGACCTCGCCGCGGCCCTTCACATGGAACACCGCGACATGGCGCTGGTTGACCAGCGCGCACACACCGGTGTCGGGCAGGATGTCGTCGAGGGAGCACACGGGGCTCCACTGCGGGGCGTCGTTGCGGTTCATGGCGTCGGTTCTCCTCAGGCGGGTTGGTCGGCAAGGTCTCGTGCGGCAGCGCGTTCCTCGGGCGCGGCGGGACGGATCTGCCCGCGCTCCTCGACGAACACGATGTGCTGGTCGGGCTGGTCGCTGTTGACGAACTGGCGGAAGCGCTTGCGCACCTCGGGGTTGGTGACGGCGGTCTTCCACTCGCAGGCGTAGGTGTCGACCACGTGCTGCATCTCGGCCTCGAGCTCGGCGGCCAGGCCGAGCTTGTCGTCGACGATCACGTCCTTGAGGTACTGCAGCCCGCCCTCGAGGTTCTCGCGCCAGACGCTGGTGCGCTGCAGCCGGTCGGCGGTGCGCACGTAGAACATCAGGAAGCGGTCGATGTAGGCGATGAGCTGTTCCTTCGTGAGGTCGGAGGCCAGCAGCTCGGCATGGCGCGGCTTCATGCCGCCGTTGCCGCAGACGTAGAGGTTCCAGCCCTTGTCGGTGGCGATCACGCCCACGTCCTTGCCCTGGGCCTCGGCGCATTCGCGGGTGCAGCCGGAGACGCCGAACTTGATCTTGTGCGGCGCGCGCAGGCCCTTGTAGCGGTTCTCCAGCTCCACGGCCAGGCCCACGCTGTCGCCCACGCCATAGCGGCACCAGGTGGAGCCCACGCACGACTTCACGGTGCGCAACGACTTGCCGTAGGCATGGCCCGATTCGAAGCCGGCGGCGATCAGCTCTTCCCAGATCGCGGGCAGTTGGTCGACGCGCGCACCGAACAGGTCGACGCGCTGGCCGCCGGTGATCTTGGTGTAGAGGCCGTACTTCTTGGCCACCTGCGCCACCGCCATCAGGCCGTCGGGCGTGACTTCGCCGCCGGGCATGCGCGGCACCACCGAGTAGGTGCCGTCCTTCTGGATGTTGCCGAGGAAGTAGTCGTTGGAGTCCTGCAGGCGGGCGTGGTCCTGGTTGAGGATGAAGTCGTTCCAGCACGACGCGAAGATGCTGGCCGCCACCGGCTTGCAGATGTCGCAGCCCAGGCCTTTGCCGTGGCGGTGCAGCAGCTCGTCGAAGGTGCGGATGCGCTCCACCTTGATCAGGTGGAACAGCTCCTGGCGCGAGTAGGCGAAGTGCTCGCACAGGTGGTTGTTCACGGCCAGGCCGCGCTTCTTCATCTCGACCTTCATGATCTGCGTGACCAGCGGCACGCAGCCGCCGCACGAGGTGCCGGCCTTGGTGCAGCTCTTCAGTTCGCCGATCGCGGTGACGCCATTGCCCACCGCATCGCAGATCTGGCCCTTCGACACGTTGTTGCACGAGCAGATCTGGGCCGAGGCCGGCAGCGCATCGGGGCCCAGGCCGGGCTTGGCCGCACCGTCGCTCTGCGGCAGGATCAGGAACTCGGGCGACTCCGGCAGCGCGATGCCGTTGAGCATCATCTGCAGCAGCGTGCCGTATTCGGCGGCATCGCCCACCAGCACCGCGCCCAGCAGCAGCTTGCCGCATTCGGAGACAACGATCTTCTTGTAGACCTGCTTGCGTTCATCGGTGAATTGGAACGAGCGGCTGCCGGGCGTCTTGCCCATCGCATCGCCGACGCTGGCCACGTCGACGCCCATCAGCTTGAGCTTGGTGCTCATGTCGGCGCCCTTGAACTCGGCCGCCGCCTCGCCGGCGATGTGGCGCGCGGCCACGCGGGCCATGTCGTAGCCGGGGGCCACGAGGCCGAAGATCTGGCCCTGCCACAGCGCGCATTCGCCAATGGCATACACATCGGGGTCGCTGGTGAGGCAGTGGTCGTCGATCACGATGCCGCCGCGCGGGCCGACGGCCAGTTGCGCATCGCGCGCCAGCTCGTCGCGCGGGCGGATGCCGGCCGAGAACACCAGCATGTCGGTCTCGAGATGCGAGCCATCGGCGAACACCAGGCGGTGGCGGGCCTGCTCGCCGTCGGTGATCTGCACGGTGTTCTTCTGCGTGTGCACCTGCACGCCCAGGTCTTCGATCTTCCGGCGCAGCATGTCGCCGCCGGCCGCATCGACCTGCAGCGCCATCAGACGCGGCGAGAACTCGACCACGTGCGTCTGCAGCTTCATGTCGCGCAACGCCTTGGCGCACTCCAGGCCGAGCAGGCCGCCGCCGATGACCACGCCGCTTGTCGAGCGCGCGCCGCATTCGAGCATCGCCTCCAGGTCTTCGATGGTCCGGTAGACGAAGCAGTCGGGCCGGTCCTTGCCCGGCACCGGCGGCACGAAGGGATAGGAGCCGGTGGCGAGCACCAGCTTGTCGTAGGGCAGCGTCTCGCCGGTGCTGGTGGAGACCGTCTTGGCGCCGCGGTCGATCGCGGTGGCGCGGGCATTGAGCTTGAGCACCACACCGTCGCGATCGAAGAAGCCGGGCGCCACCAGCGAGAGCTCGTCGGCCGACTTGCCGGAGAAGAACTCCGACAGGTGCACGCGGTCGTACGCAGGCCGCGGCTCCTCGCACAGCACGGTCACGTGCGCGCCCTGGGGCAGCGTCTCCTGCAGGCTCTCGAGAAACTTGTGGCCCACCATGCCGTGGCCGATGACGACGATCTTCATGCGATGACTTGTCCTGATGCGGGAGGACCGGGGCAAGGGCATGCCCGGCGGTGATCGGCGTCGGCGCACGTCGCTGTGCTGACGGCCGCACTGTCGGCGTGCGGCGTGACGCTGGGAGCAGGCGCATGGGAGCGCGCCTGGATCGGATGGGCCTCCTGGCGCAAGGTCTGTGCCAGACCGCGGCGCCGCTTTGCGGGGCGTTTCGCCCGGGAGCAGCCGAGGAATCGGCCCGCTCGCAGCACTCGGATGGAGCGCAGGCCCTTGAACGCGCACCGGGTTGGCGCATGGGCCGCGCCACAAGATCGGGCGCCGGACGGTTGTTTCGTTCAATACAGGTGGCCTCCCGGCCGCCTACGCTGCAGCGCCTCGACTCCCCGATGCCGCAACGTGAACCTGATGCTCTCGATGGCCGCCTTCGCGCTGGCCGCCTCCATCTCGCCGGGCCCGGTGAACATCGTCGCGCTGAGCGTGGGCGCGCGCCATGGCTTCGGCGCCAGCCTGCGCCACGTGACCGGCGCGACCGTGGGCTTCGTCGCGCTGCTGCTGCTCACCGGCTTCGGACTGCACGAGGTGCTGCTGCAGTGGCCGGCGCTGGCCGATGCGATCCGCTGGTTCGGCGTGGCCTTCCTGCTCTACATGGCCTTCAGGCTCGCCACCGACGGCGGGCAGCTCGCCTCCGATGCCGACACGACCCGCCCTTCGATGTCGTCGGGCGCCGCGATGCAATGGCTCAACCCCAAGGCCTGGCTCGCCTCGGTGGCCGGCATGGGCGCCTATGCCGCGCACGGCGAGAGCCGGCTGGTGTGGCTCTTCGCCGGCATCTACTTCGTCGTCTGCTACGCCTCGATCGCCGCCTGGGCCTACCTGGGCTCGCGCCTGCAGGCGCTGCTGCGGCAGCCGTCCCGGGTGCAGCTGTTCAACCGGGCACTGGCCCTGCTGCTCGTGGCCAGCGCGGCGTACATGGTGTGGGGCTGAGCCCGGCGCCGGGCCGCCTCAAGCCGGCCGCTGACACGGAGCTCGGTAGCGGCCCGGCGTGGTCGCCACCAGCCGGCGGAAGATGCGCTGCAGGTGGGCCTGGTCGGCAAACCCGGCCGCTGCCGCCACCTCCGCGATCGGCAGGCCGCGCCGCAGCAGCATGCGGCTGTGTTCGACGCGCCGGTTGACCAGGAAGGCATGCGGCGGCATGCCGTAGCAGGCCTTGAACGAGCGGATCAGGTGCGTGGCCGAAAGATCGGCCGCGGCGCAGATCTCTTCGAGCCGCACCGGCCGCGCGAAATGCTCGCGGATGTAGTCGGCCGCCCGCTCGACCCTGCGGCTGGGCGCCGGCAGCGGCCGCGGAGCCGGGTCGAGCGCCTGCTGCAGCCCGGCGAAGAAGGCGACCGCGGCATCCTGCCTGGCCAGCGCCGGGCTGTCGGCATCGGCCAGTTGGCCGCACAGCGCGACGAGGCCGTCGAACAGGTCGCGCCGCGAAGCCAGCGTGACCGAGAAGGCGCGGAAGTCGGCATTCGCGCTGAACCCCAGCTCCCGCTGCAGGCCGGCCAGCCAGCCCGCGTCGACATAGAGCATGCGATACGACCAGTGCGCCGCATCGAGGGGGCGGCAGGCATGCGCCGCCTCGGGGTTGACGATCACCACGGTGCCCGGCCCGGTGAGCCGGCGGGCGCCATCGTTGAGGCACACGCCCTGTCCGCCGGTGATGGCGCCGATCGAGAACGTGTCATGCGCATGCAGCGCATAGCCCGTGCCCTGGCCGGGATCGACGAAGCGCGCCTCGATGTGCGGCAGCGCCTCATCGCGCCAGAACCGCTGCCCCTGCTGCTGCGCCACGCCCACCCTTGCCGCCCTGCCTTTCACGGATTGCGGAACAATCGTGCTCCACCTCGATGCCACGGCAGCCATCATGCGCGATGACCCCACCTTCTTCCAGCAGTTCGGCATGCAGCCCGTGAATTCCGCCGGCTTCGACGCCGCGCTGGCCGCCGCTGGCGATGCGCTGGTGGGCATGTATTTCTGGGGCGAGGACTGCTTCAACTGCGAGCAGTTCAAGAAGGCCGCGACGCTGAAGCGCGATGCCTTCACCGGCCTGGGCGTGCACTGGCTGCACGCCGACGTGTACGCCGACCCGGCCCTGGGCCAGCGCTTCGGCCTGCACGGCGTGCCGACCTTCTACTTCTTCCACCGCACCCGCAAGCTGGGGCGCATCACCAGCTGGCCGGGGTGGCCGGCGTTCGAGAAGGCGGTGCGGGATCTGCAGGGGCGTATCGGAGCCGACGGCCCCTCAGCGACCTGACCGAGCCCTCACCGCATGCGTGTCGACTCTTTCCTCGCACCGCCCGGCAAGCGGATATCGGCCTTCGTCTACGACACGCTGGCCGTGTTCCTGGCGTTCCTGCTGCTGGCCAGCGTGGCGGAAGCGTCCGGCTTCGATCCTGGCGCGGGCCGCATCTTCGTGGCCTGCGCGTTCGTCTACCACTACGCCTTTCTTGCCTTCCGCGAAGGCCGCACCTTCGGGAAACAGGCGCAGGACATCTGCGTCGTCTCGGCCGACGGGCAACGGCTGAGCCAGTGGCAGGCGGTGCTGAGACCCGCCCTTCGCTACATGCCGCTGATGCTGCTCACCATCGACATCCACGACCGGTTCGTCGTGAACCTGCCCACCCTGGAGCCGCATCGGGCGCCGGCCATTCCGATGTACAGCGCCACCGACAAGGAGTTCGGCACGCCGCCAAGGCGACCGCCAACGCCAGATCAGAAAATGTTTGACCACGCTACCGGAGCCCACCCATGCAGACAGGCGTACCGCTCTCTCAATTGCCCGCGTCATTGAAGATCGCCCTCGGGCTCTTCGTTCTCCACATCGGGCTGTACGTGCTGGCAATGGTGGACGTCTTCATGGCCGGCGGCGCAATGCAGCCGACCTGGTTCTTCCACCTGTTCGTCAGCTCATACCTCGCCACGCGTATCCCTCGTCGAGGGAAAGGCCTGCTCGGGAGCCTCCTCCTCTACATCGCCGTGCTGCCGAGCCTGATGCTTTGGTACGACTACGCAGCCAAGCAAGGCAGCGCCGATCCGCTCTCGGAAATGACGCGGACCATCCTCGTCTGCCTGCCGCTGTATCTCGCAGCGCCTTTTCTGATCGCGGGCCGGCCTTTCTATCTCTCGCAGCCGCGCGACGACGCTACCTGAGCCCCAGCTCCTTCGCCATCGCCTCGCCCACGTCGCAATAGCTGCGCTTCGATTTCTGGGTGCTGGCGAGCTCGAAGTAATACGACGGGCGGCCGGGGTCGGCCTCCTCGTTGGTCTTCAGCGCGTAATGCCGGAATTCCACCGGCGCGCTGTCGGCGAAGCTACTGCCCGGCTCACGCCGGGCCACCACCAGCTCCACCGCCTTGCGTCCGCTGTGGCGGACGAGCCGGAAGTCGTGGAGCATGCAATCGGCACCGCCGCCCGCGGTGAGCGTGAGCTTCTCGTCGTTGCCGTCGAACACCGGCAGGATCTCCAGGTGTTCGGCCGCCTTGCTGCCGCTGCCGTCCTTGACGCTGAAGTAGAGCGTCAGTACCTCGAAACTGTGGGCGTTGAAGTTCTCGCGATGCGCCAGCATCGCCAGCCCCTTCATGCCCTTGCCGGTGAAATCGACCGGCGTCGGGCCGTTGGGCAGTGGAATGGCCTGCAGCGCCGGCGCAGCCATCGCAAGCGCATGGCCGGCCAGCGCGCAGAGCGCCAGGGTGATGGAACGGAGATTCATGGCGAGTTTCAGCGCGGTGGCGGCGCAGCCAGATCGGCGCGTGCGGCCTCGGCCGTCTTGCGCCCCTGTGGGGTCAGCATCGGCAGCACCTTGGACCACGGCAGCGTCACTTCCTCGGTGCAGGCGAAGATCACGTGCGGCAGGTCGGGCATGAACACCATGCCCTTGGGCGAGGGATATACCGTCCAGCTGGTGCTCGACTCTTCGGGGATCTCCTTGCAGCCTTCGTCGTCGCGCGGCCAGGCCTTGGCGAGCAGCGCCTTCAGCGCATCGGAGATCTCCACCGTGGTGTAGCGCGAGTCGCCCTCGCCCTGCACCGTGACCTTCGCGCCCCTGGGGCCGAACCAGGTCCATGGATCGAGCGTCCGGCCTTCGTCGAGGTTCCAGGTCTGGTAGCCGGTGTAGGCATTGGGATGGGCGCCGCCGCAGCTGTTGCTGCCGCCGTTGCTCACAACCAGCCAGTGGCGGCCGATCAGCGCTGGCTGCAGGCGCACGTTGTATTCGCCCTCGCCGCCGAACTGGCCGAGCGTGCTGCGGGTGCAGTCGAACACCGAGCCCTGCTCGTCCATGAGCGCCTTGCGCATCGACGCATTGAAGCGGCGCGCGCCCTCGTCGTCGCGCAGCAGCTCGAAGCTGCTGATCTCGGCGCTGTAGCGATCACCGAAGTCGAGCGACAGTGCGCGATAGGCTGTCGCCCCGTTCGGCACCTTGGCCTGTGCGGAGACCACCCGCGCCGGCTGCTCGCGCGGCGTGTTGAAGGCATCGCTCTCGCAGGGGTTGGGCGCGTCTTCCGCCGCCGCCTTCTTGTCCGGCGCCGGTTCGGGCACCCGGCTCAGCCGCACCGGCAGCTCCTTGGCGCTGCTGCGCCAGTGGCCTTCGAGCGATCGACCGTCGGCGCTCGCGCGCAAGGCCCACACCACCGTCTCCTGCGCAGGTGTGGCGCCAGGCTTGGCCTTGCCCTTGAGCATGGTCTCGTTCAGCACCACCGAGGCTGCGTCGGCCTTCGGCTTCTTCTCGGGCTCCGAGAGCGGGATCAGCTTGAGGTAGCGGGTGTAGTAGTAGGCGCCCTGGCTGCCGTAGTGGGACTGCAGGCACATACGCACTTCCGCCTTGCCGACCGCGCCCTGCCACACGCCGGCCCAGGCGGGCGGCGTGTCGGCATGGGCCAGCAAGGCGGTGACGCCAAGGGCGCAGGACAACAACCGGGGAACGATGATCGAACGAGCCAAGCAGACTCCGCAGACGTTGACGAGAACGCGGGCAGTGTAGGAGACGCCATCCCACACCGCCCGCGCCGGGTCAGCGCGTGCCGCCGCGCGTCGCCCTGCGCGCGCCCCAGTCGGGCACGCGGGCGCGCATCGTGCGTTCCACCGCCTGCCAGGTGGCGGCACGCATCGCGGTCGGCACCAGCGGCATCGCGCGGCCGGTGCCCTGCACGCTCATCGCGGGCAGCGAGGCTTCTTCCTCGGCCACCCGGCGCTCGACCTCACGGGCACCCGAGGCCGCTCCAGCCAAGTGGCCGAGCAGCGACAGATGCGAATACACATCGTTGCGGTTGGCGGCATCGCCGGTGGTCTTGGCGAAGAACGGCACATAGATCGGGCCGATGCTCGTGAGCCCCTGGTAGTCGCCCAGGAACAGGCCGCCCGCATCGGGCGCCTTCGTCAGATCGAAGGGCGCGGTCACCGGGCTTTCGCGCCAGGTGGTGCCATCGTGCGAGCGGGTGAGCCAGAGGCTGGTGAGCTGCGTGGCTGCGTTGGCGCTGCTGCCGCGCAGGTCGAAGTAGGTCACGCCCACGCCGCCGTCGCGCCGCACGTGCACGCTGGGCGTGAACGCCTGCACCAGCGGGTCGCGGTTGATCTGCACCGGCGCGCTCCAGGTGAGGCCGCCATCGGTGGACTCGCTGAGCGCGATGCCGTCGCGCACGCCGCCGGAGAAGCGCGCGTCCTGCCACACGACGCTGATCTTGCCGTGGCGCGAGATCGCCATCTGCCCCAGGATGGCGCCATCGCGTATCGGCTCGCCGGTGTCGGGATCGGTGGCGCCCAGCGCCAGCACGTCGGCCACGAACACCGGTGCCGACCAGGTGAGCCCCTTGTCGGTGGAGCGGATGACGTTCAGCGTCACCGCGCCGCTGGCGTAGTCGATCAGCGTGAACAGGTCGACCAGCGTGCCGTCGGGCAGCACCTCGATGCGGTTGCCGATGGTCTGCGCATTGGGGCCGGGGTCGAACACGATGCGGGCCGCCTCCCAATGCGCGCCGTTGTCGGTGCTACGCGCCAGCATCGTCGGCCCGGCGCCCTCGCCGGGCACGCTGCTCAGTCGATCCCACACCGCGTAGACATAGCGCGAATCGGTGGGGTCGGCGGTGATCGTGTTCTTGTCGTTGAAGTGCTCGGCCGTGTCGGCGATCAGCGTGGTGATGGCGCTCCAGGTGCGGCCGCCGTCGCGCGAGCGGCTCACGAGCATCGCCGTCTGCGGCTGGTCAGGCGCGGCATTGAAGCTCACCGTCAACGCCATCAGGTGCGCCACGCCGTTGGGCGAGAAGCTCACCCACGGATCGGAGCCGCGCTCGTAGTCGCCGCCATTGGCGGCGTTGCCGCCGGCGCAGCGGGTGAACGGCAGGAACACACGGCGCCAGGTGATGCCGCCATCGAACGAATAGGCCGTGCCCAGGCCTTGCGACGCACCGTTGGACCAGCGGTCCTGCTGCCAGGTGCCCACGAGGTTCAACGGAAAACGCGGATTGGCGGCCACGAAGGGCTCGACCTCGGCATTCGGATACAGCGTGCCCGTCTGCGGCACGCCGTTGCAGTCAGGCCCGAAAGGCGAGGGTCCGGAGGCGCGGAACGTGAGCTCGTCGACCGGAAGGCGCGGCGCGGCGGCCAGCGTACTGCCGGCCAGCAACGCCAAGCCGGCGACGGAAATCGATCGCAGTGTGAAGCGGTTCATCAGGCTCCCCTTGGAATGGACGAAGCCGATGCACAGGCATCGGCCGGGGAAGCACTGTGATCCCCACCAGGGGCGATTCAATCCCCTGTCTGAGGCACCGCATGGGCATGCCGAATGCCGCCGCGACGCCAAGCGCCGCAGGCCCGCGCCAGGCGACATGCCCCTGACGCCATCACCCCCGACACACACAGCATCGCCGTGGCATGCGCACCAACTGCGGCCAACGCCAGCAGCATCGAACCCGAGGCCGTGATCTCGCGCGCCGGCGTTCCGGCCAGGCACAGCGGCACCAGTGCCGGCACCAGCATCAACCCAGTGCCGTGCACGGTGGACGCTATGAAGGCGCAGAGCGGCAGGCCCACGCGGCTCATGGGCCGGCGCACGCGCTTCGTTCGCCCGCGCCAGAGATGGGCGGCCACGAGGGCGAGCAGCAACACCGCTGCCGAAGCCTGCAGCAGCCCCCGTCCGTTCGACAGCCCGAACGCCACCGCGGCCGCCACCAGCGCGACCGACGCGGCATGCCCGGCAGCGACGAGCCCGAGTGCACGCCATGGCCGCGCGGCTTCGGGCGATCGCAGGCCCGACGCCGCAACCCACATCCAGCCGCTGGCCGGATTGAGCCCATGCAAGGCGCCCATGCCCGCCACCGCGAGCCAGGGCCACAGGCCGCTGCCCATCGCACCCTCGCATGCCCGGCCGACCGGCGCCTCAGCCCTGCCCGTGGCAGCACGACACTGCCTTCTGCGCGGGCGCAGCCTGCTCGTAGCGGTCGTGATGCCGCACCCAGGCCATCGGGTGCGCCAGCCCTTCCTCCTGCCGACCCAGCGGCGTGATGTCGAGAAAGTCGTAGGTGCCCATCATCAGCTCTACCCCGCGGCCGTAGGTCGAGTAGGTGTGGAAGACCTCGCCCGTACCGTCCTTGAAGAACACGCTGATGCCCGGCGCCTCCTCGCTCGGGAACGGCTGCCGCGTGTAGTTGTAGTCGACCTCGCCGCGCGCCATCTCCTCGGGCGTGAAGCTCACGCCGAAGTCGTGGTTGAAGTCGGTGCCGTATGACGACACCCACTTGAAGCGCCAGCCCATGCGCTGCCGGAAGCGCTCGATCTCGGCCAGCGGCGCACGCGACACCACCAGCAGCGTGAGGTCGCGCTGCGCGAGGTGCGCCGCCGCGCCCTCGATGTGGTCGGCCATGAACGAGCAGCTGGGACAGCCGGCCTCCCAGCCGGGGCCGAGCATAAAGTGCTGCACCAGCAGCTGGCGCCGGCCCTCGAACAGGTCGGCCAGGGTGCGCCGGCCTTCGTGCGTGTCGAACTCGTAGCGCTTGTCGAGGCGCACCCAGGGTAGCGCGCGCCGCTCGGCGGCGATCTGGTCGCGCAGGTGGGTGAGCTGCTTCTCGCGCGCGAGCAGGGCTGTGCGCCGGGTGATCCATTGGTCGCGGGTGACGATGGGGGTGTTCATCTCGTGCTCCTTGGGTGTGTGGATTCAGGCCTTGCGCGGGCGCCGCACCGCGCGGACCTTGCCGCTCGATCCGCCGCCGCAATAAAAGAGCCCCGCGCCATCGGACTCGAGGCCGCTCACGCCGGTGCCGGAGGGCATCTGCAGGCGTTCGAGCACGGCGCCGCTTTGCGGATCCACGCGGCACAGCTCGCTCTCGTCGCCTTCCCAGTTGCCGTGCCACAGTTCGCCGTCGACCCAGGTCACGCCGGTGACGTAGCGGCGGGATTCGATGGTGCGCAGCACCCGGCCGGTCTCGGGATCGATCTGGTGGATCTTGCGGTCGCGGTACTGGCCGACCCACAGGCTGCCTTCGGCCCACGTGAGGCCCGAGTCGCCGCCATGGCCGGGCGCGGGGATGGAGTGCAGCACCTGTCCGCTGGCCGGATCGATCTTGTCGATGCGCGACTCGGCGATCTGGTACAGGTGCGTGCCGTCGAAGGCGGTGCCGGCATCGCTGGCGCACGGCAGCGCGCGGGTGGTCTCGCCGGTGTGCGGATCGATCGCGATCAGCCGGGTGCCGGTGGCAGCCCAGACATGATGGCCATCGTGGGTGACGCCGTTGATGCGCTCGGCGCCCGCAAAGGGCCCGTATTCGCGCACGATCTCGGCCGGACGGGACGGGGCTTCGGTGTCGTGAAGTTCGTTCATCGCGGAGTTCCTCTCTGCGCCCCGGTGCGGGGCCGTGAGGCAACTCTACGCAGGCGGCAGCGCGGCAGGGAGTAACAAGATCGTCGTGAATCCGAGCAGCGGCGGCGAGAGCCAGCGCTGCGCGCGGCCGCGCCCGATCGCGCGCACGCGGCCCTCGGCCTCCAGCTCGGCGAGCGCGCGCTGCACGGTGCGCTGGCTGGCGTCGAGCGCCAGGGCCAGCGCCGAGGTCGACCACGCCACGCCATCGGCCAGCAGCGCCAGCAGCGAGGCCTGCTCGCCGGCGATGGGCGGCGCGAGCAGCACCACCTCGCGCCCCGCATGCGGCACCAGCGCAAAGCCTCGCGGCGTGGCCTCGAGGCTCGCCACCGCGGCCACCAGCTTACGCAGCCGGCCGATCTCCACACGCAGGCGGGCGCGGTGCGTCTCGTCGGGCCGGCGGGTGCGGAACACCTCGGCGATCAAGGCCTGCCGGTCGACGTCGGACGGCCAGGCCTGCGCGAGCGCATGGGCCAGCGCGAACAGCACCGGCCGCCGTGCCAGCGGCAGCCAGGCCGCGCCCACGCCCAGGCCGCGGCGGCAGGCATCGACCACCAGCGCGCCCGAGCGCATCAGCGCCGCCACCTCGCCGAGCCGCAACGGCTGTTCGCCCTCGGCCGTGAGCCGCCGTGCGGCCGGGCGGTCGACGGCCGCACGCGCCTCTTCCACCTCGGCCAGCAGCGCCGGCACGGCGGAACGCCGCGCAGCGTCATGCGCCCGGGCGAGCGCAGCCTGGGCTTCATCGGTACGCAGCGAGCGAAGCGCCAGCTCGGCACCTGCCAGTTCGGCCACCGCCGCCAGCGCCGGTGGCGCGGCTTGCCTGTCGACCCGTGACAACGCCGAAGCGGCCGCCTCGAGCCGGCCGAGCAGCAGCAGGCGCCGCGCCGCGATCAACCGCGCCTGCAGCGCATTGGCACGGTCGGCGCGCGACTCCAGCACGGCGGAGGCCGCATCGAGCACGCGGGGCGAACCGCCGAGGTCGCGCATCGCCAGCGCGACCTCGGCCTGGGCCACCACGCAGCGCGCCCGGGCCAGCTCTTCATGCGCTCCGAAGGCGCGCGCCGCACGCCGCAACAGCTCGCGCGCCCGCGGCAGCTCGCCGAGCTGCGCCATCGCGATGCCGCGCAAGGCCAGCGCCGACGGGTCGTCGCGCAGCGCGATCCGCTTCAGCGCCCCGAGCGGATCGCCGGCGGCAAGCGCGCGGGCGGCGGCAGAGATCAGCGAGTCCATGGCGGCAGGCTCAGGCCCCAGAATTTGTTGACCAACCGAAAGATCCTCGCATGAACAGACGACGCTTCCTGCAACACCCGCTCGCCTTCGCCGCCCTCGGCCTCGCCCGCCCGGCCTTCGCCCAACCCCAGCAGAACTTGTGGGCCGAGATCGAGCGCGATATCGGCGGCCGCCTCGGCGTGGCGGTGATCGACACCGCCGACAGGCAGTTGCAGGGCCACCGGCTCGACGAGCGCTTTGCGATGTGCAGCACCTTCAAGTGGCTGGCCACCGCCTGCGTGCTCAGCCGGGTGGATGCGGGGCATGAGCAGCTGGATCGCCGCATCCGGTATGGCCGCGAGGTGCTGCTGAGCAACTCGCCCGTCACCGCCAAGCACGCCGGCCAGGAAGGCATGACGGTGGGCGAGCTGTGCGAAGCCGCCATCACGGTGAGCGACAACGCGGCGGCCAACCTGCTGCTGCAAAGCTTCGGCGGGCCGGCAGGGCTGACGCGCTACCTCCGCACGCTGGGCGACACGGCCACGCGCCTGGACCGCGAGGAGCCTGCGCTCAACGAATCCACCCCCGGCGACCCGCGCGACACCACCACGCCGCGAGCGATGGCACACGACCTCCGGGCCGCATTGCTCGGCAACGCGCTGCAGCCCGCCAGCCGCGAGCAGCTCGTGCACTGGATGCTCGCCACGCGCACCAACACCCGGCGCCTCGGCGCCGACCTGCCCGAGGGCTGGCGCCTGGCCAGCAAGACCGGCACCGGCGAGCGCGGCAGCACCAGCGACGTGGGTGTGTACTGGCCGCCGGAACGCGCGCCGGTCGTCGTGGCCGTCTACCTCACGGAGACGGGTGCACCGCTGGACGAGCGCAATGCCGCGATCGCCCGCGTGGCGCGCCACATCACCGGAGGCTGAGACCGCGCTCGCCGAGAATCGGTGCTTCCGCACGAATCATGATCCTCGCCACCGATGTCCACTACACCGGCACCGGCGCCACCGCGGCCGGCGTGGTGTTCGACGACTGGCCCGATGCGCAGCCGGTGCGCACGGTCGTGAGCCGCATCGCGCAGGTGGCCGACTACGCGCCGGGGTTGTTCTACCAGCGCGAGCTGCCATGCCTGCTGGCGCTGCTGCGCGAGCACGATCTGCATCCGGGCTGCATCGTCGTCGACGGCTACGTGTACCTCGATGGCTGGCAGCGGCCCGGCCTCGGCTGGCATCTGTTCGACGCACTGGGCGGCACGGTGCCCGTGGTGGGCGTGGCCAAGAGCGCCTTCGCGGGCATCGGCGCCGAGCACGAAGTGCGGCGCGGCGGCAGCGAGCGGCCGCTGTATGTCACCTGTGCGGGGATGGCGCTCGGTGCGGCCAAGGCGCATGTGGCCGCGATGCACGGGGACCACCGGATGCCCACGCTGCTGCGCGTGGTCGACCAGCTGAGCCGCGAGCCTGTCTAGGCAAGCGGCGCCACGCTTCTACTTCGCTGCGCCTTCGATCAGCTGCACCAGCTCGCCGGCCTCGGCGGGCTTCCTCAGGTGCACGTCGAAGCCGGCCTCGCCGGCCTTCTCCCTGGCCTCGGGCGTGTCGGCCGCGGTGAGCGCCACCACCAGCGCCGGCTTCGGTTCGTCGGCCTCCTTCAAGGCCTTGGCCGCCTCGTAGCCGTTCATCACCGGCATGTCGAGGTCGAGGATGACGACGTCGGGCTCGAAGCTGCGCGCCTTCTGCACCGCCTGCTCGCCGTCGTAGGCCGCGTCGGCCTCGTAGCCGTAGAGGCTGAGCATCATCACCAGGCTGTCGGCGCCGTCGCGGTTGTCGTCTGCAACGAGCACGCGATGCGGTGACTTGCGGTGAGGGTGCTGAGCTTGCGGATCCATGGAGAAATGCTATCGACCGCTTCTCGATCAGGGTATCTCACACGCTCGCAAGCAGCTGTGGGATGGGCCCTACGCGCTCAGGCGCCGCCGCCGTCGCCGCGCCCCACCAGCTCGCCCGGATCGGGCAGCACCGTCTCCTGCCGCACCAGTTGCTCGGGTTCGAGCTGGTGCGAGAAGCCCTCGATGCTGTCGAGCCGGCGCTGCCGGTCTTCGGGCAGCGTGGGGCCGCTCTGGATGTACAGCGCCAGCAGCTCGGCCAGCTGCACCAGCACCGACAGGTGGGTGCGCTCGTAGCCATGCGACGCATCGGCGCCGAAGCACAGCAGCGCGGTGCGTACGTCGGCCCCGGCGCTCACCGCGGCGCCGGCATCGGAGTGGTAGTAGCGGAACACGTCGCGGTGGCTGGTGATGCCGTGCTCGTGGCACAGCTTCAGCAGACGGCGCGTCAGGTGGTAGTCGTGCGGGCCGGCCGAGTCCATCAGCGGAATGGTCACGCCGTCTTCGCGCGCGCCCTGGCCGAAGGCCACCGGGCCGATGTCGACGCCGATCACCTCGCTCACGTCTTCCTCGATCACCGCGCGTGCGCCGGAGCCCACTTCCTCGGTGAGCGTGAAGACCGGGTGGCAGTCCATCGGCACCGGCACCTGCGCGTCGACCACCGCCTTCAGTGCCGCCAGCAGCGCGGCCACGCCGGCCTTGTTGTCAAGGTAGCGCGAGACGATGAAGCCGTTGTCCAGCAGCTCGGGGTTGGCATCGAAGGCCACGAAGTCGCCCACCTGGATGCCGAGCGCCCGCGCCTCGTCGGCACTGCTCACGCGCTCGTCGATGCGCAGCTCGAGCTGGTCCCAGTTGACCGGCTGCGAATCGATGGCCTCGTTGTACACATGGCCCGAAGCCAGCAGCGGCAGCACCGAGCCGCGGAAGCGCCCGGTCTCGGTGAACAGCGTGACGCGGCCGCCCTCGGCCCAGCGGCTCGACCAGGTGCCGATCGGCGCGAGCGCGAGCCGGCCGGTGGGCTTGATCTCGCGCACCATCGCGCCCAGCGTGTCGAGGTGGGCCACGATCGCGCAGGCCGGGCTCTGCGCGCGCCGCTCGGGCAGCGTGCGCCTGAGCACGCCGCGGATGGTGCCGCGCCGCGTCAGCTCGTAGGGGATGCCGATGGCTTCGAGCCGGCCCGCGGTGTAGTGCACGATCTCGTCGGTCAGCCCCGCCGGGCTGGGGATGGCCAGCAGCTCGAGCAGCGTGGCCTTGAGGTAGGCGGTGTCGATCTCCAGCTTCTTCATCGGCAGCTCAGGCAGTGAAGGGGAACAGCAGGTCGATGAAGCGCTGCGCGGTGGGCTGCGGCTCATGGTTGGCCAGGCCGGGCCGCTCGTTGGCTTCGATGATCACGTACTCGGGCTGCTCGGGCGAGGGCACGAGGAAATCGAGCCCCACCACCGGGATGCGCAGCGCACGCGCCGCGGTTTCGGCGGCTTCGCGCAGCGCGGGGTGCAGCTGCGGCGTCACGTCGTGGATGGTGCCGCCGGTGTGCAGGTTGGCGGTCTTGCGCACCTGCACCGCGCGGCCGGGCTCGAGCACCGTGTCCCAGCCCAGGCCTTGGGCCGTGAGGCAGCGCTCGGTCTCGGCATCCATCGGGATCTTGCTCTCGCCGCCGGTGGCGGCGGCGCGGCGCGCGCTCTGGCGCTCGACCAGCTGGCGCACGCTGGATTGCCCGTCGCCCACGATCTCGGCCGGCCGGCGGATCGCCGCGGCCACGGTCTTGTAGCCGATCACGACGATGCGCAGGTCCTGCCCTTCGCAGAACTGCTCCAGCACCACGTGGCCGCCTTCGGCCGCGGCGCGCGCTATCGCGTGCTGCATCTCGTCTTCGGTGCGCACGTCGACGCTGATGCCGCGGCCCTGCTCGCCGAGCGCCGGCTTCACCACCACCGAGCCGCAATCCTCGAGGAAGCGCAGGTCGGCCTCGGCGTCGCCGGCGGTCTGCTGGCGCGGCACGTTGAGGCCCACCGCGGCCAGCCGGCGCAGCGTCAGCACCTTGTCCTGGCACCAGGTCATCGCGACGCCGCCGGTCAGGTCGGTGAGCGATTCGCGGCACAGGATCTCGTTGCCGAAGTGGCGCAGCTTGAAGATGCCGGCGGCCGCGTCGAGCACCTCCACGCCGATGCCGCGGCGGCGCGCCTCGTCGACGATCAGCCGCGCATAGGGGTTGAGGCCGGCGCAGTCGCTGCTGCCGTCGAACAGGCGCTGGTTGATCGCGTTCTTGTGCTTCACGACGAAGCCGGGCACCTGCTCGAAGCCGAGCTTCTGGTACAGCCCGATCGCCTGCTCGTTGTCGTGCAGCACCGAGAGGTCGAGGAAGCGGCGGCCGCGCTGCGCGTACTGCTCGATCAGCTGCCGCACCAGCGACTGGCCGACGCCGAACAGCCCGGTCTGCGGATCGACCACCAGGCACCACAGGCTGCAGCCGCCGTCGGCATCGCCGAAGGCCAGCGCATGGTCGACGCCGAGCGCCGAGCCGATGATGTCGCCGCTGCGCTCGTCTTCGGCCACCAGGTAGGTCAGCGTCTGCGAGCGGCGCTGCTGCCACACCACCGCGGGATCGAGCGGCACCATGCCGCGCGTGCGATACAGCCGGTTGATCGCGGCGATGTCGGCCCGCGTGGTCAGCGGACGCACGGTGACGCCGGGGGCCGAGGGCTCGATCGTCTCGGTGGCATCGAGCCGGCGCCGGAACAGCAACGACGGATCGAGGAACAGGTCATTCGGCGCCTCGGCCAGCACCAGCTGCGGCGCCTCGACGTAGAGCGCGATGTCGCGCCGCTCGGGCGCCTCCTGCAGCAGCGTCTCGGCCAGCGCGCGCGGCGACTCGAACGACGGCGCATACAGCAGCCGGCCCCAGCCGCAGTCGAGCGTGGCGTTGAGTGTGGGGGTCATCGATGGAAACTCCTCTGCGGATATCGTTGAATGCGTCAAAGCGAATGGGCCTGCAGCCAGGCCTCGAGCAGCGCGATCTGCCAGAGCTTGGAGCCGCGCAGCCGCGTGATGTGGCGGTCGGGTTCGCGGAACATCTCGTCGACCGCCTCGCGCCTGAACAGGCCACGCGCGCGGGCCGTGGGATGGTCGAGCGCGGCGCGCACGTAGTCGAGGAACTCGCCGCGCAGGTACTTCAGCGCCGGCACCGGGAAGTAGCCCTTGGGCCGGTCGATCACCTCGGCGGGGATCACGCTGCGCGCCGCCTCCTTCAGCACATGCTTGCCGCCCTGCGCGATCTTGTGGCGCGCCGGGATGCGCGCCGCCAGCTCCACCAGCTCATGGTCGAGGAAGGGCACGCGCGCCTCGAGGCCGAAGGCCATGGTCATGTTGTCGACGCGCTTGACCGGGTCTTCGACCAGCATCACGGTGGTGTCGATGCGCAGCGCGCGGTCGATCGCGCTGCTGGCGCCCGGCTGCGCGAAATGCGCGCTGACGAAGCGCGTGCTGGCATCGTCGGCCAGCCACCCGGGCTGCAGCAGCGCCTGCATCTCGGCGTGGTCGCGGTCGAAGAAGGCCGCGCGATACGCCTCCACGCTGCGGTCGGCCTCCGCATCGGCCAGCGGCGGATACCAGTGGTAGCCGCCGAACACCTCGTCGGCGCCCTGCCCGCTCTGCACCACGCGGCTGTGGCGCGACACCGCCTGCGACAGCAGGTAGAACGCCACGCAGTCGTGGCTGACCATCGGCTCCGACATCGCGCGGATGGCCGCGGGCAGGCTGGCCAGCAGCGCATCGGCCGGCACCTGCAGCTTCTCGTGCACGGTGCCGTAGTGGCGCGCCACGAGGTCGGAGTAGTGGAACTCGTCGCCCGCTTCGGCATCCACCGCCTCGAAGCCGATCGAGTAGCTGCGCAGCTCCGGCGTGCCGGCTTCGGCGAGCAGGCCGGTGATCAGGCTCGAATCGAGCCCGCCCGACAGCAGCACGCCCACCGGCACGTCGGCCACCAGCCGGCGCTTCACCGCGGCGCGCAGCGTCTGCAGCACCTGCTGCTTCCAGTCGTCGAAGCTGCGGCGCTCGTCGTCGTCGCTGCGGCTGAAGGCCAGCTGCCACCAGCGCCCGGTCTCGCAGTGGCCGCTCGGATGCACCTTCATCCAGTGCCCCGGCGGCAGCTTGCGCACGCCGCGCAGGATGGTCAGCGGCGCCGGCACCACCGCATGGAAGCTGAGGTAGTGGTGCAGCGCCTCGCGGTCGATCGTGGTGTCGACATCCCCCGCGGCCAGCAAGGCCGGCAGCGTCGATGCAAAGCGCAGCCGCGCCGCATCGCGGGTGTAGTACAGCGGCTTGATGCCGAGCCGGTCGCGCGCGAGCCAGGTCACGCCGCTGTCGCGCTCCCACAGCGCGAACGCGAACATGCCGTAGAAGCGCTCGAGCGCCTTCGGGCCCCAGGCATGCCAGGCCTTCAGGATCACCTCGGTGTCGCCGGTGGATGAAAACTCGTAGCCCTGCGCGCGCAGCTCGTCGCGCAGCTCATGGTGGTTGTAGACCGCGCCGTTGAACACGATGCCCAGGCCCAGCGCGTTGTCGACGAAGGGCTGATGGGCGCGCGCGCTCAGGTCCATGATGCTCAGGCGCCGGTGGCCGAAGCAGCGGGGCCCGATGCCGAACAGGCCTTCGCTGTCCGGGCCGCGCCGGGCCTGCGCCTCGGTCATCAGCGCCACCGCCTTGGCATCTGCAAACTGGTCGTCGAAGCGGAGTTCGCCCGCAATGCCGCACATGGAATGTGTTCTCCTGCAACAAGAAAAAGAAACTGACGGGTTCCCTGACGGCAAACCCCGTTCCCACCCGGGCAAAGCCCGGATCAGCGTGCGAGCGCCGGCACCGTGGTGAGCATGGCCACGGCCTTGGCCAGGCCGGCCAGCGTGTCGCCCACCATGTCGTCCTGGGGTGCGGGCGGCGCATCGAAATGCGTGCCCGAGGGCAGCAGGTGCAGCGCCACGTTCTCGAGCTGCAGCGCCTCGCGGCGTTTCACCTCGAGGTAGTTGCAGCGCATGCGGCTGCCGTCGACCAGCGTCACCGCGCCCTCGCCGATCACCTCGATGCAGGCGGCCGGCTCGATCACCAGCGCGGTGTCCTCGTCGATGCCCACGCCCAGCAGCGCGGGGTTCTGCGCGATCACCGAGAGCAGCCGGCCGAGCCGCTGCCGCTCTGAGAAATGCTGGTCGATCACCACGCGCTGCAGCAGCCCGAGGCCGGCCGCCAGCGTGACCATGTCGCGCGAGGGCAGCGCGGCGTTGCTCGCAGTGGCGGGCATGTAGTCGGACATCGCCGAGGCGCCGGCGCTGGTGCCGGCCACGCACAGCGCGCGCTCGCGCAGGCCGGCCTGCAACGCGCTGTCGACCGGCGTGCCGCCCACCACCGACAGCAGCCGCTTCTGGTCGCCGCCGGTCATGAAGACCACATCCGCATCGACGATCGCCTGCGCCACCTGCGGCTCGTTGGCCGCCTCGCGCGTGGGCAGGTCGAACCACACGCGCTGGCCTGCGCCGAGGTCGGCAAACGCGCGGTCGTACACGGCCCACAGCTCCTCGGGCTGCGTGCTCGCCGCGGTGAGCACGGTCACCGTGGGCTTGCGGCGGCGGGCCAGCTCGACCACGCGGGCGAGGATGGGCTTGTCGCCCTCGCGATCTTCCGCCCCGCCGATGATCACCAGGTGGCCGGCCTTGCCCTTGCCGGTCTTGCGCGCGGTCATCAGGCCTCCCCGCGCGGCTGCTGCAGAACGGCCGAGGCCATCGGCTTGCGCGCGGCCACGTCGGCGCCCTGCCGGTCGACCCCGATCAGGCCGATCGACAGGCCTTCGGGGATCAGGTCCACCCCGCGCTGCAACGCTTCCTTCAACGGCATGCCGTCGGCGATCCAGCGGTAGACGGTGGCGGCCAGCATGTGGCGCACCACGTGTTCGCCGATGCCGGTGCAGGCCACCGCGCCATGCTCGCCGGCGAAGAAGCCGCAGCCGATCAGCGGCGTGTCGGCCACGCGGCCCAACAGCGATGGCGGCGAGCCGCCGGTGGACACCGCCACCGCAAAGCCGCCCTGCGCATCGCGCGCCACCGCGCCCACCGTGCCGTGGCCCGCACGCTCGACCGCCTGCTGCCACGGCACCGGGTAGTTCCAGAACTCCTTCACCAGCTGCTTGCCGGCATCGGTCTCCGTGTCGTCGGCCTCGCCGTGCGCATGCTCGGCTTTCTGCATCTCCTGCACGTACTCGGCGAATTTCTGCTTCGCCTCGTCGGTGGGTTTGAACGGCGAATGCAGGCCGACGCGGATGGCGAACTGCGTGGCGCCCGAGCCCACCAGCAGCACATGCGGCGTGTCGGCCACGCGCCGCGCCACCTGGATCGGGTGCCGCACTTCCTGCAGCGCCGCCACCGCCCCGAGCGTGCCGCGCGAATCCATCACCGCCGCATCCATCTCGATGGTCTTGCCATCCATGCCGAGCATCGAGCCGATGCCGGCGTCGTAGCGGCCATCGGCCTCCAGCGCGGTCACCGCGGCCACCACCGCATCGACCGCCGGGCTGCCGGCCTTCAACTTCTGCATGCCTTCGCGCGCTGCGTGTTCGCAACCGTCGCGATGCTCGAGCGGGGTCTCGGTCCCGCCATGGGTCACGATCATCAACTGTTCCAAGCTCGCTCCTCTCGATGCCTGATCAGGCGCCGCTCCTCGCCGGGAGCGCCGCGGAACCGTCCTTCTGCAAACGCCTTGCCTGCGCCGGCGGCGGGATCTCGTGATAGGGCTGCGCGCTGCCGGCCACCGAGAACAGGTCTTCGAGATCGCTGGCGCAGCCGAACACCAGCGTGTCGCCCGGGCTGCAGCGGCGCAGGCCTTCGCGCAGCGCCTCGCGCACGTCGACGATGGCCTCCGGCGGCGCACCGCGCGCGCTCACCTGCTGCGCTCCGCGCAGCAGCGGCGGCACCGTGTCGCCGCGGGCGCGGCCGCGGTATTCGTCCATCTCGTAGAAGATCAGCTCATCGAAGCCTTCGGCGCAGACGCGGCCCACCTCCTGCAGCTCGGCATCGCGGCGGTCGCCGGGCGCCGAGGCCACCGCCACCACCTTGCCCTGGCTGATGCCGCGCACCGCCTGCGCCAGCGCGCGGAAGGCCGCGACGTTGTGGGCATAGTCGGCCACCACCTGCACGCCGCGCACGTTGAACACGTTGAAGCGCAGCGGGTTGGCCTGCGCGGTGCTGTGGAAGGCCTGCAGGCCGGCGGCGATGTCGGTGGGGTTCTCGTCGAGCGCCACCAGCGCGCCCACGGCCGCGAGTGCGTTCTGCACGTTGTAGCGGGCGCGGCCGTGCAGCGTGAACGGCAGCGTGCGCACATCGGCGATCGGCACCGACCAGCGCTGCCGCAGCACGACGATCATGTCGCCGTTGAGCACGATGGCCTTGCCGCCGCCCTGCAGGTGGCGCTGCACCACCGGATGGCCGGCGCTCTCGGCGAAATAGATCACCTCCACATGCGAGCGCAGCCGGCCCGCCATCGCGACGCAGCGCGGATCCTCGGCATTGAGCACCACCACCCGGCTCGCAGCCTCGGCCACCACGGCCTTCACGCGCGCGAGGTCGTCGACCGTCTCGATGCCGTCCTGCCCGATGTGGTCGTCGCTCACGTTGAGCACGATCGCCACGTCGCATTCGTCGAACGCGAGGCCGCGCTTCAGGATGCCGCCGCGCGCCGTCTCGAGCACCGCGGCCTCCACCTGCGGATGGGTGAGCACCGAGCGCGCCGACCAGTAGCCGGTGCAGTCGCCGGCCATCATGCGGCGGCCGCCGAAGTACACGCCCTCGGTGGTGGTGTAGCCCACCTTCACGCCGCGCGACTGCAGCGCGGTGGCGATGGCCAGCGTGGTGGTCGTCTTGCCGTTGGTGCCGGTGATGGCCACCACCGGGATGCGGCCGCTGCGCCGGTCGGGGAACAGCGAATCGACGATGGCCCGGCCGGCCGCCTGCGGCGCGCCGCGCGACGGGCTCTCGTGCATGCGGAGGCCCGGCGCCGCATTGACCTCGATCACCGCGCCGCCCTGCTCGTCGAGCGGCTGCGAGATGTCGGTGCACACGAGGTCGATGCCCGCCACGTCCAGCCCCACGTGCAGCGCCGCGCGCACGCACAGCTCGGCGGTGTAGGGATGCAGCCGCTCGGTCACGTCTTCGGCGGTGCCGCCGGTCGAGAGGTTGGAGTTGGTGCGCAGCGGCACCGCCTCGCCTTCGGCCAGCACCGTCTGTGCATCGCGCCCTTCCGCCGCCAGCACCGCGAGCGCATGGCTGTCGAGCCGGATGCGCGTGAGCGCGCTCTCGTGGCCCTCGCCGCGCAGCGGGTTCTCGTTCTCGCGCCCGACGAGTTGCGCGATCGTGCTGCGGCCGTCGCCCACGATGGTGGGCGGCGCGCGGCGCGCCGCGGCCACCACGCGGCCGCCTACCACCAGCACGCGGTGGTCGTCGCCCTCGATCGTCTGCTCGACGATCACCTTGTCGCCGAAGCGCTGCGCGAGCTCGAAGGCCTGCGCGATCTCTTCATCGGTGCTCAGGTGGGTCGACACGCCCTTGCCCTGGTTGCCGTCGAGCGGCTTGATCGCCACCAGCCCGCCGAGGCCGTGCGCCGCCTGCAGCGCCCGCTCCAGCGTCGAGACCAGCCGCCCCTGCGGCACCGGCACGCCCACCGCGGCCAGCAGTTCCTTGGTCAGCTCCTTGTCGCTCGCCACCCCCACCGCGATGTGGCTGGTGGTGCTGGTGATGGTGGCCTGCAGGCGGCGCTGCGCATGGCCCCAGCCGAGCTGGAACAGGCTGGCGTTGTCGCTCATCCGCATCACCGGAATGCCGCGCCGTCGCGCGGCCTCGAGCACGGCGCCCGTGCTCGGGCCGATGCCGTGGCGCGCCTGCAGATGGCGCAATTCCTGCAGTGCTTGCTGTACATCGAACGGCTCTTCTGCGGCCACGCGCCGCACGATCTCGAGCGCCAGCTCGAGCGCGCGTTCGGCCACCGTCTCGGTGGCGTAGCTGGTCGCGATGCGATGCCGGAGATGGCCATTGGCGCGCAGCGGCTGCACGCGGCAGAAGCGCAGCTCGGCCCCGGCCGCGCACTGCAACTCGAGCAGCACATGGGCCAGCGCGGTGGCCAGTTCGCCCCCTGCACGCAGGCTTTCGATGAAGCCGCCCTTGTGCGCGCTGAGGCCGCGATGGTCCTGCAGGCCGGGCAGCAGCGCGAGCAGCCGGTCGGCGAAGGCGTCGCGCGCCTCGGGCTCGAGGGCCGGCGCGTCCGACTCGACGATGGCCTGCAGGCAAGGCTGGGCCAGATGCACGTTGGGGCCGCGAAGAAAGCGGCGTTCGATCAACCGGATCATGATGTCTCCCTTGGTCAGGCTCGACATCCATTCGGCAACCGGCGCGCCGCCCCGCCCCGGGTCTTCCCCGGGGGGAGCGCGATGACACTTCTTCACTGGGGGCAACG
The DNA here is from genome assembly GCA_966212505.1 of uncultured bacterium. GTDB lineage: Bacteria > Pseudomonadota > Gammaproteobacteria > Burkholderiales > Burkholderiaceae_C > CAMLIZ01. The sequence goes on from CBIHRS010000018.1 coordinate 65,772, forward strand.
CAATGCGTGTACTATGGGCCCGGTAGATCCGCTCAAGACCGTCGTTTCGAGGTCTCCTCTGCCCGCCCTCCGCATCGCGGCCGCGCCTCAGTCGAATTCCCCCGTCATTGATTTGCTTGGCCTTTCTGCACTGCGCAAGCATGTGCTGCGCAGCCATGTGAACTTCAAAGGATTCGACACATGACCACCCAGACCGGCACCGTGAAATGGTTCGACGAAGGCAAGGGCTTCGGCTTCATCACGCCTGATGGCGGCGGCAAAGACCTGTTTGCCCACTTCAGCGAGATCAAGGCCAACGGCTTCAAGACCCTGGCCGAAGCCCAGCGCGTGGAATTCGAAGTGACGATGGGCAAGAAGGGCCCGCAAGCTTCGAACATCCGCACCGCCTGACGCCCCGCGATGCCCAAGAGGCCGTGCCGCGCACGGCCTTCTTTTCTCAACGAAAGCACTCCATTCATACACCCATCCATATCGGCAAGTACCTTGTCTCACCGCTGACCAAGCGCCGCCCCGACCGCCAGTTCTCGGCGTCGGTTTCCATCCGATCGGGCACCGGCAGCCAGACGCACGACCGCGTGCTGCGCCTCACGCCCACCTTCGGCAACTCCGAAGAAGCCGCGCAATTCGCCCTCGACCAAGGCATCGCCTGGTTGAACGCCCGCGGACCCCACCCCACACAGCAGGAGGCTTGATGGCAAAAGAAGAACTGATCGAAATGAGCGGCACCGTCGACGAAGTGCTGCCCGACTCGCGCTACCGGGTCATGCTCGAGAACGGCCACAAGGTCATTGCCTACACCTCCGGCAAGATGCGCAAGAACCACATCCGCATCCTGCAGGGCGACAGCGTGTCGCTGGAACTCTCGCCCTACGATCTCGACAAGGGCCGCATCACGTTCCGCCACCTGCACCACCGACCGCCCGGCGCCACCACGCGCCGCCGCTGATCGCCTCCCCCACGGCAACCAACTGAAAGGATTGCCATGAGCCAGCCCCAGCTTCCCATGTCGCGGCAAGAACTGCTGCGAGAGGCCCTGCTCTCCAACGTGGCCACGCTGTACCGGCGCCGCGCCGCGGAGATCCCCGAGGTCGACATCGACGACTATGTGAGCCTCAACTGGCTGGAGTGGTACGGCGGCAGCCTGCGGCTGACCACGCTGGGCGAGAACATCTGCAAGCAGCTGAGCGGCCGGACCCGCTAGGCCCTCAGGCCAACGGCCGGCACCCGCCACCGTAGACTGCGGGGCGGAGGCGCCAGCCATGATGTTCGCGATCAAGGGACAGGTCGACGATCCGCTGTCCAACAGCTTCTCGTTTCCCGCGCAGAAGACGATGTACGGCGGCAAGCACATCGCCGCGGGCGACACGGTCTTCATCTTCGCGAGCGAGAACGAAGGCGGCCAGGGCCTGGTGGCCCGCGGCATCGTGTCCTCCGCCGAGGCGGTTGCCAGAAGAGAAGGCGTGGCGCGGCAGACGCCGCGCGTGAACATCACCGTGAAGCGCACCGCGCTCGCCCAAAGGCGCCTGGGGCGCGCCGAGCTCAAGCCCTTTGCCGACTGGCACGATGGCCGGCCCGAGACCGAGCTGAACTTCAAGTTCTACCGGCAGGCCACCGACAAGATCGTGGGGCTCTCCGACGAGGCCGCGGCCTTTCTGCAGGGCTTTTTCCGCTAGGCTGCTCGCGCATGAAGCCCGCCCTGATCGCCGCGCTGCTCCTCTGCGCTGCAGCGACCGCCCATGCCGGAGTGGCCGAAGAACTGATCCAGTTGCCGAGCGCCGGCGAGGCCCGGCTGCCGGTGCTGCTGAGCCACGACGACGCCACGCCGCCAGTGGCCGCAGCGGTGCTCTTCAACGGCGGCGGCGGCGCGGTCGGGCTGCTCAAACGTATCCCGCAGCCGGGTGGCAATTTCCTGGTGCGCTCGCGGGCGCTGTTCGCCGCCCGCGGCGTGATCACCGCGGTGATCGACGTGCCGACCGACATTGCGACGATGAGCGATGCCTACCGCATGAGCCCGCGGCACGCCGATGACGTGAACACCGTGGTCGGCGAACTGCACCGGCGCTACCCGGCGCTGCCGGTGTTCCTGGTGGGCACGAGCCGGGGCACCGTGTCGGCCGCGTATGCCGGCGCCACGCTCGGCAAGGCCATCTACGGCGTGGTGCTCACCTCCACCGTCTTCAACGCCACCCGCGGCGGGCCCGGCGTCTCCGGCTTCGACTGGGGCACGATCCATTCGCGCCTGCTGTTCGTGCACCACGCCGACGACGGCTGCGTGGCCACGCCCTACTTCATGGCCCAGCGTGCGGCCGCGCATCACACGCTGATCACGGCGCACGGCGGCGACACGCCGAGCTCGGAGCCCTGCGAGGCCTTCAGCGCCCACGGCTATCTCGGCATCGAAGCGCCGGTGGTGGAGGCGATCGTGCAGTGGATGCGCGGCGAGGTGACGCCGCGCGACGTGCCATGAGTGCCGCCGACAAGGAGTGTTGCATGCACATCCAGCTCGCCTCACCCGCACACCACGACTCCCTGGTCGACCTGCTGTGCGAGCTGCACGCCTACTACAACGAGGGCCACCCGGCTTCGCGCGACCTGGTGCAGTCGTACCTCGTCGAGCACCTGGCGGCGGCGGATTCGCCGCTTCGCCTGGTCGTGGCCTGCGAGGAGCCTCCGCACGTGATCGGCTTCGCCGCCATCTTTCTGACCTACTCGCTCGTCGACCCCGACCCCGAGTTGCGGCGGCAGTGCTGGCTCAAAGAGCTCTACGTCCGCTCGGGCCGGCGAAGTCACGGTACGGGCCGCGCGCTGATGTCGTGGGTGGCGGGGTATGCCGTCGACAACGGCTGCGCGCGGATCGATTGGCCCGTGAACGCCAACAACGCCCGAGGCCTCGCGTTCTACGAGAGCCTGGGCGCCCGCCCGGTGGCGGAGCGGCTCAGCTACCGGCTGTCGGGTCAGGACCTGAGCGCGCTGGCGAGCGCGCGCGGTGCCGCGGGGAAGGCGTAGCGTTCTCTGCGAACCAGGGCACTTCGGTAATCTGGCTACCGAGCTCGGATCATGGCTGCAGCATCGCCTTCAACGCCAACGCATTGGAGATCGCCGCGCCGCTCGCGGTGTTGTCGAAGATGCACCAGCCATCGACGCCCTCCGGCCACTGGCGCAGCGCCTGCGCGCGCTCTTCGAGCCACGCCGATTCATAGCGCGACCAATAGATGCGCGGCGAGCCATGCCACCGGTGATACAGCACCGCGCCGCGGCCATCGCCCTCCGGGCCCAGCCACCCGCCGGGCCGGGCCGCCTCGGGCCAGCGCGCCGGATCGGCCGCCACGCGCGACACCTGCAGCGACGCCAGCACGCGATCGGCCGATGGCGTGAACCAGCTGGCATGCCGCGGCTCGCACACCACGGCCCCACTGAACAGGCCGGCCAGCAACTGGAAGAAGGTACGCACCGGCCGCGCCTCGAATGCGAACGACGGCGGCAACTGCACCAGCAGCACCGCCAGCCGGTCGCCCAGACCCGCCGCCTCATCGAGAAAACGCTGCAGCGGCTCGCGCGCGCGGCGTAGCCGCCCTTCGTGCGTGATGCTGCGCGGCAGCTTGGCCGAGAAGCGGAAGCCGGGCGGCGTCTGCGCAGCCCAGCGCTCGTAGGTCTTCACGCTGTGGCTGCGGTAGAAGGAGGAGTTGATCTCGGCGCAGTTGAGCACCCGCGCATACCGCTGCAGGTGCTGGCCCTCGCCGGGAAAGGCATCGGCCGCTTCGCGCGAGATCGACCAGCCGGCAGTGCCGATGTGCATCAATGATTCAGCCACCCTCATGACACAGCGGCTCAGGCAAGCCTGATGCCCACGGGATCTTCACGCAGCGAGAATCGACGCTTTTCTGGAGCTCCCCGATGTCACTGAAGATCGTCGTCTACTCGAAATCGGCCTGCCCGCAGTGCGACACGGTGAAGATGCTGCTGAAGTCGCGCGCCCTCGCATTCGACGAGATCACGCTCGACGACGAGGCGCAGCGCCAGGCCTTCTACGAACGCTGCGGCCCCTCGGTGCGCCAGATGCCGCAGGTGTTCATCAACGACCAGCGCGTGGGCGGTGTGGCAGGGCTGCAGGCGGCGCTGGCGCAGTTGGCGAAGTGAAGCCGAGGCGCGGCCGATGAACATCGCCTGTGTCGAGAACAAGCTCATCCTGGTGAGCGAGGCGACCGGCGTCTCGGCCTACGACTTCGACTTTGACCTGCACTTTTCGTGCAGCCACCCCTATCGCATCGAGGGCGAAGCGCCGTGTGTGCTGCGCGTGGGCGCCATTGCCGACTACGCCGCCGAATACGACGACAAACTCTCGATGGGGCTCCGGCTCGTCAATTCGCCCGACGAGCATCTGAGGGCCAGCGAGCTCGAGCACTGGTATCCGCTGATCAGCGACCTGACCCCACGCACCGAGGTGTTCGACCATCTGCCACCATCCGCGGTGCTCGAGGCCAGCTTCGGCTGGCCGGTGTTCATCAAGGGCTCGCGGCAGACGAGCCGGCACAACCCCGAGCTGTCGATCATCGGCAGCCGCGAACACTACGAGCGCGTGCTGCCGCTCTACGAGAGCGACGCCATCCTGCATTGGCAGAAGCCGGTGGTGCGCGAGTTCATCCCGCTCGCCCCGGTGGCCGGACATGTGCCCGGCAAGGTGCGGCCCTCGGTCGAGTACCGCTCGTTCTGGTGGCATGGCGAATGCGTGGGCTGGGGGCGCTATTGGTACCAGGTGGCGCCGTATGACGCAGCCGATGCCGGGGCCGGGCTCGCGGTGGCACGCGAAGCAGCCGCGCGCCTGAAGGTGCCGTTCCTGGTGGTCGACTTTGCGAAGGCCGCCGACGGCTGGTGGATCGTCATCGAGTGCAACGATGCGCAGGAGTCTGGCTATGTGGGCGTGCCGCCGCATGAGCTTTGGCGGCAGGTGCTGGCACGCGTTGGCGCATGAACCCAGACAGCTGGCCTCCTCGCCATCACTTCGTTCTTTGACGAAGTGCAAACACCGCGCCCCGCAGCGGGCGCACGCTGGTGGCGGACACGACAAAGGAGCCCGCCATGAGCCGCCCATGCTTCCTTCTGGCCGCGCTGTGTGCGACCGCGTTTGCCCTCTCGCCGGCCGCGCACGCACAGACCCTGCAGAAGGTCCGCGAAAAAAACCAGATCACGGTGGCCTACCGCGAAGCGTCGGTGCCTTTCAGCTACCTGATCAGCCCGACCAAGGCGGTGGGCTTCTCGGTGGGCCTCACCGAGGCCATCGTCGATGAAGTGCGCCGCACGCTGAAGCAGCCCGAGTTGCGCATGGCCTGGGTGCCGGTGTCGGGCCAGAACCGCATCCCGCTGCTCGTGAACGGCAGCTACGACCTGGAGTGCGGCTCCACCACCAACACCTCGGCGCGCGGCAAGGAGGTGGCGTTCTCGATCAGCTATTTCTACGCCGGCACCCGCCTGCTGACGCGCAAGGACTCGGGCATCCGCAACTATGCCGACCTGGCTGGCAAGCCGGTGGCCACCACGGCGGGCAGCACCAACGAGAAGGTCATCACCCGCTATGCGGCCGACCACGGGCTGCCGATCCAGGTCGTGCAGGCGAAGGACTACCGCGAATCGTTCGAGCTGATGGAGAGCGGCCGCGCAGCCGCGCTGGCGCTCGACGACGTGATCCTCTACGGCCTGCGGGCCAATGCGCGCGACCCCGCGGCCTTCGAGGTGGTGGGCGAGACGCTGCAGGTGGAACCCTATGGCTGCATGGTCCGCAAGGACGATCCCGAGTTCAAGCGCCTGGTCGACCGCACGATCGCGCGGCTGATGAAGTCGGGCGAGTTCTCGCGCCTGTATGAGCGCTGGTTCCAGCAGCCGATTCCGCCGCAGGGCGCCAACCTCGACATGCCGATGAGCCCGGCGCTGAAGGCCAACCTGCGCAAGCTCGACGACCGGCCGGCGATGTAGCGCGCTCAGCGCCGCAACTGCCCCGGCGCGCGCTGCAGCAGCCCCTTCGCCAGGCGGTGCAAGCCCGAGTGGTCGCTGTACCCCACGCGCACCGCCACCTCCGACACCGGCAGCGCGGTGGTTTCCAGCAGATGGCGCGCGCGGCGCAGGCGCACCGCCTGCGCAAACGCCTTCGGGCTCTGCCCCGTGGCGGCGCGCACGCGGCGCTCCAGCGTGCGGGGCGACACATGCAGCAGGCCCGCCATCGTCTCCACCGACAACGACTGCGGCAGATGCTGCTCGACCAGGCGCTCGAGCCCGCCCACCAGCCCGTCATGCCCCGCGAGATGCCCGGCGGCGGCATAGACCGCCTGCGATGGCCGTTCGTCGAGCAGCAGGTAGCGCATCACCTGCTCCGCCACGCCGGCGCCATGGCTGCGCGCGACGAGCATCAGCATCAGGTCCATCTGCGCCATCGCGGCGCCAGCGGTGATGACGCCGTCGTCTTCGACCACCATGCGCCGCGTGTCGACCCGGCACGTGGGGTGCCGCGCAAGCATCAGGTCGGCCAGCCGCCAGTGGGTGGTGGCGTGCCGCGCATCGAGCAGGCCGGCCTCGCCCAACACCAGCGCCGACGAGCACGATGCGGCCACCACGCCGCCCCTCACGCGATGCGCACGAGCGATGCGCGCGAGCAGGCGCACATCGGGTTGGGCGAGCCGTGCCACGAGAAAGTCTTCGATCGACACCGCCTCCGCGCCGCCGGGCAGCGGCAGCAGCAGCAACCCGGGGATGATCAGCACCGACGCCCCCAGGCGTGTATGCGGCGTCAAGGCCTGCGCTTCAAGCCTGAGGCCCTGGCCCAGATCCACACCGCCTTGCGGGGCCAGCACGCGCCAGCGCGCCTGCCGGCCGCCGCGGGCCTGCGCCACGCGGTTGGCGGCACCGAGGATGTCGAGCGTGATCGATAGTGCCGAGGGCAGTACGCCATCGAGCACCGCGATCGTGAAATCAACCATGGCGAGATCAGCAACAACGATGTCGGATTCTGCACTCGCCTTGGTGCCCGCCACAACGCTCCAATCGCTGCACATCAAGGACGTCAAAGAGGACAGGCCCATGCAGCTTCACGAAGGCACAGGATTCAGCGTCGCGCACGGCGCGAGCTTCGATTCGCTCACCCACCACCACTTCACCCACCCGCGGATCGGCCGGCCCTTTCCCGGCAAGCTGTTTCTGCACCAGCCGCTGAAGATGACGGGCGCCGAGGTCTCGCTCAACCGGATGGCGCCGGGCCTGGCCATGCCCTTTCTGCACAAGCACCGGCTCAACGAGGAGATCTACTTCTTCATCGGTGGCGAAGGTGAGTTCCAGGTGAACGACGAGGTGTTCGCCGTCGGCCCCGGCAGCGTGGTGCGCGTGGAGCCAGCGGTGGCACGCGGCTGGCGATCGACGGGCGGGCAGCCGCTGGACTACATCGTGCTGCAGGTGCCGCACAACGGCTTCGAGGGTCGTGGAGAGATCGAGGATGGCGAGCCGGTGCAGCAGCCGCCGGCGTGGGCGCCGCAGCATCGGGTGTGATACTGGCCGCCCGAGCGGTTGGCCATCCACCCTTTCCACGAGCGCGCATGCAGGTCCTGGCAGAAGAACCTTGGAGCTTTTTCCTTCTGGAAGACGAAGGGAAGCTTTATGTGGACGTGCTCGTGGAGCACGGCCCCGCGTCTTTCAGCGTGACGGCGGAGCTCACTGATGAACAGGCGCGCGGCTATGCGCTGGAGGGGGTGAGCTTCGTCTCAGGGCTGGCCCACCAGATCCGGTCGGATGCGCTTTCTGGGCGGCGGCGGATGGCTCACTTTCCGCAGGCGTGGCAGGACCGGGCGACGGCTGCGGTGCTTGAGTGGCGGAAGGCGCGCAAAGATTAGATCGGCTTACGAGCGGGCGTGACAGAATTTGGCTCGCGCCGTCAACCTCGCCCCCTCCTCTCGCCAAAGCCCCAGCGACATGCAGGACTTCGATCTTGAGACTCCCTCCGGCCGCAAGCGCGCGTTGCGCGCCATCGCTCCTGAAGACGCCCCGAACCACCACGCGCTGCTGCGCCGCATTTTTGCGGCAGAGGTCGAATTCCGCCGCTGCCTCGCCTACGACGACCTTGGCGAGGATGATTGGAACCCGGCCTGGGGAGAGGACGACAGCTACTTTGAGAACGTGTACTGGTGCGCCTGGCTTCTGTACCAGGTAGGTGACCCGTCCGACGTTCCTTCGATGTGGCACGCCAAGTACAACGTCGAGTTCGATCTGGGATGCGGCTTCGACGTCGAGAGCATGCTTGGCGCAGGCCCCGCGCGTACCGTCGAGTGGCTTCGCGAGCACGGTATGCAGGAAATGGCCGACGATCTTGCATATTGGTGCAAGGAAGACCATACAGAGGAACTGGCGCGCTGGTCGGCCGACCACCGCCGCTACTTTCTCGGAGCCATGTAGTCGCCATCAGCGAGATGCGGCGTCGCCGCATCACTTGTTCCTGCCAACACATTCATGTCGCCCCAATCATCCAAGCTCTACTGCAGCCAAGCTTGCGAAGACGCGGTGATGGTCCGATCGCACGGTGAGTGCCCCGAGTGCCACAAGCGGTGGGACGGGCAGAGCACAGGTGACGAGCGGCACTACCGAAACAACGCCTGGAGCCTCTGCGATACCTGCTCTCGCGAACAAAGTCGCTGCGTTGTATGCGCAGGCTCGATCGACCAAGGCCGACAGACAGGCACTGCGTGACCGCTGTTCAACGGTCGACCGTGCCTCGCACATCCAATCTTTGAGCAAGCTCATGAGTGCCTACCAAAGCGGGACTACAGATTTCCCAAGGCCAAGCGAAGTGCTTCCAGACGAAGATGTGGAGGCAGTGTGGAAGGCCATCGCAGCCCATGCCCTGGGATCGAAGAGCGTCGAGGTGCACGACTGGTCGGTCGAAGACACCAAGAAGTTTCTTCTCGGCAAACCGGAGCGCCTGGTCTTTGTGCAGCTCGATAGGGCTGATCGAGTTGTAGTTCTGGTCGACCCAGGTGCGGTCGTCAGCGCAATTGAGCGGGCCTTCGACCAGGGCCTCATGCATGGATTTGATTTCGCCGTACTGCCACGACAGTTGAACTGGTGTGTCGTTGGGAACGATGACGGCGAAATCTTTTTCTGCACACGACTCGGTTGATCTTCAAGTTGCCCAGCTTCAAACGGACGATTTGCATGACCGCCTATTGCTGCCACGCCTGCCGCGTGAGCCTTACGTTCCGCCCTCCCGAGCGACGCACGCGCAAATACGTGATGCCGCAGCACTGATGCCTCGCTAGACACGATATGCCGCTCGTCATCACAGCAGAATTCAATGCCGTCATCGGTGCTCCCGAAAGCGCAGTGTGCATGTTCTTTCTGTACCGCGAAGTCATGAACTCCAAGCCTGATCGACCGGCTCTAATCGGCAGCTCACAATGACGATGACGCTCACACCAAATGCTGCTGGCGGCCTTCGCCTCCGACAGAAACTGGAACGTCCCGTGGTCTACCTGGATCATTGGGCTGTCCGGCGCTTCTCAGATGATGAGCAGCTCGGGAGCCGGTTCCTCGCAGCACTACATGCCACTCAGGGAACATGGCTCTTCTCGGCAGTGAACCTATCCGAGTTCTGCGCGATGCAGGACATCGCCACTGCTCGGCGAGTTGAAGCTCTGATTGAGAAGGCGTTCCCGAATTTCTACGTCATTGACGCAGTAGCTGATACGCCATACTTCCGCGAAGAGCAGCCGCCTGGTCCACGACCTGCTGATGCACCGGACGAGCATTGGATATTGGAAGACTTGGCAAGACGAGCGCTGATCACCGGAAGGTTCAACTCTTATCGGTTCATCTCAGACGCTATCGACCATCGGGACATGCTGCTACCGCTCTTTGAGCAAATGAAGCAGAACATCGTCACTGCCGTGACCGCGATTCGGGAGCAAATCCTAGGTAGCCACGACCGGAAGAAGCTCGTTCCGAGGGCAGGCATGCGGCTGATCGATATCTTCAAAGAGGAACTGCTAATCGAGCCGTTCGGTGATCCAAACCAACCGTTCACCGCCAACGATGCCGTGGACTTTGTGCATGCGCTCCCAGCCTGCCAGCTTAGCGATTTTGTGCTGTTGGACTCGGCCTGGTGCAATCGGATTAAAGTCGCAACCCGACGCATCCGGAGTGCAGGCATCAAGGGGCGGCTCGCCGACAGCTACTCGCCTCGCACGCTTCCTGCCTTCTTCGCAGCGCTGGAGTCCGTGAGACAGGCCTGACCCGCCCGCTCTGGTCTATCGAATGAGTCGTTCCTGTATAGCGGTCCGACGGCCGCTATATGTAGACCAGGTCCGCCACAACAATCGGCCCGCAAGACCGCCTCCCGAACTCACCGACCAATCGCGGCGATTACGACGCGCCTGCGTGCGACCTTGCAGCCGCCGATACCCATTGACGGTGAAGGACAAAACGCGGCGCGCTCAGGAATGCACCGCCGCCGCCCTCTTCCTCTCCCGCCAGGCCACCACCTCCCCCACGAACCCGCGCCTGAACGCCAGCACGCACACGACGAAGATCGCGCCGATGATCACGGTGACCCAGGAGCCCACGCGGTCGGCCAGGTAGTCCTGCAGGCCCACGATGGTGAAGGCGCCGACCACCGGGCCGGCGAAGGTGCCCAGGCCGCCCAGCAGCGTCATCAGCACCACCTCGCCCGAGAGCGACCAGTGCACGTCCGACAGGGTGGCAAAGCCCAGCACCAGGGTCTTCAGGCCGCCGGCCAGGCCGGCGATGGCGGTGCTGAGCACGAAGGCGAGCAGCTTGTAGCGGTCGACCTCGTAGCCCAGTGACACGGCGCGCGGCTCGTTCTCGCGGATGGCCTTGAGCACTTGGCCATAGGGCGAGTGCACCACGCGGATGATGAAGACGAACACCGCCACGAACAGCGCGAGCACGAAGAAGTACATCGCGATGTCGCTGCCCAGCGGCAGCAGGCCGAAGAGCTTGCCGCGCGGCACGCCCTGCATGCCGTCTTCGCCGCCGGTGATGGGCGCTTGCAGGCAGACGAAGTACACCATCTGCGCCATCGCCAGCGTCACCATCGCGAAGTAGATGCCCTGGCGCCTGATCGCGATCAGGCCCACCACCAGTCCGACCAGCGCGGCCAGCGCCACGCCGCCCAGCAGGCCGAGCTCGGGGCTCAGGCCCGCATTGCGCACGATCCAGCCGGTGGCGTAGGCGGCCGAGCCCATGAAGGCTGCATGCCCGAAGCTCAGCAGCCCGGTGTATCCCAGCAGCAGGTTGAAGGCGCAGGCGAAGATGGCGTAGCACAGCGCCTTCATGATGAAGACGGGGTAGATGCCGACGAAGGGCGCCGCGATCAGCAGCGCCAGCGCAATGAGCCATGCGTTGCGGTTGGCCGTCATCTCATTTCTCCTTGCCGAACAGACCGGCCGGCCGGATCATCAGCACGATGGCCATGATGACGAACACCACGATGTTGGAGGCCTCGGGGTAGAACACCTTGGTCAGGCCTTCGACCAGGCCCAGCGCCAAGCCGGTGAGGATGGAGCCGAGGATGGAGCCCATGCCGCCGATCACCACCACCGCGAACACCACGATGATCAGGTTGCTGCCCATCAGCGGCGTGATCTGGATCACCGGCGCGGCCAGCACGCCGGCCATGGCGGCCAGGCCCGCGCCGGCGGCGTAGGTCAGCATCACCATCATCGGCACGTTGATGCCGAAGGCCTGCACCAGCGCCGGGTTCTCGGTGCCGGCGCGCAGCGTGGCGCCCAGCGGCGTCTTCTCGATCAGGAACCAGGTGCCCAGGCACACCACGAGCGAGGCCACCACCACCCAGGCGCGGTAGTTGGGCAGCACCATGAAGCCGAGGTTGGTCGCCCCCTGCAGCGCCTCGGGCACGCTGTATTGCTGGCCCGACACGCCGAACTGGTCGCGGAAGATGCCCTCGGCGATGAGCGCAAGGCCGAAGGTGAGCAGCAGGCCGTAAAGCGGGTCGAGCTTGTACAGGTGCTTGAGCAGCAGGCGCTCCACCACCACGCCGAGCGCACCGACCACCATGGGCGCCAGCAGCAGCGCCCACCAGTAGCCGATGCCCCATTTCTCCATCGCGATCCACGCCACGTAGGCGCCGATCATGTAGAGCGCGCCGTGCGCGAAGTTGACGATGCCCAGCAGCCCGAAGATCACCGCGAGGCCGAGGCTCAGCATGGCGTAGAACGAGCCGTTCACCAGGCCCAGCAGCAGCTGGCCGAGCAGGGCCTGGATCGGGATGCCGAACAGTTCCATCACATCGCCCTGGTGGTCACTTCCACAGGGAGCACTTGCTCTCTGCCTTGGTGGTGAAGGCCTCGTCGCCCTTGATGGTGGCGGCCACGTTGTAGTAATCCCACGGTTCGGTGGACTTGTCCGGCGACTTCACCTGCATCAGGTACATGTCGTGCACCATGCGGCCGTCGGGGCGCACATAGCCGTTCTTCGCGAACACGTCGTTGACCTTGCTCTTGTGCAGCTGGGCCAGCACCTTGTCGCCATCGTCGCTGCCCACGGCTTTGACCGCAGCGAGGTAGTTGGCCGCCACCGAATAGTCGGCCGCCTGCAGCGACGAGGGCATGCGCTTGATCTTCTCGAAGAACTTGCGGCTCCAGGCGCGGGTCTCGGCGTCCTTGTTCCAGTACCAGCTGTCGGTCAGGTACATGCCCTGCGTGGTCTTCAGGCCCAGCGAGTGGATGTCGTTGATGAACACCAGCAGGCCGGCGAGCTTCATCGTCTTGGTGATGCCGAACTCGTTGGCCGCCTTCACCGCGTTGATGGTGTCGCCGCCGGCATTGGCCAGGCCGAGGATCTGCGCCTTGCTCGATTGCGCCTGCAGCAGGAAGCTCGAGAAGTCGCTGGCCGACAGCGGATGCTTCACCGAACCCACCACGGTGCCGCCCGCGGCCTTGACCACGTTGGTGGTGTCGTTCTGCAGGCTCTGGCCGAAGGCATAGTCGGCGGTCAGGAAATACCAGCTCTTGCCACCGGCCTTGACCACTGCGCCGCCGGTGCCCTTGGCCAGCGCCATCGTGTCGTAGGCCCAGTGGATGGTGTAGGGGCTGCACTGCTCGTTGGTCAACGCCGAGGTGCCGGCGCCCACCGCGACGAAGGGCTTCTTCTTCTCGGCCGCCACCTTGGCCATGGCCAGGCTGGTGCCGGAGTTGGTGCCGCCGATCAGCAGGTCGACGCCCTGCTGGTCGAACCATTCGCGCGCCTTGGCGGCGGCCACGTCGGCCTTGTTCTGGTGGTCGGCCACCAGCAGCTCCACCTTCTTGCCGGCCACCGCGCCGCCGGCATCGGCAATGGCCATGCGGATGGCTTCGGCACCGGCCGAGCCGTCGATGTCGGAATACAGGCCCGACATGTCGGTGATGAAGCCGATGCGGATCACGTCGCCCGAATACTGGGCGTGGGCCGCGCTGGCGGCGCAGGCCAGGCCGCAGGCGGCGACGATCGTCTTCAGTTTGCTGCTCATCATGTTTGACTCCTCTGCTGTCCTAAGGGCGAGTGGTGGCGTCGTGGTTCAGACGCCGAGGGTTTCGTGCAGCTGCGCCAGGCGGTCGGGCAGCTGTGCCTGTGTGAACTCCTGCGTGATGACGCCGTGCTCCATCACGAGGAAGCGGTCGGCGAGCGGCGCGGCGAAACGGAAGTTCTGCTCCACCATCAGCACGGTGTAGCCCTGCTTGCGCAGCATCAGCACCATCTCGGCAAGCTTCTGCACGATCACCGGGGCCAGGCCTTCGGAGATCTCGTCGAGCAGCAGCAGCTTGGCGCCGGTGCGCAGGATGCGCGCCACCGCCAGCATCTGCTGCTCGCCGCCCGAGAGCCGCGTGCCCTGGCTGCCGGCGCGCTCGCGCAGGTTGGGAAACATCGTGTGGATCTGCTCCAGCGGCATGCCGCCGGCCTTGAGCACCGGCGGCAGCATCAGGTTCTCGTGCGCGCTCAAGGAGGAGAAGATGCCGCGCTCTTCCGGGCAGTAGCCGATGCCGAGCCGGGCTATCTTGTGCGTGGGCAGGCCGATGGTCTCGGTGCCGAACACCTTGATCGAGCCCTTGCGGCTGCCCACCAGGCCCATGATCGCGCGCATGGTGCTGGTGCGGCCGGCGCCGTTGCGGCCCAGCAGCGTGACCACCTCGCCTTCGTTGACGCTGAAGTTCACACCATGCAATACGTGCGATTCGCCGTACCAGGCGTGCAGGTCGCGGATCTCGAGGAATGCCGCCATGTCAGTGGGCCCCCTGCAGTTCAGTGTTGGCGCTGCCCATGTAGGCCTCGATCACCGCCGGGTTCTTCGACACCTCCGCATACGGCCCTTCGGCCAGCGTGGCGCCGCGCGCCAGCACGGTGATCTTGTCGGCGATGCTGGAGACCACGCTCATGTTGTGCTCCACCATCAGGATGGTGCGGCCGGCCGACACCTTCTTGATCAGCTGGCGGATGCGGTCGACGTCTTCCACGCCCATGCCCTGCGTGGGCTCGTCGAGCAGCATCAGCTCGGGCTCCATCGCCAGCGTGGTGGCGATCTCGAGCGCGCGCTTGCGGCCATAGGCCAGGTTCACGGTCAGCGTGCTCGCGTAGCTCTCGAGGTCGACCGCGCGCAGCAGCTCCTTGGCGCGCTCGTTCAACACCTCGAGCGTGCGCTCGGGCTTCCAGAAATGGAACGAGGTGCCGAGCTTGCGCTGCAGCGCCACGCGCACGTTCTCGAGCACGCTCAGGTGCGGAAACACCGCCGAGATCTGGAACGAGCGGATCACGCCGCGCCGCGCGATGTGCGCCGGCTGCTCGCGCGTGATGTCCTCGCCGTTGAACACGATCTGCCCCGAGGTGGGCGTGAGGAACTTGGTCAGCAGGTTGAAGCAGGTGGTCTTGCCGGCGCCGTTGGGGCCGATCAGCGCGTGGATGTGGCCGCGCTTCACTTGCAGGTCGACCTGGTTCACGGCGACGAAGCCCTTGAACTCCTTCGTGAGCTTGTGCGTCTGCAGGATGATGTCAGTCTGGCTCATCGGGTGTCGGTCCTGGTGGGGGGCACGCCGCCCAAGCGTTGGGTGAGCCGGCGCGCGATGTCGATCACCACGCTGCGGTGGCGCTGCTCGGCCTTGGCATCGAGCGTGGCCTTGTGGGTGCACACGCCGATGCCGGCCACCGCCTCGCCGCTGGCATCGAACACCGGCGCGCCGAGGCAGTACACGCCTTCGCGCACGCTCTCGTCGTCGACGCTCCAGCCGCGCTGGCGCACCAGCGCCAGCTCGTCGAGCAGGGCCTTCAGCGTCATCGTGCCGCCGGCGCCGTGGCGGCGCTGCAGCCGCAGCTGGCCATACAGCTTGCGCAGCGTGGCCTCGTCGTGAAAGGCCAGCATGGCCTTGCCCGAAGCCGCCAGGTGCGCAGGCAGGCGCATGCCGACGGTGAAGGCCAGGCCCAGCGGGCGCAGGCCATTGCGGGCAGCGATGTAGACCACGTCGGTGCCGGCCAGCACCGAGAGGATCACGGTTTCATCGGGGGGCGTGCCGAGCTCGTGCCACAGCGTGGCGAATTCCTGCGCGGCGCCGGTGCGGCTGACGAAGGCATTGGCCAGGCCCATCACGCTGGGGCCGATGAAGTAGCTGCCGTCGTCGTGCCGGCGCAGATAGCCGCGCGAGGCCAGCGTGTTGCACAGGCCGTGCACGCTGCTCTTGGGCAGCTGCAGTCGCGAGGCCAGCTGCGTGGGGTTGAGCGCCTCGCGCTGCTGCGCCAGCAGATCGAGCAGCGCCATCGCCCGCGTGACCGCCGGCACCAGCGCGCCGCTGGCGCTGCGCGGGGGAGCGGGTGAATCGACCTGCAGCGATGAATCGTGCATGGCGGGCGGAACCTCTTCAGACTGCAAACATTGAGATGCCGGTTCAGCCGATCGAATCACGTCCGATGGGCTGAATCGTTTCAGTGTAGGAGCCGCTTCTGTCGAGAAGCAGAGGGTTTGCCCGCAACGCGGACAGCGTGGTTTTTCAGGCGCTTTTCAGCTCGATCTGCGCAGCTGCGGCATCGTCGGCCGCCCAGCGATGGCGGCCGCCGGCCTTGGCGCGGTAGAGCGCCGCATCGGCGCTGCGCACCAGCATCGACGGGTCGCCGCCCGCCGGATCGGCACGCATCGAAGCGACACCGATGCTCACGGTGACGTGGCTCGCGACCGATGAGTCTTCATGCGGCACGGCCTCGGCATCGATGGCCTCGAGGCAGCAGCGCGCGACGTGTGCGCCCTCTTCCTGCGTGGTCTCGGGCAGCAGCAGCACGAACTCCTCGCCGCCGTAGCGTGCCGCCAGGTCGGCCGGCCGGCGCGCGCAGCGCCCCAGCGCAGCGGCCACGCGGCGCAGGCATTCGTCGCCCTCGAGGTGGCCGTAGCGGTCGTTGTAGCGCTTGAAGAAGTCGACGTCGATCATCAGCAGCGCCAGCGGCTGGCCGCTGCGGCGCGCACGCAGCCATTCGTCCTGCAGTCGACGGTCGAACTGGCGGCGGTTGGCCAGCGCGGTGAGCGGGTCGGTGTCCGACAGCTGCTCGAGCTGCGCGTTGGCCTCGCGCAAGCGCTCCTCGTAGGCGGCGCGCTCGCGGTTCAGGCGCTGCAGCTCCTGCTCGCGGCGCACGAGGTCGGTCACGTCGGTGCGCACGCCGGCCAGGCCACCGTCACGCGTGCGGCGCTCGTTGATGCGCAGCCAGCGGTTGCCGGGCAGGTCCTGCAGCAGCGCGCCCTGTGGATGGCGGTGCTGCGCGAGCCGCTGCGCCAGCCATTCGTCCTCGCGGCCGGCGGCCGAGGGGTACTGCCCGCGCGCCAGGCCGGCGCGCAGCAGCTCCTCGAAGGTCCGGCCTTCCACGATGGCATCGCCGGTTTCGGCATACATCGAGCGGTAGTGCTGGTTGCACATCAGCAGCCGGTCCTGCGCGTCGTAGAGCGCAAAGCCGTCGGGCAGCACGTCGATCGCATCTTCGAGCCGCTCGCGCGCCTGCTGTGCATCGCGCCGCGCATCCTCGAGCGCACGCTCCTTGCGCACGAGCTCGGTCACGTCGGCGCTGAACGACAGCAGCCGGCCATCCGGCAGACGCTGCTCGACGATGCGGTGCCAGCGGTCGCCCGGCAGCTCGCGGACGACCGGTCCCTGCGGATGCGCATGCTCATCGAGGCGCCGGCTCACCCAGGCTTCCTCGCGCCCGGCCGCCTCGGGGATCAGCCCGCAGGCCAGTGCGCCGCGCAGCATCTCCTCGAAGCGCCGGCCCGGCTGGATCACCGGCGCCAAGTCGGCGTAGAGCTCGCGGAAGCTGCGGTTGCACAGCACCAGCCGGTCGTCGGCATCGAAGAGCACGATGCCGGCATCGATGGCATCGAGCGTGGCCCGGTGCAACTGCTCGGAGGCCGCGAGCTCCTGCTTCTGCCGGCTGAGCCGGCGCGACAGCCGGTAGGTGACCAGGCCGATGGTCAGCGGATACACCACCAGGAAGGGCAGCGCCGCGATGATGGTGGACAGGCTGGCGGCCAGCACCAGCGGCGCGTCGAGCAGCAGCACGCCCGCTCCCACGCCGCAGAGCAACGCGACGATGCCGCGCACGAAGAGCCGCCCGCCGCCCACGGCCAGCGTGTCCATCACCAGCATCGTGGCGATCAGCGTGCTGGGCAGCAGGTTGAAGCCCATGGCCGGCAGCCAGAAGCCGCCGAAGGCCGCATCGAGCACGATGTTGCGCCGCTCAGCCTCCTGCGACCTCGCGTTGCGCGAACTCCACCAGTAGGCGATCTGCGGCCACGCGAAGCCGTTCAGCGCGAGCAGCGCCCACAGCCACGGCTCGGCGCCGCGCTGGTGCAAGGCGGCGCCCACGCAGAGGGCGCCCAGCCCGAGGCCGATGCTGCGCGGGACGCGGATGCGCCGAGATAGGGAAGACGAGGTGTGCACAGCCGTCTCATCGTCCTCTGGCGGCGCGGGTTGAGCCCTGGCGCCGCTTCATGTGCGGCCCTCGCGCAGGCCCCGCCACCAATCGTCCAGCGCCTCGGCACAGGCAGAGGCCTGGCCATCGTTGACCAGCGTGAGGTCGGCCTGCACCGGCAGCGCGGCGCGGGCCAGCCGCTCGTCGAGCGCTGCGCCCTGCTCGCGCGAACGTTCGCGCAGGCGGCGCGCCAGCACTTCGGGCGGTGCGGTGATGGCCACCACGCGCAGCCCCGGCGCGATCTGCCGCATCGCCGGCAGGTATTGGCGCGAACCGTTGAGCACCACCCATTCACCGCGGTCCAGCGGCGCCAGCGCCTCGCGGTGGATGCCGTAGCGCAGCCCGTGCGCCTCCCAATGGAACACCAGCGCGCCTTCGGCGAGCAACCGATCGAACTCGGCCTCGGACACCGGCTCATGGTTCTCGCCCACCGGGTCGGCGCCGCGCGTGACGACGCGGCGCACGAAATGCACCGGCGCACCGGCCGGCAGCTGCCCGCGCCACAGGTGCAGCACCGTGTCCTTGCCGGCGCCCGAAGGGCCGACGACGACGATGAGGCGGGACGAGGATGTGGGGGTCATGCAGCAGGCAACGCGATGCGGCGGGTGAGCACGAACGGCTCGCCCGGCGCGGGTTCGATGAAGACGCACAGCGCGTCGAAGCGCAGCGGGCGCGCCAGCGCCGCCGCGAAATGGTGCCTCGCAGCTTCGCACATCGCATCGGCCTCCGGCACACCAGGGTCGGGCCAGACCTTGCTGATCGTCAAGTGAAAGCGCCAGTCCTCCAGCACGTGCGCATAACCCCACCGCTGCACCTGCTCGCGCTGCCGTTCGCTCAGCCCGGCGCGCAGGTAGCGCTCGCGTTCGGCCGGCGTCATCGGTGCGCGCAGCGTGTCGAGGCCGGTCACGCAGGCATCGGCCACGCGCCGCAAAGGATGGTCGGCCGCCACCGGCTCCGTGGGGCGCAGCGCGATGAAGCGGTCGAGCCAGCCCACCTGCAGCGGCGGCATGTCGAAGGCCGGCGTGCGCTCGGCGATGGCCTGCAGCGCCTGCAGCAGCTCGGCTTCGGTGGCGCCGTCGCGCAGGCGCATCGGCGCCTTCAGCGTCGCATGGAAGCCATAGCGCCAGGCCTCGCGCACCGCGTCGCCCGCCGGCGGATGCAGCGGCTGACCGGCGCGTGCATCGCGGCCCAGCCATGCGCAGCCGGCGCGCCACAGCGGATGCGCCGCATCGGGCGCGAAGTAGATCGCATAACGATGAGTCATCAGGCCTCGTCGTGGGTGACGGTGAGCTGCACCGCATCGGCAGCAAACAGCGTGCAGCCGGCTTCCACCGGCCGGCCTTCGGGATCGGCGTTGACGTACTGCACCACCAGCACCGGCTCGGTGACCGGCCGCGCCAGCGCATCGGCCTCGGCGGCCGTGGGCAGGCGGCACGACACGGTGCTGCTGGCGCGCACGTAGTCGGGCACGCCCAGGCGCTGCAGCGCGGCGGTGATGGAGCCGGTGGCGCGGAAGGCCTCGGCGATGCCGCCCAGCCGCGCCTGCGGAAAGGCCGCGGTCGAGATGCCGATCGGCCGGCCGCGCACGCTGGCCCGGGTGTACATCACCTCGACCTGCGCGCGCGCACTGAGCCGCAGCGGCGCGGCCCATTCGCCGGCGGGCCGCTGCTCGTGCGCCAGCAGCTCGCGCTCGGCGCGTTCGCCGGCATGCGAGAGGCTCTCGCTGAGCCGCGTGCGGCGCTGCAGCGCGTAGTCGAGCACCAGCTCGCGCACATAGATGCCGCTGCCGTGCATCACCTTCAGGTGGCCTTCGTGCGCCAGCTGGCGCACCGCCTGGCGCAGCGTGTGGCGGTTGACGCCGAAGCGCTCGGCGAGCTGCGTCTCGTTGGGCAGGCGCGTGCCGGGCGCGAAGCGGCCGGCGGTGATGTCGGCGCGCAGCTCGGCGGCGATCTGCTCCCAGCGGCGAAGTTCGGTCGGCGCCTCCGCCACGTCGGGCGGCAGGGGAAGCTTGTCTTTCAGCATCGTCGGATCGGGTAACCGTGGCGGGCACTCGGGAAATTGTCTTCCCGGGCGTCGATGCTGGCATCATAAAGTGGTCTAGATGACATTGCAGCTCTTCGGCGCCGGTGCCTGTTGATCTGCGCCCATCCAACACGGCCGCGAACGGCGAGAGGAGGCCCGGGCATGACGCTGACGATCCGCGAGGCCACGCTGGCCGACGTGCCGGCGCTGCTGTCGCTGTACGAAGACGCGGGGCTGGACGCACCGGGCGAGAACGATCGCTCGGCCGCCCCCGCGCTCTGGCATGCGGTGCGTGCCGTCGGCGGCGTGGTGCTGGTAGCCGAGCGCGACGGCCGCGCGCTCGGCACGTTGACCTTCTTCGTCTGGCCGCTGCTGGCGCATCGCGGCCGGCCGGGTGCGCTGGTCGAGGACGTGGCGGTGCATCCCGAGGCGCAAGGCCTGGGCATCGGCCGGGCGCTGATGGACGAAGCGATGGCACGCGCCAGAAAGGCCGGCTGCTACAAACTGGCGCTGTCGTCGAACGCGAGGCGCACCGAGGCCCATGCCTTCTACGAACGCCTGGGCTACGGCCGGCACGGCGTGAGCTTTGCGGTGCCTCTGCAGGACGACTGAAATCAGGACCGGGATGAAAGAACAGATCTTCAGCAACGCCCGCATCGTGCTCGCCGGCGAGGTGCTGCACGGCAGCCTCTGTGTGCGCGACGGCCTCATCGCCGCCATCGATGCCGGCGCCAGCCATGCGCCGGGCGCGATCGACTGCGAGGGCGACCACCTGCTGCCCGGCCTAGTCGAGGTGCACACCGACAACCTCGAGCGCCACGTGATGCCGCGGCCGAAGGTGCACTTCCCGATGCGCATCGCACTGCAGGCGCACGATGCCGAGATCGCCGCGGCCGGCATCACCACGGTGTTCGATGCCATCGGCGTGGGCGACCCATACGGCGGCGGCTTCCGCTCGCGCGACCAGAGCGACCTGCTCGCCACGCTCGACCGGCTGGACGCCGCCGGCCTGCTGAAGGCCGAGCACCTGATCCACGTGCGCTGCGAGCTGCCGGCCGCCAATGCGCGCACGCTGTTCGAGCCGTTTGCGCACCACCGGCGGCTGAAGCTGATCTCGCTGATGGACCACACGCCGGGCCAGCGCCAGTGGACCGACCCGGCGCACGCCCGCATCTACTTCACCGGCAAGAAGGGCTGGACCGATGCGCAGTTCGACGAAGAGCTGCGCATGGCGCCGCTGCGGCAGGAGCAGCATGCCAAGCCCAACCGCGCGTGGTTCGCCGACTTCGCGCGCAGCCACCGCATCGCGCTGGCCACGCACGACGACACCACGATCGCGCATGTGGACGAGGCGCGCGAGCTCGGCGCGATGATGAGCGAGTTCCCCACCACGATGGCCGCGGCCAAGCATGCGCACCAGCACGGCCTGAAGACGATCGCCGGCGCGCCCAACGTCGTGCGCGGCGGCTCGCATTCGGGCAACGTGGCCGCGGTGGACCTGGCGCGCGAAGGCGTGCTCGACGGCCTGTCGTCCGACTACGTGCCGGGCAGCCTGCTGCAGGCCGCGTGGCTGCTGGCGCGCGACGCCGGCTTCACGCTGCCCGAGGCGGTGGCGGTGGTCAGCCGCGGGCCCGCGCTGGCGGCCGACCTGCACGACCGCGGCGAGCTCGCGCCCGGCCTGCGTGCCGACCTCGTGCGGGTGCGCGAGCTCGACGACCACCCGGTGGTGCGCTCGGTGTTCGTGGGGGGCCGGCGCGTTGCCTGAAGCGGCGGCCGCCGCCCACAATCGCGGCATGCCTGATACCGATCCTTCGCTCTGCGTGGCCGTGAGCCTGAGCGGACGGCAGCGCGCCGCCGCGCAGCACGTGGCCGAGGCCACCTTCGTCTCGCCGCAGGCCAACCTGCTGTTCGTCGGCGTGTTCTTCGGCTTCATCGCCGGCGCCGTCGCGCAGTTCATGCTGCTGTACCGGCTGCTGACGTGGTGGCATGCCGGCGCCGACTTCGCCGCGCCGATGTTCTGGCTCGGCGTGGGCGGCCTGGCGCTCTCGATCTGCGGCCTCGGCCTGTTCGGCGTGATGAACCGGCGCCGCCTGCGCTTCGACGACCGCAGCAGCCGCTACCGCATCGCCGACGAGGCACTGGTGATCACGCGCGGCGGCAGCGAGCTGCGCTATGCCTGGGCCGACGTGCTCGACGTGCGCAAGGATGCACGCAAGCGCCAGCTCTTCGTGCAGCTGCGCTGGAACACCATCGAAACGCTGCCCGTCAGCGCCTTCGCCAGCGCTGATGCGGCCGAACTCTTCTTCACCCGATTGCGCGAGCGCATGCTTGCGGCCCGCACCCCATGAAGCTCTACCTGCTCTTCCTGCTGATGGCCGCCGCGGTGGTGGCCAGCCCCGGCCCCGGCGTCGTGATGACGCTGAGCAACGCGCTGCGCCACGGGCTGCGCGGCACCATCGCCGGCATCCTCGGCATCGCCTGCGGCGCGTTCGTGATCGCGGCGATTTCGGCCACCAGCCTGGGCGTGCTGCTGGCCGCCTCGGCGCTGGCCTTCACGGTGCTCAAGTTCATCGGCGCGGCCTACCTGGTGTACCTGGGCATCCGGCTGTGGCGCGCGCCGCCGCTCGACCTCGCGGCACCGCAGGCGCGCGAGGCCAGCCACCGCCGGCGCTTCATCGAGGGGCTGTCGCTACAGTTCACCAACCCGAAGCCGATCTTCTTTTTCCTGTCGGTGTTTCCGCAGTTCATCGATGGCCAGCGCAGCTATGCGCTGCAGTTCATCACGCTGGTGCTGACCTACAGCGCGCTGGTGGTGCTGATCCACTGCGCCTACGCGCTCTTCGCCCAGCGCGCCCGCGGCTGGCTTGGCAGCCGCCGCGGCGGCCACATCGTCAACAAGACCGCCGCGGCCACCTTCGTGGGCTTCGGCGTGGCGCTGGCCAACGCCAAGCGCTGAACTCATGGCCCGGCTGCGGCGATCGCTGCGCACCTTCCGGGCGGCGATCGCGCATTGGGGCGTCACCGAGTACGCGCTGCTGCTGGTGCTGTGGGGCTGCCTGTCGGCTCCGCTTTACCTGCTCGGCTGGGGCGTGTTTTCGCTGCTCAGCCTGCCATTGCTGCTGGCCCTCGGTACCGGCCTGACCTGGCTCGCCCTGCGCTTCCTGCCCCGCGCACCGGCACTCGATGATCACCGCTCGCACGTGATCTCGTTCGTCACCCGGATGGGTCCCGCGGAATGGCATGGCACGCTCTCCTGCATCGCCGGTGCGCCGCGTGCCACCTGGACGGCGCATGCGGAAGGCAAGCAGTCGACCGCCGACGCCTCTCTCTCGAAGGACGACTTCAGGAAGCTGTGGAATGCCGCCCGGCACCTCCACCCACTGCGCGCCTTCGAAATGACCGACCCGCAACAGCCCCTCGACCTCGACCGCTGCTTGGTGGTGTCCACCGCCTTCACCGATGCAGGGCAGACCTATGTCGCCCGCTACGCGATTCCCCACGACTGCAGCCAGCCCCGGGTCGCGGCATGGGTGAGGCAGATCCAGGCTTGCATCCCCACCGCTCCTTCACGATGAACGACTGGCACGACCCCGCCCACCGCATCACCGATGCCGACGCGCTACGCGCCCTGTACGGTGTGCCCGGCGAGACCGCGCTCGCCAAGGAGGCCGACCATGTGCATCCGCTGTACCGACCCTTCATCGAGGCGGCGCCGTTCGTGCTGCTTGGCACCTCGGGCCCCGGTGGGCTCGACGTGTCGCCGCGCGGCGATCCGCCCGGCTTCGTGCAGGTGGCCGACGATCACACGCTGCTGCTGCCCGACCGCCGCGGCAACAACCGCGCCGACAGCCTCTACAACGTGATCGCCGATCCGCGCGTGGCGCTGCTGTTCATGATCCCCGGTTGCCGCGAGACGCTGCGCGTCAACGGCCGCGCGTTCATCAGCACCGCGCCTGGGCTGCTGCAGCGCTGCGCGATGGACGGCAAGCTGCCGCGCTCGGTGCTGGTGATCACGGTGGAGACGATGTTCTTCCAGTGCGGCCGCGCGCTGATGCGCTCGTCGCTGTGGGACACCGCCACCCACGTCGACCGCGCCACACTGCCCACGCCCGGGCAGGTGCTGGGCACGCTGAGCTGCGGCAGCATCGACGGCGAGGCCTACGACGCGGCGCTGCCGAAGCGGCAGCGCGAGACGCTGTATTGAAAGCCGCCACGCCCTCGAGAAAGGTGCACACTCGGAAGCCATGAGTGCCGCATCTCCTCCCACCGCCGCTCCATCCGCGCTCACGCTCTACGGCGCCCAAGGCTCCGGCTCGGTCGCAGTAGAGGCCGCGCTGACGCTGCTCGGCCTGCCCTACCAGCTGATCGAAGGCGCCACCTGGGTCGAGGAAGCGGCGCGTGAACGGGTGGCGCCGGTCAACCGCATGCGCCAGATCCCGACGCTGGTGCTGCCCGACGGCAGCACGATGACCGAGAGCGCCGCGATCCTGATCCACCTGGCCGACCAGCATCCCGACTCAAGGCTCGCACCGCCGCCCGGCAGCGACGCTCGCGCGCAGTTCCTGCGCTGGATGGTCTACGTGTCGACCGCGATCTACTCGCTGCACTGGATCAAGCCCGACGTGTCGCGCATCGGCGCGCCCAAGACCTCTCGCCAGGCGGTGGTCGACGCGGTGCACGAACGCATTGCCTTCTGCTGGAGCGTGATGGACGAGCAGTTGCAGCCGGGCCGCTACCTGCTGGGCGACGAGCTGACGGTGCTCGACCTGTACGTGACGGTCGTCTCACGCTTCGGGCCGTGGCGCGAACGCTTCTACCAGGCGGCGCCAAAGATGGCGCCGGTGGTGCGGCGCGTGGATGAAGAGCCGCGGCTGGCGGCGTTCTGGCCGCGGCGGTTTCCGTTCGAATGACGGCAGCGGGATGCGTCACACTCCCGTTGATGAGCGCTCCCGATCCCAACCCCTACGCCGCCCCCGGCACCGAAGTCCGCGATCCTGTGCCGCCGCCCGGCTCGCCGGTCAAGGCGGTCACGCTCGGGCTGGTCACCGACATCGGCGGCACCTTCCTCGGCAGCATCGTGCTGAGCATCATCTACAGCCTCTCGCTCGGCGCATCGGGCGCCACCGAGGCGCAGGTCCGCGAGGCGATGGAGGCCGGCGCCGGCAGCGGCTCGTGGGTGTGGCTGGTGGGCATGGCGATGGGATGCGGCTTCTCGGTGGCGGGCGGCTACGTGTGCGCGCGCATCTCGCTCCGCAGCGATTTCGTGCTGCCCTGCATCCTCGCGGTGCTGTCGATCGGCATCGGGCTGCTGATGGAAACCGGCAGCACGCAGACTTCGGACGTGACGGCGATGATGTCGCTGGCCACGCTGCTCGCCGTGCTGGGCGGCGCCAAGCTCGGGCAACTGCGCAACCGGAGGCCGCAATGAGCGCATGGACACCCGACGACTATGCCCGCGCGTGGCGCTTCGCCTCGCTGCACCACCGCGGCCAGACCTACGGCGGCACCGCCGAGGGCGAGCGCATCGAGTACATCAACCACATCGGCAGCGTCGCGATGGAGGTGATCTGGGCGCTGCAGGCCGAGCCCGGCGCCGATGGTGCGCTGGCGGTGCAGTGCGCGCTGCTGCACGACACGATCGAGGACACGGCGGCCACCTATGAATCGGTGGCGCGCGAATTCGGCACGCGGGTGGCCGATGGCGTGCTCGCGCTGTCGAAGGACGAGCGCCTGCCCACCAAGGCCGAGCAGATCGCGGACAGCCTGCGCCGCATCCGGCTGCAGCCGCGCGAGGTGTGGATGGTCAAGCTGGCCGACCGCATCAGCAACCTCTACCACCCGCCGTTCTATTGGGACAACGCCAAGATCCTCGGCTACCGCGACGAGGCGGCGCTGATCCACCGCGAACTGGGCGGCGCGAGCGCGCTGCTGGCGCAGCGGCTGCAGGACAAGATCGACGCATATCCGGGGTTCCTGAAGCCTGCTTGATGGCATCGCACATCGCCTCCTGGGCGGCCCTGGCCGCCGCCCGCGACCACGATCCCGCCACCCGGCTGCCTTTCCTGATCGATGGCGTGCTCGTCGGCTCGGTGGCGCGCGAGCACCTGGGCGCGCTGGCCGCCTACCCCGATGCACTGGCGCTGCGGCACGATGCGGTGCACCTGCTGGCACCACAGGCGGAGCGCGATGCGGCGCTGGCCCGGATCAACCGCGCGCTGCGCGACGCCGGCCTGGTGGTGGCCTGGCGCGACGAGCTCTATGCGGTGGTCGAGCGCCAGGGCACGCCCGCCTTCGCCCACATCGAGCGGGCCGCCTCGCGCTTCTGGGGCACGCTGACCTTCGGCGCCCATTGCAACGGCTACGTGGCCGATGCGGCCGGCCGGCCCACCCACCTGTGGATCGCGCGCCGCTCGTTCACCAAGCCCACCGACCCCGGCCTGCTCGACAACCTGGTGGGCGGCGGCGTGCCGGCCCACCAGACGCCGCGCGAGACGCTGGTCCGCGAAGGCTGGGAAGAGGCCGGCCTCACGCCGGAGCAGATGCAGGCGGCGCAGCCCGGCGGCGTGATCCACCTGCGGCGCAACATCCCCGAAGGCCTGCAGCAGGAATGGCTCTACGTGTTCGACCTGGCGTTGCCCGCCGGCCTGCAGCCGGTCAACCAGGACGGCGAGGTGGCCGAGCTGCATCGGATGCCGGTGCACGAAGCGCTGGCCCGCGCCGCCGCCGGCGAAATGACGGTGGATGCCGCACTGGCGACGCTGGATTTCGCACTGCGCCACCATCTGCTGCCGCCGGCCGAGCGGGCGGCGCTGGCGGCCCGATTTGAACCACTGCTCGCCGATACCGCATCCACGGCCTTTCAGGCCATTTGAACCAAGCGGTGAAGGCCGGTGAACCTTTGGGCGCCAGCGGCGTCGGAGACTTCGCTTCCATGACGCGGATCAAGACCATGAACCAGACCACCGCCTCCGAACGCTATTCGGGCGTCGCCATCGCCTTCCACTGGCTGCTGGCGCTGCTGATCGTGGTGTCTTTCTGCGTCGGCGCCTACATGGCCGACCTGCCGTTCTCGCCCACGCGGCTCAAGCTCTACAACTGGCACAAGTGGGCCGGCGTCACGATCCTGGCGCTGTCGGCGCTGCGCCTGCTGTGGCGCCTGACCCACCGCCCGCCGGCCGACCTGCCGATGCCGGCCTGGCAGCGCAGCGCCGCCCACGTCACGCACTGGGGCCTGTACCTGCTGTTCTTCGCCGTGCCGCTGGTGGGCTGGGCCTACAGCTCGGCCGCCGGCTTCCCGATCGTGCTGTACGGCGTGCTGCCGCTGCCCGACTTCGTGTCGCCCGACAAGGCGCTGGCCGAGGCGATCAAGCCCTGGCATGGCCGGCTGGCCTGGCTGCTGGCGCTGCTGGTGCTGATGCACGTCGCCGCGGCGCTCAAGCACCAGTTCATCGACCGCGACGGTTTGCTGCTGCGCATGCGTCCCGGCCGCGGCTGAGTCCGTATGTCCGGTCGTCCACCACTTTCATCCCCCATCACCATGACGCTGTTCTCCGCCCGCCGCGCCCTCGTGCTCGCCACGCTGGCCGCCGCCGTTGCCACCCCCGCCTTCGCCCAGCAGAAGCTCGTTCCGGCGCAGAGCGAGGTCAGCTTCACCAGCAAGCAGATGGGCGTGCCGGTCGACGGCAAGTTCCGCAAGTTCGACGCCCAGGTGAACTTCGACCCGAAGAAGCCCGAGGCGGCCAAGATCGCGATCACGATCGACCTGGCCAGCGTGTCGCTCGGCGCGCCCGAGAGCGAGAGCGAGCTGGCCAAGCAGCCCTGGTTCGACACCAAGAAGTTCCCGCAGGCCAGCTTCCAGTCGACGAGCGTCAAGGCCACCGGCCCGGGCAAGTTCGACGTGGCCGGCAAGCTCAGCATCAAGGGCACGCCGCGCGACATCGTCGTGCCGGTGGCGCTCACGCAGGCCGGCGGCACCACCACCGCCACCGGCGCGTTCACGATCAAGCGGCTCGATTTCAAGATCGGCGAGGGCGAATGGACCGACACCTCGATGGTCGCCAACGACGTGCAGGTGAAGTTCAAGCTCGCGCTCACCGGCATCGGCCCGCTCTGATCCTTTCGTTTCCCCTTCCCGTTCACCCACCATCCAAGGAGGACCTCCTGATGAAATCGTTCGCCCTCACCGCGCTGGCCGCGGGCCTCTTCGCCGCCGGCGCCGCCCATGCCGACACCTACGCGATCGACCCGACGCACACCTTCGCCACCTTCGAGATCCAGCACTTCGGCACCTCGACCAACCGCGGCCGCTTCGACAAGAAGGAAGGCACGGTACAGCTCGACAAGGCCGCCAAGACCGGCAAGGTGGAGCTGACGCTCGACACCGCCAGCATCAACACCGGCACCGAGGCGTTCAACAAGCACCTGCAGAGCAAGGACTTCTTCAACGTCGCCGAATTCCCGACCGCCAAGTTCGTGGGCGACAAGTTCACCTTCAACGGCGACAAGGTGGCCGAGATCAGCGGCACGCTGACGCTGCTGGGCAAGACCAACCCGGTGACGCTGAAGGCGCTGAACTTCAACTGCTACCAGAACCCGATGCTCAAGCGCGAGGTCTGCGGCGGCGACTTCGACACCACGATCACGCGCAGCCAGTACGGCATGACCTGGGGCCTGAACTACGGCTTCTCGGATGCGGTGCATGTCGTGATCCAGGTCGAAGCGATCAAGCAGTGACCCACAAGGTCTGGCCGGCCGCGCTGCTGTGCTCGCTGGGCCTCGCGGTCCAGGCGGAGCCGCAGCGCTACCGGCTCGACCCGGCGCACACCTTCGTGCACTTCGAGGTGATGCACTTCGGCACCTCGACGCTGCGCGGCCGCTTCGGGCCGGTCGACGGCCTCGTCGAGATCGATCCGGCGGCCGGCGGCGGGCTGGTGAGCCTGGCCATCGCCACCGGCTCGCTCGACACCGGTGTGAAGGCGCTGGACCTGCGGCTCTGCGCCCGCGACCTGCTGGCTTGCGACGCGGAGCCCCGGGCCTATTTCGTCGCCGAGCGCTTCAGCTTCAAAGACGGCCAGCTCGCCGAGCTGCGCGGCGAGTTCACGCTGCGCAGCACCAGCCAGCCGCTGTCGCTCACCGCCCGCCACTTCGGCTGCTACCGGCATCCGATGCTGCAGCGCGAGGTCTGTGGCGGCGATTTCGAGGGGGAGCTGAAGCGCAGTGATTTCGGCGCCAGCTTCGGCCTGCCGTTCGTGGCCGACCGGGTGCGGCTGAAGGTCCAGGTCGAAGGCATCCGCGAGTAGCTCCGTCGCGCCGCGATGCAGCCTGTCCCGTGATCGAAACGGCCCGTCGCAACCCGCTGTAACCCTGGCCCCGCGGCCCGTACAGTCCGGGGCCATGGACAACAAGCCGTCATCGTTGGAAAACCGGGCCGCCTGGCGGCCACGCCTGGAAGCGGCCAGGCGCGACGCGGCCCGTGCGCTGCGCCGCTATGCGGACTGGCTGGCCGAGCAGAGCTGGAAGCGGCTGGTCATGCTGGCCGTGCTGGCGATGATCGCCACCGGCATCCTCTCGAGCATTCCGCCGTTCAGCACCCGCTGGGGCGACCAGCAGGTGATCGTCAAGGCGCCGCCGATCCCACCCGTTGCCGCGGAGGCGGCCAAGGCCAAGAAGGCCGGCCGCAGCTACGAGGTGCACATCGACGACAAGGGCGTGCGCATCGTGCCGCGCACCGAGTCCACCGCGGCTTCGGCGCCCGAGCCCGGCGCCAGCGTGCCGCTGCCGCCCGAGCCGCCCGCCCCCCCGCTGCCCAGTGCCGAGATCAAGCTGCCGCCCAACGCGAACAGCGAAGAGGTGAAGCAGGCGATCGAGGACGCGAAGGATGAGATCCGCAGCGCCATCGACAAGGCCGCCGAGGCGGTAACCGATGCGCAGGACGAGGTCAAGACGATCAAGGGCTTCCGCCTCGGCGACCACATGATGCCGACGCTGATGCTGCTGATCCTGGCCTCCATCGTCATCAAGGTGATGGGCCAGGGCCGCAAGAAAGCCGAGGTGCAGGCGGCCGCCGCCACCGAGCGTGCCGAGAGCGAATCGCTGAAGCGCCAGGTGGTCGAGGCGCGCATGGCGGCGATGCAGGCGCAGGTCGAGCCGCACTTCCTCTTCAACACACTGGCGTCGATCGACCACCTGATCGAGACCGACCCGCCTCGGGCCAGCCAGATGCAGAAGAACCTCATCGCACTGCTGCGCGCCAGCATGCCGACGATGCGCGAGGCCAACGCCAGCGGCGTGCGCGACCTGGGCCGTGAGCTCGCGGTGATCCGCCCCTACCTCGAGATCCTGAAGGTGCGCATGGAAGAGCGGCTGCAGACCGAGATCGACGTGCCCGAAGGGCTGCAGTCGGCCGAGTTCCCGCCGATGATGATCCAGAGCCTGGTCGAGAACGCGATCAAGCACGGCCTCGAGCCCAAGGCCGAGGGCGGCCGGCTGAGCGTGAAGGCCGAGGTACGCCATGGCCGGCTCGCGGTGACGGTGGCCGACACCGGCCTGGGCTTCGGCAAGGCCGCCACCTCGGGCACCGGCGTGGGCCTGGCCAACATCCGCGAGCGGCTGCAGCTGCTCTACGGCCCCAAGGCCACGCTCACGGTGACGGAGAATCAGCCCAGCGGCACGGTCGTGACCATCACCGTGCCCTACACCGCGCGCCATCCAGACGACGGCGCTCCCGCCTGACCCGACGCCACGAGCCTCCAGCCCTTTGCCCATGACCACGCCCGCTTCCGCCCCCGTCCGCTGTGTGATCGCCGACGATGAACGCCTGATGCGCGAGCAACTGCGCGCCCGCCTCGCCGAGGTGTGGCCCGAGCTGCAGATCGTGGGCGAAGCGAAAAACGGCACCGAGGCGGTCGAGCTGGTGTCGCAGCACCATCCGGACATCGTGTTCCTCGACATCCGCATGCCGGGCCTCACCGGCGTCGATGCCGCGAAGCAGATCGCCCAGTTGCCTACCGACGACGAGTGGGACGGCTGCGAGATCGTCTTCATCACCGCCTACGACCAGTACGCAATCGAGGCCTTCGAACAGGGCGTGGCCGACTACGTGCTGAAGCCCGCCGAACGCGAGCGGCTGCAGGTCACGGTCGAGCGCATCAAGAAGCGCCTCGCCTCGCGCGACGGCGCCGACGACGGCGCGCCGGCCAAGCCGCTGCAGCAGCTGCTGCACCAGCTGGCGTCGAAGATGAACCCGGGCGGGGCACCCGCCTACCTGCGCTGGATCCAGGCCACGGTGGGCCAGAGCATCCAGATGATCCCTGTGGAGGACGTGCTGTTCTTCATCTCCGACGAGAAATACACGCGCGTGCAGACGGCCAGCGTCGAGGCGCTGATCCGCAAGCCGATCAAGGAGCTGGTGGACGAACTGGACCCGCAGCTGTTCTGGCAGATCCACCGGTCGACGCTGGTCAATGCCACCGCCATCGCCGGCATCACGCGCGACCTGCGCGGCCGGCAGATCGTCAGCGTGAAGGGCCACCCCGAAAAGCTGGAGGTGAGCCGCAGCTACACCCAGCTTTTCAAGGGGATGTGAGCCTCGAGGTGCTCAGTGGTGGGCCGGCAGCTTCTCGCCGGCCTTCAGCTTGTACACGGTGCTGCAGTAGGGGCACCAGCCTTCGCCGGTGGTGGCCACGTCGATGAACACGCGCGGATGGTTGCTCCACAGCGGCATCTTCGGGTTGGGGCAGAACACCACGCCGGGACCCTGAAGGTCGGCGGCGACGACTTCGACGGTGGCGGCTCGCTTGGGGGTATCGCTCATGATTCGCTGATCAATCAATCAGACCTTGGTCAGCCATTCGGCGTACTTCGCATTGCGTCCGTTGACGATGTCGAAGAACGCGCTCTGGATCTTTTCAGTGATGGGGCCGCGCGAGCCCTGGCCGATCTCGACGCGGTCGAGCTCGCGGATCGGCGTGACTTCGGCCGCGGTGCCGGTGAAGAAGGCCTCGTCGGCGATGTAGACCTCGTCGCGGGTGATGCGCTTTTCCACCAGCTTCAGGCCGAGGTCCTGGCAGATCGCGAAGATGGTGTTGCGGGTGATGCCGTTGAGCGCACCAGCCGACAGGTCGGGCGTGTAGACCACGCCGTTCTTGATGACGAAGAGGTTCTCGCCCGCGCCTTCGGAGACGAAGCCCGAGGCGTCGAGCAGCAGCGCTTCGTCGTAGCCGTCGTCGGTGGCTTCCATGTTGGCCAGGATCGAGTTGGTGTAGTTGCTCACCGTCTTGGCCTGCGTCATCGTGATGTTGACGTGGTGGCGGGTGTAGCTGGAGGTCTTGACGCGGATGCCGCGCTTCAGGCCTTCTTCGCCCAGGTAGGCGCCCCAGGCCCAGGCGGCCACCATCAGGTGGATCTTGTTGCCCTTCGGGCTCACGCCCAGCTTCTCATCGCCGATCCAGATCAGCGGGCGGATGTAGCAGCTCTCGAGCTTGTTGGCCTTGACGACTTCGCGCTGCGCGTCCATCACCTGCTCGAGGCTGAACGGGATCTTCATGCGCAGGATCTTGCCGCTGTTGAACAGGCGCTCGGTGTGCTCGCGCAAACGGAAGATGGCCGTGCCGTTCACGGTGTTGTAGGCGCGCACGCCCTCGAAGGCACCGCAGCCGTAGTGCAGCGTGTGGGTCAGCACGTGGATCTTGGCGTCGCGCCAGT